>JANQMO010000006.1 GCA_028280025.1 Chlorobium sp. | reverse complement strand
CTTGCACGCATGACTCGGGGACAGTGTGGGTCGCTACTCCTTCACTGGAGGGACTTGCACCCTTTATCTCCTGCCGGTCTCCCGGCGCACCCTAATACCGATTACCCTCATCCTACCTCAGCACTCGTTGCTCATTACTCAGCACTGCTCTGCTACCGCAGAACTTCGTCGAGTTCTATATTAAACACCCTCTGCCGGCGGAGTTTGAGCAGGTAGCGGTAGATTGTCTTGAGCTTGCAGGATGCTATGAAATAGGCCGCAAAACAAAGCAAATAGATCGCAAAGAACAGGTAATCCGGAAAATGCATGAGGGTACCGATGACGGCGATGGAAGAGGACATGATGGTCAGACTGATAATCAGCATGACCACTTTCTGGTGATTGAAACCCATTGCCTTGATGACATGATGCAGGTGGGTCTTGTCGGGATGAAAAGGACTCTGGCCTTTCATCACCCTCTTGATCATAACCGTGATGGTATCGGTAATTGGCAGCGCGAGAACCAGGAGTGCCGCTGCAGGAGAAACAATGCCTCCTGTTTTCTGCGTCACTTCGATAGCAAAAAAGGCGAGCACGAAACCGAGACTCATGCTCCCCGCATCACCCATAAAAAGTTTCGACGGGTGCCAGTTGAAGCGCAGGAACGCTACAATCACACCAACAAAAGCAATACTGATGTAGGTAAGCTCAGGCTGGTTATTGAGCCAGGCGAGCATCCCGAACGCGCTGAATGCAACAAGAGAGGTCCCGCCAGCCAGGCCGTCGAGGCCGTCGGTCATGTTCACCGCGTTGATGACGCCGATAACACAGAACAGGGTAATCGGGATAGCGAGAAAACCCGTCTGGATCGCTCCGAGCCCGAAAAGATTGCCGAATGACTCAAGAACCGTTCCGCCAAAATACATGATCGATGCCGCCGCTGCGCTTTGCACAAAGAAACGGCTCTTACAGCTGACGTCGTGCCGGTCGTCGATTGCCCCAATCGTTACGATCATGAGCATCGCAATGATGAGCCCCGCATTCTGCCAGAACGGCATGAAAAGAAGCATGGTGATCAGAACACCTGCAATCATACCGATACCGCCGACCAGCGGTTTTGCCACCTTGTGGATTTTGCGTTTCCCATCGGGATGATCGACAAAACCAAACCTTTCGGCCTGGGAAGCAAGAATCATGATTGCAACATAGGCAACGGCAAGCGCGACAAGATAAATGCCAGTGAAGTGCGCAAAGGGTACCGTCATTGCCACCTGATCAACCTCTGTCCCGGCAAACAGGGTGCCGTAAGACACAAGGGCGAAGAGCGGGATGGGGGTCAGGTAGTAGAGAGACATGATTTACTCTCCGGATTGGGTTATGGGGATGAGGGGGCGTAAAATCAGTCAATACCATACGTATTTATGACGAAAACGACACATATGACATCACGCAGATAATTACTTTGCCGGCCATGAGTGAGCGAGGGTGATCGGCTACTTGAAAAAATGCTCCGCTTTCTTCAGTTACAAAGGGTTCTTACAATCTGAAGAGGGAATCGGAGTATGACCTAGCGATAAAAAAATACAAATTTCACCGAAAAAAACCAGAGATTTTTAAACCGTGAAATAAAGTATTACGCCATCGTAACATTGATGTTCGGAAGCACTACGAAAAGGATCAGGAGCAGCATTGAGTCCACGAATAAGTGAGGGGCAATGGGGGGGGAAAATAATGTTGATTTGTTGAGCTGTTGAATCGTTGAGTTGTTTGAAGAAGTATCCCTGACCTTCGTTCAAACCGGCCTTCGTACGGGCGGGGTTTCAAACCCGCCCCTACATTTGCTTCCTACCATTCACTATTCACGAATCACTATCTTCTGCTCGTTGCTCATTGCTTTAAACTGAGAACTCAGAACAGAGGACTGAGAACTATTCATCCTCACCTTCACCACTGTCAGAGTCACCGCTGTCGGAGTCGCCTCCATCCGTTCCACCGTCAGTTTCGCCATCAGTGCCCGTATCAGGACCGGGAGCACCGACAACGCCGGACGTCGCTGCGCTGACGCTCGATCCTACCGTTGCACCAACGGTTGCCTGTGCTCCTACGTCGGACATGTTCCCTGACTGAGCATACAGAGCCCCGGCATATATACCGGCCGTAAGAAGCATGAAAATGATTTTCAGAGTTTTTTTCATGATGTTAGAGCTGTTGAATTGTTGAGTAATAGGTAATAGGTAATAGGTAATAGGTAATAGGTAATAGGTAATAGGTAATAGGTAATAGGGGGAAGATAGTTTTTGAGTTTACCCATTACCCATGGCAATTCGTGATAATTCGTGGACCAAAAAGATTTGATGATCAGATTTTGAAGCCCGTTCCTACGGCAAAGACAAACCTCACTTCATCACCCGAATTATCGGTAAGGTCAGCTGCACCTATGGTAACCGCCACAGGGTACTTGTCCAGCCAGAAGGTTTTTGAAAGGCCTGCGTTCAGATTGATGCCGTTCCAGTCGGCAATCACGTTGAATTCTTCAAAGAGCTCATAAGCAACGTTACCGAAGACATACGTGCCGTCCTCACCTTTGCCGGCAGCGACATCTGCAGGACTTTTTTCACCAAAACGGCCGGAACCGACACCAACACTGACGTGCAGCTTCGACGAACCGGTTTCGTTGGCGAACATGTCTCCCTGTAAGCCATGGCTGACGACGAGGTAGTAGCTCTCTCCTGCATCGCCTCCTTCGGTCAGCATCACGTTCTCGATACCTGCACCGACAGCCGTGCCGCCGCCGAAGTCATGATGAAGGTGAAGGCTCATCGAGTATTCCTCCCATTCATCGAGGTCCAGCGAAACAAAGGCTATCTGGGCACCGAGGTTCTTGATCGGGTCACCGACACCGACACCCAAAACAGCCGCGCCATCAGCCTCGTCGGCATAAGGGGCATGGACCGTACCGCCGACACCGGCAAAGACAACACCGTTGGAAGCCCCCCACGCGATCGGTGTAGTCAGCGACTTGCCATGGATGTTGGGCAACAACGACTGCGGAATGTTACTCGGCTCAAACGCATGAGAAATCGCAGGCGTGCACAAGAACACTGCACAAATGAGGGATAGGATTTTTTTCATTATTCCGGGGAGTTGGGGTTAGTGAATGGTGATAGGTAATGGGTAATGGGTAATGGGTAATGGGGGAAGATATCAGGTATTATTCCATTTTTTGTACAATCCTGTTAGTAGCCTTCCCACAGTAGCCATTTGCTTCTTCACTTCAGGAATTTCCTCTGTATAACCCAGCATTTGGCCTATTTTCACCTGCGTGTTCAGTTCTGCCAGTGAGCCTCTGGCTATACTTATAAAATAGGCATACTCTTTTTTTCCATCCCGAGCAGCACCTTCTGCCCCTGTGAAATAGAATTAGTCGCCATTATCATACCTAAGCCTGTTTTTCAGATAACGATGTCCGTAGGTTGATTTCAGATACTTCTCTCTATGCATCGCATCTTTGATATTCCTACAGGCCTCATAGTAAACCAATTCCAATGGTCGACGATATGCTGTCGATTTTGACATTCCCTCATTATGCTCTAAAAGCCTCCTTTCAAGATCCGATGTATACCCTATGTAATAATTGAAATCCTTGAGACTTTTAAGCACGTAGACAAAATACATTTATTTCACGGGGTTGGAGGGGATCGATACTGCCGCCCTTCTCATTTGCTGTGTTAAACCGTATATCTCCTCTTTTGGAAAACCTTTAGTCATTTCATAGACTGTTCTTACCAGTCGCATTGACTCCCGCCATACCTCCAGCTTCTCGTGCGTATACATATCTATTTTGAGTAATTAAGCCTTACGGATAATCATAAAACCTAAGGCGTATCACCAAAAATAAATATTTCACGGGACAATCACATCACGAACAATACCTACTACCCAATACCTACTACCCAATACCTACTACCCAATACCTACTAATCGCGGTAGGAACGAAAGTCACCTTTCGCCCCCCGCACAGTTCCGGACGAGCGGAATTCCCGCATCCGGCTCCTAACTTGAGTATTTGACGCAAAA
>JANQMO010000005.1 GCA_028280025.1 Chlorobium sp. | reverse complement strand
TTTTGCGTCAAATACTCAAGTTAGGAGCCGGATGCGGGAATTCCGCTCGTCCGGAACTGTGCGGGGGGCGAAAGGTGACTTTCGTTCCTACCGCGATTGGGAGAATTATTATGAGGCTGTAGGGCTGTACTTTTGTTGGAATAATTCTTTTGGTCCTTTTTGTCATTTAAGTCCTTTTCTCCTTCAATGATCGCTGTTTTTGACAACAACTCAACAATTCAACAATCTACTTATGTGCGATACATGCGGATGTTCTTCGGACGGCGGTGCCGTCATATACCGGCCTGGAGACCCTTCATATCACGTTCATGTCGGTGACAACGGACATGGTCATCATCATGTCCATGACCATGGTTCTGGAGATCATGGGCACAGTCACAGCCGTCAGGTAGTGGTCGAGCAGGATGTGCTCTTGAAAAACAATCTGCTTGCCGAAAGAAACCGGGGGTTTTTTGAAGCCAGGCATGTCCTTGCTCTCAATTTCCTGAGTTCACCGGGTTCCGGCAAAACCTCACTTCTCGAAAGAACCATCCCGTTGATCAAAGAAGATTTTCCGGTAAGTGTTATCGAGGGAGATCAGCAGACAATGCGTGATGCCGATCGTATACAGGCTCTCGATGTTCCGGTTCTTCAGGTGAATACCGGGACCGGGTGTCATCTCGATGCCTCGATGGTCAATCGTGCCCTTAAAGAGATGGACATTGCGGAAAACTCGCTGCTTTGTATTGAAAACGTTGGCAACCTTGTCTGCCCGGCGCTTTTCGATCTTGGAGAGGAAATGAAGATTGTGGTGATAAGTGTTACCGAAGGTGACGACAAACCCCTGAAATACCCGACGATGTTTATCGAGGCCGATCTTTGTATTCTGAACAAGACAGACCTGCTTCCGCACGTTCCCTTCAATGCTGCGGAGTGCAGGGAAAATGCTCTGAAAGTGAACCGCAGGCTTGAGTGGTTCGAGCTTTCCGCTGCCACAGGAGAGGGTTTCAATCCATGGGTCGAATGGCTGCAGTCGAAACTCAAAAGAGGCTGAGGATCCTTGTCAACGGTGTCGTCCAGGGGGTAGGATTCAGACCTTTTGTGTACCGTCTTGCCAAAGAGGCGGGTTTGGGCGGTTTTATCCGGAACACTCCATCGGGCGTCTGTATCGAGATACAGGGCGAGGATCCCGAGAGACTCAACTCTTTCCGTGTTGCGCTTCATGATAACGCTCCTCCTCTTGCAAGGATCAGTTCGGTTGAATCGGCCGAAATTCCGCCTGTGGAAAACCGGGATTTTTCCATTGTCGCTTCAGAGAGTGACGGCTCGATACAGACGATGGTCTCCCCGGATTTCTCCATTTGCGATGACTGCAGGAGAGAGCTGCTTGACAGAACCGACCGGAGGTATGGCTATCCTTTCATCAACTGCACCAATTGCGGACCGCGTTACACGATTATCGAAAGAATCCCTTACGACCGGCCCGGCACGTCGATGAAGCACTTCCAGATGTGCGGAGACTGCCGGGCAGAGTACGACGAGCCGATGAACCGGAGGTTTCATGCCCAGCCGAACGCCTGCCCCGTTTGCGGGCCGTCACTCTCCTTTCTCGATCATTCCGGCAAAAAGGCGGACTGCAGGGAGCCGCTGGAGCATGCTCTCGGCATGATCCGGCAGGGCATGATTATCGCCGTCAAGGGTATCGGCGGCTATCATCTGGCTGTCAATGCCTGCGACGAACGTGCCGTTTCCCGCTTGAGAGAGAGAAAAAAGCGCGATGAAAAACCTTTTGCCCTGATGGCCCGGGACATGCTGTCGGTTGAGCGTTATTGCCATGTCCATGAAAATGAGCGCCATGCGCTCCTTTCGCCTGAGGCTCCTATCGTTCTGCTCAAAAAAAAGGACGAGCTGCTGCCGGCTTCAATAGCGCCCGGCAATGATCGTCTCGGTTTTATGCTGCCTTACTCTCCTCTCCATGTTCTTATGATGGAGTATGGGCCTGAGGTCCTGGTCATGACAAGCGCGAACCGTTCGGATGAACCGGTCATGATCGACGACGATGAAGCGGTTGCGTGTCTTGGAGGGATTGCAGACGGGTATCTCATGCATGACCGCCCCATCTACCTCAGGTGCGATGATTCCGTTACGATGCATATGCATGGAAAACTGCGCCAGATCAGGCGTGCAAGGGGATATGCCCCTGCGCCGGTTCCTCTTGCATCCGGCGGTTCTCAGGTAATGGGCACGGGTGCGGAAATAAAAAATACGGTTTGCGTGCTGAAAGGGTCGGAAGGGATTCTCAGCCAGCATATCGGGGATTTGAAGAACTACGAGGCCTATAGCCATTTTCTGAAAGTCGGCAACCATCTTCGCAACATCTTTCAGGTTGTTCCGGAATTGCTGGTCTGCGATATGCATCCCTCGTATCTTTCTACCAGATGGGCGCAGGAACAGAAAGAACTGCCTCTGCTGCAGGTTCAGCATCACCATGCCCATCTGGCGTCATGCATGGCTGAAAACAGGTCCCAGGAACCTTGTATCGGTGTTCTACTCGATGGAACAGGGTACGGCACCGATGGAACCATCTGGGGCGGTGAAATTATGATAGGCAATGCGTCGGAAGCCTGTCGTTTTGCATGGTTCGAGCCGGTTCCCCTGCCCGGAGGTGACGCTGCCGTTGCAGAGCCCTGGAAAGTTGCTGCAGGTTACCTGTATCACAGCCTTGGATATATCCCTGATCTTCCGTTCCTGAAAGACAAGGCTCCTGAAGGGATTGCACAGATTCTCGAGAAAGGGATCAATTCCCCGTTTACCAGCAGCTGCGGGAGGTTCTTTGACGCTATCGCCGGTATCACGGGGTTGCGTACAGCAGTGACTTACGAAGGACAGGCCGCTGTCGAACTCATGCATTCAGCGGGTTCACTGGAAGGCAAGCCGTATTCCCGTGATCTCATTCCTCTCGGCAGCAATAGGTGGATGCTTGCCGTCTCTCCATTGGTTCAGGATGTCGTGAATGATCTTCTTTCAGGTGAGGATGTCGCATCGATAAGCCGGAACGTTCATGTGACACTTGTCGAAATGCTTACCGATATTGTCGGTAAAGCGGCTGAAATGTCAGGTTTGCGAAGCGTTGTTCTCAGCGGCGGGGTGTTTCAGAACAACCTGCTTTTCGAGGGACTGGCATCGAGGCTTGAGGATAAAGCGTTCACCGTATTGAGCCATGAGCACGTTCCCTGCAATGACGGAGGCATTTCTCTCGGTCAGGCAGTGATCGGCAGGGAATATCTCAAAGGAACCTATAAAGGGGTTACGTGATTTTTTCATGTGCATGATATCAGGATCAGGCTCAACAAATCAACAAATCAACAAATCAACAGTTCAACAACTCAACAACGATGTAGTGCCATGTGTTTAGCCATACCGGGAAAGGTTGTTTCCATCAGCGACGAAAACGGCATGAAAATGGGATCGGTAGATGTGAACGGTTCACTCACCCGAGCGTGCCTGGAATATGTCCCTGATATCCAGATCGGTCAGTACACTATCGTTCACGCGGGTTTTGCCCTGAAGATCATCGATGAGGAAGAAGCCGCAGAGAGCCTGAAGCTGTGGGACGAGTTGCTGGGGAAGAGGAGCCAGGAGTAGCTCACTTTGTTCGCAGGAGCAAGGAGTAGCGCACTTCGTGCGCAGGAGTAAGAATAGTTGGCAGTTTTCAGTAAAACAAATAGTTGCAGGGGTGAAAAATCTTTTGCCATGACGTTCCAGGGAGATAAAAAAACTATCCGGCTAACCAGCTGTCAAGCCAACCAGCAATTCAGCTATGAAATATATCGATGAATACAGAGACCCCACCAGGGCGAGGGCGATTCTTGCAGAGATCGCAAAGACCGTAACGCGTCCCTGGACCATTATGGAAATCTGCGGGGGACAGACTCATTCCATTATTCGAAACGGTATCGACCAGGTTCTTCCCGATGCTGTTCGTCTTCTGCACGGACCGGGATGTCCTGTTTGCGTGACACCGATAGAGACCCTGGACAGGGCCCTGTCGATCGCTTCGAGGTCTGGTGTCGTGCTTGCGAGTTTTGGCGATATGCTCCGGGTTCCCGGAAGCGAAAAGGATCTGTTGACTGCCAGGAGCGAAGGAGCCGATGTCCGTATCGTCTATTCCTCTCTCGAGGCAGTGAAGATTGCAAGGGACAATCCTGGAAAAGAGGTTGTTTTTCTTGCCGTTGGATTCGAAACAACGGCACCGGGAAATGCCATGGCGGTTTTGCAGGCTGAGCGTGAGGGTCTGGATAATTTCAGTGAACTGGTGAGCCAGTTCATGGTGCCTCCTGCAATGCATGCTATTCTTTCATCCGGGGATTGTGCCGTAGACGGTTTTCTTGCTGCAGGGCATGTATGTACGGTTACAGGTTATGAAGCCTATGAGGCTCTGGCGGACACGTTTCATGTTCCCATTGTGCCCACTGGTTTTGAGCCGGTGGATATTCTTGCCGGAATTCTGCGGGCGGTCACAATGCTTGAATCGGGCATGTCAGGAGTTGAGAATGAGTACGCGAGGGTTGTCGAGCGCGAGGGTAACCTTACGGCGCGCAGTGCGGTCGAAGAGGTTTTCGAGGTATCGGACAGGCAGTGGAGAGGTATCGGGGTGATCCCCCGGAGCGGACTCTGTCTTCGTAAACGTTTTGCCGTTTTCGACGCCGAGGAGCGGTTTGATGTGGCGTCCATTCAGCCGGTTGAGTCGCCTCTCTGCAGAAGCGGTGATGTGCTGCGAGGTATTGTAAAGCCTGATGAATGTCCGGCGTTCGGCGACGGGTGCACTCCTTTGAGTCCTCTCGGCGCACCAATGGTTTCGGGAGAGGGTGCCTGCGCAGCATATTTTAAATATCAGAGAAAGGTTTGATGACAAAAAGGAGTCAGGAGTAGCGCACGTTGTGCGCAGGAGTAGCTCGCTTTTGCTCGCAGTAGCAAGTAGTAGCTCACTTTGTTCGCAGGAGTAAGGAGGGGGAAGTTCTCAGTTCTCGGTTCTCAGTAGGAAGCAATGAGCTATGAGTGAGCGGCAGCTTGATGGATGGATGGTTTTCCAGCCAGATAAATCAAATTAATTATATCTATGGATCTGCAATGTCCTGCACCGCATTCACGGCATGAAACCGTGCAGATGGCACATGGGGCGGGAGGAGTGCTTTCTCGTGAACTTACCCGGACCGTTTTTTTACCGTCCTTTGGTAACAGCATCCTCGATATGCTCGACGATCAGGCAAGGATTTCTCTTGGACCGGGAAAGATTGCGTTTACGACCGATACATTTGTGGTCAGTCCGCTTTTTTTCCCCGGCGGGAACATCGGTGATCTGGCCGTGAACGGGACGGTGAACGATCTTGCCGTTGGCGGCGCGGTGCCTTTGTACCTCAGTGCAGGATTTGTCATTGAAGAGGGATTTTTCTTTTCGGATCTTACAAAAATTGTGTCTGCCATGGCAACTGCCGCAGCCGCGGCCGGAGTCAGCATCGTTACCGGGGACACAAAGGTTGTGGGTAAAGGGCAGTGTGACGGGATATTCATCAATACGTCCGGGATCGGTCTTATCGAAGACCGGTTTGACCTGTCCTGCAAAAATCTCAGGGAAGGAGACGCCATTCTGGTATCCGGTTCACTGGGAGATCACGGTATGGCCGTTATGACCGCGCGGGAAGGATTGTCGTTCCAGTCGGAGATTTCAAGCGATACCGTTGCGCTCAATCGTATGATCTCGTCGATCTTGCGTGACGTTCCCGAAGTGCATGCCATGAGGGACCCTACCAGAGGCGGTCTGGCGTCAACGCTGAACGAGCTGGCTGACGCGTCGGGCAAAGGCATTGTTGTCGAAGAGGACCGTTTGCCCGTCAGGCCTGAAGTTCAGGGGGCATGTGAACTGCTCGGAATAGATCCCTTGACGGTTGCCAACGAGGGAAAGGTTGTTGTTGCAGTACCTCAAAAGCGTGCTGAAGACGTTTTGCGAATCATGCAGGGGCATGAGGACGCATCTTCGGGAATGGCAGCGATCATCGGTACCGTGGTGAAAGAGCATCCCGGCATGGTGGTTGTTCGAACAGCACTCGGAGGCAGACGCATTCTCGATATGCCGCTGGGCGAGCAGCTGCCGAGAATCTGTTGATCGTTTCTTGACCGGCACAGGGGGACTTTTTTATTTGCCAATACGTGAAAATACTGTAAATTATTTTTATAGGTTCCTCTAAAACGCCCCAATGCAAATTCCATTTGCAAACATGTTGCATAAGCTCCGGGCTTGTCAATACCAGCTCCGATGAACCAGTTCAATGCCAGGGAAGGGAGTGTCTCCCGTTTCAGCTATGATATGCTGGAGTTCCGGCCTGAATGGCAGTTTGACGATGCCGGTTCAGGTGTGTATTATCACAGCGGCGCGATTCCGGGCAAACTCTTCTTTACCGCTCTTGGCGGAGATATTCAGTATGTCGTTGCCCAGAAGGGCATTCCCTATGTCGAGCGTGTTTTCGCCGATGGTCTTTTCGACGGGTGCGAGTACATAAGAATTGCCGATTATTCCGGTGTGCATAAGGCATCGATCAACAGCCGCATTCTCTACGCCAATACTCTCAACAGCCTCAATGAAAAATACAAATGCCGCCCGGTAGTGACCTATATCTGCGGTGCATCGCAGTTGATGAGGGCTATGCTGAGGATCTTCGCAAATATCGTTAGCCAGCGCTTTGTGTTTGTCGCTTCCGTTGATGAAGCGTTTCAGCGGATTAACAATGAGGTTGCTGAGCAGGTTCCGCCGGAGAAAGAGGAGCTGGTTATTTCCCGCAGGGAAATAGAGGAGTTTGCTGCACTATGCGGCAATCTTCTTTTTGATGACTGGAACGCCGATGCTTATGAATCTGACGATTATTATCCTCCCGAACATCCGCTCAACGAGCTCTACCGGATCATTCTTCTTCTCCGAAGCGATCTTCTTGAACTGAAACAGAGGCAGGAGGAGCAGGCCCGGGAAACAAGAAATGCACTCGAAGATTCCCGCAGCCTCAACGAAAAACTTGCAGAAGAAAAACGCAAGGCTGACGAGAAGGACACCATTCAGCAGGAACTCATCGAAAATCTGAAAAAGGCCCGCCTGGAAGCCGAGAGCGCCAACAAGGCAAAAAGCGAGTTTCTTGCAAATATATCGCATGAGGTTCGAACCCCGCTGCACGCGATCATCGGTATGACTGAACTGCTTGTCGAGACCAAGCTCGACAAGGACCAGCGCTACTATACCGATACGCTCTATTCGAGCTCGAGAATGCTGTTGACGCTTATCAATGATATTCTCGACTTCAGCAGGATCGACGCCGGTCGTGTCGATGCGGATAAAGAGGTGTTCAACGTGAGAGACCTGTTTGGAGATATCATCGCCATCATGAAAGAAAAGGCAAACAACAAGGGCCTTGTTCTTGCAGGTGATATTGACGAGAAGATACCATGCACGCTGATCGGCTATGCAGAGTATCTGAAACAGGTTCTCCTGAACCTGATCCAGAATGCCATCAAGTTTACCTGTCGCGGGCAGGTGCTTGTTGCAGTCAATATGGTTTCGCAAAGCGATGATGAAGTGGTTCTGAATATCTTGGTAAAGGACACGGGTATCGGTATACCGCCGGACCGGCAGGAACAGATTTTTCAGCCGTTTACCCAGATCGATGCCTCATCAACGCGCAAAGAGGGCGGAACGGGACTTGGTCTTGCTATCGTGAGGAAACTTGTCTCATTTATGGGCGGGGATATACAGCTTGAAAGCAGTGAACGAGACGGTTCCACGTTTGCCTTCTCGCTTTGTCTTGAAAGACCGAACGATACTGACTCATGCAGTATTGCAGGTAAAGATTCTGCATCTGATGAACGTGGTGCGGTATTGGCCGGGAGCCGGGTGCAGGAAAAGAAAAAAGTGCTGCTTGTCGAGGATAATGCGATCAACCAGAAGGTTGCCCGCGCCATGCTGGAGAAAATGGGTTATTCAATTGACATTGCTTTCAATGGGGCTGAAGCTGTCGAGGCTCTCTGCAATGACAATTACGGTCTTGTACTCATGGACCTTCAAATGCCGGTCATGGACGGGTTTGAGGCGGCAAGGACAATCCGGAAATCACCGGATGTTCTCAATAACGATATTCCCATAGTTGCCATGACTGCAAACGTGACAAAAGAGGACCGGCAGCAATGCCTTGATGCAGGCATGGATGACTACATCCCCAAGCCGGTTGAGCGAAAGGTCATGACGGGTATGCTTCAGCGGTGGCTTCCTCTTGCCGATGTTCACTGACGTTTCCGGAATGGTAGTTATTCCCTTGAAATAACGATTGCCAGTTACCGCCGGAGAGTCCTGCCGCCCCGTGAAATCCAGACATCTATTTCATAAGACAGGCCCAGGGATGACTGCGAAAAATTGTGAGACTTATGAGGTCGGCTCTATTCGCTGATCAGGTATTCCTCACAGGCGTCTCCTTCTTCGAGCGCGTCGAGAATTTCATCCATTTTATCTTCGCTGTCAATCTCTCCGTACCAGTGGTTTTCCGGATGAATGACGACGATAGGTCCTTTTTCACAGACATTGAGACATGCCGTTGCCGATACAATGACATCGGTCATGCCGCGGTCGGAAAGTTCGCTTTCAAGGTAAGGCAACAACTGTGAAGACTCCTTTTTATGGCAGATCCCCTGAGGAGTTCCCTGTGCCCTGAAACTGCCGCAGACAAGAATGTGATGTTTCGGTGTTTCCATGAGTGTATTGGTATAAATAGGTTAAACAAAGAGAACGGTTTATTGTCAATATCTACTTTTAAGACCTTGACTTATAAACAGATCAGCAATTCAACAGATCAGCAATTCAACAGATCAGCAATTCAACAGATCAACAATTCAACAGTTCAACAATTCAACAGCGCGTAGCGCATTCCTCACCCGCATCCGCTTCCGGTGCCCGAACAATTTGTTTTGCAGGCGTGCATCTGGCTTATACGTGTCAGCCGGCTCATGTCCCTGCCGTTAAAAACACCTTTCACGCCTTCTTCAATAAGGCCTTCGAGTGTGTAGACGTCCAGACCGCTGCCAATAAGCACTTTTTTTGGTGATTCACCGGCCCCGCTGACCAAAAGCGCCCTGCAGTCTGCCAGGAGCGAACCAAGGGCTTCCCATCGCATGGTGCCTCCTCCTGCCGGCGGAGCCGTGCGTGATTCGATGAGGACGGGACGATCACGGTCTTTGTCCATCATATAGACAAGAAAGCGATCGGCTTCTCCCAGGTGCTGGTTTATCAGGACACCTTCCATACTTGCAACCGCTACGCACGGTCTGTTTTCCGAGGGGTTTCTTGGCAGTTCAGCCGCTTTTCCGAGTTCGTTCATGATTGCCTCGCTGTTTTCCTGACCGATGATGCCGACGGCATCCGCCCTGCAGCGTGCGCAGTGCTTCATTTGAGGAAGATACCTTGCGGTTTCTTGCTGAATGGCGGTTACCATTGCCGGATGCGGTTCAGGCAGGTTTTCAAATACTGTTTCTTCAGTCTTGTAGTAAGGAAGTGCGTTGAAAATGTCGGCCCCAAGCTCAGAGACCTTTTTGGCGACATCGGTCACGTGGCGTTCATTGATGCCGGGAATAATGATAGAGTTGATCTTTGCCGTAATGCCATATTCCTTGAGGCGTTCAAGCGCTTTGAGCTGGTTCTCGAGCAGTACGGAGGCGCCCATTGTGTCCCGGTACACTTTTTTTCTGTGGCGTACCCAGGCATAGATTTCCGCTCCTGTCTCAGGATCGACTGCATTGATGGTCAGTGTCACATGGCTGACCCGGAGCTCGGCAAGCTCCTCGATCCATGGCAGGATATCGAGACCGTTGGTTGCGACGCAAAGAAGCATGTCGGGATACTTCTTGCGGACAAGCCGGAGTGTTTCAAGCGTTTCCTGCGGATTGGCGAAAGGATCTCCCGGTCCTGCAATGCCGACGACGCTGATGTTCGGTGAAAGTTCCTTTGCTCTTTCGAGATACTGCAATGCCTGGTGCGGGGTCAGTATTTTGCTGGTGACTCCCGGTCTGTTTTCGTTCATGCAGTCGAATTTCCTGTTGCAGTAATTGCACTGGATATTGCATTTCGGGGCGACGGGCAGGTGCAGGCGTCCGAAGGTATGTCGCGATTTATCGTTAAAACAAGGGTGTTTCTCAATGGGAATTGACATGATATAGTCTCCTTTACATATAGGTGTAACCGACCGGTGATGAACTCTGTCTGTGCTCGATAACGGTATTGACGATCCGGTCGAACAGTTCCTGTGTTCCCCTGTATCCAAGATGATGCTGCCGCTGGCCGCCGAACCTGTCATGAATAGGGAAGCCGATACGGATCATCGGGATGTGGTTTTTCCGCGAAAGGGTGAAGCCCTTGCTGTTGCCGATCAAAAGGTCCGGTTTGAGTTTTTTTGCTTCATCCTCGATATCGACAAAGTCTACACCGTCCTGAACCTTCATGCCGGAATCGTCCAGGTCCGGCACCAGTTCGGCAAGACGTTTTTTCAGATAACCGCTTTTCCCTCCGGATGCGCAGAGGACCGGACTGATACCGATTTCTTTCAGAAAGACGGTCATTGCAATGACAAGGTCTTCTTCGCCGTACACGATCGCTTTTTTTCCGAAAACATACTTGTGCCCGTCGGCGTAAGCGTCTGTCAGACGCCTCCTCTCGTCCTCGTATCTCGATGGCATCGGGGTCTCCGACAGTTTTTCAAGCAGCGCAAAGAATTCGTCGGTCTGCCGGATCCCGATCGGAAGACACAGGCGATACCGGGGGACACCACAGTTGTTTTCCAGGCTTGCCGCAGGTGATTTTTCGTCCTCGAGGACCGACGTGAACTCGATGCTTGCCGCTGCTGTCCCGCTCTTGCGGACCGATTCGAGAGGTGTTCCGCCTTTCGGAATTCTGTGATATTCCTTCCATGGACCTCCGTCGAGGGTTTCGGAATAGTCCGGAAGCATCACCGTCGGAATACTGAAGCTTTTCAGGATTTCCTTGAGATACCTCAGGTCTGCCGGTGAGACCATGTTCGGGAAAAGATTCAACAGGTTTTGCCTGGTTCCGCCTTCAGCAAGCTGTTCGACCGTGGCTTTCATGGCGGCATGAAAGCCGTCGATATGGCTCCCCTGATAACTGGGGGTTGAGGCGTGGATCATTATCGGCGTCGGGGTATCGGCAGAGGATTCTCTGTCATATTCCCTGAGAATCATATCGACATCGTCACCGATGGTTTCACTCAGACAGGTTGTCGCTATGCCGATGATCTCTGGTTTGTACTGCTTCGTTATGTTTGTCAGCCCGAGTTTCAGGTTGCGGCTCCCGCCGAATACGGCTGTATCTTCATTGAAGTTCGATGACGCGATGTCCACCGGTTCCTTGAAATGGCTGATCAGGTAGCGGCGTATGTAGGTTGCACACCCTTGGGAGCCGTGCAGGAACGGGACACATTTTTCTATTCCCTTGAACGCCAGGCAGGCCCCCAAAGGGTTACAAAGTTTGCATGCGTTCTGGGTTGCAGTTTTTGCTGTTTTCATGAGAGACCTCCTTTTCTTGGAGCGAACTGCCATACCGGGCTCATGACCGACTGGTAGACCTCTTTGGCGAAGTTCAGCATGCCGACAAAGCCGGCAAGCGGTATTTTTCTTTCGTGGTTATGATCACAGAAGCCCACCCCGAGTTTATAGGCGATCGGGCGCTCCTTGACGCCTCCGATCAAAAGGTCGGCGTCTTTTTCGAGAATGAATTTCGACAGTTCGACGGGGTTCGAGTCATCGACGATGACCGTTCCCTCGTCACACATTTCCTTGAGTCCGGCGTAGTCATCCTTGTTGCCAGTCTGTGAGCCGGCAAGGACGACGTCCATGTCGAGTGTGGCAAGCGCCTTGATGAGAGAGAACGCCTTGAAGGCTCCTCCGACATAGATTGCCGCTTTTTTGCCTGCCAGCGCCTGACGGAATTCCAGAAGCTGCGGGTAGAGTTCGCCGACTTCGCGGCTGACCAGTTTTTTTGCAGCTTCGAGTACCGCCGGGTTCTCGTTGAAGTGCCCGGCGACATCATAGAGCGCTTTTGACATATCCTCGATGCCGAAATAGGAGACTCGCAGGAAGGGGATTCCGTATTTTTCTTCCATCATTTTTGCCAGCTTGACCATCGAGCCCGAGCATTGCACGATATTCAGCGATGCTCCGTGTGACCTGCGGATGTCGTCAATCCTGCCATCCCCGGTCATGGTCGAGACAACCTCGATTCCCATCTGTTCGTAATAATCCTTGATGATCCAGGCTTCGCCGGCAAGGTTGAACTCCCCGAGAATGTTGATGCTGTGTTTGCCGATCCCTTCGGTCGAGCCTGTTCCGACAATCTTCATCAGGGCGTCACAGGCGGCTTTGTAACCGTCTTTCTTTGTTCCCTTGAATCCTTCGGAATGTACGGGCAGGACAGGTATTCCTGTTTCCTCCGAGGCTTTTTTGCAGACAGCGTCAATGTCGTCACCGATAAGGCCGATAATGCAGGTTGAATAAATGAATGCGGCCTTTGGCTGATAGTTGTCGATCAGTTCGATGAGCGATGTATAGAGTTTTTTTTCACCTCCGTAGATAACGTCCATTTCCTGCAGATCGGTGGAAAAGCTCAGGCGGTGCAGTTCCGGTCCGGATGAGACAGCACCCCTGATGTCCCATGTATATGCCGCGCAGCCGATCGGGCCGTGAACGACATGCAGGGCGTCGGCAACAGGGTAGAGGACAACGCGCGAGCCGCAGAATACACATGCTCTCTGGCTTACAGAGCCTGAAAGACTGGTGGTTTCGCACTTGATGTCGAACGATGCGGTATCCTTTGTTTTTTCGAAAACCTGTTTTCTTCTGCCTTCGAGTATTTCAAGTTTTTCCATGAGAGTTCAATCTTCTGGTTCAGTGCCATGCATCGAATCGTTTAACGCAGTTCTTTTCCCTTTTGGTGGAGAGAGACGAGGATTTTGAACCTCGCCTCTTTTGTGCCACACTTCAACGACTCGACAAATCAGCAGCTCAACAATTTTTTACATAACCAGTTCGAACGATTCTTCAGGTGCGTCACGGTCCTGGCGATCCATGAGTACGCCGAGGATTTTTTCCGCAAGCCTGATGCCGCCCATGTAGCCGACGCTCGGGAAATAGCTGTGACCGATACGATCGATAATCGGGAATCCGTAGCGAACGAACGGAATGTCCTCGTCCCGTGCGATGTACTTGCCATACGTATTGCCGATCAGGAGATCGACCGGTTCGTTTTTAATCCATTGATGGAGCAGGTAGATATCGGCCTGAGCGCCGTTTTTGATGTTGGCTTCCGGAACGCTGTCCGATAGAATATCCCGCATGCGCTGTTCGAACCGTTTACCCGGTGTTCCGCTGACAATGTGGACCGGTTTCATGTTCAAATCGACCAGGAACTCGGTCAGAGGAATCAGGTCGTCGGGATCTCCGAAAAGCGCGACTTTCCTGCCATCGAAGTACTGCTCCATGTCGGTCATGATATCGACCAGCCGTCCTCTCTCGTCAGTGACGGACTCGGGGATTTTTACTCCGGCAGCTTTTGCGAGCCTCATCAGGAACCTGTCGGTTGCACGGAGTCCGACAGGAATGTCCTCGGTCTTGAAGGGAACCGTGCATTTCTTGTCGAGCGCGATGGCTGCAGGTTCAGCCGTGAAGCGCCCCAGTGCGATCGTCGACTTGCTGTCACCGGTGCTTCTGAGGTCGGACATGGTTATGCCGCCTTTGGGATAGAAGACATGTTTGCCGGTCTGCGGAGCGTCAAGCACGTCCGATGTATCCGGAAACAGTTTGATCGTCGCGCCCAGTTCCTTTGCAAGGCGCTTGATTTCCCTCATGTCGGCAGGCTCCATCCAGCCGGCCACGATGTTGACCTGGTCGAGCTTTTCTCCGGTGTTTTCGGCAAACTGCTCGGCCATTGCGGTGACCATGTTCGCGTAGCCGGTGACATGCGAGCCGACAAAGCTCGGGGTCGGTGCGTAGATCACTTTTTTGCCTTCCGGGATCTTGCCGTCGTCTTTTGCTTTCGTGACGATCTGCTGAAGGTCGTCACCGATTGTTTCCGACAGGCAGGTCGAGTGGACGGCAATCAGGTCCGGTTCATACACCGAGAATATGTTGTTGATCGCCGTCACCAGGTTCGCCTGGCCGCCGAAAACCGATGCGCCTTCGGTGAACGAGCTTGTTGCCGCCATGACCGGTTCTTTGTAGTGACGGGTCAGCGTGCTGCGGTGGTACGAACAGCAGCCCTGAGAGCCGTGGCTGTGCGGCAGACAGCCGTGAATGCCGAGAGCAGCATACATCGCTCCGATCGGCTGGCATGTTTTTGCCGGGTTGATGGTAAGCGCTTCGCGCTCCATCACCTCTTTTTTTGTGTGTCGTAATAACATGTTCGCTCTTCTCCTTTGTTTACTGTGTCACGTATTCAGCTTCCAGCCGCGATACCTTTTCTTCCCAAGGGGCCTGAATCAGTTTCCATACACGGCTGTTGACCATCCGGTCGATGTCCTTGTAAAAGTTGATTGCACCCGTGAAGCCTGCATACGGACCTCCGTAGTCATAGCTGTGAAGCTGTTTCAGGGGTACACCCATTTTCTGGACCACGTACTTTTCCTTGATGCCTGCGCAGAAGATGTCAGGTTTGTAGAGCTCGATCAGTCTTTCGGATTCGTAATGGCTTATATCGTCTATCACCAGCGAGCCTTTTTTCATATCAGGCATCATGCCCTCATATTCCCTGATGTCGAGGCCTTCGGACTTCAGCTTTTCGAGGTCCTCTTCGGATTTTCTCGGTTTGAACTTTTCAGGGTCTGCGGTTACTTTCAGTTCTTCGATATTCTTGCTGTCGGCATCGACCTTGATGCTGGGTATGACCTTCCGTCCTTCGTAGTCATCCCTGTGGCCGAATTCATATCCGGCTGAAAGCGTTTCCATACCGAGTTCCCCAAAGAGCTCCTGGTAGTGGTGAGCCCTGGACCCGCCGACAAACAGCATGGCGAGTTTTCCTTTTGTTTTCGGGTATATGTTTTCGATGACCGATTCCACTCTTGGCATCTCCTCGGCGATCACTTCTTCAACTCTTGCCATCAGTGCATCGTCCTCGAAATACCGTGCGATCCTGCGAAGCGATTTTGCGGTCGATTCGGCGCCGATGAAGTTGACCTTCAGCCACGGGATGCCGTACTTCGTTTCCATCATCTCTGCCATGTAGTTGATGGAGCGGTGGCACATGACGACGTTCAGGTCGGCGGTATGCGAGTTTTCGAACTGATTGATGGTCGAGTTGCCGCTGAAGCTGGCAACGAGGGTGATACCGCATTTTTCGAGCAGGCGCTCGATTTCAAAAGCGTCGCCGCCGATGTTGTATTCGCCGAGCATGTTGATCTTGAACGTGCCGCCCTTGTCTTCATCGTCGAGTCCGACAACATGCTTGAACACCTGATTGTTGGCGATATGGTGACCTGCCGACTGGCTTACACCTTTGTATCCTTCGCAACTGAAACCGAAAATGTTGCAGTCCCCGAGCTTCTCACGCATTTCCTTTGCGACCGCATGAACGTCATCGCCGATAAGGCCGACCGGACAGGTCGAGAAAATGCCGATGGCTTTGGGGTGGAAGAGATCATAGGCTTCCTGGATTGCCTGCTTGAGCTTTTTTTCGCCCCCGAAAACAACATGCTCTTCCTGCATGTCGGTCGAGAAGCAGTAAGTCATGTAGTTTTCACCTTCGGGACCGTCGGGACGGGTCTGGTTGCGCCGGGTGAGCCATGCGTAGAAACTGCAGCCGATCGGACCGTGTACAAGGTTGACGATATCCCTGGTCGGACCGAGGACGACGCCCTTGCATCCGGCGTAGGAACAACCCCTCTGGGTGATGATCCCCGGTATGGTGCGGATGTTGGCCTGTACCTGGGGGATCTCTTCGGGATCGTTGACGACGATCGCCTTTCCCCTCTTTTTGGCGACCTTCGGCGGATATTTTTTTATCAGTTCCTCCTTGACCAAAGAAGGATCCGGTAATACTCTTGTCATAAGTCTTTCTCCTTGATAGTGTTATACCAGGGCCTCTTCGCCGGTTTCACCCGTACGAACCCTGACGCTGTCGAGAATATTGGAGACGAAAATTTTTCCGTCACCGGGTTTCCCTGTCTGGTTTGCCTTTATAATGGTGTCTACAGCCGTCTGCTTCATCTCGTCAGGAACAATAATGGTGAGATAACGTTTTGAAACCAGGCGGGGCGGGCCGCCAAGCTGTTCGATCGCTTCGGGATACCCTTTTTCGGCGCCCTGGAGAATATCGAAATGCACCTGGCCTTTGCCTCTGCCAAGGACTCGCCCCATGGCCGTGAATGACGAGATGCCGGCATCGATGAGCGCCTGCTTCGTTTCATTCATTTTTCTCATCCTGATAACTGCAGTGATTTCTTTCATTACGCCTCCTTCGCTTCAGCTATTTCAGATTCGATCTCTTTAAGTCCCGTGCTGATGGTGTAGACCTCCTCGACTCTGGAGACGAATATCTTTCCGTCGCCGAACTTTCCTTCGCCCTCTGACCGGGCGTTCATCATGATCGCGTCAATCGCGAAATCCTTGTCCGCATCGGGAAGGACCGTCAGGAGCATTTCCTTGGGCAGCTCGTCATAGACGACATCGCCAACCTTGAGACCCCGCTGTTTCCCACGGCCCACGACCGGTATTTTCGTGACTGCAGGATATCCTGCGTCGAGTAATCCCTGCATGACGTCCTGCGCTTTCTTCGGACGGACAATTGCTCTGATCATTAACATGTTGATGGCTCCTTGTTTTTATTAGTTGGCGATACCGAATTCAATCAAGAGTTTTTCAAGTTCATCGATCTCCAGCGGAGTCGGGACGACAAACATGTCGTTATCGTCGATGCTTTTCGCAAGAGTCCGGTATTCGTCTGCCTGGGAATGTGTCGGGTTGAAATCGATCACGGTTTTACGGTTGATCTCTGCGCGCTGCACCATGTTGTCGCGCGGGACGAAATGGATCATCTGTGTGCCGAGCTGGCGGGCGAGTTCAGTGATCATCTCTCTTTCATTATCGACCTTGCGGCTGTTGCAGATAAGGCCGCCGAGACGGACACCGCCGGCGTCGGCATACTTGAGGATGCCTTTACAGATGTTGTTGGCTGCATACATGGCCATCATTTCGCCCGAAACGACGATATAGATCTCTTCAGCCTTGCCGTCGCGGATAGGCATGGCGAAACCACCGCAGACAACATCACCGAGAACGTCGTAAAAAACATAATCGAGATCCCATTCTTCGTCGTATGCTCCAAGCTGTTCGAGCATGTTGACGGAGGTGATGATGCCGCGGCCCGCGCAGCCGACTCCCGGTTCCGGTCCGCCGGACTCGGTACAGCGGGATGCACCGTATCCTTCCTTGATGATATCTTCGAGTTCGACATCCTCTCCTTCTTCGCGCAAGGTGTCAAGAACGGTCTTCTGGGTGAGTCCCCCGAGAAGAAGCCTCGTTGAGTCGGCTTTCGGATCGCAGCCGACAACCATGACCTTTTTGCCCATCTCGGCAAGCCCTGCTACTGTGTTCTGCGTGGTGGTTGATTTGCCGATTCCACCCTTTCCATAAATCGCTACCTTTCTCATGATCTTGTGTTGTTTTAGGTTTTTCGATCAATAATCCTGAAAAAATCAGGATGAAAGCACATTCTTTCTGAATGATGGTGGTCAACTTGCGTGCCAAAAGTGGAGAAATACGTGCTGTGACGATTACCGGAAAGGTGCTTTTGCAGCTAAGCTCCTGTTGCAAAAGAGGTTGTTGCAGTAAGTATTTTTTTGTGCATGATTTATGGGAAAGGGGAGGCGGCCTTAACGTGCGGCTTTATTTCCTACGCGCACGTAGGAAGTGGCATTTTGCTACATTTGTGTAGTTGTTTTTGTGGGTCGATGTTGATTTCAATGGCAAGTTCCTAAGGCATATGCGGCTAAAGCGTTTATATTGTCATTTGAAGGCATATAAAGGGATTAAGGTGACCCACTATTTTAACTGCAGGAAAGAGCTATGAGTGATCAGGAGAAAAAAAGGCCCGTGGGTATCGAGCCAGCCGGAACCTGCGTTATACGACCGGGAGAGAGTGTCGGAGCGCGGTCTTCCGGAGCTTCTGCGATTGGTGCATTGGCGATTGGTGCAGCAGCAGCCGGGGCGATTGCTTATGGAGCTCTTGCGATCGGAAGGCTTGCTGTTGGGAAGCTGAAAGTCAGGCGTTCAAGGTTTAAAAAGCTTCAGATCGACGACCTTGATGTAGGGACGCTTCGTGTGAGGGACCTGCAGATAGACAAGACGTTGAAAAAAGACGATTCATCATCGTAGCCTTTCCTGTCTATGCACTACTGCCGCTCTGCTCTTTTGCCTGCAGTATCAGAAGTACGTATGGCGTAGACGAGATTCGGCTTTGTATGGGGTTATCCGGAAAAAAATCTGTTGAACAATAGCCTGCACAAATGTAGTTTATTTTACTGAGAACTGAGAACTGAGAACTGAGAACTGAGAACTGAGAACTGAGAACTGAGAACTGAGAACTGAGAACTGAGAACTGCCCACTATCTTCATGGCCGGTATTTCCTGTAATCGATACCGAATTTTTTAACGCGCAGGCCCATGACGCGTTCGGTCAGGCCGAGTTGCAGAGCTGCTTTGGCCATGTTTCCTTTTGTGCGCTTGAGTGCTTCGATAATCATTTCGTGTTCTATGGCATCGAGCCTTTGCTGCAGTGAGCCGGAGGCAGGTGTGCCGCTTGATTCCGCGGTCTGCAGTGTCGGGGGAAGATGGTAGCCGTGGATGACGTTGTCTTCACTGAGGATGACAGCTCTTTCGATGCAGTTTTCCAGTTCCCTGACGTTGCCCGGCCAGTGATATCGCATAAACATGTCGATTGCCCGTGTCGATATTCGGCGAACCCCTTTGAAGTTCAGGGCGTTGTATTTTTCGACAAAATAATCGGCAAGCATCAGGATATCGGACTTTCTTTCCCTCAGGGGAGGGACGGTGATCGGGAAAATATTGAGCCGGTAGTAGAGATCCTCTCTGAACTTGCTGTTTTCTATTTCCTTTTCGAGATCCCTGTTGGTTGCTGCGATAACCCGAATATCGGCTTTCATCGGTTTCGAGCCGCCGACTTTCTCGAATTCCTTTTCCTGGAGAATGCGAAGAAGTTTCGCCTGAACGGTCAGGCTGAGTTCACCGATTTCGTCAAGAAAAACAGTGCCTCCTTCGGCGCGTTCAAATCGACCTTCGCGATTGGCGGTTGCGCCTGTAAACGACCCTTTTTCATGGCCGAAAAGCTCGCTCTCGATAATGCTTTCCGGCAGTGCTGCGCAGTTGAATTTGATAAAAGGCTTGTCGGCGCGATGGCTTTTGTAATGGATGGCACTTGCGACAAGTTCCTTGCCCACACCGCTTTCTCCAAGGATGAGTGCCGTTGCGTTCGTTGGGGCAATTTTGTCGATCATTCTGAAGACGCTGATCATCGCTTTGGAGCTGCCGATAATATTTGCCGGCTTGTGCTTGTCGCTATATTCCGTATCGTCGGCCGGATTGGTTTCCTGCCGGTAATAGGAAAAAGGTTCCTTGTTGCCGAAGAGAGTGTGCGGTTGCTCAACGTTTTGTTCTTCCTCGGCAAGCTGCTTTATTTTGACGGCCTGAGAGATCATCGTGGCGATTATGGAGAGCAGGTTGACCAGTTCGTCTATTGTGTCGTCTCCCCCTTGCGTTTTTTGCTTCCTGCCGTTCCGGGACATGTCTGCCTGAACAAGACGATCAGCGCTGAGCGTACCGATGACCTCGTTGTCGGCTTTGATCGGTACGCAGACAAAACAGAGCTGCTCTGCAGTAATGCGGTTTCTTGAGCCGGTTCGGTCAAGAAATTCGGGCTCTTCATCGATCCTGGGGACCACTCTGCTTTTGCCGGATTTCACTACCTGGCCGATAATGCCTTCGCCGGGGATATATCGGCCTCTCGCCTGCTCTTGTTCAGTGAGCCCGAATGATTCATTGATGACGATTTCATTGGTGTCGCGGTTGAGGATGGTGATGACACCCCGAACCATGTTCATATGTTCCGACATGATGCTGAGAATGCTTCTGAGCACCTTGTTGATGTCCCCGGCGTAATTGAGCGCCCGGCTGACTTCTGCAAGAAGGCTGATTGTATTTGTCTGTTCGCTTACCGGTGCTTTCATTTTCTGCAGCTCTTCTGAGGGTTGACAAGGCATTGTTTGTAAATCTTTTCCAGCTCATCTGCCGACAGCCCCCTTTTTTTCATGCCGGCGGCATGGCGAACACTTCCAAGCATCATTCCTGCCTGGCTTCGGTCGATATGAATGCCTCTTTTTGAGAGCACATGCTGTATTGAAGCGCTTCCCGAATGCTTTCCAATGACAAATTCAGAAGCATCCTTGCCGATATCGCCGGGCAAGAACGGTTGATAGGATAACGGATCCTTGAGCAGGGCGTTGCAGTGAATCCCTGATTCATGCTGAAAAACCGAACGTCCAATGAGAGGTTTCTGATTGTCGACAGGTCTTTTCGATGCTTTTGCCACTGTATCACAGAGTTCTCCAAGACGTTCGGTCCTGATCCGCGTTCGATGCCTGCCGGAGAGTTTCAGCGCTACGGCAAGTTCTTCCAGAGCGGCATTGCCTGCCCGTTCACCGAGGCCGGTCACCGAAACGCTGACTGCATCGCAGTGTGCCTCGATAGCACAGAATGCGTTGGCTGTTGCCATGCCGAGGTCGTTATGCGCATGAAACTCGAGCGGTACCGTTGTTGACGATTTCAGGTGCCGCATCATATTCATGAGCGTCAATGGCGTCACGATACCGACGGTATCGGCGATTCTCACCCTGTCGGCTCCGTACGTTGCCGCGTGATCGACAAACGTTTCAAGAACGTCTTGATCAGTCCTTGTCGCATCCTGTCCTCCGACACTGACAAAGCCGAATCTTTTTTTTGCTTCCGGTATTAGTCTTTTGAGTTCATTGTGTACCCATGTGTAGTCTTTACCCATCAGGTCAAGGTAGAGGCTGGAGATGGGAAAGCTGATGTGTATGCCTTCTGTGCCGCAACGGCTGGCGCATTCAATGTCTGACAGCCGTGCCCTTGCCCAGCTGGTAAGCCGGATGTTCAGTTTCATTGCGACGATTTCCCTGATGACATACTGTTCCGGCTCGCTCATGGCAGGAAAACCTATTTCCAGCTCGTCTACTCCGGCATTGGCAAGCTTTTGGGCAATATCTTTTTTTTCTTCCGGGCTGAAGGCAACGCCGGGCGCCTGTTCGCCGTCCCTGAGTGTCGTGTCGATTATCCAGGGGGTGAACACTCCAGTATCCGTTGTTGAGCTTATATTGTTCATCGTTGTCAGGATCGTTTCTTCATGCTCGCTCGATACATATTACGGAATAAGACCTACAATGCTTAAATAATTCAGTTCAATATGAGTATATACAAAAAATAATTAACATTTATGTGGTTTTTGTATGTCTTTTGGTGATTCACATGCACGGTGAGGGCAGGGAGGCCGGATCATTCTGAGGCAGCGATGAAAGGAAGGTGTCTGTATTGAAAAACACACCGAGGGGCGTCCTGTATACATCCAATATGCACAATTCGCGGCTCAGGATACAGGTGCCGTGTCTATTAATTCATGAAAATGTATTGAGCGTCATTGCAGGCTTTCCGACTATAAACGATATTGCTGTTGTTATGTTACGACGGCAGGCGGGCTGTTGATAGCTGAACAGTCGTATTTTTCAGCTTTGTTTTTCTTTCAGCCGGGATATCTGCCAGTCAATAGACCTCTATATTATGAAGCTCATTGAAGTCATTGCCGACGAGGGGAGTGTAAAAACCGTCGAAACGATTGCTCGGAAGCATAAGGCCCGTGATTTTCGTACAGGATTGAAGGACAAGGATGATCTGCAGCCAATGCGTCTCGTCGTTACCGATGACAAGGTGCAGGAGGTGCTCGACGCGCTTCAGGGAGTTCTTGGCGCGCAGTCATATGCAAAACTTCTGGTCTACCCGATAGATATCTCGCTGCCGAAACAAACCGAGGAGCAGCAGGAGAAAGAAGCAAAGGCCACCCAGGCACGCGAATCCCTGTACAAGGATGTGCAGAAAAACGCGAGGCTCGATATCAATTATCTTGTGCTTGTCGTGTTGTCGACGATCGTGGCCGCTATCGGACTCATCGAGAACAACGTTGCGGTTGTTATCGGCGCGATGGTTATCGCACCTCTTCTCGGACCGAATCTGGCGTTTGGACTCGGTACGGCTCTCGGCGACCTTGCACTGATGAAAAACTCCCTGAAAACCCTGTTTGCCGGGGTTTTGCTTGCGGTGGCCGTTTCGACCATACTGGGGATTCTATGGCCTTTTCCCCTGACAAGTCCGGAACTGCTTTCCCGTACAGACGCCGGTCTCGACTCCATTGCTCTTGCTTTTGCTTCGGGGGCGGCGGCGGCCTTGTCGCTCAGCACCGGTCTGCCGAGTGTTCTGGTGGGGGTTATGGTTGCCGTGGCCCTTTTGCCGCCGGCAGCCACGTTCGGATTGATGCTCGGGCATGCCGAGGTCGATCTTGCCATGGGGGCAGCACTTCTTCTTGCGGTTAATGTTGTTTGTGTGAATCTGGCCTGCAAGCTGGTGTTTCTCATCAAGGGTATCAGACCGAGAACATGGTGGGAAAAAGAAAAAGCTTCCAAGGCAATGCGGCGGTATATCTTTGTCTGGGTGGTGACTCTTGTACTGCTTGCCATCGTTATATATGTCAGAACCGTGTCCCTGTAGTGCTGTTTCTGATGTCCGGTAGTTCAGGGACATATATATTCATTGTTTGCTGAAAACCGATATTCCTTCCAATATCCTTTTGTGATTCCTGCCGCTGTACGAGACGTGCCGGATTAAACATGTTTTTGTGTGAAAACGGATTGTTGAGAATTTCAGGAGAAAGCGTGTTTTCCTGGTGAACGTTGTGAGATTTTGTTCATGCTGACAGGAGATTGTTATCGGAGAGTTGGTCAAAGCTGTTTTTTGTCAATTGAACATAACGATCAGGAGTGTAGTGCAGGAAGTCCATGGATGAATGTGATCAAACAATATTCTCTATGTAATAATGACCTATGCCGGGATGTTATGTGTGGTAAACGGGAATAAAAAAGCCTCCCAGTGGATATGAGAGGCTTTTATGCTGTTAGTAGTGCTGCCGTTATTCTGCAGGAACAGGTTCGTCGAGTTTATATTGCTCAAGTTCTTCCTTGCTCATGTTTGCACACCATTCAGGCTTTTTTCCGCGGCCGGCCCAGACTTCATCTTTGCCCCGCATGTAACGGATCATCTTTGGTTTTTTTGTTCCCGCAGATGTTTTTTTCGAGCCGCCGAATATGTTTTCAGGCTGTAGATGATATTCAGCTACTTTTTCCCTGATGCTCTTGATGACTTCAGCTTTCGCCTTGGCGATCATAGCCGCTTCTTTTTCCTGTAGAGCTTTAATCTGATTCTGGATATCTTTCAGGGAGACACTTTCACTCATGTTTACCTCGTTTTTTTGTTCTGGTTCATCTGAAAAAAGTTGCATAACCATAGAATCTAATTAATATAGATAACAAAACAAATATACAATTATAATTTCAAAAAAAAGAATAGTATTGCATAGATAAAAAAATGAAACGTTATATATCGGCGGGACAATGTGAGCTATTATAATTCTGCTTTAATAAAATCTGTCGGCGTATAAATGCGGGTACTGATTTTTTTCTTTAGTAACGCGTTTAAGCGGTATTTGTTTTTTTAATATTTCGCCATACTACTGCATGGCCTTGCTGGTTGGCAGCGCATGATTGAGCGATAAAGAGTATTATTTGTGCAGGTCTGTTACCGCACCCAAATATACAAGTATATGAAGTGGTTTAAAGTTCTGGAACGTTCTTCACAGATCGGTGAAGGCGAGGTTATGGAGGTTCATGCAGGTAACCGTAAGCTTGCTGTTTCAAAAGTAGATGGGGTGATCTGCGCTCTGGATGGCGTTTGTGCTCATGAAGGCGGGCCGCTGGGTAAGGGTTCGATCAAAAATGGTCATATCATCTGTCCATGGCACGGTTGGGAATTCGATTCATGTAGCGGTCAATATCTATACAATTCAGCGAAAGGAGTTGAATCGTTTCCGGTAGAGGTGCGTGAGGGTGGGGTGTATGTAGGGGTGTGAGGGATTGTGTTACGTGTTATGTTAGGAGCAATGAGTTCATAGTGTTCAGTTCTAAGTTTTGAGTTCTCGGTTCTCAGTGAAGAGAAAAAGATTTGAATGATTAGCAGGAGGCGGTCTCAAAAGCAAAAATTTACGATTATAAGCCGCCACGAATACGTTGTCAGTTGAGTGTCATGCCGCCCCGTGAAATAGATGTTCGGATTTCACAGGGATGCGGCATCCATACTGACGTTGGCGGGAAGATGGATCCCCGGGTAAGCCCCGTGAAATCAAGAGCATCTATTTCACAGGGCAAGCCCGAGGATGACTATAAAAAGACAAAATGCATGACTTGTGAGACAGCCTCGTACAGGTTTTGGAATTATAGTTTCAGTAAGGAAATGCAATATCTGTAAGGAAAAAAAATCTTTCGCCCTCCGGTCTTCCTCTTTCTTTTGCCTTTTTACTTTTGAATTTTGCCTTATTCTTTCTTTTTCTTTTGTCCGGAGAACCAGGTCAGTGCTATGATGACCAAGGCGATGGCGGCTCCGTAATAGACGATTTCCGTCTCACCGTGCCATTTGATGACATGACCGAGAAATATCACTCCCATTACCACGACAATAACGCCCACCAGTTTTTGTTTCAGGTCATCGAGCGTGTGAATTTCAAGCCAGCCCGGCAATTCTATGTTGTCATCGATGAACAGTTCATAAAGGCCTGTCGAGATAATATACATCACGGTGCCGAGCAGGAAGATGTCGGCTATTTCAACAAAACTGAGCATCAGGGTTTTCGACCCTTTGCTTGATACATATCCTGTTTGGATTGTCTCAATAATCTGCTGGACGGTGAGTATGCCGCCGTAGACGAAAAGCGAAATTGCCGCCAGAAAAGCGCCGATGACGCCGATTATGACCATGTAGCGGCCGTGTGAAAGGATAAATTTCATAAAGCTCAAGTCAAGGGTCAAAAATCAAAAGGTGAAAAAGTGTCTTGAACACTAAAGCCGGTTCCATGAATCAATGATTCAGCAGAAATGCTGAGTGAATTTACGCAATACGCTGTTGAAATGAAATGCCTTGGCGCTTAAGGTTGTAGATGGATGAGTAGTCGGAGGTTGCAATGGTTACAGAACGAAAAACAATCACTGATTTCGGACACCCGCCTTTTCTGCGCTGGTCGAGCGTGAACCACGATAGCAGGGCATGGCGGGCTTCTGGGCGGAGCGCGCCGTCTACACCGCCATGGGGAATCACGAGGCGTTGTTGAATGTGTTCGACGATTCGGCGGAACGGCCGGATTCCAAATACGGCATCGGCCTCGACAAGTGGTCCGCGAAGACCGGTTCCTATGCCGGGGGTTCGACCGAGGCGGTGTTTGCCCGCGAGTTTCGCTTTCCCCGAAACGGTCCGAAGAATCCGACGGACGGGCGCCCGCAATACAGCGAGAACGTCTACTCGTTCCAGTATGGAAGTCTGAAAGTTATTGTCTTCAACAACAACTACTGGGTGTTCAGCCACTCCGACAAGAAGGCGAAGCTTTGGGAAACGTATGGCGGCAATCCCGAGGGATACATCATGGAAGACCAGCTCCTGTGGATCAAACGGGAGGTGGCCGCGGCGGACAAGGACGACACGGTGCGACATGTGGCGCTGATGGCGCAGGAGCCGGTGTTTCCGAACAGCGCGCACATGAGCGACGCCATGTGGTGGAACGGCGACAACAGCGTCCGCGCCCACATGTTCGACCGCAACGGAAAGGCGATCTGGATTGGCGGGGCTCCTGTGCCTCCCAAGGTCAAGGGCGTGATCGACGTGCGCAACGAATTGGTCGCGGCGGTGGCCGATTCGCCCAAGGTGGCCGTGGTGTTGTGCTCGGACGAGCACGTGTATCACCGCACTCTGATCGGTCCCGAGACGCCCATCGGCAACGTGTCCAAGGATCTGACCGATGGATCGACGAGCTTCCATTGGCCGGACAAACGCGTTTCGCCTCTGGACGGGTTGAAGCGGCGCACGTGGTTCATTGTCTGCGGCGGCGGCGGCGCGCCTTACGCGGGCGAGTTGCCCAGTCCGTGGAATGAATGGTGGAAGACCCGGCCCAATCCGGAGTGGGGTTATAAGTTTATTCCCCAGGAAAACATCTGCGTGTTCGACGTCCGGGGCGACCGTTTGTCGTTGAAGGTGATCAGCGGCAACGGCGAGGTGATCGACCGCATCGACGATCTGCACGCGGCCCGCGACATCTCGAAACCGGTCCAGGC
>JANQMO010000012.1 GCA_028280025.1 Chlorobium sp. | reverse complement strand
TAGGTAGTAGGTAGTAGGTAGTAGGTAGTAGGTAGTAGGTAGTAGGTAGTAGGTAGTAGGATGAAGATACTCTTGTTTCTTCGCTCTTCCGATTCCCCAATACCCATTACCCACTACCTATTCTTAAAAACCAGATACCTCCCTTTCCATACCGCTTCCATGCCTCCAGGGAGATCCATCTTTCTGCCCGGTTGTGTCTCCAGCAGGTCTACTAACTGCTGCAGCACCCTTCCGGTTGATTCGCAGCCGCAATCCTGCAAGGCCCGCTTGAGCAGCTCTTTTCTTTCGAAAACCGTCAGTTGCATGAACGAGGGCACAAAGAGCCTGTTATCTGTCAGAGTAAGACCGCTGTCATTCTCCACGAGCTCCTCGAAATGCAGTTCTAAAAACTCTTCAAGCTCTGCGGCATACTCCGACAGCCTTTGCAGCGAAGGAAGAAGCTTGTTGGCAAACCGCTCTTCTATCAGGGGGACAATTTTGTGGCGAATGAAATTACGATCGGGTTCCACGCCGAGGTTGCTGCTGTCAACCCTGTATGGGATCGATCGCTCTTCGAGATAGCGAACAATATCGTCTTTATGCAACAGCAGTAAAGGGCGGATCACCTGCCCGTGACAGGCACGAATCCCCCTTAAGCCGGGTATCGACGTTCCCCTGAAGAGGTTGAACAGGATGGTTTCAGCATTGTCGCTCACATGGTGCCCCGTTGCGATCTTGTCGATATCGAACTTCCGGGCAAGCTCCTGAAAATATCCGTACCGTTCAATTCTGGCAGTTTCCTCAATGGACCGCTTCCACTCCGCGGCATCCCTTCGCGTCTCGAAACGTTGTACGTGACAGGCAAGTCCGAGTTTATCGGCTTCTTCGAGCACATGCTCTTCATCAAGCATGCTTTCATCGCTGCGAAGCTGAAAATTGCAGTGCGCAACGCTGACCTTGCAATGCAGTACAGGCCTGACTGCATCGAGGAGATACATGAGCGCCATCGAATCCGGGCCGCCTGAAACAGCTGCCAGAACATGCTCCCCTTCACGCACCAGACCACGAACAGTGAGATGCTGGAGAAATTTTCTTTCAGTGCTGTTAAGATTCCGTGACATAAAGACATTTGATTGACATGGACCTAAACTGAGCGTTTCAACAATTGCTCTATAATAGTAAGTCTATTAAATTCTATATGTTATACAGTGAGATTATCCCTTACCTGCCGGGTGAACGTGACAACTGATTAAAAAGCCGCATTTGTTAAAACCCTTCGGGATTGCCGATCATACCGAATCTGCTTCGTTACAGGGAACTTGCGGTAGATTACTACAGCGGTATTCCCTGTGCCTCGCATCTCCGGCATGCTCGACAATCGCTCAATTTAGGATGGAAGAGATTCTTCAATGTATCGTATTTTACTTCTTCACTCACAGCACAATAACGCAACAATTATCCATTCCATGCTTTCCCCTTACGGCCGACGAACCCTTTTGACAATACTGCTTGCATCAGCTCTCTTTTGTATGGCCGGACTGCTGCTGCTTTCCGGAGCCTTTCAACTTATTGTTACAATCCTGTCGACAGGGCTGTTTGTCTTCACCATCTACTTTTTCCGTGATCCGGAACGAAATCCTCCTGGCGACCCCACTGCCGTCCTTGCTCCCGCTGACGGCAGAATCGTATTGATAAAGAAAGTCTCCCATCCCTTCACAGGAGAGGAATCGACCTGCATCAGCATCTTCATGTCCCTCTTCAACGTCCATGTCAACAGGATCCCCTTCAGCGGAACCATAAAAACCCTGTCCTATCACAAAGGCACTTTCCTCATGGCGTTCGACCAGAACAGCATGCAAAACAACGAACGCATGGAAATCGGGCTCGAATCGGACGGCATGAGAATCTGTTTCACGCAGGTTGCCGGGTTTGCCGCAAGAAGGATTATCTGCGATCTGGCTGCAGGAAAACAGGTGCAGGCGGGCAGGAGATTCGGCATGATCATGTTTGGTTCACGCCTGGACATTATCGTTCCCCGAAAGGTGCGCATTCAGGTCTCCAAAGGGAAGAAAACCGTTGCCGGAGAAACCGTATTAGGGAAAGCAGATATATAACCATATCACCATATAGACTAAAAAAAGCAAAACCCCTTGTTTAAAGCACCCGTATTGGTTATATAGTTTTATCTTCAGCGAAATATGAGCATGTTTCGCAAGGTGACATCAATATATCAGGAGAGATACAATGTTTTTATTTGGTATGCCGGGCGGATGGGAACTGATTCTGATTTTTCTTGCAATTCTTTTGCTTTTCGGTGCCAAAAAGCTACCAGAACTTGCGCGAGGCCTCGGTCAGAGCATGAAAGAATTCAGGAAAGCCCAATCGGAAATAGAAAGCGAATTCACCAAGGCCGTCGATGACAAACCCGCCCCGAAAAAGGACTCTTCATCCGACAATGAATAACCGTTAGGGCCGGAAACTCCTTTCCGGACCGTCGATCCTCCCCAAAACATCTTCCATGCGGCCATCACAGGCCGCATGATAATTTTGAAAAACGCAGCACCATGCGTCTTTTTTTGACCCTGTGCGCACTTACGCTTTTTTTATCGTCCTGTTTGCAAAACAATGCAGAACTTTCACCTGCAGGTACGACCGTGATCACCGGAAACCGAACACAGCCGGTAATCAACGAAATTCTGTTCGCTCCTGTCCAGTTGAAAGATGACGGCAAAGCCGACCAGCCTGACTATGTTGAACTCTTCAATCCGGGCAGCGAAACCGTCAATCTGTACGGATGGTACATTCAGGACTGCCCTACCGCATCAGGAAAACGCTTTTCCTATTATTTCGCCGATGATCCGTCCGGAGACAACCTGCTGGCACCGGGCCAGTACGGCATCATAGTTCCTGAAGAAAGCACCGATAAGGAACGGTCCAGGCTCGTCGGGTATTACGACTATCTCTCCGGCAAGCAGGATGTCCGGATATTTATCGTCGAACGCAAAACATTTTCGCTCAACAACAACACTGACTGCGTAACCCTGAAAGATGCACATGGAACGGTCATCGATTCGGTATCCTACAGCAGCGGATGGCACAACCCCTACATAACGGAAACAAAGGGACGATCACTTGAAAAATTCAACAGCCTCCTGCCTTCGAACGATCCGGAAAGCTGGTCGTCATCTATGGAGGCATCTTACGGCGGCACTCCCGGCAAAAGAAACAGCGTCTACCTGGAGTCAGACCAGCTCGAGAGATCGCCTTCACTATCAATCGATCCAGCTGTATTCTCTCCGCAGCTTGACGGCAGCGGTGAAAAAGCAACGATACAATACCGGCTGCCCGCCGGGGCGTATCAGATTGCCGCAGTACTTTACGACAGCAGCGGCAGGATTGTCAGAACATTGGTAAAAGGACTTCCCGCCGGGCCCGAAGGCTCCTTCGAATGGAACGGTCTCCGGGATAACGGCACTCCTGCCCCGTCAGGACTCTACCTTGCAAGGGTCAGTGTTTCCGGCACTACTCTCAGCGGCATCCTCTATCTGGAGGGTACAGTTGCGATTGTCCGATGAAGAGTCTTGTTATTCATATTCCTGAAGCTGTATCTTCAGACTATGCTGACCAACCTCTACATCAAAAACTTTGCGCTGATAGACGAGCTCTCGATTGAATTTTCGGAAGGGCTGACCATCATCACCGGTGAAACCGGCGCGGGGAAATCAATACTCATCGGCGCCCTGAACCAGGTGCTCGGTATCAGGGCAAGCAGTGATCTTGTGCGCAGCGGTGCAAACAAGGCCGTTGTCGAAGCCGTACTGATCCCCCGGAACACGGAGCAGGTCCATACCATTCTCGAACATGCAGGAATCGACCCGGAAGAGGAGCTGTTTCTTCGCAGGGAAATATCGGCAAAAGGACAATCGAGATGTTTTGTCAACGACACCCCCTGCACCCTGCAGGTTCTCCGCAGTATCGGCGATCTTTTGATCGACCTGCACGGCCAGCACGAACACCAGTTTCTTCTCCACCCTGACACGCATGTAACCATGCTTGACGGATTCGGAATCCTGGATAAAAACATCGAAACCTATAAACAAATCCACGCGACACTCAAGGAACAAAGAAAAGAGCTTGACCATTTGCAAGCCAATGCGGAGCGCCTGCAGGAAAAACGGGATCTGCTCGAATACCAGAAAAAAGAACTGGAGTCGCTTGACCTGAAAAAAAATGAACACACCCTGATCGAGGAAGAAATGACGCTTCTGGAACATTCGGAAACACGGTTCGAGCTTTGTTCATCGCTCTCTGAACTCCTCTACGATTCGGAAAGCTCAGCATTTGTTCAGATGTCCGAAGCAGTCCGGCTCCTCGAACGCCTGTCAGCAATCGACAAAGTTTTTTCTGAACATCTCGGTGACGCCGAGACGGCAAAAAGCCTTATCGAGGAGATCAGCCGTACCGTTCGCAATTACAGCGAAACGATCGAATTCAATCCAGACCGGCTCGAATCACTTCGCCACAGACAACTGCAGCTCCAGAAAGCGGTCAAAAAGTATGGCAAGTCGATTGAAGAGCTGCTCGCCATGAAAGACAGCATTGCCGAAGAGCTTTCGCTGGAAGAAAATCTGACAGAGCGTACCGATGTAATTACCGGAGAAATCGCTTCTCTTGGAAAACAGTTATCCGCCCTTGCCCTAACTATCTCGTCTGCACGAAAAAAAACAGCCGAAACGCTTGAAAAGGATATCTCGAAAGAGCTTGGAGAACTCGGCATTCCCAACGGAGTATTCAACGTCAGCATCAGCCAGGAGCCTGACGAAAACGGCGATATTCAGATCGATGACCGGCGCTACAGCGCTTTTGACAACGGCTATGACCTGGTTGAATTCCTTCTATCGACCAATATCGGCGAGTCACCGAAACCCCTTTCCAAAATCGCTTCCGGGGGGGAAATATCAAGGATCATGCTGGCAATGAAGCGAGTACTGGCCGAACATACAGCGATGCCGATCCTGATATTTGATGAAATAGATACAGGCATCAGCGGCAGAATAGCCGATGCGGTCGGCAGAAGCCTCAGGAAGCTCTCGAAAACCCACCAGATCATATCGATCACCCATCTTCCGCAGATTGCGGCGATGGCCGACCGGCATCTGTCGGTTGAAAAAACGGTGCAGGAGGACCGAACGGTTACAACCGTCAGGCCACTGGATGCCGAAGAACATGTAACGGCAGTCGCCTGCCTCTTAAGCGGAAGAGAACGTTCGGAATCATTCCTTCGCGCTGCGGCTGAACTGATCGAACACGCCAGGAGTGCCGGATAGACAGAACGTTTGCTCCCGCTCTGCTGCAGCACTCCCCAGAGCATCCTTGCAACCGAAATGGAAGAAACGCTAAATTAATGGCAACGCGATATAGAAAAAACGGTTAGTTTCCCGTATACTTATTACCACCTAAATTGAGCGATTGTCGAGCATACCACAGATGCAAGGCACAGGGAATGCCGCTGTAGTGATCTACCGCAAGTTCCCTGTAACGAAGCAGATGTGGTATGACCGGCAATCCCGAAGGGTTTAAATAAATGCGATTCATTATCTTTTTTTCCTGTACCCGACAGGTGATGAATAATTAGATTTTTTGAGCATTATAAAAGACTGTTTTTTATATGCTTACTATTTTTAAGCATTTATTTAAACGATCAGTTTAGGTGCCAATAATTGTCATTCTGAAGGACCTCTGAAGTCCGCAATACTGTGTAGGATCGTTTATGACAAAAAAACTCATTGCCGGTTCCGCTGTAGCACTGGTCACGCCGTTCAAAGAGGACCACTCTCTTGACAAGAACGCCCTGCGGCACCTTGTGCAGTTTCATATCGCGGGCGGCACCGATATTGTCATCCCATGCGGTACAACGGGAGAGTCGCCAACGCTTACCGCCGATGAGCAGTCGGAAATCATCGGAATTGTCAGGGAAGAAGCTGGAAACAAAATCCTGGTTGCCGCCGGTGCAGGGACAAATGCAACAAACCATGCAGTTGCGCTTGCCAGAAATGCCGAAAATGCAGGAGCCCAGGCAATTCTATCAGTTGCGCCTTACTATAACAAACCCTCGCAGGAAGGATATTACGAACATTACAGCCGACTTGCCGAAGCGGTCACCGTACCGATCATCGTGTATAATGTTCCCGGAAGAACCGGCAGTAACGTCACGGCTGAAACCATCCTCCGACTCGCCGGCGACCATAAGAACATAGCTGCAGTCAAGGAAGCTTCGGTAAACATCAATCAGATCATGGAACTGATTGCCTGCAGGCCGGCCAATTTTTCAGTTATGACCGGAGAAGATCAGCTTATCCTGCCCTTTATGGCGCTTGGCGGTGATGGCGTGATATCGGTAGCGGCCAACCAGGTTCCGGCCGAAATCAAGAAACTCCTGACAGAAATCCGTGAAGGAAACCTGGAGGAAGCCCGAGACATCAATAACCGGCTCAGAAAACTGTTCAGCCTCAACTTCATCGAAAGCAATCCTGTACCGGTCAAGTACAGCCTCTCGCTTATGGGTATGATCAAGGAAGTCTACCGCCTGCCGCTGGTTCCCCTGCAGCAGGAGCATAAGGACACGATGAGGGAAGAGCTGAGAAACCTGGGGCTTGTCAGCTGACAGCCCCGAGTTTGTCAACAAAATCATCGAGCTGCGCTCTGGTACGCTGTTCGGTAACGGCAACCAAAAGTCCTGCATCACCGACATTCGACAGATCGTATCCCGCCAAAATCCCCTTTTCCATCATCCCGGCGACAACCTTTGCAGCAGGAACAGGTGTTTCAACGACAAACTCCCTGAAGAAAGGTTTTTGATACTTCAGTGAGTAACCGGGAAGTTCCGCAATCTTTTCTGCGAGGTAATGCGATTTCTGTATGGAATGCTCTGCAACTTCCCGAAGCCCTTTCCTTCCGACAAGTGAAAGGTAGACAACAGCCTGCAGGGCATTGAGCGCCTGGTTGGTACAAATATTCGAGGTCGCCTTCTCACGGCGGATATGCTGCTCCCTTGTCTGCAGAGTAAGGATGAAACCGTCTTCTCCGTGCCGGTCTTTTGTCATACCGACAAGTCTGCCGGGTACTTTGCGGACATATTTGCTGTTTACAGCAAATATCCCAAGGTACGGACCGCCGAAATTCAGTGCACTGCCGAGAGGCTGTCCCTCGCCGACTGCAATATCGGCTCCGTAGTTTCCCGGAGCCTCGAGCAGCCCAAGAGAAACCGGATCGGCGGAAACAATGAACAGAGCCCCTTTTTCATGTGCAATGTCACCGATACGGCCAACATCTTCAAGGCAACCGTAGAAATTGGGCTGCTGGACAATAACCGCTGCAAGAGTATCGTCAACCGTTTCCGCAAGACGATCCAAATCACAGACGCCGTCATCGAGAGAGCACTGTAAAACAGTGCGGTCTCCTCCCGACTCGATGAACGTTTTCAGAACATGGCGGGAATTCGGATGCAGGGCTCCGGCAATGACAACGGAGGTGCGCCCGGTCACAGCCATTGCCATTGATACGGCTTCAGCAAGAGCCGTCGCGCCGTCATAGAGCGACGCATTGGCTGTATCCATGCCGTACAACCGGCAGATCATGCTCTGGTACTCATATATCGCCTGAAGCGTCCCTTGCGACACTTCTGCCTGGTAGGGAGTGTATGCTGTATAAAACTCGCTCCGCGACGCAATGGTCTTGACTGCAGGAGGAACATAGTGGTCATATGCCCCGCCGCCAAGATAGCTGACATACCTCGAAGCGGATTCATTCTCCGCGGCAAGTTCTTCCATTAACCGCATGACAGCCGGTTCGGTAAGAGCGGGAGGAAGGTCGAGAGTTTCTTTCAAACGAAGCTCGCCGGGGACATCCGGAATGAGATCATCAAACGATTCGACGCCGATCCCCTTGAGCATCGCGTTACGATCTGCATCCGTATTGGCAATAAAGGGCATTGCTGTTACTCCCCGATGGTTTTTCTGTAGTCTCCGGCACTCATCAGCCCGTCGAGCTGACCCGGCTCGTCGACGCTCATTTCGACCAGCCAGCCTTCGTCATAAGGACTGCTGTTGACAACTTCGGCAGCATCGAGAGCATCATTGACTGCTTTGATCGTTCCGGACACCGGAGCAAAAAGATCGGCAACGGTTTTCACCGCCTCGACCGTACCGAAAACATCATGCTTTTTCAGGGACGTGCCTACGGATTTTGTTTCGACAAAAACAATATCCCCCAGTTCCGACTGGGCGAAATCGGTAATTCCGACACGTACACTACCATCCTCGAGTACCTTGACCCATTCATGGTCACTGGTGTAACGGAGATCTTCAGGGAAATTCATGACGAAGAACTGTTAAAATGTTACGTAAACCTAAACTGATCGTTTCAACAAATGCACCATAACAGTAAGCCTATTAATAACAATCAGTTATACTATATTTGTATAGAGATTATCCTTTACCTGCCGGGAGAACTTGAAAACTGAAAAGAGCCGCATTTGTTAAAACCCTTCGGGATTGCCGATCATACCGAATCTGTTTCGTTACAGGGAACTTGCGTCCCGACTTGTCGGGATACAGCGGCATTCCCTGTGCCTTGCATCTGTGGCATGCTCGGCAATCGCTCAATTTAGAACAAATGAAAATTGCCATGTAAAAAATGAAGGTACTATTTTTTTGCCTCCGGCAAAAGACAGCGCAGCGTCTCGCTGTGCGTTGAATTGTTGAGGTGTTGATTTGTTGAGGTGTTTAGGTGCCGGAAAATCTACGGGTTATGAGCAGCCATTGCTGTTGAAGAATTTGTATAGGACTTATAGGTCCCATAAGACCTATAGGACCTATAAAAAAATCTATAGTAATCTCTGACGCATCGCCTCGTACAGTAAAACCCCCGCGGAAACACTGACATTCAGCGATTCGACACAACCGGCCATCGGTATACGAAGAAGCTGGTCACACTCTTCGCTGATACGGGAATCGATTCCTCGTCCCTCTTTCCCCATCACGATGACGGAAGGTTTTGTAAAATCGCAATCGGTATAGTTCTTCTCGGCATGCATGTCTGCGGCTACAACCTGCAGGCCGTTTTCACGAAGCGTACCGAGACATTTCACAAGGCTTTTTACCTTGCAGAGGCGCATGTGCGATGCCGCCCCTGCAGAGGCCTTATGCACGGCTGCATTGACCGGAGAGCCTTTACCCTCGATCAGTACGACACCATCAGCGGCTACTGCCTCGGCTGTCCGGATAACCGCACCAACGTTATGAGGATCGTCGAGTCCAGGCAGAACGACAATCAGCGGACTGGTATTCCTTGGCGCCCGAAGCAACTCTTCGAGCTGATAGTAGCGTATCGTCGAAATGAGCGCACAGACCCCCTGATGCTTGGCTGTCCCGGCCATCTCTCCCAGCTTCTCCAGACGTGCCTTGCCGATCGGTATCCGCGAACGTCTTGCCGTTATGAGTATCTCCTTGAGCTTGTGATGTCCGGTATTGAACTGCATGTAGATCTTTTCAATCTTTTCAGGATCGGAAGAGAGGAGTTCAAGAACCGCATTCCTGCCATAAAGAATATCGCCCATAATATCCTTTTCTTTCTGTCGTAATTACATAGCCCGATCTACCATTCAGCAGAATGTAATGCCCGAAGCGGAAACCTGACAAGCTGAAATGTAAATTTAAGGTTTATCCATATTATTTTTTTTAATATCTTTCCCTCTTCAAAAAGGGGATCAGCATAGGTTAATACACCACGTAGTTTAGCATTCCGGCCTACAGGCCGGAATCCAGCACGCCTTTCTTTCTGAACTGACGTTATCTCCATTTTATCAGGTAAATCGCCTGATATTCAGCAGCCAGGCACAATCAAGCAAACGTAAAACTGTTTTTCAAAGAGAGAGTTACAATGAGTCAGAATAATACATCATCGCAAGGTAACGGCGCGACCGCTCAGGTTGTTTCTCGTGAATACAAGATAATGGAAGGTAACGAAGCGCTCGCGCATGTTGCCTATCGCACAAACGAGGTCATTTCAATATATCCTATCACTCCAGCATC
>JANQMO010000048.1 GCA_028280025.1 Chlorobium sp. | reverse complement strand
TCTTTTTCTTCAGCCTTGACGATCAGCACGGGGCATGTCGCCTTGCGCACCACCGATTCGGCGACACTCCCCATCAAGAGCCTGCTCAGACCTGACTTGCCATGCGAACCGAGAATAACGAGATTGACATCGAGCTCTTCGGCTGTTTCCAGGATCAGCTCTGACGGCGTGCCGATCCGTACTTCAGCCTGTACCTCCACGCCTTTTTCCTTTTCCATGCGGATTATCTCCTCAAGGTCTTCACGGGCAGCCTTTTCGAGGTCTTCCTCGAGCGGAACATATGACAGTGACATATCGACCGCCATAGGCCTGGGCTCGACAATATTGAGCAGCACAAGCTCCGCACCCATTCCTTTGGCAAACTCGTGGGCATAACGCACGGCGTTGCGAGAAGCTTCGGAAAAATCAACCGGACACAGTATTTTGCGGATTTTTATCATCTTCGGAATATCGTCGTTATAATAAATTCAGGAAAACCTCATTTGACGCCGCTCTTCTCCATGAAAGGCTTCAAAAGATCGATCGGTATCGGGAATATGGTCGTCGAGTTGTTTTCAGCCGCAATGTCCTGCAGGGTCTGCAGATAGCGCAGTTGAAGCGCTCCGGGATTTTGAGAAATGATCGACGCCGCTTCGTTCAGACGTTCAGCAGCCTGGAACTCACCCTCGGCATTGATGACCTTGGAACGCCGTTCCCTTTCAGCCTCCGCCTGTTTGGCCATTGCACGCTGCATTTCTATAGGAAGGTCGATCTCTTTTATCTCGACCTTGCTCACCTTCACACCCCATGGCTCGGTGTCCTTGTCGAGGATTGACTGGATCTGTTCGTTGATCTCGTCCCTTTCCGAAAGCAGATGATCGAGTTCACCCTGGCCGCAGGTGCTTCTCAAGGTTGTCTGGGCAAGCTGGGAGGTGGCGAAATAGAAATCCTCGACATCGACAATCGCCTTGACCGGATCGATAACCCTGAAATACACAACAGCACTCACCTTGACCGTCACATTGTCCTTGGTGATGACGTCCTGCGGAGGAACGTCGAGCGTCACCGTCCTCAGGTCGATTTTCACCATCTTATCGATAATGGGAATCAGAATGATGATCCCGGGGCCCTTGGCGCCGATAATGCGTCCAAGCCGGAATATGACCGCCCGGTCATACTCCCTGAGAACTTTGACTGCGGAAGCAAGAAACGCGACCGCCAGAAAAATGATAGGAATCAGATTGAGACTGAACATTATGCTTTCTCCTGTTTTTTGGTTACCTGTAAAACGAGACCTTTCAAACCGCTTACCGTTACCGCTTCTTTTTCCTCTATTGTCTCCTGAGCGACGGCATCCCACAGCTCTCCGTGAACGAATACTTTCCCGGTTTCATCCGGACCGAATCCATGGACTGCCTGACCCTCGTAGCCCAAAAGCTGTTCAGGCCCCGATGCCAGCTTTTTTCTCGCTGACTTGGCAACCAGCCAGACAATGACGAGGATCGCAGCCGAAACCGAAATATAGACAGGCAGGAAAACCGAAAGGGATATCGAAATTCCGGTTTCTGCCGGATTGAAAAGCATAAGCGATCCCACAAGCAAAGCGACAAGTCCTGCGATTGCAAGAATGCCCCCGCTTGCAACAAACAGTTCGAGGCCGAAGAAGACTACAGCAAGCACAATAAGCAGCAGGCCTACCACGTTTACCGGCAGTGCCTGGAGCGCGAAAAGAGCCAGGAGCAGACATATGGCACCCAATACACCGGGGAAGATCGAGCCGGGATTGGCAAGTTCGAAATAAAGCCCTGCAAGCCCGGCCATAATGAATATATAGGCAAGGTTGGGATCGGCAAGCTTGATGAGGATCTGCTCCTGGAGCGTCGGCCTGATCTCTTTCAGGACGGCGTCCTTGAGCTTGAGGGTCACTTCGCCGTCAGCCGTCTTGACTTGTTTTCCATCCAGCTTCGAGAAAAGTTCTTCACGATCGGCAGCGACAAGATCGATGACACCTTCCTTCAGGGCTTCATTTGCTGTCGAAGCGATACTCTCGCGCACGGCCTTTTCCGCCCACGCGGCATTCCGGCCACGCTCCTCCGCTATACTTCGTGCAAATGCCGCAAGGTCATTCTCGGCTTTTTTCTTCATGGTATCATCACCTTCGCCTCCTCCTCCGCCTATTCCGACAGGGCTTGCCGCCCCTATTTCCGTACCGGGGGACATTGCGGCAACATGCGCCGACAATGTCAGGAGAGCACCTGCAGATGCCGACTGCGCTCCCTGCGGCGATACATAGACGATAACCGGGATCCGGGATGAAAGAACGCGCTGAATCATGTCTCGAAGTGACGACACCAGGCCTCCCGGAGTATCGAGTTCAACAAGAACGGCATGAGCGCCCCCTTCTTCAGCCTCGTCAAGTGCACGTTTGAAAAAGTCTGCACTTCCGGGATTGACCGTTCCGTTCAAGACCAGGCGGTATACCTCATTGCGTCCTTCTTCAGCCGCCCTGGAAAGGCTGAAAAGACCGGACAGCATGCCTGTCAGGAGTACTGTCGTGAAAAACAGTGTTTTCAGGGAAATCAATCGGTTCATCATAACAGAAAAAAGCTGTTGGGAACAGTGGTAGTCCACCTTCGCTGAGGCTTGTTTATCTGAATATAATCAAACCTTTTGACGCGTCATTCTGTTCCATCGATTCTTCTCGGCACCTTTCCGATATTTGTTATCTTCAGGTGGATGGGATGCTGTAGTCCCAACCACGCCGGCAACAAACTCGCCAAAACACAAAACTCGCCATGGAATACGTATTGATAACAGGAGCCTCATCGGGAATCGGAAAAACATTTGCCGAAGAATATGCCGCTTCGGGAAGCAATCTGGTTCTTGTCGCACGTTCACACGATAAACTCGGCACTCTCGCCGCAAGACTTCAAAACAACCATGGCGTCGATATACAGATTTTCAGTCAGGATCTATCGTTACCGGACAGCGCCGAAAAAGTTTTCGCTTTCTGCAACTCACACCAGATTCCTGTCCGCACCCTTATCAATAACGCAGGTTTCGGATATGATTCGGCTTTCGATTCCATGCCTCTGGAAAAAATCGAGAGAATGATCGTTCTGCATATGCTTACCCTCGTCAAGCTGACACGGCTGTTCGTATCAAGCATGAAAGAAAGAAAAAATGGGCAAATCGTCAACGTATCTTCCATTCTTGCTTTTGCCGGCGTCCCCTACAACGCTGTGTATGCCGCAACAAAATCATTCGTGCTCTCTTTTTCCGAATCGATCCGCGAAGAGCTTAAAGGCTCGGGAGTATCTGTCCTTGCATTGTGTCCCGGCCTGACAGAGACCGATATATACCATAGCGCAGGTATCGATCCGCATTCGACGCTCCTGCCGGTCGGTTCATCGAAGAAAGTCGTACAGGACGCGATACGTGCTCTGGAAAGTAAAAAACCCTATACGATCCCCGGCTTCCTCAACAAGCTCATTATCCATACCGGGCGACTGCTTCCGAGAAATCTCCTGCTTAAAATAGGCATGGTACTTGGAAGGCGAACAAAATCGAAGATAAACCGGGCATCTGAATGGCAGGCGGAGTAACCCGTCAGCCGCCGGAAATTATCTTTCACGTCGTCAAACCACATGGAGGATATGCCGAAAGCAGCATCTCCTGCCGTACATTTTAGTCCAGAATAACCATTGACAATACAAGACGTCTGATCATATGTTTTACTTCGATCCTTTATATTTTGTGTTTGCTCTGCCGCCGCTTCTCCTGGGCCTCTGGGCGCAGTTCAGGGTTAAATCCGCATTTAAAAAGTACTCGCAGGTAACGCTTGCAAACCGGATCAATGGCGCCCAGGCAGCGCGCATGATCCTCGATCGCAGCGGTCTCGGCAATGTGGATGTCGAAGAGACGCGCGGCATGCTCTCCGACCATTACGATCCCGGAAAGAAGAAGCTGCGCTTGAGCGAACAGGTCTATGAGCTTCCCAGCATAGCCTCTGTCGGTGTCGCTGCCCATGAAGCGGGACACGCACTGCAGGACAAAAAGGGATACTTCCCGCTGCAGGTCCGTTCGGCCATGGTACCCGTTGTTTCATTCGGGAGCAACCTGGGCCCGATCATCTTCATCATCGGTATGTTCATGGCAGGTTCTCTCGGCACCACTCTTGCGTGGGCAGGAATACTGCTTTTTGCGGCAACCGCTCTTTTCGCACTGGTAACCCTTCCGGTTGAATTTGACGCCAGCAGACGGGCCAAGCAGATCCTTGTTTCACAGGGAATCGTCTCGAGACAAGAGCTCAAGGGGGTCAACGCCGTGCTCGACGCTGCCGCGTTAACGTATGTCGCCGCTGCCGCACAGGCCATCATGCAGCTCCTTTACTTCATTACAATTATGAACAGGAGGAACTGATGAATGAAAAGGGCGCACCCCCCACGCTCTTTCGATTTTCCAGCCACTGTTCCGGCAACTCCTACCAAAAGAACTGTCTTAATTCTTCTATAAGTAAGCTTTAGCTAAATACGCCAAGTAACCGGACACGCGGTGCGCGACGTTCGGTATTGCCTCGGTGGTAAGCGGAGCGGAGCCATGCGACCGACCCTTGGTGTGAGTAATCAAGCAGTAGAGGGGGTGGCAGGGCTGAGCGAGGTGAAATGCTTGTTATTTACAGCAGATATAGCGAAATTGTGAGGAGGTGTTGGGAAAAGATATTATGCATAGATATATGCGGTAGTAGAGCCACCTCTTCTTGCTGTGAATAGCTGATGAAAATATGATATAATACTGAACGGTATTTATGTAGTTTCTTGTTAGAAACATGCCAGAAAATCCGTCGTACAGATGATTAATTAATCTTGGGCATAAAAATACAGGGCAACCGTATGCATATAGATGAACTCAAAGATAACGTCAGACAGGAAATATCGACTTTGAGGGCTGACCTACGAGACCTGAAGCGGTGCCAATTGCAGTATTTCACTCTTTCTCTTACTGGGACAGGTGCAATCCTTGGCCTAGCAGCAATTCTTGGCAACGATTTTAAGGGGTTGGCTCTTCTTGCCCCACTCGCAATTATTCTTCCGAACTGGGCGATCTTTTTTGACAAAGCAACGACTATCACGCGAATTGTTGGTTATCAAAGAATTCTCGAGAAGCAGGCATGTGCTGACAAGCTTATCTACAAATATTTAGGCTATGAAAACGCTCTAGCAGAGTTCCGTATACACGAGAAAAAGGTCTGGGATGTTGTTCGAGAAGAGATGAAATCACGGCGAGTTCGATTTCGTGATGTTTTTTTACTTCGAACGCGACATCGCTTTTGGATGATAAATTGGTACACGTTCGCAATCCTCTCACTAATTTGCTGTGTAGGGGCATATACTGTCCTGGGAAATAGCGATGTTACATTAAGCCTTCCTTTTGGCATCCAGCTGACCGCGCCAGAGCGTACTATGTGGGCGGGAAGTTCTTTTGTCATTTTGGGTATATGTGCAACGTACACGCTCCATCTAATAGTAGCATTAACAAGGGGTGGGTTATCTTACGAAGCTTGTACGCGAAAATGGCAACGTATCTTGGAACTTGATAAACCCATGCCCAACGATATCATATAGTATCCTCACTATTCGCTTTGTAATTTCCTGACAACGCCGGATGTGAGTGTTGCGGCATAACTACTGATGATTCTCCCCAAGTGTCTGTTTAGCAATGCAGCGTTGCAGCGCTGAGCTAAGGATTTGTGTGTAGGGCGAGCGGCGTGAGCGGAAACGCGGTGCACGACATTCGGTATCGCCTCGGTGTTGAACGGAGCGGGGTTTGTGGTGCGCTTGCTATTTTTGAAAGGTATGGCGAAATCGTGAAGATATGTTGAGGAAAAGATAATAAGTGAGAAAATTATGCGTAAGCCGTATAAGGGGTATAAGATATATCTTTTCTTGCCATGAATACCAGAATCATGCGTTCATCAAGCAGATTATCAGTATTTATATGCATATTTTCTATAGGATTGCATGAAGTTCTGTAGTGCAGATAATAAACAATGTTGCAGGCGCGCTGCGCACGCCTGCACCGGCCGAGTTGAGTAAACTCGGCCGTTAGCGAAAAAAAACATAGGAGGCTGTAATGAAATTTCCGAAGCAAGTTCCGTTTTGGGGAAATGATAAGATTGTTTCAAGTATGCAGCTTCACATTACTGATACAGAGACAAACGAAAGCGAAGATGTGACGATGACTTCGGTTATGGACATTAGGCGAGAAAATCCCTCCACAGCTGAAAACGGAACCAGGCAAATAAAAGTTCAAATTAAGAATTGGAATGCTATCGGGTTTTCTAAATTATTAAAAAAAGAGTCGAGTATCGAATATCACCGGTTAGGCAACCAGATAGTTTAGTGTCTTCAATGCAAAAAGATTCTGATTTTCCTGCCTCAATAGAATTCAATGCAGTATTTTCTATATAGATGATAAGAAGGAACTGTCTAACCTTGAAGGAACAGCCCAAGCAACAGAAATGATGCCAATACCTCCAAGAGGGGAGGATTTGTTTTCTCCAGAAAAAATATTTGAGGTTGGTAAATATAATTTCTCAGCAGGAGCTTGTGCCGCGAGCCGCGTGGCTTTAACTGGCTTTCAATCAAAGCTTCTCTCAGTCGGGGGGGGCTTTGGGTATCGTTTCTGCAGAGGACAGAAAGAATCTAGTGTCCCGTCCGGTTAATTCTATGTTATAACAAAGAATTGTGTTATCTTACGGTTATCTTGTGAAAACAACCTGTAAGCATGGCACGAAAACATAAAGAGTACCGCCTCAGACCGGAAGATCGCCCCTTATTGGAACGCTTGTTCAGAGCGCATAAGACACCTCAAAACCTGGTCTTTCGCGCACGCATTGTGACGCTGTGCGATGCGGGCCAGACGGCAGAGGAGGTCGCAAAGAACCTGAACACATCGACCAATACGGTTTATCGTTGGCTTAACCGATATCAGAAATCCGGTCTTGATGGTCTCAAGGATTTGCCCCGGCCAGGTCAGCCGACAAAGATTACCAAGGCAAAAGTCGAAGAAGTCCTGAGACTGACTCAGAATACCATTCCTCGGGAATCGACACACTGGAGCCTGCGGCTGATGGCCAAGCGTGCCGGTATTACCGTCTGGCAAGTCCAGCAAATCTGGAAAGCAGCAGGGCTGAAACCGCATGTGCTCAAAACGTTCAAGATCAGTAACGATCCTGATTTTGCCGAAAAAGTCATTGATGTAGTGGGTTTGTATATGAACCCCCCGGAAAACGCGATGATCTTGAGTATCGATGAAAAAACACAAATCCAGGCACTTGATCGAACCCAGCCGATGCTTCAACTCAGACCCGGACAAGTGGAACGCAGAACCCATGATTACAAGCGAAATGGCACCCGGAGCCTCTATGCTGCCTTCGATATTCTGACAGGTGCCGTCATGGGAAGGGTAACCAAAAGACATCGAGCGAAAGAATTTCTTGACTTTCTGCGTCAGGTTGAACGCTCAACACCAAGTCACCTTGACCTGCATCTGATCCTTGATAATAGCAGTACCCACAAAACCCAGGAAGTCAAAACATGGCTCTCGAAACATCCTCGCATCAAACTCCACTTTACGCCAACGAGTGCTTCATGGCTCAATGCCGTTGAGAGTTGGTTCTCCCAGTTGGAGCGGCGTGCATTGTACCGTGGTATTTTTAGTAATGTCAAAGAACTCAGGGATGCAATACACCGCTATATCAGTGTGCACAACAAAGAACTGGCAAAGCCGTTTATCTGGACAAAAAGTGCTCAATCAATTATAACATCGGTGGAACACGCTAAAGAAAGTTTCAAGAATAACACAAAGAATTAACCATTCGGGACACTAG
>JANQMO010000031.1 GCA_028280025.1 Chlorobium sp. | reverse complement strand
TTATCTGGACAAAAAGTGCTCAATCAATTATAACATCGGTGGAACACGCTAAAGAAAGTTTCAAGAATAACACAAAGAATTAACCATTCGGGACACTAGTGCTGGCGCCCCTGAAACCATATCGGTCTCTGGACGGTCAGTCATACTCTTATTACGATTGCCAAGAGATTCTGGATGTAATTTCTCGAGAGGGTATTGACAAAAAGAGGATTCTTGTCGTGGTAGACGGGCCACCTGGTTCGACAGGAAAGCACGCCCGTCATCCTGCTCTCGAAATCGTCACGGAGGTTTTCAAAACAGCGGAAATAGATGTCTTGCTTGACGATTGCAACAGGCAGGATGAGAAAGAGATTACAGAGTTTTGGACGAAAATAATCGAAAAAAAGTATGACCTGCTCGGTATTCAATCCAATAGATTTGAAAAAGGGGCTGTATTGCTCAAGCTAAAAAAATAGTTCCGGACCGGATATGGAGGATCATTTTGTCGTAAACAGAGCACACCAGTTGTATGCCGAGGGAGATTTCGAAGCTGCCTATAACCTTTACAGGATTGCAGGCTTGAGGTATGGGGAGGAAAGTTTCGAATACAATCTCAAGATGTGTTCAAAGCGTCTAAAATACGGTACGAAGAAGGATCGAAGCTTTATTACGGATTATTTCGATAAGATTTATCTCGTAAATCTTCGAAAAGATTTTGAGAAAAAAATCAAGTCCACTAATCAGCTTCTGAGAGCAGGGATCGAGTATGAGCTGATCGAAGCTGTCGACGGATACTCCGGCAAGCCGATGGCCAAATACACTGAATATACTTCGAGGCCCTTGGGAAAACTCAACAGGTTTCAGGAGTTTAGCGAGATGGAGCTGTCAAGAGGAAAACCGTTTATCGAGTCGCCCGGAGCGTTCGGATATATTTTAACGTACATGCGCGTCATTGAAGACGCGAAAAAGAAAGGGTATGAAAGAATTTTGATCCTTGAGGATGATGTATTGTTGCATTTCGACTTTGAATATCAGTCGCAAAAATTTCTCAGGAACATAGACAACGGATGGAAAATAATCCATTTCGGCGCGTCACAATACAAGTGGGAGCACATAGATGAATCCGAGGCTCTGCAGCAGGGATTCTATGCTCCGAGACGAATAGATACCTGTGGTTCATTCGCTTTGGGGATACACCAGAGTATTTTTGATGAAGTTATAGATAGTGCGGGTGCTTTCGACTCTCCTTTTGACCTTTTCCCTTTGGGTGAAATATACGAGAAGTATACAGGCGAATGTTATGTATGTTTCCCAAATATTGTAATGCCGGATGTTTCCAAAAGCGGTATTCGGGAAGATCGCTGCCAGTACGAACACGGAAAAAGGATGAAGTGGATGATTGATGAGTTTCCTTTTCCGTATCCCAAGCCGACTATATCGGTGCTTCTGACATCGAAATATAATTTGTCGGGCATCGAAACCCTGGCTTCACTTGATGAAATCGGATGTTTTATCGCGCTGTATATTAATACTGCAGACGGTTTTCGCCCTCTGCACAGCCCCGAAATGCTGGGAGTCATGCACAATGATATTTTACCTCCAACTGAAACGCCACTGTTACCTCCAGCCAATCATGTCTTAATCATGCCGCCAGATAAAACACTCTCAAAATCCGATATAACCGGATATCTGGACGTATCGTGCGTAGGCGACAAAGCCGAAGCAGGGTTGATGCCCGCGAGAAGTTCTTTTCTGCCGATTGTCAAAGGAAGGGTATCTGTCATCATCCCTACCTACAAACGTACCGGAAACCTGTTCGCCGCCGTTAGCTCCGTCGCCGATCAGGACTACCGCGACAAGGAGATCATAGTTGTGAGCGATCACGGAAAGCATTCAGAGTATACTCCTGAAACCCGGAAGATTATCGATCGACTGAAAGCCCGGTATCCCCTGACAGCTATCAGGTATATCGAGCACAAATACAACCGGAACGGGGCATCAGCCCGAAATACCGGACTGATGCATGCAACCGGCGAATATATCTGTTTTCTGGATGATGATGACATCTATTTACCAGGAAGACTTTCCGCAAGTGTTGATGTACTGATAAAGTCGAAGTTCATGATCGGAGGCGTGTATTGCGGTTTTCTGGGCTGGAATTCACCCGGGGACGATCCGGGCAGATACAAACCCGGAAATTTGACGCGGGAGCTGCTCTCTCTGGATTACAAAACTCATTATTTGCATACAAATACGGCCACCTACCGGAGACAGGCGCTTCTTGCTGTCAACGGCTTCGATGAAAGTTTTCCCCGTCATCAGGATCTCGAGTTTAATTTGCGCGTTTTACGTTTGTTCAATTTTGACGTGGTAAAAAAACCGCTTGTGCGTCTCAAACCCGAGCCCTCAAAAATTAATAATCGGGTTTACGGACTGGATTTCTTTAAGATCAAGTGCAGGTTTCTTGAAAAGTTCAAGAAAATGATCTCTTCATTCGATCAAGAATTTCAAACGCTTGTTTTTAAGAAACATGCCCAAGAAGTGAAAAGATATTGCGATCCCGACACTGTATACACTGCGGTTGAGGAAAAGCGTTTTGTCGGTGAAATTGCGTGTAAGCTTGTCAACAGCATGCAAAATTCTCCCTGAAGGTCATCATGCAGTATTGGAGAGGAGAGAGCAGAAAGAAAGCTCTCAGGGAATTTAAGCCGGATATGCTTTACCAAAATGTAAGAGCAAAACAAGTATGTCGAAAAGTAAGTTAACCAAATTCATTGTGCTGACCAGATCCCGCACTGGCAGCAATCTGCTTATGTCCTTTCTGAATTCTCATCCCGATATCTCGGCCCAGGGAGAGATATTCTCCAGAATCGATGGAAGGGATTACAAGGTGATATTGGAAGAAGCTTTCGGTCATTTGTCACCCTGCGAGGTCAAAGCCAAAGGATTCAAGATTTTCTATTATCATCCTGTCGACGGCTCATCGCCGGGATTGTGGAACGCGCTGACATCGAATGCGGATATCAAAGTTATACATCTGAAGCGCCGAAATGTGCTGCATACGCTGATATCGAGAAAAATTGCAGGCATCACGGATGTCTGGGGCATACGGTCCGGCTTGTCCAGTCAGGATGGGTCGACCATTCAGTTCACTACCGAGGAGTTGAAGAAGGGATTCCTGCAAACGGAAAAATGGGAACAAAGAGGAGCGAAGATGTTTGCCGGTCACTCTTTGCATACTGTTTACTATGAGGACTTGGTGAAAGACCGCGATGAATCTCTTCGAAAAATCGTCGTTTTTCTTGGCCTCCGCTACTATCCTCTTAAAACAAACATGGTCAAGCAGAACAGGCGGACTCCTAGAGAAACCATATCGAATTACGATGCATTGAAAGCAGAGTTCGCAAATACGGAGTATGAAAAATTTTTTGTCGATTGAATTCATCCACAGCAATTTTGAGCATGCTGTTTCTTCGATCGCTTTTTTTCTGGCTGAACTTTATAAGGAAAAGATTCGCCGAAGCACTGGCCTGGCTTGACGATAGAAGCAGCCTGAATGGCAAAGCCGGCAGGGTATGGGCGAAGTATCGTCTCGGATTGTACGGAGCTGTGGTGATTAGTCCCAGAGATATAATCCGCTGGAAAGGGACTTTTGCCCGCTCAGTTTCTCTTGCTGCTTTTGGAAGGCATAAGGAGGCTGAGGAACTTGCCTGGAAAGCAGTGAAACGCTATGGAATGCGCAGGGACGTTCATGCATTGCCAGACGCTCTTGCTCCCTTTTTGCCAAAATTGGCGCTTGAAATCATCGAGGGTTACCCCGCACCCGTCAGTCTGCGAGCCGCTCTTCTGCAAAAAAACGGTAAACGTGAATCGAGCGAGAAACTTCTCTGCGAGGCGTTCAGGAAAGGAATGCAGCAGAACAATCCTGAGCTCTATCTGTATCTGAGCAATACCCGGCCATGGGATAACCGGAAACGGCTCGAATACCTTAACCGCTTTCTTGCATCCCGGGAGCTGCCCCCGGTCGATCTGATCAATGCAACCCACCCACCAAGTCCACAGAATCTCATGCTGGCCATCGAACTTCCCAAAGCCTCCCGTAGCCCACTCGTGAGCATTCTGATGACTACATATCAAAGCAGTGATCATGTCGATAAGGCAATCGCATCGGTTCTCAGCCAAACTTGGCGGAACATTGAACTGATCATCATTGATGATGCAAGTACGGATAAAACCCCCGAACAGATCGCTCTCTGGGCGCAAAAGGATTCCCGTATCAGATTGGTCACCCTGCCCCGCAACGTCGGCACCTACGCAGCCAAGAACATCGGGCTTCGTTATGCAACTGGTGAATTCGTAACTTGCCACGATGCCGATGACTGGTCTCATCCGTTGAAAATCGAACGTCAGGTAACACCTCTTTTGAAAAGCAGGAAACTGATATGCACAACCTCAGACTGGATTCGGATGCAGGACAACGGAACGTATTACGCGCGCCCTGTTCACCCCTTACAGCGATTCAACCCCTCTTCGCCTCTTTTCCGTCGTAAAGAGGTGCTGGAAACAACCGGAGCGTGGGATTGTGTTCGAACAGGTGCAGACAGCGAATTTGCCGCTCGTCTGAAAATCGTGTTCGGAAGAAAAGCCGTGTTGAGAATCCGCCAGCCGCTTGCTTTCGGTTCCCATCGCCCGGGCTCTTTGATGACAGATGCCGCTACAGGCTATACAAGCGGAAGAGTGCCGCCTGACCGTCTTGACTACTGGGAGTCATGGACGTACTGGCATATCAATGAATTGCGCAAGAAACGAAAACCACGTATGCCGGGACTTTTGGAAGAAAGGCCATACAATGCTCCGCCTTCGATCCGCGTTCGGAAGAAAGATATTGCAGCGAACCTTGAACATCTTCAGCGGCTTCCTCAATAACAACCTCAACCATCGCGCTTGTCCATCAAAGTATTGAATGGAAAATACATGCCTTGAGCATGATATCTTAAAAACCTGAAAACGCAGAACAGGTAACTGGCGTTCTGCAGATTTATGACCTGAAACAGGAAAACCCGTTGCTTTGACAACCAACACAGCGTTCTCTTTCAACCATTGTCCTCATTTTTTCAATGATCAGGTTTCTCATGTGCTTTCGCAGCGGATATGCATATCTGTTTGCCCTCACGATTCTTCTCGCCCCATTAACTCTTCGCGGCGGGAACATTTTTTCTGACTGGACCGACGATGTACAGGACACCGTGTGGGAAACCGGAGCGGCCTTCGGTACCATGACAGCGCTTGGGCTGTTTAGCTGGGAATGGGGCAGCAGTTCTTCGTTCCGATGGCAGCCTGAAGGCTGGTTCGGTATGGATACCGGTTCGGGGGGAGCGGATAAACTCGGCCATGCTTATACAAGTTACATGCTGACAAATATTCTGTCTGACAGGCTCATCAGAAAAGACCGCCCTCCTGCCCGTGCAGCAATAAGCGCAGCCATTACAACGCAGCTTGTGATGCTGTATGTAGAGATGTTTGATGCGTATTCTGTAGATCACGGATTTGCGTGGGAGGATTGCGTCATGAATCTTGCGGGAACAGGTTTTGCAGCCGCTCGAACAGTCATTCCGGGAATGCGGGATCTGGTTGACTACCGCATGGAATATGAGCCCTCCGGTTACAAAGGATTCAGACCTTTTTCCGACTATTCGGGACAGAAATACCTTATGGCGCTTAAACTGGGCGGAATCGATGCACTGGCCAAAACACCCCTGCGCTATCTTGAACTGCATGGGGGCTACTACACACGAGGATTCAGCAAAGAAGAAGAACTGCAAGGCAAATCGCCTGTCCGTTACGGGTTTGTCGGCGTCGGCATTAATTTTGGCGACCTGTTTTTCGGTAAGCGCGAAAAACGCGAACCTGAGTTGAAAAACGCCGGACGCCTGTTTTTTGAACACATACAACTACCCTATACTGCCCTTCATGCATCGGAAAAACTTTGAGACCGGGCAATGCATCGGTGTACTTTCCCGGAGAATCCTGCGCATCCCGTTCCTTGAAAAACTACTTGGAGAACAAGTATGCTTCGCTAAAGACGTTGCAGTAAGCCGTGTCTCCTCTATTGCCGGGTGGGGCCGAAAACCAACCGCCCAAAAAGCGATTGCTTTTGCGGCATCGCATAGCCTTCCCTATGTCTCCCTCGAAGACGGTTTTCTCCGGTCGTTTGGAACCGGTGATTACTTTCCGCCCCTCTCTCTTGTTGTTGACCAGACCGGCATCTATTACGACAGCACCCGGCCGTCCGATCTGGAAAACATGCTCAATGGACCGGCATCTTTTCTCGAAGGGATGGCTGATGATGTCCGGCGAGCCAGAGCACTTCTGCTTGAGCATCGACTGAGCAAGTACAACCATGCTCCCGTTCTGAACAACGGATCGCTGAGAACCAATGATTCGGAACGGGTACTTGTAATCGACCAGACGTTTGGGGATATGAGCGTCAGTCTTGGAAGTGCAGATGCCGATACATTCAGCTCGATGGTACATGCTGCTCAGAGAGAGAATCCTGATGCAACCATCTATATCAAAACCCACCCGGAAGTCTCTTCCGGCAGAAAACCAGGGTATTTGTCCGATATGAAACAGGACAGCCGGACGATACTCCTGCGTGACTTCATCAATCCGCTGAGCCTTCTTGAGCAGATTGACCGGGTCTATACCGTGAGCTCAACCATGGGATTCGAGGCATTGCTGGCCGGAAAACCTGTAACCTGTTTCGGAATGCCGTGGTACGCCGGTTGGGGAGCAACGGATGATCGGCAACAGTGCAGCCGCCGGTCTGCCAGGCGGTCAGTGGACGAACTTTTTGCCGCAGGCTATATCCATTACCCGCGCTACCTCAACCCCGTTACCCGGGAAAAGGGAACGATTTTTGATGTCATCGAATGGCTTCGTCATCAACGAAAGATAGAGGAGCGATATTCCGGAAGAATAATCTGCTGTGGTTTCCGCCGCTGGAAGGCTGCAAACATCAAACCAATGCTTTCTCTGGACCCTGCCAGAGTACACTTTGTCCGCAACGCTTCTGCGGCAGCAAAACTCGACCCGACAGAGAAGGACTCCCTGATCGTTTGGGGAAGAAACGTAACGAACGAACTGCTGAAGCTATCCGATCAAAGCAAGGCCGGGCTGGCAAGAATGGAGGACGGGTTTGTTCGTTCTGTAGGTTTGGGGTCCGACTTGATCAAACCGTATTCTCTGGTACTTGATCGTAAAGGAATCTATTTCGACCCGTCACACCCGTCTGATCTTGAAGATATGCTCAATACAGCGGTCTTCTCCGATAAGGAACTCGAACGTGCACACTGCATAAGGGAGATGATCCTTCATCACAAAATCACCAAATACAATATTGAGCCCCATGAAACCCCTGAGTGGTTTGCAAAAGCAAAAGAAATCGTTCTGGTACCGGGACAGGTTGAAGATGACGCCTCGATCAGATACGGCTGCCTGCATGTCAGAACAAACGAAGGACTTCTCGAAGCCGCCCGAAAAGAAAAACCGGATGCATTTATTGTCTATAAACCTCATCCGGACGTCATATCAGGTAACCGCACCGGCAATCTTGATAAGGCTCTTCAATGGGCAAACCATATCGAGCAGTCGACCTCGATTATCAGTTGCATCGAAGCCAGTGATGAACTTTTTACTATGACGTCTCTGAGCGGTTTTGACGCATTACTCAGGGGATTGAACGTTGTCACCTTCGGCCAGCCATTTTATGCCGGCTGGGGCCTTACCGATGACCGAGCACCTGAAAACACAGCTTTCAAAAGACGGAAACGCAAACTCACGCTCGATGAACTTGTTGCCGGCACTCTTCTCCGCTACCCTTTCTACTGGGATCGGGAACTGAGAGGTTATAGCAGCTGCGAAGCGGTTATACACCGAATTGTTGAAGAACGCTCAGAGTTGACGGCAAATGGAAAACTCGACAAACTGCACCTCGGCTACATTCGTCGCCAGTGGCGAAAGCTTTCGATTCTTGTACGGTCGCTGTTCTAATCCCTCCGTACCCTTATTTCCCGACTATTCCCAAGGATACAAAGCGGAACAATTCACGGCTCTATACCCTTGCCGACAAAGCGATCGAAAAACCGCGTCAGAAACTGCAGAGCAAGTACAAACATGATCATCAGGAGCGAAAAGAGAAAAGGCCCGATATGTTCCTTGAGTATTATATCGGTAAAGGGTTTTCATGAGATCAGAACATCTGCTTCACAACAACGTGACCAGTACAATATAACCAGCCGAATCCATTCCCAAAGCTCACTTGGTATTCGAGACGCACTCCTCCCTGGTTGCGTTTATGACCTCATCAAGATTTACGCTTTTTGGCATACCAACCTCGTGATTCTCCTTTGAGCTGCAGCCTATCAGCTGTCTTGCGAATATGTGCACTTAATAACCAGCGTCCCTCTTTACTATGTATATGAACGATTGTCCAGGCGTAGAAATCATAAAACATCCCTACAAAATCCATTCGATAGCTTCGGCTCTTGCAAAAGACAATCTTTTATCGAAATATTTTGCATTGTAAATCCGCTTATAAACAGTCTCGAAAATAATTACAAATTTCAATTCATACGCAACTACTCACAAACAACCAACCCTGTATAGGAATTTCTCCGTACATAAAGCAAAGCGTCACAAAAATCTTTAGGACAAAAATCAACACTTGAAAGAGTTGCCGGTAAATCAGCCGATCGACATCCAAATCCACAAGAATATCTATTCATAAAAGTGATAATTTCCGATATAAGGTGTGACGAGATTATTTGCATGAAAGCCTCGAGCGCCCAATATACTTTTTTTCTATAAAATTCTTGACTTTTATTTAAACTTCGGTCAAGGGCGATTTAATGTTATTTTGATTTAGATATTGGATATCTTAAAACAATTATAGCTAAATTATAACGTTAGAATATTTTATTAACTCCGCAAAATCGTTCTCATAATTAATTAATGATATTTTTTTTTCTTCCTCTGTATGTGGATCGAACTTTTTATCACTGTCAGAAAAAAATCCTCCATTACTTAATCTACTAATTTCTCTGTATGTAAAAGATGCCCTGCTGCGTTTGATACTTTGATCACAGTGGCTCTTTAATCCAAAAGACAATTTATTTAATAAATAATGCTTACTTTCATCAAACTTGCAAAAATCGAAAATATAAAAATTCAAATCTTTATTACAACTTATTCCCTCGTGCAAGACATCAAACCAACTCAATTTATTTACATCAACCTTAGACGTGAAATCCTTGTATGAAATGTATTTGTTCCACCTAAGATATTCGCAATAAAGAGACGGCAGGAATGATGTCATCGGCCGAATAGACAAAAAAACATTTACTAAATCTCTGTTATTGAATGGAAACAAATATTTATTAATATTTGTTTTAAAGTTTGGATAAAGAGCGCCAGTAAGTATAGTCCCTTTATTCCCAATCATATTCTCATCTGAAATAACAACTTTCTTATTCCAATCTAATGACCTCAAATAACCTAAATAACCTAAACTTTTTATCCCTTTTCTAAATTTAGAAAGTTTGTTATAATGAAAATTTTTGTCCGTGATCAGCTCTAAATTTTTCTGTATATATGTAGTTGCAGTTTTATGTACACCAAAATGAATATTCACCAATCCATTATTAACCTGTAACTTTTTCTTATATTGATGTATTTTGTTTTTTATAAATTGACCATCAGATCGATACTTGCCAGCCAGACACATTAAATCGTATGCCAACTCTAAATTCACATCTTCGATTAATAAAGCGGCATCTCTTACCAAGTTTACTTCATTTTGCTCCATGCTACCTATCTTTCGAAATTAAAGTATAATCTAACATCGTATATTATCGGCTCTAAAGCTTTTCTTGTCACCTGTCAACAAATATACAGTATGAACACTTATAACAGAATACAAACGTCTGCTTTCTACATAATCACTACTTGGGTTGAGTAGACCGGGGGAATTGCACCCCCAGCCCCTTGCAGAACCGGACGTGAACCTCTGCTCATCCGGCTCCCATTATCCAGCCTTTCGGGATATAACCCGCATACGGCTTTGTCATTCAGGAAAGCTCCTCCTGCTTGCGCAGTTGACCCTCCTGCTTGACCGGATAACGCAATCCCTTCGCTCCACCATCATTACAAGAGCTTCTTCACTACTACAGATTGCTCCGCCCCTTGATGGCGCTTCGGTACTTTCAGCCTCGCTTTTTACACTTGTGCCTTTCCCTTGCCATCGCCATCGAAGGTTCCCGCAGTTCAAAGCAAGAGCCCGAACCAGGATCACGCCATCTCTACGCCGGACATCCCGACACGTCGGGACCAGTAAACAGGTTGCCGCCAGACTTGTCCTGGAGTTACGTCCATCTCCAGTTTTGATGCCAATCGAATTACGACGATTGAACGATGGTTCACTGGTATTCATCTTCCTTGGTTCTCACCTGACACCTTGTGACGCCTTTTCCGTAACGCTCACGACCACGGCTTTTGACCACAGCCGCATACGGTGGTTTGCACCCTGCTACTGTAAGCCGATTGCGAGGGGCCGACCCTCATCTCTTGTACTGCTTTGCTACGACACACCTATAGGATGTCCCTCAACCTTCAACCTAAGCTGACTTCGCCTGCATCCAGATAACTTACCACTTGCGATTCACTCCTTTCTTGTCTCTCCTTTCCACCATAGACCAGATACTTTTCAGTAACACGATTCCCAAGTATCACTGCTGTTTTTTTCAATGGTCTGAATAATTCAGTATTGATGGTTTGCGTGGATTTAATTTCCGCAAGAACAATGTCACTACCGCTCTCCAGAAGAAGATCGACTTCCAGCCCGCTGCTGTCCCGGTAAAAATGCAGATTAGCGCCCAACCCCGAATTGATTCGAGCCTTGAGCATTTCCAGAACCACAAGATTTTCAAACAACAGCCCTCGTAACGGATGAGTTGCAAGATGAGATTCCCTGGTAATCCCGATCAGCCAGGCCGCCAACCCCACATCGTAAAAATAGAGCTTTGGAGATTTGGTAAGCCGCTTGCCAATATTTGCAAACCAGGGAGGCAATACAAAAACAACAAAAGAAGCTTCCAACAAAGCAAGCCATGCTTTTGCCGTATGGCTTGAAACTCCTACATCAGAAGCAAGACTATGCAGATTAAGCAACTGTCCGACCCTCCCCGCTGCCAGCCTGACAAAACGCTCGAACTCCCGGACATGCCGTAGCTGAACCAATTCACGCAAGTCACGCTCGACATATGTCGCGAAATAATCACCGAGCATCACTGAAGGCTCAAGATTATCCGCATGTATACGGGGGTAACCACCCGCATGCAAAAGCCGGTCAACTTCAACCGGTTTGCCCGCTTGTTTCAATTCACTTATAGACAGCGGCAGGAGGTTTAGCAGCGCTGTTCGACCAGCAAGAGACTGGCTGATACGCTGACGTATGTCAAAATGATGACTTCCGGTTAAAATAAACTCACCTGTGCGACGATTTTCGTCAACCCTTGCCTGTATCCATGATAACAAATCTGGAACACGCTGAATCTCATCGAGGATTGCACCATCAGGGAACTGCGCCAGATAGCCGGAAGGATCATGTATGGCAAAATCCCTGATATCGGGACGTTCCAGATTACTGTATGGCTTTTCCGGAAAAGCATTTCTGCAGAGTGTTGTTTTCCCAGACTGCCTTGGCCCGGTTATGGTAACTACCGGGTAATCCCTGGCACGGGAATACAACGTTGATGTAAGGTGACGAGAAATCATAATCGTGCAATATTGAAGTACAACTACAATATTGCACAAAAAAGAGTAAAAACAAAGAAATGTACACTCAAACAATAGTTTAGTGTAATTGATGTTTCCGCCCCTTTGTCAGCCAAACACACATTTTCACTTATTGAAGAGCGCCCCTCTCTACCATTTCTGGCAGATTCTTTTCCCAGGTATGTAAGTTGACCGATTCTACCCCTTGATCGCAAAACAGTAACCGTTATCACACTGGCTATGCAGCTTGATCGATATTCCTCTGTATCAGATATGTAAAAAAGGCCTTAAAGACTTATTGTGGTTACGGATGTCCCCTATTACGGGTTGTTTTTTTAGGCCAGCGATAATACTTACCCGTGCTCCACCATCCTGGCTTGTTCTTTTCTCAGGTATGTACGTTGACCGATTCTACTCCTTGATCGCAAAGCTGTGACCGCTATCACACTGGCTATGAGCTTGGGCGATATTCCTCTATATTGAATGTGTCTAAAAGATCCTCGTAACTTATTGGCGTTACGTAAGGATGTCCCCTACTCCCTACTCCTTAAACCATAAAAAGGAGATTATTATGGCTAACGAGATCATCATCGCTTACGAGACCAAGTACGGCGCAACCCTGGAGATTGCCCAAAAGATCGGAGAAGTACTTGCTGAAGGCGGCCTGGGTGCCGATGTTGTATCCATTGATCAGATCAGCGACCTGGGACCCTGGAAAGTCATCATTCTGGGTAGCGCGGTTTTTACCGGCAATTGGTGCGACGAAGCGGCTAAATTCCTGGAAGCCAATGAGAAGGTGCTTTCGGAAAAGATGGTGTGGCTGTTTTCCAGCGGCCCGCTTGGCGAAGGGTCTGTTGAAGAAGATTCCAAAGGCTGGCGGTTCCCTGAAAAACTTCAACCCATAGCCGATCGCATTGCCCCCCGGGATATTGCGGTCTTTCATGGCAAAATCGACAAAGACAAGCTCAGCTTGTTGCATAAGTTTATGATCAAGGTCGCAAAAGTACCCGTCGGTGATTTCCGCAGATGGGACGAGATCAATGCCTGGGCTAAAGATATTGCAGAAACGCTCAAAAAAGAGGGCATCGGGCAGGGATCGCCTGCATAAAGGTATGCTCGTTAATAGTTGATCCTGTGTATCAATGATAAGGCCGATGGTATAGCTGACGTCCAATTGTACTCCCTTGTCGCAAATCAGTAACAGTTATCGCGCGGTCTATGCTTGATTGATCTTTCTCTGTATCAAATATTTGTATAAGCTATTTGTGACTTATTGTGGTTACGGAAGAACGTCCTCTACTCCCCAAATATAAAGATAGCACACGAAATTTACATCAGCTTGTGGTGACTGAAGGCGCAGTTCTTGCTTGCAAAGCCGGAGGAACGAAGGCGTGAACTGTGACTGAAGGAACTAAGCAAGATGGTATGATTTACCTTCAAACGGAGGAATGAGGATGTCAGAGAAGATGATAGTCAAATACTACATGACATTATTAGGGTACTGTATAATGCAGCCCCATATAACCATAAGCAGCCTCATTTTCAGAGTATGAAGATAATAAATTAAAAGTCTTTTTTATATACATAATGAATAAACATATTTGCATAATGCCTGCCATTTCTCACACTCTTAATGTTATCATATTTTATAGTCTACTCAAATTTCCTTTGATATGTTTACCCACCAAAACTTTTTTTCTTTCAATACATTAACTTCTCCAAAACAGTTATCATCTTTATTTTTGCAATTTGGCATATGCTGGATCATATCTGCACATTGATTATTTCTTTCAAACCTAATATGCTTATATTTTTCACTACACTTACTAAACATTGGCCCTACAATAAAATTAACCAATGACCTTTGGGAGTAATATAGATTATTCGAGAATATTCTATCCGCATCATGATTTAATGGGTTAATCCATAACTGCCTTATGCAAATTTTTTTTGATTTACCTATATTTTTTTTTATTATTTTTGACAAATCATCTGGAAGCACATTTGGCTCAGTTCCCCAATTAGGTCTTGCTTCTAACTTATATCGAGCTTGCGAATCCTCATTCTCTGTATCTATAAGTCTTATTTCATAGTCATCAATCATACCTTTTATACTTTTGCCATTCATCCACTTATTGCGCAAACAATCATTACTGATACCTAGATTATTTATAATTCTGTTATGAAATACTCTTTTAGTAGATGTATAACCTTTTTCTTTTGATATCTTCTCTCTAAATGCCTCTTGTTGTTTTCTATCTTTTATAATTCTGGGATATTTCTCCAATTCTGGAATCATCATATCTGGATATCCAAAATATTCAGGATGAAAAATTGTTATAATCCCTACAGGTATTCTCATAATATTAATTTTTTCTAAAATATCGAGCGGAAAGCGAAACAACAAATAATGATACAAATATAGCCCCTATAAATCCCTCAAAAACTGTAATCACATCAATCAAAGTGCGTTGAATACTTATATCATTATGCCCCATCCCAAGAAATGACTTTGCACTTAACATAAGTGCTTGCATAAAAGAAATATTGCCACCTAATAACAGAGGAAAGATAAATATGAAAACAATTACCGGTATCGATGCCAATAACCTTCCAGGTTTATAACCATAACCCCAAATCATTCTTTGTAAAAGCCACCACATCCCATTCAATCCAGCTTTGAGTGACGGCAAAAACCAATTATTTAAATGAAAGCCTGGCCGCAATCGTCCAGCATTAATCTTTCCCCTGTGCCGACAAGACATGCTATAGTAATTAGAAATATCTTCAGAAACAATATCACCATGCGTTATTGCTGCTCTTGATATAGTGGTATATATAGATGCAGCGGCACTCCATTGTTCATTATTTTCTTCAAAATTTTTAAAATCAAGAAATCTTTTTATATCTGTATTTCTTGAAAATATAATGTTTTTTAATCTTGCATTCTCTAGCTTTGCATTCGTAAAATCAGCGCCGCCAAGGTCAGCACCTCTCAAATCAACTGAGCAACCACCTCTGCCATCATCTTTAAAAGAAACAAATACAAACTTTGCATTTTTTAAATTAGAACCATTAATCGAAACACAATAAAATGTGGAATTAGAGAATATGGCGTCCTCAAGATTTGCATTTTTCAATACAACATTCTTTAAATGACATCCCTCAAATATTGCTCGAGGCATATTTGCACCACTAAGGTTTAAATCATTAATTTTTTTTGGAAGATATATTCCCTCCAGCCAATGTGATTTATTTTGAATCTCTGACTTTATTAAATCTATTGCAATGTGGTGCTCAATTCCTTGAGTATGCAGACAACAACGCCCTCCCTTTATAACAGGAAGCTCGCAATACTCTCTAGGCCTTTCCGACATTTGAAATTTATAATCACACTGCATACCAATCAATAAATTACATATTAAAGTATATCAAATCACACGAACAAAACAATGAGCCACATACACAGCATTAACTAGGGACAATCATTGCTCCTCTAAAACATTTTAATATATTACTTTAGATAAATAACGCCATCACTTTTCACACTATCCTCAATAACATTGATACTCACTCAATCAATGTTTTATCCCAAAATCTGAAGTACCCACCATCACTGCCGATAATCACGTAATCGAACAGGTATATCAAGCAGCTTTCCTGCCTTGACAAGTGCCTCCTTAACCTTTTTATCAGCATTGCCTGGCTCCGTGTTTCCTGATGGGTGGCTATGAGCTACGATGACGGAGTTGGCGTTTTCAAGCATTGCTCCTTTGAATACCTCACGAAGGTGGATCAATGCATTGTTCAGCGTACCTTTGCTGATCGCCTCCATGCCAACCACCTAATTCTTCGTGCTCAGGTAAATGGTGTGGAACTCCTCGCAGGCTCTCTCATCCAGACCTGTCTTTTTAAAATGAAGGGCTGCCATCATACCAGTTCTTGTTGTGTGTTCACGAACCCTCAATCCACAAAGTAAGAGCTAGGTAATAAACAAAATCCTAATGTATATTATCAGTGAAACTCTACCCCATCCAAAAACCAAATACTATGGCAGATATCTTTATCAGCTATGCTCGTGAAGATCAGGAACGAGTAAAGCCGATAGTTGATGCTCTGGAAAAACAGGGCTGGAGTGTTTTCTGGGACAGGAACATTCCTGTTGGTCAGACGTGGCGGAGTCATATCGGTAATGCTCTTGACAATGCAAGCTGTGTTCTAGTTGTGTGGTCAAGAAATTCAGTCAATTCCAAATGGGTTCCACAGGAAGCTGACGAGGCAAATGGAAGAAATGTGTATGTGCCGATTCTGCTTGATGATGTACTTCCCCCATTGGGTTTCAGGGATACTCAGGCAGCAAATTTGACTGCCTGGGACCAGAACGAATCTGGTCCCCATTTTGCCCTGCTGAAAGAAGCAATCGCGTCATTCATCCAACGAAAGAACACAGGATCGGCGGCACCACCTGAAATCTCATCTTCAGTGAAGCCTCAACCGTCGAATGAAGAAAAAGGTATAAGACAGGGTTTTTTCCAAAATTCCGCCAGAAAAAAAATAATGATTATCGGCACAGCTGTTTTTCTGATCCTGTCAGCAGCTGCGCTATATGTTTTTTTGTTCGAACCGACAATACATACCAGCAGCATAAAAATTGAACCTCCTTCAGAAAAAGAACAAAAGCCTGCTGTACACTCACTTCCGAAAAATCGGGTTCGGGATATTGATGGAAATACCTATAAAACGGTCCGTATTGGCAACCAGATCTGGATGGCTGAAAATCTGAATGTGAGTCATTATAGAAACGGTGATCCGATTCCGCAGGTTCAGGATACCGTTAAGTGGACAAATTTAACTACCGGTGCATGGTGTTATTACGAGAACAACGCCGCTAACGGTTATGTGTATGGTAAGCTGTACAACTGGTATGCGGTCAATGATCCGCGCGGGCTTGCTCCTAAAGGATGGCACGTACCGAAAGATGGAGACTGGACAGTGCTGGAGCGCTTTCTCGGAATGAGTAGGAATGATGCTGAAAAAACAGGTAGGCGTGGTTCGATTGGAGGAAAACTGAAAGAAACCGGGACAATGCACTGGAGAAGTCCTAACGGGGGAGCGACAAATGAAACAGGATTTACAGCGCTGGCCGGCGGCTTTCGTCCCCCAAAAGGGCTGATCTCTACAGGAGGATTCTACTTCATCGGAAGTTTAGCGTACTTCTGGTCTTCGTCTGAAAACCCTGATGATCATGCATGGTATCGCCACCTCAACGCCGGTGATGCAGGAATCACTCGTGACTTAGGACATAAGAGGTATGGCATGTCAGTACGTTGCGTTCGGAATTAAATGATCACTAATCGAAAATCTGAACCAAGAATAACAAGACGCTGTCCAGATCAGGTTTAATATCATTCTAAAAATAATCAGGCTTACAAGCCTTTAGCCTGTAAGCCTTTATTTTATATGGTGCGTTCGGAAGGAGTCGAACCCTCAACCCACTGATTAAGAGTCAGTTGCTCTACCACTTGAGCTACGAACGCAAAATCCTTTTCCTTATCTATTCAGCGCTTTTTTCCGGAGCAGCCGCCGGGGCTTCCGGTACCGCATTGCCTGCGGGGGCCGGGATAGCGGGAAGCTCTTTCTGAAGGATGCTCTCTCTTGGGTTTATGGCAGCCTGTCTGGACGGCAGGGTAAACTGGACGACAAAACTGAGGATCATAACAATACCTGCAAGAATTGCTGTCGCCTTGCTCAAGAAGTCACCCGTTCTTCTGACACCGAGATTCTGGACAGTGCCGAGGCTGGCTATTCCGCCGGTCAGGCCGCTTCCCCCCTTCGGGCTCTGCAGCAGGACCACACCCATAAGCAGCAACGAAGCCAACAGAATCAGAACAATGAGAAAAATATGCATAATCCCTCAGGACATTGTTAATTATCAGGTTTACTTCAAATATCGTAACTTGCCGATAAATAGCAAAGGGCTTAATATCTGTAACTTTTCAGGAAAATCCAAGACGTGCCCACTGATCCGGGAAAACTTCTTGTCACCGTGGGAATCATCATAGCTGTCGCCGGTCTCCTGGTCATGGCTGTCCAGAAAACAGGCTTTTCAGACCTGTTCGGATGGTTCGGAAACCTGCCGCTGGACTTCAGGATCAAGAGGAACAATGTCAGCTTTTATTTCCCGTTAGGCACATCGATCGTTCTGTCGATCATCCTGAGTCTTTTGCTCTATTTTTTCAACAAGTTTATCCTGTGAATTGATCCTGAATTGAGCGATTGTCGAGCATGCCGGAGATGTGAGGCACAGGGAATGCCGCTGTAGTGATCTACCGCAAATTCCCTGTAACGAAGCAGATCCGGTATGATCGGCATTTCCCGACTTGTCGGGATTTCAAAAAATGCGGCTCTTTATCAGTCTTCACACTTATCCGACAGGCGAGGGATAATCTCTTTACAAACACAGTATAAAAGATAGTTTTTACTATACTTACTATAATAGAGCATTTTTTGAAACGCTCATTTTAGGTACATACATGTCCAATACCATACAGCAAAAAGACCGCACGGCAACCATCAGGAGAACAACCGCCGAGACCGATATCGTGGCTGAACTGAACCTCGACGGTTCCGGTCGGTATTCGATCGAATCAGGAATCAGGTTCCTCGACCATATGCTCTCAAACTTCAGTAAACACTCGGGCATCGATCTTGCTATCAGATGCGATGGTGATACAGACATCGACGACCACCACTCCGTCGAAGACATTGCACTGGTCTTTGGCTCGGCAGTCCTCGAAGCGCTCGGTGATAAAAAAGGAATTCAGCGTTACGGCTGGGCGATGATCCCTATGGATGAAGCGCTCGCCCGATGCGCGCTCGACCTTGGCGGTCGCAGTTACTGCGTCTTCAACTGTGAATTCCAGAGAGCGGACATCAATGGAATGGCAACCGAAATGATCGAGCATTTCTTCCTTTCCCTTTCAAGAACGATGAAAGCGAATATTCACCTGGAGGTTCTTGAAGGAAGCAACTCCCATCACAAGATCGAAGCCCTGTTCAAAGCGTTCGCCTACGCCATGAAACAGGCCGTCTCCGTCACGGGAACATCGGTTCCGTCGACGAAAGGGGCGATATGAGTGCTAAGTGCTAAGGAGAAGATAACAGATTGTTGATCTGTTGAATCGTTGAGTTGTTGAACTGTTGAGATGGCTTGTTGGCTTGGCAGGCACACAGGCCTACCCCTACATTTCTTTTGACTGAAAACTCATTGCTCGTTGCTCATTGCTTTCAACCAAGAACTTTGAACTAAAAATAAAGGCTGGCACATCGGCCAGCCCTTCAACTCAACAGTTCAACAGCTCAACAATTCAACACGATTCGTTCATTTCGCATACGCCACCGAGCGCTTCTCCCTTATGATCGACACTTTGATCTGGCCGGGGTAATCCGCTGCTTCCTCGATTTTGTGGGCTATATCGTGGGCAAGTATGTCTGCCTGCGAGTCGTTGACGTTTTCACCCTCGACGATAACCCGAATTTCCCTTCCTGCCTGGAGGGCATAAGTCTTGATGACGCCGGGAAAGCCTTTTGCGATCTCTTCGAGATTCTCAAGGCGTTTGACATGGCCTTCGGGAGTGACGGCACCGCGTCCGCCGGGACGGGAAGCGGAAATGATATTTGCCGCTTCGACAAGATCGGCAATGGGGCTGGCTTTTTCCAGATCACCGTGGTGCGCTCCGATTGCGTTGAGCACAATCTTGGACTCCTTGAACTTCTGAAGGTACTTCATACCCGCAATGGCATGCGGTTCCTCGTTCTCCGGAAGAACAAGCCCGATGTCATGCAGAAGACCTGCACGTTTGGCCTGTCTGGCATCGAGCCTGAGCTCGGCCGCCATGAGCCCTGACAGCATGGCCACTTCCCGTGTGTGCTGCAGGAGATTCTGACCATAAACCGTATGGTACTTCATTTTTCCTATGAGCGCGACAAGCTCCGAAGGCATGTCCGGGATCTGCAGGGACGAGAGCGTCTCCTCTCCGGTGCTCATGATAACATCGTCGATCTCTTTTTTGGCGTCTTCATGAGCTTTTTCTATCGCAACAGGATGAATAACTCCGTCTATTAACAGTTTCTGAAGGGTAAGCTTGGCCAATTCACGGCGCAACGGGTCGAAACAGGAGAGAATCACTACTTCGGGGGTGTCGTCAACGATGATATCGACACCGGTCGCGTTTTCAAACGCCTTGATGTTGCGGCCTTCCCGACCGATGATCCGGCCTTTGAGCTCGTCACTCTGAATATGTACGACAGAAAGGGCGCTTTCTGTGGCCTGCTCAAAAGAAATCCTCTGTATTGCTGTAAGCAATGTTTTTTCAGCAATCCTTTTCGCTTCCTGTTCAGCTTCTTCGTGGATATTGTGGATCGTTTCGGTCGCCTCGTCACGCGCCACCGAGATCATGTTGTCTATAAGCATATTCTTGGCATCTTCAGCCTGCAGGTTGCTTATCGTTTCAAGCTTCTGGTTCTGCTCGCTGATGATCCGGTCAAGCTCTTCGGTCTTTCCTGCAATAATCTCTTTATCCTGTTCGAGTTCCCTGAGTGTTTCGGCAGCTTTCTTTTCAGTTGACCTGGCTTCCTGGGTTTGCTTTTTCAGGCTGTTTTCCTTCTGGCGAACCTGTTTCTGCAACTGGTTGAACTTGTTGTTTCGAACCTGAACATCGGCATCGAATTCCCTTCTTCGCTTCTTCCACTCCTGGTTTACTTCGGCAACTTTCAGCTCCTTGTACTCATTGGCATCTTTCTGTGCCTCCTGCACGATCTGTACGGCCCTCTCCTCAGCCTCGAGCACTTTTGTCGTCCCAATCCTTTCCAGCAGGTAACGACCAACAAAAAAACCTATACAAAAGAACAGCAGCGATGCGATAATTATCAAAAACAGATTCACGACAATCCCCATTAAACCCTTACCTCCTTTGTAAGCCCGCTATCGATCAGGGCTCTCTTTAATGCAAAAAAAAATCCGCACCTTCAGGGATGTGTAAGATTTAAGAACCCGTTTCATCACGGTGGGCGCCTCCTTCAGATATTTTGCTTCCTCCGTGACCCCGTCTCCGGGATCAATCTGACCCGAAAGCCAGTCAAGGCCTGCAATCCAAATGAAGAGTTCAGCTCCCTGTTCTCAAGTGTTGGTTCTTTTACTTACAAAACACCCCTGTAATCGGTGCGGAAATTTCTTCCACTTTCAATGTAACGATTAAAGCGAATTTTGCTCAAGAAAAAGATTGAGCTTGTCAATTTTTTCTTCCATCACGGAAAGACGCGCCAAAAGTTCATTCTTCTTTTCAGCAAGCTGAACCGCCGCCAGTACGGCGAATCTCTTCGCTTCCAGATCGGGGGCCTGCCCTGCAAAACGCTGCATGATCTGATCGACCTCCATGGCCGCCTGTTCAGTGGTCTCCCGGCTCTCAACCCTCAAAGGGTACCTGTCGCCGAAAATATTGACATTGATCGTTATCTTTTCCATCGGCTGCTCATCCGGTAATCTCGCTTTTCAACTCGACATCTATCCGCTGCAGGATCGTAACCAGCTTCTGCCGTATCTGAATTTTTTCCTCGTAGGAAAAACTGCCGGCAGTCCCGCCATTGTCACTTTCGGCAACCGGTAATTTGCACGACCTCAAAATCGACTGAAGACTCGTAATTTCCGCCTGCAGCATCTCATTCTGTTTTCGGCAGTCTATCAACTGTTCAACAACCTTCCCGACACGCGATTCAAGCAGGTCAATGCCTGAGCCATCTTTATCGCTCTTGCGTTCTGTCATTCTTACTCGTCAAACTTGCCGAATTACCGCACCTAAACTGCTTTCAGCATTTTTCGTGACTTTCTGGAGAATCTTCCTGACTTTTTCGTCCTTGAGTGTTCCCGAACGGTCCGTAATATCAAGCGAAAGGGCGACACTCCTTTCTGTTGTTCCGCCGCCCGCTTCATGCTCCCGCTCAAAAACATCAAACACCCTGACATCACTTATCAGTCTGTCACTTTGCAGGACACACTCAACCAATTGTCCGACGCTCAAACCTTGAGGCAACAGGAATGACAGGTCACGTTCAACAACAGGATACCTCGACGGTGCCCGGTATGAAACATCAAATGAAAAACAGCGCTCGAGAACAGACGAATCAATTTCAGCTATGAAAACAGGCTGATCAATATCGAAAAAAGCAAGAATATCCTGTCCTACCTGCTGAATTGTTCCGGCCTGCAGTGTCGCGGACCCTTCTTCTCCTTCCCAGTCACAGGTAATGGAAAGCGTACTTTCATTATAAATATTCAGCGCTGTATTGTCAAGTAAATTCAGCTTCTCCAAAAGCATCTCAAACGCGCCTTTCATATCAAAAAAATCAACCGGTTCACGCTCGTGTGCCCAGTGCACAGGAAACCTGCTGCCTGTAACGGCCATCAGGAGCATCTCCCGTTCATCTGCCTGTTCTGCATTGTCACCGGCTCCGGGCTCCATAACAAAGGTATGAGCCAGCTCGAAGAGCTTCATGTCCCTGATACCGTGCTTGATATTATGGGAAATCACTTTCAACACCGCCGGAACAAGCGAGGGACGGAGCACTTCAAGACCTTCACTGATCGGGTTCAGCAAAGGAATAGCGTTGTTGTTGAACAATGAAGCCTCTTTTCTGGTAATAAGCGGGTTTGTCAGAATCTCTCTGAACCGGAGCCCGATCATCACCGAACGGAGATAATCGGGGAAATACTCGGGATTTTTTCTCGACTCAGGGTAGCTGGCAACCATCCGTTCCGACGCGGGAATATTGTTATAGCCCTGCAGTCTTGCAATCTCTTCGACCAGGTCGATCTCCTGAAGGACATCCACTCTGAAAGAAGGAACGTCGAAAAGCAACTTGCCGGCTTCGTCCCCATTGAGCCTGAATCCCACATATTCCAGCATGGAAACCATCTTCTCTGCAGGAATCGAACATCCGAGAAGCCGGTTTGCCTTTTCCGGGCGAAGAGAAACAGATGGATGACCTGCAGGTACTGTACCGCTCTCTTCGGCAGTGACAATCTCGCCTCCCGCCAGCTCCTGAATAAGCCCGGCTGCATATTGAGCTGCAAAACGGACATTTTCCGGATCGGTTCCTCTTTCGAACCGGTATGCCGAATCACTTGTAAGTCCCAGCGTTTTGGACGTTTTTCTCACAACGCCCGGCATAAAATAAGCTGACTCCAGAAGGATATCTGTTGTTTTTTCACCGACTGAAGAATCGTTGCCGCCCATGATGCCCGCTATAGCAACAGGTTGTTCCCGGTCACAGATAGCCGGCATGCCCGGTTTGATTTCATAGGTCTCCTGGTTGATCGCAACAAGAGAACCGGTCACATCGGTACGAACACGAACACGTCCTCCCTGGAGTTTCGACAGATCGAAAGCATGAAGCGGCTGGCCGACAGCATGCAGGACATAGTTGGTGATATCGACTATGTTGTTTTTTGAACGCAGACCGATGCTTTCGATTTTCTCCCTCAGCCAGGCAGGTGACTCCCTGACGGCAACACCCCGGATGACTATACCGGTATAATAGGGACAAGCTTCCGTATCCTCTATACTGACCAGCTTGCCGGCAGGAGCGAAGGCAACCGGCAATACATCCGGAACACATACATTGGCTGTCCCGGCTATCTCCCTTGCAACCCCGAGATGAGACAGCACATCAGGCCGGTTCGGCGTAACGGAAATATCGAGCACGGTATCGGCAGCAAGATACGACGCCAGAGGCTTGCCTGTTTCGCAGTGCTCTTCAAGCACCAGGATACCTGAATGATCATCGGACAACCCAAGTTCATCGGCAGCACAGATCATGCCGAAAGACCTCTCGCCGCGAATTTTTGATTTTTTAATGGTAAAACTGCTGCTATCGGAAGCGGTGAGAACCGCACCGATTTTCGCGAGTGGAACCAGCTGCCCTTCTGCGACATTCGGCGCACCGCAGACCACCTGCAGCAGTTCGCCTTCTCCCGCGTCAACAAGACATACTTTAAGGCGGTCCGCGTCAGGATGCTGCCTGACTTCCTCGACTCTTCCAACAACAACGGCGGGATGAGGCAGTGAGGCGGTAATCACTTCTTCCACCTCGAGTCCCAGGTAGGTCAGCTGATCGACAAGTGAATCAGTGTCTGAAGACAACGAAGGAACGAAATCCCTGAGCCAGTTGACGGAGATTTTCATAAGAGGTTCGTTTCTGCAGTAATAACAAAAAAGCTCTGATCGAAAAACGAGCAGAGCTGCAAAACACTATGCCATCATCCCCGATAATCCGGCAACCTTGTGTCATCATATACCGATCATCGAGCAACATGGAACATGCCGGACATCGAGAGAGATAGTCAGTGACCCCAACGGGATTTGAACCCGTGCTACCACCTTGAAAGGGTGGTGACCTAACCACTAGTCCATGGGGCCTTAAAAAAAGAGGGTGAATGAGGGGACTCGAACCCCCGACCTCCAGGGCCACAACCTGGCGCTCTAACCAACTGAGCTACAATCACCATGAAAATGGCTTACTTATTGCATGCCCGACTGGACTCGAACCAGTAACCCTCAGCTTAGAAGGCTGATGCTCTATCCAATTGAGCTACGGGCACATCTAAGCTCCTGTCAATGAACACTGCTCTCGTGTCGGGGCACCGAGACTCGAACTCGGGACCTCCTGCTCCCAAAGCAGGCACGCTACCAGCTGCGCCATGCCCCGCTTACTGGAAGGCTCATAATATACGACTCTCAGCTAAAGAAACAAATATTTTTGTGCGTTCGAGCATGGCACATTCGTCAAGCTGCAATCGGTATTAAGAGAAGGTGTTTTTTTGTTGAGTTGTTGAGCTATCTTCACTCAGCACTCATTGCTTTCAACCAAGAACTGAGAACTCGTATTCACTCCCTACTCCTGCGAGCCAAAGCGAGCTGCTCCTTACTCCTGCGCACGAAGTGCGCTACTCCCCACTCGTCACTCGTCACTCGTCACTTGTCACTTCCCCAACCACATCCTCCTCCTTGACGAGGCTGCCCGACAGCCGCTTGAGCCTTAACTCGAGAATCCTCGCGTTATAGGCCGCAGAGGATATGCTCTTTTTTGCATTGATAAGGTTGAGCTGAGCTTCCCTGAACGCCGTGGAGGTAAGTTGCCCCAGCACATACAATTCTTTTGAACGCCTGAAGTTCAATTCTGCCGTCTCCTGGTTTTTTTTCTGGAAATCGAAAATGTCAAGTGCATTCCGATACTCGTCCCAGGTGTCGGCAACCAGTTTCTCAAGGTCGCTGAGCGCTTTTTGTTCCAACAGTTTTTTGTTTCTCAGGGAAATACGGGCGTTCTGGCTCCTGATGCTCGACTGGAATCCGTTGAAAAGATTCAAGTTGAGAGTAAGCGCGGCTGAAAAAGCGCCTGACAGGTCATCCGTTCCCGGCTTGAATCCCTCGACGGTGTTGCTGTAACCGTACCCCGCCTGCACGCCGAGCTCAGGAAAAAAATCCGATCGTGCTATTGCCAGATCGTACTCAGCCTGTTTCACCGACTCGCGAGCCGAGAGATATTCGGAATAAACCTGTCTGGCTTTCTGCAGAAAAGCATCCGCCTTCAATTCCCGCTCAAAGACAACCGCACTCTCGATCGAATACTCCGCCTCAACAGGTCTGTTCAGGAGAAGGTTCAGGGTACGGTTCGCGTTGCTTCTTGCAAGAGAAGCTTCTTTCCAAGCAACGCTGTCTGCATTGGCATCAACCGTTGCAGAGAGAACTTCAAGGCTGTTAGCCTGCCCGTAGTCTGACCTGAGCCGGGCTCTTTTCAGCCTCTCTTCCGAAATGGCAAGCGCTTCCCGGGCAACATCGAGCGCTGCAGAAGCATCGGCCAGCCTGTAATAGGCTTCTGCAACCCGGAGGATAATGCCTTCAATGGCGTTTCGGGCTCCCAGCCTGCCGAGCCTGCCTGCACTTTTGAGTTTCTTGAACGTGTAGATGTTACCGAATCCGTCAAAAAGAGTATAGCTTGCCTGCAGTGAGGCGCTTGTGGACGTAAATTCTCTCAAACCTGTCGACAGAGCTTCTTCATTATCCTGGTAGCTCACCGTTCCGGCAAGATCGATTCTCGGCAGCAGCCCGGCATTACCGATATGCACGTTGTTGCTGCTGATCTCTTCTTCTCCCCTGGCGACCTGGATATCCGGATTTCGAGACAATGCCTCGGCAATGGCGTCCTCCAGGCGTAAGGTTTCAGCCGCAAAAAGCGGCGAAAAAAGAAAAACCGACATCAGCGAGATGATCCCCCCCATCACCATTCTTCCCGGAAAAAAACCGCAGTTCTTTTCGTCACGCATCTTCTTTTCAGTTCGCCTCATATCCGTCCACTGTAATTATACATACCTAAACTGAGCATCCCGACGAGTCGCGACCGCCCCTACATATTCTTCCTACTAAGAACTGAGAACCGAGAACTTCTTCCACCCCACATCCCATACCCACATTCTTCACTCAGTACTCAGCACTCAGAACTCAGTACTTCTTCCCTTCCCCCTCACTGCTTCTGCTCCGGTTCTTCTCCCTCAAACAGTGCTCTCTGCATGGCTGCCGGCTCGACAGACTCAGGCGATGGTTTCTGACCTCTCAGAAGACCCACTGCCAGCACTTTTGCATGGCTCAGTAAAACCAGCAGAGCTGGTAGCATCACCAGGGTCAGAAGCGTCCCGAACAACAAACCGTAAGCAACGGAAATTGCCATGGGACTCAGGAATTGTGCCTGACGGCTCTGTTCGAAGATCAGCGGACCAAGACCGGCAATAGTGGTCAACGACGTAAGGACAATCGGCCTGAAACGGCTGAGCCCCACTTCATAAAGCGCATCTTTAAAATGCTGCCCGGCCTGCAGGCGGCTGTTGAACGCATTGACAAAAACCAACGCATCGTTAATGACAATACCGATAAGGGCGATGACACCGAAAATCGAAAGAATACTTATCAGATAACCCTGGATAAAATGCCCCCACACAACTCCGACAAAGCTAAACGGGATCATGAGAAAGACAATAAACGCCTGCAGAAATGAACGAAAAGAAAATACAACAACCAGGAACATCATTCCCAGGACAACCGGAAAGACGCTCTTCATCGAGGCGGTTGTTTTATCGCTCTCCCTGCTCTGCCCCTCGAAATCATAGCTTACATCGGGGAAGGCCTTCAGAATGTCCGGCATGATCTGCAGCTCTATGCGCTCCAGAAGATCGGGCACGGATTCTTTGGAATCGGTAATATCCGCCTCGATTTTCACAACCCTTTGTGCGTCGATATGGTTGACGGTGGATACCCCGCGCTCTATCCTGACATCTGCAATTGCGCCAAGAGGAAAGGCCCTGCCGTCAGGCAAACGAATATCCATCCGCTCCATTTTGGCCACAGACTCACGATCCGTTTCGGCAAAACGTACCCAGACCTTCACTTCGTCGATACCCCTGAGAATCCTCTGGGTCTCGTACCCGAAAAAACCGCTCCTGACCTGGTTCATCACCCCGGCCTCGGTGAGGCCGAGCGACCGCGCTTTTTCGTTGAGCGTGACCCGAACCTCACGCAAACCGGGCGGGTCATCATCGATGATATCCTTGAGCTCCGGCATTTTTTTCAGCTCCCTCTCCAGAGACTCTTTGGCTCCTCTCAACTGCTCCAGATTGTCACTCTTGAGAGCAACCGACACCGGCATTCCCCAGAAACCGCCGGTTCCAACCTGCAGCTTCTCAGCCCCCGGAACCACACCGATTTTTTCCCTTATGGCGTTGGATACCTGCCTGCTCGACCATTGCCGGAACTGGCTTTCGAGCAAAGTGATCCTGAGTCCCCCTTTATGTGCATCAGGCCCGACCGAACGCCCGATCGCCTTGACAAGATCCTGCCCGTATTCTTCCTTGTATTCGCCGCTGACCTCTTTTACATTCATTTCCATTCGGGCCAGCAGGCTGTCCGTTACTGTCTGGCGCGTTCCCGCGGGCATTTCAAGCGTCAGCTGGACGTTGTCAAACTCGAGGTTCGGGAAAAACGTGAGCTTGACTATTCCTCCCTGCAAGGCCCCGATCGTGATAATCAGCAGCGCAACCGGAACCATGGCCGTAATGAGGGGATTTTTTATACTGAAACGAAGTACCGGCGCATAGAACCGGTCCCTTTGAAAACGTATAAACGCCTCCGATTTACGCAGCAGCCAGGTTTTTTGACGAGGGTTGCCGCGCAATGCCCGCGAATGCGCTATATGGCCCGGGAGTATGAAAATCCCCTCGACGAGAGAAATCAAAAGAGTCGCGATCACGACAAAGCCGATGTCCCTGAACCGCTCCCCGAACGAGCCCTCGAGCGAGAGGAACAGTGTGAAAAACATAATCGTGGTCAGTACCGCAGCAACGACAGACGGCAGCACATCCATGGTACCCTTGACCGCCGCATCGAGAGGCTTCAGCCCTTTTTCATATTGCTGGTATATGCTCTCCGCGATAACAATACCGTCATCCACCAGGATACCGACGACAAGGATCATGGCAAGCAATGACACGACATTGATGGTCAACCCGTAAAAAGTACCGAGCATGAACATGCCGGCAAACGAAAGCGGTATCGACAGAGCCACCCAGAAAGCCATCCTCGGATTCAGTGAAAACGAGAGAAACAGCACAACCAGAATGCTTCCGATAAGGCCGTTCGTGGCAAGAATATTTGCACGCTCCTGAACAATCCCCGAACCGTCACGCAGCAGACTGACCGATACATCATCATGCTTACGGTCGAACTCCTCCATGAATGCCGCAGCCTTCTCGGCAATGGAAAACATGTCTTCATCGCTGGTTTTCTCGATATCGATCGTCACGGAGGGTTTCCCGTCATAGTAGGTCCGGTTCGGGTCTTCCGACCAGCGATCCTTCACGTCGGCAATATCCCTGAGGCGTACCAGACCGCCCGCCGCCGAAGTGCGCACCACCAGATTTTCAATATCAGCGGCATAGTAGCCCTGATTGTCCGAGCGGATAAGGAGTTCTTCATCAGGACCTTTGATAGTCCCTCCCGTTATCCTGAGATTCGCCTTGTTCACAGCAGATGCCACTTCATCAAACGTCAAACCGTAAGACTTCAGCACATCCTCACGAACACTCACTTCGATTTCCTCTTCGGGGAATCCGCTCAGGGTGATCTTGGAAATACCTTCATTGTTGCGCAGATCACGCTCTATCCTTCGGGCATATGTTTTCAGAACATCAAGACCAACATCGCCATAGACAGAGTAGGCGACAACAAAATCCGTCATCTCCATCTTGTAGACCCTTATCTTCTCAAGGCCTGCGGGGAAAGAGCTGATCTGGTCCACGGCATTGCCCACTTCCTGCAAGAGAACGTTCACGTCGTAATTCTGGAGCAGCTCAACGGTAATCGTGGCGGTATTCTCCTGTGATACGGAAGTGACCCGCTCGATGCCGGTCACTCCCTTGAGCTTATCCTCTATCTTGAGGGTAATACCCTCTTCGATCTCTTCAGGAGAAGCCCCCGGAAATGATGCGACAACAAAGATGGTATGAGAAGGAACCTCGGGGAAGAATGTGGTTTTCATTCCCTTGAACGCAAGAAACCCGAAAAGGAAAATCGCAAGAAATATTGCGTTGCCCAGAACCGGGTAGCGGATAAATTGCCTGATAATTCCTTTCACAATCCTGAATCAGCTTTTAAGGGACCGGAAAAAACGATGCGCCGGTCGAACCGGCACTCTTTCACCTGCGCCCCTTTATTTCATAAACATCATATTTCATTCCGAACCGGTCGATCCGTCGGCCCGAGTCCTGACCGATTCAGAGATAACCATACCGTTGAACAGTCCTTCCAGAGGCTCGGCGACTATCAGCGTACCATCGGGAATCCCGCGCACAACCGCATTTTTTCCGTCAAACGAAACCACTTCTGCAGGAAACAGCTGCAAAACAGAGTCACGCAGAGCAAAAACCCGGTTCTGCGTATCAAGCAACTCCCGGGCGATAACAACGGCATTGTCAACCGGTACGCTCAGCGAGGCCGAAAGATACATGCCGTCCTTCAAACGGGGATCGTCGAGAAGGACGTAGACACCGACCGTCTGAGTACCCGGATCTATCGATTCGTTCACCCTGGCGACCGTCCCTGCTATGGCGCCTTCGAAATCATCGGACGAAAGCGTCACCTTTTCGCCCTCCTTTATAAAGGCCGCCTCCCGAACCGGGGCAGACAACTCCAGTTCGAAAGCTGTCGTGGCCGCAAACTCGCCTATCTTTTGCCCGTTGCGAACCAGAATACCCGGATTCGCCTCGGAAACCGTAACCACTCCATCGAAGGGTGCGGCAATACGGTACTTTGCCAGCGTTTCTTCCATACTTCGAACAGAGAAATACTTTTTGTAAATATTTCTTGCTGCCACATAATTCCTCAACCTTTCATTCTCTGCCGAAGGCAGGGGACGAAGCGGGTTCTGAATACTGTACGCATCGAGATATTTTTTCCAGGGCCCGGCATGCCGGGGAAAATCAACCAGAAGATCGGGCATGAGCAATGTCAGATCATTGAGCAGCGAGCTTTTTTCAGCGAGAACCGTATTACGGTAAACGCTGTCCTCGATTCTGAGCAGCACCTCGCCCTGCCTGAACCTGCGGCCTTCCCTGAAAGGCTTTGCCCCATCGACAAAAACACCGCTCACCTCGGCATATATCTCGATCTTTTTCAGTGCATCAACCTTCCCGTTCATCCTGACGACCCTCTGCACCCGGCCATTGGTTATTTCGGCAAACGGCACCTTAAGCTCCTTTTTGGGAACCGTCCTGCCAGGCTGCTGCGATTTCCCGGAACCAAGCAGTCTTCCGATAACGATACCGGCAATAACAATGATCAAAGCGATAAGATACGGCCTGATTTTCGACATGATATGGCGGATTTGCTTCATAATAAACAACCCTTGACTCAAGCGCCCCTTTGGCTGTTTTCTATAACTTTCGCTGCATTTTCTCTCAACTTTTCAAGAACCTCAAAGACAACCCTGACCTTTTCACTGTCGATCCCCTGGAGCAGAGAAACGTTAAGCTCACGTACTTCAACGAGCATCTTTTCCGCAACCTCTTTGCCCCTGGGTGTCAAATAGGCAAGATTGGAACGGCGATCATGCGGAGCTCTTTTTCTTAAAGCAAGCTTCTTTTTCTCAAGACTGTCGAGAATACGTGTTATGGTCGCGTCATCCTTCAAAACATACTCTGCAACAGCATTCTGGCTCAATCCGTCGCTTACGCTCAAAAGAACAAGAACGGCAAACTGTTCGGGCGAGGTGTTGTCGTTCCCTCTCGATATCTTTGCCGCAAACGCTGTTCGTAACAGGTTCGCTGTTATCCCCACATGATGACCGGCAAATTTTTTTACCGGGATCTCTTTTTCTTTCATATGCACAATACTTGACGTCAAAATATTTGATATCGCAATTATAAGAAAAGAAATGCAAAAAAGAAAAAACCCTAAATTGAGCGATTGTCGAGCATGTCGGAGATGCAAGGCACAGGGAATGTCGCTGTATCCCGACACGTCGGGACGCAAGTTCCCTGTAACGAAGCAGATTCGGCATGATCGGCAATCCTGAAGGGTTTTAACAAATGCGGCTCTTTCCCGGTTTTCATGTCCACCCGACAGGTGGGGAATAACTCCAAAACAAATACAGTATAACAGATTGTTTTTAATACACTTAATATCAGAGAGCATTTGTTGAAACGCTCAGTTTGGGAAAACGTAAAAAGAACCGTGCAGGTACCTGGTAATCAGGTCTATTGTTTTTTTTTCATGCTTTCGAAAAAGGCGAGTACGATGTCCGCAAGCTCTTGATGATCAACCATTTGGACAGCCTCGCCGGGGGACACTATTTTCCGTTTCCTCATATGCATCTCCTCCCACCTGTCAAGCACCGTCTCGACGTAGAAGGGATAAACTCTCACAGTGCAGGTTCCTCCCCATTTAGGGTATCTGTAACGGCCGAGTTCCTTTTTCCTGACACTGCCTACAACCCCGGCTTCTTCAAAGGCCTCCTTGGCTGCGGAATCATGGGGGGACATATCTTTCTCGACAACCCCTTTCGGAATTATCCACCGTTTCGAATTTCTGGCTGTGACAAGTATGACCTTTCCTCGATAAACCGGAACAACGCCCGATTGGTTGAAAACCCATCCTGGCTTTGAAGACATAATGACAGTAACGTTTCCTGTTTGCTTCGTGGTGTTTGCAAATGTAAGAAAACAGAGCCATCCGGAATAGTAAAAAAAGACTCTGTTATCAGGCATACCGGGAAAAGCGATGTATTTATTTCCTAAATTGAGCGATTGTCAAGCATCCCGGCAAGCCGGGACGCTCAGTTTAGGTATTCATTTGTTTTTAGTAAACTTCGGTCGGCATTGTCGAACAACTTCCCCCCGAACAAAACATCTAATTGATCATGAAAGCCATCATACCTGTTGCAGGAGTAGGAACAAGATTGCGTCCCCATACTTTTTCTCAGCCTAAAGTGCTTCTCAACGTTGCCGGCAAACCGATCATCGGACACATTATGGACAAACTTATTGCTTCAGGTATTGAAGAAGCTGTTGTCATTGTCGGCTACCTCGGTGACATGATCGAAACGTATCTGAGAAAGAACTATACTATCCGCTTCACGTTTGTCAATCAGCAGGAACGACTTGGTCTGGCCCATGCCATCTGGATGTGCCGGGATCATGTCGGGAACAGTGAACCGATCTTCATCATCCTCGGAGACACCATTTTCGACGTCGAGCTCACCGATGTGCTCAACAGCCCGACCTCGACTCTGGGTGTGAGAGAGGTGAAGGATCCCAGCAGGTTCGGCATTGCAATAACCCGCAACGGCAAGATTGAAAAACTGGTAGAGAAGCCTAACGAACCTGTCGGCAATCTTGCGATCGTGGGATTGTATTATATCAAAAATTCGGAGTCGCTTTTTTCCTCTATACAAACCGTCATAGAGAACAACATAAAAACGAAAGGAGAATACCAGTTGACCGATGCTCTGCAGATCATGCTGGAAAAGGGTGAACCTTTGGCAACGTTCCAGGTCAACAACTGGTATGACTGCGGAAAACCGGAAACGCTCCTGTCGACAAACAAAATTCTTCTTAAAAATCATAATTCCGGCTCTTCTCTGCCAGGCTGCATTATCAATGAGCCGGTCTTTGTATCGAAAAGCGCAAAAATCAACAACGCCATTATCGGCCCGAACACCACCATAGGTGACGACGTTGTTATTGATGATGCCATCATCAAGAATTCCATCATTGGCAATTGTTCCAGAGTCAAACATGTATCTCTCAACAGGTCCATCATCGGCAGCAACGTCGACCTTTCAGGCGACCCCCATGAAGCGAACATAGGAGACTTCTCGGAAATCAAGCTCCGTTGACACCCTTGTCCGCTCCTTTTCAAACGTCATCATTGCCGGGTTGAGAGTCCGGTGACAATTTTATCGCGATATTCTTGCATGACGTGTCGTGATTACGTACATTGTCCACCTATCCGGCATCCCCATTACCTATGGACACGGTGCCGAAAGCGTTCGGGTTCAATGTACCCGGATTGCTTGCAACCTTGGGTTTACCGTGTCCGCTCTCACTTTTCCCAACGTGCACGAAACCCTTTTGTAAGACAAGCAAGAGCTTTTCTTGTAGTTCTTGTTGCTCGCTAAACCATAAATATCAATGAAGATGTCACAGTCAAGATACTTCTTTACGTCAGAGTCTGTATCAGAAGGACACCCCGACAAGGTATCGGACCAGATTTCAGACGCGGTACTCGATGATTTTCTCCGCCAGGATCCGAATTCGCGTGTAGCCTGCGAAACGTTTGTTACAACCGGCCAGGTCATTGTAGGCGGCGAAGTAACGACAAAAGGTATTGTGGACATACAGGAGCTTGCGAGAAAAGTAGTCGAACAGATCGGATACAACAAGGGCGAATACATGTTCGAGGCAAAATCCTGTGGCGTCCTTTCTGCACTGCACAGCCAGTCTCCCGATATCAACAGGGGCGTTGATCGAAAAGAGGAAATCGCAGACGAGCTTGACAGGGTTGGTGCCGGCGATCAGGGAATGATGTTCGGATACGCCTGTACCGAAACTCCGGAACTTATGCCTGCGGCGATCCAGTATGCACACGCTCTTGTTAAAAAAATGGCCGATATCCGCAAGGCCGGCGAAATAATGACATACCTGCGCCCGGATTCAAAAAGCCAGGTAACACTCGAATATATTGACGGTGTCGCACAGAGAGTCGACGCGGTTGTCGTTTCGACCCAGCATGATCCGGAACCCGAAGGCTACAGCGTAGAAGCGTGGCAGGACGTCATCAAGAAAGACATTATTGAAAATATCGTCAGGGAGGTCATTCCGGCAGAGATGCTCGACGATAACACCAAGTTTCACATCAACCCGACAGGCCGTTTTGTCATAGGCGGACCTCACGGCGACACCGGTCTTACCGGCCGCAAGATCATCGTTGACACCTACGGCGGCGCGGCACCTCATGGCGGAGGAGCATTCAGCGGAAAAGATCCGTCAAAAGTCGACCGCAGCGCTGCATACGCTTCGCGCCACGTCGCAAAAAACATCGTCGCAGCCGGTCTTGCAGATAAATGCACCGTGCAGGTCTCATACGCTATCGGCGTCGCACACCCTGTTTCAATCTATATCGACACGCACGGTACGGCAGTCAACGGCCTCGGTGACGCCGAAATCCAGGAAAAAGCCGAGCAGATCTTCGACCTCAGGCCTGCAGCAATCATCCGTCACTTCAGCCTGGACAAACCCCAGGGCTGGTGTTATCAGGATACCGCGGCATACGGTCATTTCGGCCGTGATATTTTCCCATGGGAAAAAACAGACAAGGTTGACGAACTGAAGAAAGCATGCAACCTTTGATTCGATATTATCAAAGAAAAAAACACACTATCACTATGATGACAACTGACACTGAAGTACTCAACTACAAAGTGGCAGATATCTCTTTGGCTGACTGGGGACGAAAAGAAATCAACATCGCAGAAAAAGAGATGCCGGGCCTGATGGCGACCCGTCGTAAATACGCAGGAAAAAAGCCGTTGAAAGGCGCCCGTATTATGGGTTCATTGCACATGACCATCCAGACGGCGGTTCTGATCGAGACCCTTGCGGATCTCGGAGCCGAAGTCCGCTGGGCAAGCTGCAATATTTTCTCAACGCAGGATCATGCTGCTGCTGCTATTGCCGCCGCGGGCATTCCCGTCTTTGCCTGGAAAGGCGAAACGCTCGACGAATACTGGTGGTGCACACGCCAGGCATTGGCGTTTCCCGACGGCAAAGGACCGAATGTCATTGTCGACGATGGCGGCGACGCTACCCTTATGATACATCTGGGCTACAAGATCGAGAACGATCCGGCAATGCTTGATGTCGAACCCGGCAATGCAGAGGAAAAAGCCCTGTACGGCCAGCTGCGCGAGGTCTTTGAATCCGACAACCGGCACTGGCACAAAGTCGCACCTGAAGTCAGGGGCGTTTCTGAAGAAACGACCACAGGGGTCCATCGCCTCTATCAGATGATGGAAAAAGGCGAACTGCTCTTCCCTGCCATCAACGTCAACGATTCGGTTACCAAATCGAAGTTCGATAACCTGTACGGTTGCAGGGAATCGCTCGCAGACGGCATCAAGCGCGCAACGGATGTGATGCTTGCCGGCAAAGCGGTCGTTGTTCTCGGCTACGGTGATGTGGGCAAGGGGTGTGCGCACTCCATGCGCTCCTACGGCGCACGGGTCATCGTTACGGAAATCGATCCTATCTGCGCTCTTCAGGCAGCCATGGAAGGGTTCCAGGTTTCCACCATGGAAGACGCCATCAAGGACGGCAATGTCTTTGTCACCACGACAGGCAACAAAGATGTTATCACACTTGAGCACATGAAACAGATGAAGGATGAAGCGATCGTCTGCAACATCGGGCATTTCGACAATGAGATCCAGGTGGAAAAACTCAACGAGTATGCAGGCGCGACCAAAACCAACATCAAACCGCAGTATGACAAATATACCTTTGATGACGGCCACTCGATCTATCTGCTTGCAGAAGGGCGCCTGGTCAACCTCGGCTGCGCAACGGGGCACCCGTCGTTTGTCATGAGCAACTCATTTACAAATCAGACCCTCGCACAGATCGAACTCTGGACGAAAAAGTACGAAACCGGAGTCTACTGTCTGCCGAAAAAACTTGACGAAGAGGTGGCACGACTGCATCTCGAACAATTGGGAGTCAAGCTTACAAGGCTGACAGAGGAACAGGCCGATTACATCAACGTCCCTGTCGACGGCCCGTACAAGCCCGATCACTACCGCTACTGATCGGAAACGAAACAGTACAACACAAAAAGGCTGCCCGGAAAAAACCGGCGCAGCCTTTTTGCCTTATGTCCCAAAACCACACCATATCGGGCGCAAACTTCTTCGGCCCTACATCCAAATCGTCAAACAGCAGTTGGTATTCGACGGTATCCGGTATCAGGAGGAGATGGTTTTTGTTGATTTGTTTTCAAACTGGAGGAAAAGACCAAAAGGACTAAAATGACCAAAAACAGCATTACTCCCTTCTTGCCAACCAGCCAACGAGCCATCTTCACTCAGCACTCATTGCTTTCAACTAAGAACCAAGAACTGAGCACTAAGAACCCGTATTCACTCCCTACTCCTGTGAGCAAAAGCGAGCTGCTCCTTACTCCTGCGCACGAAGTGCGCTACTCCCCTGCTTACTCGTCACTTGTCACCACAAAAAAAGGCGCCAGTGTGTCACTGACGCCTTTTTTTGTATGGCTGGGGCGGCAGGATTCGAACCTGCGAATGTCGCCTCCAAAGGGCGATGCCTTACCACTTGGCCACACCCCAATCCCTTCATGAATGAAATGGATTGAAGTATAAGAAAAATAGCCGAAATGAAAAAAGCTTCCCCGCTATGCTTCACCGGAACCATTTCGTAACTTCACATTTTTCTCTTACCTATTACCTATTACCTATTACCTATTACCTATTACCTATTACCTATTACCCAATAAGTTTTGACAAAAATCAAAATCTGCGGCATAACGACCCCGGAAGACGCACATTTTTCCTGCTCGGCCGGTGCAGATGCGCTGGGATTTAATTTCAGCAGGAAAAGTCCCCGATACATCCAGCCGGAAAACGCCCGGGGCATCATCAGGACCCTTCCCCCGTTCGTTACCACGGCAGGTATCTTTGTGGAGCAGGAACCTGAAGAGATCAATGAAATATGCCGTCACTGCGGCCTCGACGTCGCGCAGCTTCACTCGGAACAGTACACACCCCGGAAAACCCTCGCCGTCTCAGGCGCAAGGATTATCCGCGTGTTCCGCACAGACCCGGACTTTTCGATGCCGCGTGTCAGGGAATATGCCCGCGCCACCGGCATAACCGCTTTTTTATTTGACGCTTACAGGAAAGGACAACCGGGAGGAACCGGTGAAAGAATAGAACAGAATACGGCGCAGAGCATTTTTCGCCAAACAGATGACCTCGGACACGGCATCCTTGCCGGGGGACTAAACCCGGACAATGTCGCGGATGCGATCAGAACGATCAGGCCTTACGCAGTCGATACGGCAAGCGGTGTGGAATCTTCTCCCGGAAAAAAAGACCATCAAAAAATCACGGCCTTTATTGCTGCCGTTCAGAATGCTGATCAATCGTTTCAGTGAACGCCCTTTTTTCAGGAACACCAGGCAATCTCCAGCAATCTTTTCCCTGCATGTTAACAATTCATGAACAAGGCCCTGCAGACGCAGTCTTTTTCTTTCCTTACTGGCGAACCGGACACATATTCAACGACTTTAAATCCCGGCAATATCATGCAAAAAATTAAAATCCTTTTCCTCTGTACCGGAAACTCCTGCAGAAGCCAGATGGCTGAAGGCTGGGCACGCTTTCTGAAGAACGACATCATAGAACCCTATTCGGCAGGAACGGAAATACACGGCATGAATCCGCATGCAGTATCGGTCATGAAAGAAGCCGGGGTTGATATTACCTCACAACACTCAAAAAATGTCGATGAAGTCATGAGCATCGACTTCGATGTCGTTATTACGGTCTGCGACAGCGCCCGTGAGAACTGCCCGTTTTTCCCTGGAAAAGCAAAAAGGATCCATGCGGGATTCGATGACCCGCCGCGCCTTGCGCAATCGATTGACGATCCGGAAAAAAAGCTGGACTGCTACCGGAAGGTTCGTGATGAAATCCGGGATTTCGTCGCACAGCTTCAGGACGTACTCCAAACCGTCTGACCCCTATTGGACCAAATCCTGCAGAATATATGCGGTCACAGAAAAAAGCCATATTTTCTTCTTTGTTGATTTCGAGCACCAGTCAACGAAGCAGTCATGGTACGCAGCAAATTGATAGAGGTGCACTTTATTCAGGTTTACATTTTCAACTATGTTCAGTTCCAGAAAAAACATCTATATCGCCGAAGCGATCGGCACGTTCGCACTGGTATTTGCCGGTTGTGGCGCTATCGTTGTCAACGACCTGTTCAGTGCCCCCCTCGGCCACGTGGGAATATCCACGGTTTTCGGCCTTGTCGTGATGGCGGTCATCTACTCGATCGGCAACATTTCCGGAGCTCATATCAACCCTGCCGTAACACTTGGGTTTTATTTTGCAGGAAGAATAAAGAAAGAGGTAATACTGCCCTACATAGCAAGCCAGCTCATTGGTGCGATTGCTGCTGCCGGAGTTCTCAAGCTTCTTTTCAGCAGCCATGCATCTCTCGGAGCGACACTGCCCGAAGGCGGCATCCTTACGTCCTTTGTCCTGGAAATCATTCTTTCGTTTTTCCTGATGTTCGTTATTCTTAACGTTTCAACGGGCCACATGGAAAAAGGCATCATGGCAGGCGTTGCCATCGGCGGTACGGTCGCCCTCGAAGCGCTGATGGGGGGACCTGTCAGCGGGGCGTCGATGAATCCCGCCCGCTCTCTGGGCCCGGCACTTCTTTCAGGCAATCTCTCCACGGTCTGGATATATATCGTTGCTCCGGTCATCGGCGCCTGGTTAGCCCACCCGACCTGCAGGATAATACAGGGCGGCGAATGCTGCCATGTAAGGAAGAGTAAAAGTTCTCTGTGATTTTTTTGTTTTTATTTTTATACATATATTTGATGCATCAAATATTGATATATCAACAGCAAAACAGTTGAATCGCGGAAAAAAGAGAAGTGCTCTAAAGATTCCGCAGCAAGAGGCGAAAAAAGACAAACAGCAGATCAAAAAACAGCAGCAAAAGAAAGAACGTGATAACAAAAATGACCGCATCTCAACAAAAACTTCTGAAAGTTTTTCACCTGGTAGCAGCAGCTTTGTGGCTGTCCTGTGTGATTGTTCTCGCATTGCTGCCGATTATCTCCTCCCCTGCGGCTTCAGGCGATGAAGTTTATATGTACAATCTGGCCTACCATTTTATCGATATGTTTATCCTGACGCCTGCTTCCCTGCTGACGCTTCTTACAGGACTGCTGTACTCATTGTTCACAAAATGGGGATTTTTCCGGCACGGCTGGCTTGTCTATAAATGGGCCGTTACACTGTTCATCATCATCACCGGAACATTCTACCTCGGCCCCATGGTGACGGAACTTCTGGAAATTGCAGATACCAAAAGAGCCGCCGCGTTACAGGACCAATATTATATGCAGGGCCAAACAATCGGGCTCTATGCAGCGATAATCAACGCATCACTGCTTGTCGTTGCAGTTCTTGTCTCAGTGTACAAACCCTGGAAAAACCTGAAAACATGAAAAAGGGCGTTATAACACCCCGCGATACGTTAACCATAAGCTCTGGGTTTGATCTGAAAGACCCGGGAGGACACGAAAATGCTTAAACAACAGAGATTTATACAAAGCAAGGTATATTTTCCAGCCATCATTGGTTTACCTGTGATCATATGGGCCGTTGGCCTGCTTTTCTATAGCGGCCCGTTAATCCTGAGCAGCGGAGAAAATCCTGTTCAGCGCGTTCTTGGTGAAGTTACAGCGTCTTTAGTTGTTACTCTTCTTGGTTTCAATCTCCTGATGACTACAAGGTCACGCCGGGTAGAACGGATTTTAGGAGGTCTTGACAAAATGTATTTCATCCACCGCCGGAGCGCACTTCTTGCTTTGGCGCTGCTGGTTTTGCATGCTGCCGTTTCCCCCCGGTACCCTGAGATCAATCCGGGAAAACCTTTGGGAGTTCTTGCCATGCTGTTGATTTTCCTTGGTATAGCACTGTCTGCGGCCCCCTTTTTCAAAAGGCTCATTCCATATCACAAATGGTTAACAATGCACCGTCTTATGGGACCGTTTTTTGTTCTGGGCATCTGCCACTCCTTTCTGGTCCCAACGCTGACCGGCAAAATCCCCCTTGTCCGAAGCTACATACTCGGGATAGCGCTTTTAGGCATAGGATCCTGGCTTTACCGTGCGCTCCTGCACCGATGGCTCCACCCGCATAATTCTTATAAGGTAACGGACGTAAAACGGCTGGGCAACGCTGTACTTGCCCTGGAAATGGCGCCGACAGGCGCTCCTCTGCCTTCGCTTCCCGGGCAGTTCGCCTTTTTCACCTTTCCCGGCATAGACCCTGGAGAATCTCATCCGTTCACCATAGCAAGTGCTCCTGAGCAGGACCGGCTGAGGGTAGCGATAAAAAATCTGGGGGATTTCACCAGGTCTCTTCAGAAGCATATCCAGGTTGGCAGCACAGTAAAAGTCGAAGGCCCTTACGGGGTTTTCACGCAAAGCAGAAGTTCCGCAAAACGCCAGATATGGCTTGCAGGCGGCATAGGTATTACTCCCTTTCTGGCCATGGCCAATGACTTCAGCAATTCAGAATTGAACGTAACACTGTACTGGACTGTGTGCAAAAAAGAAGATGCTTTCTTCGACAATGAATTGCGGGTTTTGGCCGAACGCAAACCCGGCCTGACGTATAAGCTCTGGTTGTCAGATAAAAACGGCCCGTTGAGAACAGAAGCGATGCCGGAAGTAATGGGTTCCGACAACGTTGCTGTCTTTATCTGCGGTCCGGAAGCATTCCGCAGGTCGCTGACAGCCCAGCTTCGAGCTGCCGGCATTCCCCGACGGAGCATTCACAGTGAAGAATTTACCTTTCGATAAAAACAATAAGAACACCTGGAGGACTACGATGAACAAAAAAGTACACTCGATTGCAAGCCTGCTTGCAACATTGACTATAGCGACGTTCTTCCTTTCTACGATTACCGTTGAACTGTTTGGCTCTCATGAAGCCATCGCCAGGGTAAAACACCTGATTGTCATTCCCGGCCTGTTCATCCTTGTTCCTGCTATCGCGGCTGCAGGAGGAACCGGCCGGTTCCTCTCGAAGTCCCGTCAGGGAAAACTTGTCGATGCAAAGAAAAAACGCATGCCGTTCATCGCCGCAAACGGTCTGCTGATTTTGATTCCATGTGCGATCGTACTCAACGCTTGGGCTTCCGGTGAAAGGTTCGACGGGATGTTTTATCTGGTGCAGGGAATCGAGCTGCTTGCCGGGGCTGTCAACCTGACGCTCATGAGCCTGAATATCCGCGACGGCCTGAAGCTGGCCGGGAAAAAACAGCCCTCGGTGTAAATGGAAATGAATATGCAAACCGCCGCCCCGGCAGCCTATAAATCGACCCCAAGACCAAGCAGGACATGGAATGCCATGTTCGGGGCGACAGCATCGCCGTCAGCGATTGGAACGGTTGCATATGACGCAGTCAGTTTGGCCTCACCAGCCAGATAAAGCGCCTTCCAGATGCTGAGGTTTTTCTGGACGGCAAACTGGGCCGTGGGACCTGCAACATAATAATGCCCGTCACCCTTCAGGCCGCCTTCCATTTCGTAAAAGTCCTTGTTTCTCACAGTCGATTCGGGATGGGCAATCACCAGCCCGAGACCAACTCTGTAAATAAGCTGTTCCGTCTCCCATGCCCTGTTGACCGTCAGGAGATTATACCCGTGAGAAATCTGGAACTGCTGGACTTCGGGCGGATTGTTGGTCAGATGTATCTTGTGATGCACAAGCTCGATTTCCCATGCTTTTCCATCAACCCAGCGGCCCAGGCGATACGCGTAATACGGATGACTGTTGAACGGCTTCGTCTCGTAATGAGCTGTAAAACTGATGTCATCATACCCATCCTGCTTCAGCGTGAGAGGCATTATGGGAAGGCTGAACGACGCTCCCCCAAAAAACTCGAACGATACACTGTTTCTGCCGGAATCTTCATTGCCGCCACCGGCCTCAGCCGGTGAAACCGGGAAAAGGAGGCACAGACTTACAATGAGTATGTGAAACGGATACCTGAGGTTTTTTCCGATATGCATAGTCATAGTGCAAGCAATCTACGTGTGATAGAGAAAACAAACGGGCGTCTTACTGAAAAACGATTGTAATGTAACCATAATCAATCTTCCTCAAAATAATCACTCACACACAAAAAATCGGGAAAGAGAGGTATCAGGAGGAAAGGAGAAAAACCGGTTGAGATGAAAAAGAAAAGGCTCCCCTTTGACAGGAAGCCTTTGACGAATAAACTCATTGAGATTGCCTGCACTCAGGCGATCTGAACGTAAGCGGCTGCCTTGGCGTTACAGATCGGACAGCTTTCAGGTGGTGTCCCCAGCTCGATATGACCGCAGATCGGACAAAGCCAGATTTCGGTCTCGGTAAGATCTTCACCGTTTTTCACCGCCTCGAGCGCTTTCCTGTAGAGTGCAGCGTGAACCTTTTCCGCTTCGACTGCAAAACCAAACATGCGTTTAGCCTTGTGCCCCTCTGCCACTGCCTGCTCATACATCGGGGGATACATTTCGTTGTGTTCATAGGTTTCTCCGCCAATCGCGGTTTCGAGGTTCTCAGCCGTTGACTGAATACCTTCTGATGCACCGAGGTGGCCTTCGGCATGGATACGCTCCGCTTCCGCTGTCGTCCGGAACAGTTTTGCAACATTGGCAAATCCGTCCTTTTCGGCTTTTTTTGCAAAAGCCGCATACTTCTGAAATGCCTGGCTTTCGCCGGCAAATGCGTCCTTGAGATTCTCCTCTGTAGTCGGCATAACTTGTACTCTCCTTGTCTGTTTAATGTTGTAAAAAACTCATCTCCAACCTGATGAGGCAAACTTCACTTCCTCGCTATTTTTCACCTATCGAAAAACCCCCATAAAATTAAAAGAGTTCCGCATTAATAAAATGAAAAGCCCAATGCTCTCCCGACATGATACCGTAAACAGTACATCAACATGCCGGCTGACAGTTCCTGAAACTTCGTGATCTTTCGTAAACCATATACAACATCGAGATATCGGACGATGACGCCAGAGAAATGGAGACAGAACTGGCCGAATCGGCAGAAAAAAGAACGATCGGCTTTGTTCGCAAAGGACATTATGAACGTGCACAGTCTGGCAGGGGGAACATCGAAGTCAGGTTTTTTGATACGCAAACCACCGGCGGCCCCAATCCTGAAGACTGAATCTACAAAGCCGCGTCACTCACGAAATCACTGGTATGCTTCCCGAACGACCCGGCCCGGCCTCATGAATGAAAAGAAAAACAGTACGAACAGAAAGGTCAGAAATTCGGCGACGGAAAAAGAGACGAAAATACCGTTGTCACCGAAAAAAACAGGGAGGACCGTCACGAAAAGAAGCGGGAAAAAGAGGGTTCTCGAGAGCGCCACAAAAGCCGATGGAAGCGGTTTGTGAATAGCCGTAAAGTAGGCGCTGAACACAACGTTCAGACCGTTCCAGAGAAACGCCGGCCAGCTCAGGGAAATAAACGCAAGGGTAAGACTGAGCGTGGCTTCGGTTCTGTTATCGAGAAACAGCCCGGCGAGACGTTCCGGAATGAAGAGAAGCATGAATACCAGCACGATGCCGACGCAAACCACACAAACTGACGCAAGGCCGAGAAAACCCTTTATACGGTCCGGTTTTCTGGCGCCGTAATTGGTACTGACAATCGGCTGCAAAGCGTCGGAAAATCCGTAGACGATAATCTGCTCCGCGAAAAAAATATAGTGCATGATGGTGAATGCAGCGACACCTTCAACGCCGAAACGGGTTATCATGATCCAGTTGAAAACAAGAATGACAACCGCTGCAGAAAGCTGGTTGGCGAATTCCGACATGCCGTTATATGCCACCTGCACCATTTCACCCCACCACTGCTGTTTCCATGAAAATCTCAGAACCGACTTCTTCGAGAAAAAATGAACCAGCAGCACCAGGAAACTGGCAATATGAGCAAGCCCTGTTGCAAGAGCGGCACCCTGCAGCCCCATGTCCCATACGGCAACAAACAGCCAGTCAAAAAACACATTGACAAGGGCGGCTGAAATAATCGCGGCGGCTGCAAGAACCGGTTGCCCGTCGACACGAACAAAAAAAGAAAGGCAAAGGCCGACCGGCAGAAAAAACATGAACAGCAGCATGATCAGGAGATATTCCCTGACAAGCGGAGCCAGGACGTCATTGGCCCCAAGCATCGCCACAACCTGATCGATAAAAAGAATCCCCAAAAGAGCGAGCGCCAGGGTAAGAAGCGAGACCGTCATGATTGTCTTGGAAAAAACGGCATTGGCCGCCTCCCTGTTTGACTCGCCTATATATTTTCCACAGCGAACCATCCCGCCGACGGAAAACATCACCCCGACACCCAGAAGAAGACTGAAAACCGGCATGATAATGTTTATCGAGGCAAGGGCACTGTGACCCACATAATTCCCGACAAAAATCCCGTCCACGACACCTGAGGACGAAATAGCCAGCATTCCGAGAACATTGGGAATCGCATAATAAAAAAACACCGCGGCAATATTGCCTTGCAGCATATCGACAAATCGATCTCTACCCATGTACAGCCTATACGTTGCAGCTCCGCCAGATTCCCTGATGAGCATTCCAAAAACAACAGGTTCAGAATATAGCGTAATCAGGCATAGTAAACAATTCTTACAAAATCAAATTTAATCACTTGACTTATTTTAATCATTTGATTAAATTGCTGCCGCAAAACAAACAGTCCATATACATTGCACTCTCTCTCCATAGAGAAGCAGAGACAACAACAGTATGAAAAAGTATGCAAGCAGTGAACAAACACGGCAGACCCTTATCGATGCCGCAGGAGAATTAGCTGCGGAAATGGGTTTCCCGAACGTTTCAACAAGAGCCATTGCCTTGCGGGCGAACGAAAACATCGGCAGCATCCATTACCATTTCGGCGGCAAAGAGCAATTGTTCGAAGCCGTCGTGCAGGAGGTTATCACACGATGCAACGATTATCCTGTGAGCGAGGCGGTTACGCCGTTCTACAACATCCTCGACACTCCGGCAGGACAATCGGGCGCGATACGGGCGATCGTCAAAAGAGAAATAGCCCTGTTGTTCGATCCGGATTACCCGCTTTGGCACAGCAGGGTTATTTATCAGCTTATGCAAAAGAAAGGCCAACTGCAGGACATGATGGTAAGGGAACTTTTCGACCCGATCGTCGATACCATGACATCGCTGCTCAAGCGTATCGATTCGAAGATGGACAGCCAGGAAATGTTTCTGATCATTACCCAGATGATTTCCCCGATCGCGTCCCACGCCGATTACATGTCATACTGCCTTAAACACCTGGGAACGGACCATTACAGCGTAGAATATTTAAAAAAGATGGAGGACATGATTGTGCGCCAGACAGAGCTCATCCTGGGACTCACCTCTGAAAAAGTCGAATCAAACCTACTGAAATAATATTTATGAGCAAAAATCCTTATAAAGCGGTTGCTTTTTACTTCAGCACCTTCATGATCGCAGCGCTGATGAGCTGCAGCGCGGAAGAAAAAGCCTCTGAGCCGGAAGCCGGTAAGCGACAGAGAGCCCCGGTGGCCCATCCTCAGTTGATAACCTCTCAAGCGGCGCACAATTATCCCGGAGAAATAAGGGCAAACAGGGAGACAAACCTTTCTTTCAGAGTAGACGGACCGCTCATCGATATTGCAAAAAATCCGGGAGAACGCGCACTTCGGGGAGACCTCCTCATGCAGCTCGACCCGAGAGATTACCGGGACCGCATAAAAATTCTCGAGGCTGAACTTGATGGCGCCCTTGCCAGGGCGGACAAGGCTTCAAAAGATTTTACGAGGGCAAAACAGCTTTTTGAAAAAGATGTCATCGCAAAAGCCGACTATGACCTTGCCCGAAGCAGATCTGCATCTGAAAATGCTGTCGCAAAAAACATCAGAGCACAGCTTTCCGTTGCCAAACACCAGCTCAATGATACCTCTCTCCGTGCTCCATACGATGGAACCGTTACCGCCCAATTGGTAGAAAACCATGAAATGATACAAGCCGGGCAGATCGTTATGCGAATGCACGATACCTCAACGCTTGAAATCACGACGAATATCCCGGAAAACGATATAGGCCTCTTTGCGCTGGAAAAAGGCAACACCGCCGTTTTGACGGTTCCTTCTCTCAGAGACCGGCTTTTTACAGCAACACTGAAAGAGTGGAGTACAGAGGCGGATAAAACAACCCGGACATACAAGGTCACCTTTTCCCTTCAGACACCTGAAGACAACAGCCTTCTTCCCGGTATGACCGCGGAAATCAAGCTTCAGAACCTGAAAGCCCGCACACCGGTCATAACTGTACCTCTTGACGCGGTAACGGCTGACCTTGAAGGGAATTCCATAATCTGGGTCTATGATGAAAAATCCGGCCGTGTCGAACAAAAAAGGATCGTCACCTCGGAAATGTATGATGACAGCAGGATCATTGTCACCGGAGGGCTCGATGAAAAAGAGCTGATCGTCACCGGCAGCACCCATTTTCTTGTTAACGGAATGCAGATCGAACCTATGAAACCATCGCCCATGGAGAACCGACAAACCGGACACCGGAAAGGACAGAAAAGTTTGCTATGAACCCTGTAACCTTTGCTCTGGAAAAAAGAACGATCATGGTCATGCTGACCATACTTCTGGTCGGAGCTGGTATCCTTTCATACCAGAAACTCGGTCGCCTCGAAGACCCTGGCTTCACGATCAAAACAGCATTGATCGTGACCCAATACCCGGGAGCAAGTCCCGCCGAAGTCGAGGAGGAAGTGACCGACGTGATTGAAGAACACATTCAGTCGATGGGAGAAGTAAAGGAGATCTACTCGACGTCCGAAGAAGGTATCTCCTACGTCTACGTCGACATGAAGGATCACTATACCTCAAGCAAATTGCCGCAAATCTGGGATGAGCTTCGAAAAAAAGTCGGCCAGGCGGCCTCATCGCTTCCTCCCGGAGCGATGAAACCTCTTGTAAACGATGATTTCGGAGATGTCTACGGTGTCTACTTCGCCATTACCGGCCAGGAACATTCCTATGCAGACCTTAAAGAATATGCCGATTTCCTGAAAAAAGAGCTGCTGTTATGTCGTGATGTCGCAAAAATAGATTTCTGGGGAACGCGCAAGGAAATGATTTTTGTCGAAACCGACCGCGCCAGGATGGCTGAGTTGGGTATATCACCCGATGTGATCACCCGGACACTTCAGACACAGCTTTTTGTCGGTCAGAGCGGAAAAGTCGAGGCAGGCAACCAGTATCTCCGGATCACTCCTACAGGCGAAATCACCAGCGAGAAAGCCCTTGCCTCCCTGCTTGTCGGGCCGCCGGAAAAAACTGTGCGCCTTGGAGATATTGCCCGGATTTACCGGGGATACGAAGAACCGCCGCGTAACGGCTTATGGTTCAACGGCGAACCCGGAATTGCTTTGGGCATCTCGACAATCGAGGGAGGCAATGTTATTTCGATGGGCGAATCGGTCAGCGAAAAACTTCGCCTGCTCGAATCACGAAAGCCGGAAGGCATCAACCTGCACAAGATATACTACCAAAGCGATCTTGTCGAGGATTCCGTCAACGCCTTCGTCACCAATCTTGTCCAGGCCGTTGTCATTGTCGTTGTACTGCTCATGTTGTTCATGGGCTGGCAAAGCGGCCTTATGATAGGCAGCATCCTGCTTCTGACCATACTGGGGACATTCATTACCATGGCGCTGTTCGACATTGATCTCCAGAAAATGTCGCTTGGTGCCCTTATCCTTGCGCTCGGCATGCTTGTCGACAACTCGATTGTCGTTGCAGACGGGATTCTGGTCCGCGTAGAGCGGGGAGATAACCGGGAGCACGCTGCAGTCACGGTTGTAAAAGAAAATATGTGGCCGCTTTTCGGCGCGACCCTCATTGCGATTCTCGCTTTCGCCGCCATCGGTTTTGCCCCCGGGGAAGTAGGTGAATACTGCCGCTCATTGTTCGATGTTCTTGCCCTTTCGCTTTTCATAAGCTGGATTCTTGCCGTCACCATTACCCCTCTTTTCTGTGTCTGGTTTTTGAAAATTCCCGACCTGCATAACAAGGATCCCTTTGACAAACCATTTTACAAACTGTACCGCCGCATGCTCCATTTAGGCCTTACCCATCGATGGAGTACAGTAGGAATAACCACCATCCTGCTTGTTCTGGCCCTCATCGGTTTCGGGGCTTTACCGCAGGCATTTTTTCCTGATTCAACGCAACCTTACTTCTTTGTCAGCTATTGGAAGCCCCAGGGCACTCATCTTGATAAAACGCGCCAGGACATGCTTGTCGCCGAGGAACAAATCAGGCGCATGGATGGCGTTAAAAATGTCACCGCATTTCTCGGGGAAGGCGGTATGCGGTTTGTTTTGCCGTATAAATATATTACTCCCAACTCAAGCTTTTTTCAGCTCCTCGTCGAAACAGACAGCCATGGGAGCATCGGGAGTATCAGCGCCGAGGTGGACAGGTATCTGAACGAAAATTTCAGGGATGCCGAACCGTACCTGACAAGAATCACCAATGGCCCGCCGGTCGATTTCAAGATCGAGGTACGGTTCAGGGGACCGGACTCTGCCGTTCTGCACCGGCTCGCCGCTCAAGCCACCAAGGTCATGCAAAACACCCCCAATACCCGCGACATTCGAACAGACTGGCGTCAGCAGGTCCGGGTAGTTCGGCCGGTGTATAATGAAAGTCAGGGAAGAAATGCCGGGATCACGAAACGCGACCTTGAAGCATCGCTGCAGAGGAACTTTAACGGCATTACAGCCGGAACGGTCAGGGAAGGCGATGAACTGATCCCCATCGTATTCCGGATGCCCCGCAGGGAACGCGCAACCGTTGATGAGTTGAAAAACGTTCAGGTATGGAGCTCGGGACGCCAGAGCTTTCTGCCGCTCGGCCAGGTTGTCTCGGCTATCGGCAGCGAATGGGAATGGCCGATCATCCAGCGGAGAGACAGAATGCAAGCCGTTACCGTGCAGTGCAACGCGGTCTCCGGCCTTGCCGAACCTTTGCGCCAATCGATGCTCAAGGAGATGGAATCCATAGAAATACCGAATGGTTACACAATGGAGTGGGCCGGAGAATACAAGGAGTCGAATAAGGGAACCGAACCGCTTGCCCAGATATTTCCCCTTTGTGTTCTCGGGATGTTTTTCATTCTTGTCTGGCAGTTCAACTCGTTGAAAAAAGCAGCCGCGATCTTTCTTACCGTTCCGTTATCCCTTATCGGGGTCACTGCAGGTCTGCTCATAACCGGACAGGCATTCGGATTCATGGCCATACTCGGCTTTCTCGGTCTATCCGGCATGCTGATCAAAAACGCCATCGTGCTTATCGAACAGCTGGAGATCGATCTGAAAAACGGCAAGGAGCCCTACCGGGCGGTTCTCGACTCTGCCGTCAGCAGACTCAGGCCGGTAGTCATGGCGGCCTCAACAACCATTCTCGGTATGCTGCCGCTGATCACCGACCCGCTGTATGCCGCCATGGCTACAACTATCATGGGAGGACTTTTTGCGGCCACTTTCCTGACCCTTGGAATAGTACCGGTACTTTATACTCTTTTCTACAGGATACAACCCGATGACAACTATGTATAACAACAGCCTGATAAGGAAAATTGTCACTCTTTCATTGTTTCTCCTCTTGCCTGCACAAGGCCTGAAAGCCTCGGAACCGGCGGAGACTGTTCCGGAAGAATACCTGACCATAGAAAAAGCAAAACAGACCGCTCTTGAAAACAACCCGGGTATTCAGCAAACCCTTGCACGAATACGTTCTGCGAAAGCTCTTCTCGGACAGGCATATGCGTCCTGGTTTCCTATCGTTTCGGTCAGCGGGGGCTATTTCCGCCGCCACCTCGACATGCAGCCGGACTGGCAGCCTGACATACGTGTAAAAGAGGACATAAGAGAGACTACAGGCAGCCTCGAACTCAACTGGCTGCTTTTCAACGGCTTTGCCCGAAGAGCGGAAACTCTTGCCGCTGGATACGGAGTCGAACAGGCCAAAAAAACGCATGCCGACACACAGCGCCTTCTTATGGAGTCGGTTGCAACAGCGTACTATCAGGCACAACTTGCCAGAGAAAACATACGGATTGCAGAAAAAAACGCAGAATTCAACAGAACTCTCGAAAAAAGCGCCACGATACGCCGCCAGGTCGGAACCGCCCCCAGGTCGGAAATGCTCAACTTTTCCATTAGAACGGTTCAGGCTGAAAGCGACTCCATTCAAGCCGACAGAAATTATACCATAGCACGGGCAGTGCTTGCTGAACTCATGGGTGTTTCAGGCAGCAAACCTGCTATTGCACTTTCCCCTGCAAGAAAAAACATTGAAACCACCGATACAATCCCCCCTTCATACGAGCAACTGATTGCTATCGCCATAAAAAACAGACCTGACTTGCAGGCTGTAGAAGCCGGCATTAATGCTGCGGTACATCGAAAAAACGCAGCAAAGGGCTCCTGGTTTCCCTCAATCGGCCTCACCGCAGGTCTTAACTATACAAAGCAAACCGGAGCCGATCCCGTCCAGGAAGAACGTAACCGTTATGCGGGAGTTACAGCAAACTGGGACATTTTCACAGGAGGAAAAAGAAGCAGAGCGTTTCAAGAGAAAAAAGCGGAAGTGTATGCCCTTGAAGCAGAAAAGCAGCAGAAAATACTCTCGATCCAGTCGGGCATCCGACAGGCAATTGCCAGTGCAGAAGCAGCAAAAGAGCAGTGGAAACGCCAGGAAAATGCGCTGGGAATGACGCGGCAGGTCCGTGACGACGTAGAACTTCTTTATACAACAGGCTCGGCAACCCTTACAAGGCTCAACGAAGCTCAAACAGACCTTGTCCGTGCAGAAGGCCTCGCTGCAAACAGCAGGGCACAGTATCTTCTTGCCCTCGAAAAACTTTACTCGGAAAGCGGAATGATGCTCCCCTCATCGTCTGCCGAAAAAAACATTGCTCCCGTAGAGTAAGGAGGGAACGGCAAGCAGGACAAGAACAAGATCCCTCACTACCGTTGTCAGGCTGATGCTGTCCCCCGAACCAAACCAGCCGCCCGGTAAAGAAAAGCACCCGCAGTCATGAACCATGCCATTCAGCAGATTGTGGGCCACTATCAGGGTAAACACGACAAGAATTCCCGTAATGACCAATGCATTGCTCTGAACGAAAACGTTCAGAATCAGCATGGTACCGCACAGCAGTTCCAGCCAGGGAAGCGTGACCGCCACAAACGGAATGAGGTTTTCCGGAAGTATCATATAGACCTCGATCACCTCGCTGAATTGACCAGGATCGAGGATTTTGGGCAGACCGGCCAGAACAAACAGCCCGCCGACAAGCAACCGCGTTACCGTCACCGTAACGGGATTCGAAATAACTTCACCTGCTTTCATATAACCGTGCTATTCACCTTCAACAGGATAACCGGCCTCAACCCATTCTACCCAGCCGCCGGCAAAAATCTTTATTGAGGTATAACCGATCACCACCAGCTTTTCGGCAACAACATCGCTTTTCGGGCACGTGCTGCTCTGGCAGTACACAACAAGCGTTGTCCCCTTGTCGACATCATTGCTAAATTCGTCAAAACGCTTGTCAAAACTTGCCGCAGGCAGCGATACCGCACCCTGAATATGCCTGGAGGCATATGTTTTCCTTGACCTTGCATCGACAAAAAGGGCATCCCCCTTATCAAAATATACCTTTGCGTCCTCAAGCGATATATACTCGACAGCGTCATCATCTTCCGGTACCTCAGCATCAGCATGGTCACCGGTTGTCAGGGATACGGCTTTCCCGACCGTGCTGCCGCCAAAAACCTCGATCCCGTTAGGGTTCACCACATTGAACAAAAGGCCTGTCGCCATGGACAGTACCACAATGATCGTACTGATCAGCAATTTCTTCAAAAGCCCGTCTGCGTTCATCATGATCAACAGTTGTTTTACAATCACCCACTGATAATCCTTCCTGAACTGATGATTTGCTGAAACGCCCAGTTCAGGTTCTTGTGATTGTTTAATGTATGGAACCATCCGGAACCGGACAATAAGGACATTCAGAAGGTGCTTCCCGCATTGTTGAAAGGATTCGGATTATCGGCAAAATCAGTATCTTTCTTTTATATACAACACTTACCCATACAGTTCCAGCATGCTTTATTCTGAAGCAAAACAGGGAAGAACGTTTGTCGTCCGTCTCGAAGACGGCGAAATTGTACACGAAACACTCGAAACATTTGCCCGGGAGCAGGAAATACAACGGGCAGCACTCATCATACTTGGAGGAGCCGACAAAAGCAGCAGGCTCATCGTCGGCCCGCAAAAAGGACGATCGCACCCGATCATGCCCATGGAGCATGAACTTTACGAAACCCACGAAATCACCGGCACCGGAACGCTCTTTCCCGACGAAGAAGGAAACCCCGTCCTCCACCTCCATATGGCCTGCGGCCGTGAAGAAAACACCGTGACCGGCTGCATCCGCAAAGGCGTCAAAGTCTGGCACATCATGGAAGTCGTCCTCTTTGAGTTGACCAACTCAACTGCCGAACGCCGGCCTGACCCGATAACAGGGTTCAAATTGCTGATACCGTAAGAGTGTTGAATTGTTGATCTGTTGAACTGTTGAGTTGTTTGAAAACTGGTGGACCAAAAGGACTAAAAGGACCAAAAACCATCTAACTTCCTTCTTGCCAACCAGCTAGCCAGCCAACTAGTTATCTTGACTCAGCACTTCTTCGATCCCACATCTCTCTCCTAACACAATCTTTTTTCCCATTCACGATCATTGTCCCCTGATTCTCGACTCTTCGGCACACTGCGCCAATTCGCAATAGCGAAACCTTATGAATATCCTTACCTTGTCTCATATTTTTCAGCTTTTCTATCGACTCTATAGAAGATGATCATGGAGTTTCTCTCGGACCTGACATGGTGGGGCCTGCTCTGCATAGTTCTTGTGGCGGCAGTTGCGCCCTCTTTTTTTCAGAAAATCCGTTTGATTGCACTTGCCGCATCAACTATTCTCTGCCTTACAGTCATAACAGGCATGTTCTTTCTGCACGGGGCCACAGCGGCAATTACCGGATTGATTATCACAATCTTTGCCGGATTGGGAGCGTTGACCTACACCCTTGTCCTCACCGGTATTCACACCATGATGAAAAAAAGGTATCGTTGACCTCTTCTGCTGATAAAGACTGTCGGCCAAGGAAAATCACGGGAAAGGAATGTATTCCATATCCATTGATCCGGCAACCGCCTTGTTTCTGATAGCGCCTCCATGGACATTCAATCCGCTTGCAAGACCGGGCATTTCCCTGAGAGCATCTCCGAGGCCGAGATCGGCAAGAGCCCGGATATAGGGCAGGGTATTTCCGGTCAGCGCTTCGGTGGCTGTCCGGGAATAGGCTCCCGGCATATTTGTTACACAGTAGTGCAAAATCCCTTCCTCGATGAAAACCGGATCAGCATGAGAAGTTGGCCGGGATGTTTCCGAACAACCTCCCTGGTCTATTGAGATATCGACAAACACCGACCCTCTCTTCATTGTCCTGAGCATCCCCCGGTCGAGAAGCCTCGGTGCTGTTGCACCGGGAACAAGGACAGCTCCTACAAGAAGATCGGTATCAGCGATTTCTTCAGTAATATGCTGCCTGGTTGAAAAAAGGGTATTCACCTGTGCTCCGAGCATCGCGCTGAGATACCGCATTCTTTCCTGGTCACGCTCGATGATCGATACACGCGCGCCTATTCCTCTTGCCATCATTGCCGCATTCATTCCAGCGCTTCCGCCTCCGATAATTGTTACTTTTCCGGGCTTCACTCCCGGCAGACCTGCAAGCAGCGTACCGCTTCCCCCGAAATGTTTAGCGAGATAAAAGCCACCTGAAATCACACTCATCTTTCCTGCTATCTCGCTCATCGGGACAAGAAGGGGCAAACGGCCGCTTTCGGATACTGTCTCATATGCAATCGCGCTGACACCGTTCCGAACAAGCTGATTCGCAAGCACCGGGTCTGCAGCAAGATGCAGGAATGTAAACAGCAACAGGCCTCTCTGCAAGTAGCGATATTCAGACTCGACCGGTTCTTTTACCTTGACAACCAGACCGGCGCCCCAGGCGTCTGCCGGGTCCGATACGATCTCAGCTCCAGCCTTACTGTAATCACTGTTACTGAAACCACATCCCTCTCCCGCATCTTGCTCGATAAAAACCCTGTGTCCCGCGTCTTTCAGGAACTGTGTGCCGGCAGGAGTAATTCCAACACGATGTTCACCTTGCTTGATTTCTTTTGGGATTCCGATAATCATGAAACAAGTCTTTACGGTTATGGTTTTGCGTCAAAAAAGCCAAAGCATAAATCCGTTAATTTTCACATCGACATCGCCGCTTATCTGGCAAATGGAGGAACATATCTGTCGGCTTCTTTCATCGCACGATCGTAAACACGGCAGTCCGGCCACATACTCAACATATCTGCACGACGCTCACTCGGTAATCCCCAGAAGAAATAAGCCATCCAGCCATCAGGCCAACAAGCCATCCAGCGATGACAGTCACCTCTCCTTCATCGCACTCGACGTTGCGCGGAGAAACGGTTTCAGCAGGTAGATGAGTACGGTGCGCTTCCCTGTCAGGATATCGACCTGAGCCATCATGCCGGGAATAACCGGAAGACCCTTCCTGATCGACGCCGCAGCGGTCTTTACGCGAACGAGATAAAACGTATTACCTTCCTCGTCGGTAACTGTGTCCGGGCTTATATGATACACTTCTCCCTTCATGCCTCCGTATATCGAGAATTCATAGGCGGTCAGCTTCACCAGGGCCTGCTGACGCGGGTGGACGAAAGCAATATCTCTCGGCGATACTTTCACCTCCACTTCGAGGCTGTCGCCAAGAGGAACGACATCGGCAACCCTGCCCCCGGGCTGGACAACACCGCCAATCGTGTTGATATATACCCTTTGAACGGTACCGTTGACAGGCGCCTTTATTTCCGCCCTCTTCACCCTGTCGGCAAGCCCTTTGGCACCCTGGCTCATGCTCGCTATCTTGCTCAAAACATCGGCCAGTTCCTCACGCCATTTGTTTCGGCTGTTCAACCCGGTTTCCAGTATCTTCTCTTTCGCCTCCTCAACCGAGCGTTCCAGGGTCGCTTTTCTCGCAGCCGCTGCATCTCTTTCACCGCGGGCATTGGCAACATCCCTGCGAAGCCTGATCACTTCCACTTCGGAAACAGCACCTGTACTGAGCAGCGGCCGGGTTCTGTTCAGTTCCTGGGAAGCAAGTCCGTATGCCTGACGAGCCTGAACAAGGCGCGCCTGAACCTCCTCGAGCTCATGTTCCTTCTGGGAAAGCTTTTCCTGCATGATCGTCATCTGTGAATCGAACTCCCGCTTACTCTCGGCGTACAGGCGCTTTTCGTGCGCGACAATTTGCGGTACGTCTTTCAGCTTTTCCTCCTCAAGATCAAGCCGGGTGTCTTCAGCAAGGGCGCGCAGGCGAGCCGCACGGGCAATAAGGCTCAAAACCTCGTACTCCCGCTCCTGAAGTGAAGAGGTGTAGCGGGTCGGATCGATACGCATCAGAATGTCTCCGGCCTCGACCACGTTTCCCTCCTGGACCATAATCTCTTCGACAACACCTCCGTCGAGGGATTCTATAACCTGCAGTCTCGATGAAGGGATAACCTTCCCCATTCCCCGAGTCACCTCGTCAAGAGGAGCGACTGCAGCCCAAGTCACGAGAAGGAAAAGGGTTATGCCGAATATCTTCAGAAGCGCCCTTGCCCTGAGCGGTTCCTGCTGAAGCTGCGCCCAATCCGCATCGCCGACCCAGTCGAGAGGTTCTTCCTCATCCAGGGGAATCCAGCGCTGAAAAATCCTGTCAATGAACTTCCGCCGTTTAACGCCGGAAGACTTGGCAACTTTTCCGAGACGCTTGAACCCCTTTTCCGTCCTGGTATCCATCATGAGTCGATCCTCCGGACCTGCCCTTTCTTCAGTGCATCAAGCACTTTTTCCTTCGGACCGTCTGCAACAAGCCTCCCGCCATCAAGCACAAGAACTCTATCGACAAGCTCAAGAAGAGAAGAGCGATGAGTAACGATCAGCATGGTCTTGTTCATGGCAAACTGCTTCAGCCTCGACTTAAAGACCGATTCCGTCGTTGTATCCATCGACGAGCTCGGTTCATCGAACAGAAGAATCGGAGGATCGGCGATCACCGCCCTTGCGATCGCAACTCCCTGACGTTGTCCGCCGGATAAATTCTCGCCGCGCTCCCCTACCTGCATCTGGAAACCGTGCGGATGCTTGTCGACAAACTGGTCGATCGTACCGATTTGGGCAGCCCGGAGGATTTCACGGTCGCTTGCCTCCGGATATGACATGGTAATGTTCTCCCGCAGCGAACCGAAAAAGAGGGTCACGTCCTGCGGCACATGGCCGAGATTTCTTCTCACTTCCGCCGGATCGAGCTGACGGCTGTCTACACCGTCAATCAGTACCGCACCTTTCAAAGGTTCATACAAGCCGGAAACTATCCGTTCCAGCGTTGTTTTTCCTGAACCGACCCTGCCCAAAACAGCGACATGTTCCCCCGGCTTGATATGAAAGGAGAGATCGCTGAGCGCTTCGTTCTCCTGGTCAGGGTAGGCAAACGAAACATCTTTGAAAACGATATCCCCTCTGAATGTCTGCCTTGTAACGAACGAAGAATCAAGAGGACGCTCGACAGGACGTTCCATGATCTCATTCAGAGAAGTCATCGACGTCTCGGCTTGGTGGTACTGGGTTAAAAGAGCCGCACTCTGGCTTACAGGTGCCATAGCCCTCGATGAAAGAATATAGACGGCAATAAGACCGCCCATCGTCAGATCTCCAGCGGCAGCCAGATAGACACCGGTTATAATGATGGCTACCGAGACAAAATTCTGCACCCAGTACGCACCGGAGCTCACCGAAGCGGAAAGGAGCCTGAGCTGTTCCCCTATTCGGGCAAGATACGCAACCACGCTTTCCCATTTTGCCTGGAATCTTCCTTCCGCTCCAAGAAGCTTGATTGTCTCCATCCCGACAAGACTCTCGATCAAGGTCGCGTTCCGCTGGGCGCCGACACGGTATGATTTCTCGGTCAGATCATGCAGTTTTCCCTGAACCGTCACGGCATAAAGGAATACAAGCAATGCGCCAATAAGAACCGGAATTGCAAGCTGCCAGGCGATCATGGCGATAATGATGATGAAAAGCAGGGCAAAAGGAAGGTCTACCAGCGCTGCAACGGTCGTTGAGGTTATGAAGGAACGAATAAACTCGAATGCCTGGAGATTAGAAGCGAATGAACCAACCGAAGATGGGCGGTTGGCCATCTTCAATCCAAGAACCTGCTCCATGATCGAGGCCGAAAGTTTGACATCCGCCCGCCCTGCCGCAAGATCAATAAAATAGACTCTGGTCAGGCGCATCGCGACATCAGCGCAGATAACCAGAAACACTGCAGAGGATGTCACCCAAAGCGTATCGATTGCAATATTAGGCAGCACACGATCATACACATTGCGGATAAACAGCGGCATTGCAAGTGCAAACAGGTTGATCAGGACCGCTGCAAAAAGTATATCCCGGTAAAGGCGCCTGTTTTCTTCGATCACACTCCAGAACCAGTGGCGCCTTCGAAGTTTGCGCACTTCAGGCGTACGGGCATCATAGCGGAAAACAGGACGGATATAGACCGCATAGCCGGCATATCTTTCTTCGAGCCCCGATAGATCGACATCCGTGGGTGCTCCGGGAAGATCCGACCAGGTTACCGTTGCCTTCCCGTCTTCCAGGCCATGAAGAACACAGGCATCGTCACGATCAAGAAAAAGAACAACAGGAAACAGGGCTGGATTGAGCGAAGTTATCCGGCGTTTGACAATACTGCTGGTAAAACCGGCACGCTTGACAACTCGCGGAAAAAGTGCAGGGGTTATTTTGCCGTTTTTCAGGGGGAGACCTGCAAGCAACGTGTCTTTTTCAAACGCCTGGCCATGAGCCCTGCCGAGCGTCACCAGACACTCGAGCAAGGCATCGTGCCTTACCGGTTCATTTTCTTCAACACGTTCCTGCTTCTCTTTATCCATACAAGAGTATATGGAGGATTACTCTCAATGCCCGATCTTCAGTTCACCGATCCTTTTGGCGCTTCGATCGGGGAAGGAAAATCTTCCTTGGCAGCCGCCGGCCATGAACCGTAGTCCAGATCTTCAAGCGTTGGAAGATCATAGCGTACAATGTCCATCTCGCGCAGAAGATTCCCGATTCCCGCTAACGTCCGTGCGTCAGCAAGCGTCAGGTCATAGGTTCCGTTTATATAAGCCCGCTGAGCCTGGTAGTACTCGTTCTCCGTATCGAGCAGGTCAAGCAGGGTTCTTCGACCGATCGAAAACTGGTCCAGATACGCAACACGAACCTGGTCGATTCGCTTCCGGTGTTCATCCAGAAATTGAACTTGTGTATTCAGGGACTTTCTATCGTTATAAGCAATTTCAACAGTCTGGCGAAGTTCTCGACCGGCCTTGTCCCTCACTGCCGTGGCCTCATAGAGTTTCTGCTTGTATTGCTTTACTGCCGCCAGGTCCGAACCTCCGTTCAGGATATTGTATGTCATCACCAGCTCGACAGCAGCTTCCCTCTGGTAACCGTCGATGCCGTCCTTGTCCCAGCTCCAGTCATGATAGGCATGAAAATCGAAACGGGGATAAAACTTCGACTTCTGCGCGCCAACGGCGTGATGCGAGGATTCAATTTCCATCAGTGTCGCGAGAAAACCCGGATTTTTCTGATAGGCGTCGTACAAAGCTTTTTCCACATAGGTTGGAATGGCCTTTACCGGCACCTCGAATTCAGTCAGTTCTTCCGGCGGCAGCTTTCCGATAATGCGCTGGTACCGTGCCGTCACATCGTGCAGGTTTGCCCTTTCGGTAATCAGGTTCGAATTTGCGAGCGCGAGACGGCCTTCGATCTGCTCCTGGTCCACACCGGTGCTTACGCCCTGTCTGACCCGGCTCGATATCTGTTCGTAAATTTCCTGGTGATATTCATAATTCTGCTCTGCAAGTCTCACAAGAGTACGGTACCGGAGCACATCGGCATAAGCCCGAAGGGCCTCGAGACCGACCTTTTCCATCGAATCAAGGAACTCGAAGTAGAGAGACTTTCCATGACACTTCAGACGACAAACCTGGTGGTGCGTATAAAAACCGTCGAAAAGCATCTGTGTCAGCTCAACCCGTACTCCTTTTCTAAAGTAATCATCCTTGAGGGGGGTTTTTTCCTGATAAATCCATTCCTTGCCGATCCCCGCCGAAACATCGATCTTCGGGAAATAACCGCCGGCAGCAACCCGTTCTTCATAGTAGACAGACCGGAAATCATGAAATTTCGCCTGCACTCCAGGATTGGTATTGATCGCATGCTCCACCACCGATTTGACTGTTGCCGGCTCGGCAAAAACCTTCTGCGGAAAAACCAGAGCTGCCATCACAGCGCCGGCAGCAAATAATCGTCGTGTTATCTTTCCGTATCTCTTGCGTTTCATATCAGTCAGGAATTTAGTGTTGCTGTACATCGGTAAAGTACTTTAAAATGGCACAAGGCGAAAGGACTAAACATGAATAATGACGGTTCCTGAAGAAGGCACTATGTGAACACATCCCTAAGAGCCTTTATACATCCTCGGGAAAAACACAAAACGCTATAATAAGCCTAAAGGTTTTCTCCGCAGATGTATTTATCAATGCCAGCCTCTTTTTCATCTTCCTTTTTCGACAATATTATCACGTCACATCGGTAATGTCAGTGTCAATTTTTACTGTTGCACCACCAAAAGCATACTCATGAAAACCACTTGCAACGCCCATATCAGTCCATCCTCCTACACCACCTTCAAATGACACGCTGTCGTTACCATCACCGAGGATGTAAAGCTCATTGTCGCTATCGGTTATATCGAGCACATCCTGTGCCGAAAGGCTTAGAACCGAATTTGAAGCGGTGTCGGTGAGTAAATCGATCTCCTCAACATCCGCTATATTATTGGCTGTATCCGGCCGGCTGAAATCGATATCACCTCCATTTTTGAGCTCAAGCGTATCATACCCCGAGCCGCCATCGACAACGACAGCAGCAACTGCATCATGAGCATCGTAGGTTATCGTATTATCCCCTTCCTGATGCATTGTGAATTCAAAAGAACCATCAATATTTATCTGTAGCGCGTATGCATCGATACCGTCCTCTTCGTCCTCTTCTGTATTGACCGTCACGCTCAACGACTTGAATTCGTCTGCTCCTACCTTGAACAACGATCCCGGCTCTCCGCTCACAGTGTCATCGTCGTCGTCATCGTCATCATCATCATCATCGTCGTCGTCGTCGTCATCATCATCATCGTCATCATCATCGTCATCATCATCGTCATCATCATCGTCATCATCGTCATCATCATCATCGTCATCATCGTCGTCATCATCATCATCGTCATCATCGTCATCATCGTCATCATCGTCGCCGTCATCATCGTCAATTACTACCGCCAACGAGCCGCTCGCACTGTCTCCATCGCGGTCAGTCACGGTGAATTCAAACACAAGCTCATCATCGTCGTCGTCATCATCATCGTCATCATCGTCGTCATCATCATCATCGTCATCGTCATCATCGTCATCATCGTCGTCATCATCATCATCGTCATCATCATCATCGTCGCCATAATCCACTACGACATCGAACGCTTCCGGTACGTCGTCCTCGACAACAACCGTCAGTCCGTCACTCAACGCCAGCGGATCATCGTCCTTGTCGTAAGCTACCAGCGCCGGCGACAGGTTGATCGCCAACGTCTCCCCGTCATCACCGTCATCTTCCGGATGATCCACCTGGTCCAGCAACGTGAACTCGAACGTGTCATCCGACGGGTCTGATGCATCGGTTCCCGTGTTGTGCGTCAACATGAACACAATTCGACCACTCGACGTTACACCACGTACTTCACCGCTTCCTGCGTCATACTCGTAATACACATCTTCGCCTTTTGACTGCAGCGGCGTCGGCGGCGTTACCGTCGCGCTCGTATACTCGACCGCCGTGTTCGGCGCAAACGTCTCCTGCAACCCGAAACGAACTTCTTCGTCCGCTCCTACACTGACCAGATCTTTCAGGTCGCTGTAATTCATCGTGCGAACCGTAAACTGACCGGTCTCCGCATTGCCCGTCGAACCTTCAATATTGTCGCCGTCGTCGTTGTGATCCTCATCATAGTTGTCCAGCGCATCTTCATGCACCATGATACTGTGCGTCCCCTCTCCATCTTCAGGAACGTCGTCCTCGACACTGATGCGCAGCGACTCGCCAAGACTGATCGGGTCTTCATCATGGTCCGTCGCCAATATCGCAGGCGACAGGTTCACACTCATCGTCTGGCCGTCGTCGGTCGAACCCGGCGTCGGATGATCCAGCTGATCCACCAGCGTAAACGTGAACGTGTCATTGGCCGGATTGCTATCGCCCTGGTCATTCTGCGTCAGCGTGAACACCACCCGACCGTCAACCTGGCTGACGCCTTCAATCTGACCGAGTGTCCCGTTATACTGGTACACCACGGCTTCCCCTTGCGACGTCACCGGCGTGACTCCGTCCGACAGCGTCACCGCACCGCTCACCAGCGTGTTCAGGCTGAACTGCGCTTCCTCGTCCGCACCGACACTCAGCAGACCCAACAGCTCGCTGTAGCTGATCTCCGCCGTCACCGTCTTCGTGCCTTCGCCTGACTGGTTGCCCGTCGACTGGCCGTTGTTCAGCGCATCTTCATGCACTGCCTCGCTATGCGTCGCTCCGCTCAGCACCGGTGCATCATCTTCGATCGTTACCTTCAGCACCCCTATCCCCGAATTACCCAATTCGTCCGTGACGATAACATCGACATCAAACGACAGATTGTCTTCAATTGTCGCATCGGGATGATCGATCGGGCCCTTCAGCCTCACGGTATAGTGCACGTTACCCGAATTCACACTATCGATCTGCACACGGATGATTTCTGCTGTCGCCGTCTCACCAACAAGATCGCCGCTGCCTGATTCGATGCTCCAGCTTATCGGCTGACCGCCTGACGTCCAAACGGTTGGCAAGCCTGCGGCACTCAATGCTGCCGTAAACGATCCTGGCGGACTGTCGGCATCGGTGAACGACATGGTGCCGCTCCTGACAGCGTCGTTTGTTGTGTCCAAACCGGATGGGTTTGCGTCAGGGTTGCCTCCAACAAGACCTTCTTCCGAGACATGCATCGCGCCGTCTGATACAATCGGGCCTCCGTCATCCCTGCCATGGATCGTTATCGTCAACGTCGTCGTGCTCGTGTCGCCGTCCGCATCCGTGATCGTGTAGACGAACGTATCGGTCAGACTCTCCGTATCGTCCAGACCCTGGACCGTCGTGTTCGTGTTATCCAGCGTATACGTATAGCTTCCATCAGCATTGATCACAACGTCTCCGTAACTACCCGCGACACTCACT
>JANQMO010000008.1 GCA_028280025.1 Chlorobium sp. | reverse complement strand
CTTTCTGTTTTCGTACCATCTTCTGAAAAAGGCAGTTTCAAAAAGAACATGTTCCGGGCACTCGAGTCGGCAAAAATTGAAACCCTCGCGGATATGACGAATCAAAGCAGTGCCGCGATTATCCGCAAATTTCAGAACAGTGGAATTACCGAAGCCGGAACAGCCATGACAGTCAAGGAGATTGCTGCACTGAATGGAAAGAAAGAAAAAGATATTCTCCGGGCTATCTTCGAATAGCCGTAATCCCAGGCATGGATATCGCCTTACCGGCAAAGGTCGAAGTCGGAAAATGAGATGAAGCAGTCAGATCGCCCGGCGGTTCAAGATGCTCATCAGGCAGCCGAACTGTCCTTCACCGTGATCTTATCCCTGAACGCTTTCACCAGCTTGCTTACCTTGTCAACCTCGATCAGAAAGGCATCGTGACCGTATGATTCATGCAGGTACTCGATCCGGCTGTCGGGAATGTGCCCCGCAAGCTCTTCCTGCTCTTCCTTCGGATAGAGCAGATCGGATGTTATAGACAACACTTCGACCGGCATGGACAGGGATTCGAGAACACGTGTGTACTCGCCTCTCCCGCGTGCGACATCATGGGTGTCCATTGCCCGGGTCAAGGTAAGGTACGTGTTGGCGTCGAAGCGGCCGACAAGCTTTTCTCCCTGGTATCGGAGGTAGCTTTCTGCCTGGAACAGTCCCCCATCCTGCGTTTCCCGTCCGAACCGCTGCTGGAAGTTGTCGAAGCTCCGGTAGGAGCACATCGCCATCATCCGCGCCGCAGCCAGTCCCTTTGCAGGCTGAACGCCGGGCTCATACCATCCCCCGTTCCAGTCCCGGTCAGCCATGATCGCCTGCCGCTGCGCTTCGCTTTGCGCGATACACCAGGCCGAATGCCGCCCGGAAGCTCCCATAGGCATCAAACCTCTTACCTTGTCGGGATACATACAGCCCCATTCGAGAACCTGCATGCCGCCAAGAGAGGCTCCGACAACCAGCTTCACCTGCTCTACGCCCAGCGCGTCGAGAAGGAGCCGCTGCAGACGAACCATGTCGCGAATGGTAATCGGTGGAAAATCGGGGCCGTAACGCCTGTTTGTCAACGGATTGAGTGACAGCGGACCTGTCGATCCGTAACAGCTCCCGAGAACATTGCTGCAGACGATAAAATCCTTCGTCTCGTCAAACCCTTTCCCTTCGCCAAACATCCCGTCCCACCAAGTGTCGGCATCCGCGGAACCTGTAAGGGCATGACAGACGAGCACAACATTGCTGCGTTCCCTGTTCAGCGTGCCCCATGTGCGATACGCGACAGTCGTTTCAGGCAGTTCCCCTCCGAGCTCCAGACTGAAGGGTTTGCGGCTGACCAGAAAAGCTGTCTTTTCAGAGATGATATCGATATACTCCATCCGGGAAGGCGTTTTCACGTTTAACAAGGAATTCCGGCATCTTTTATCATGATAACAACAGTTTCCGCTCTCACGAAATTTGTGAGAAAGCCTGTTCGAAATCCGCCTTGATATCTTCTATGTGCTCGATACCGACCGATACCCTGATCATATCCCTGCCGACTCCGGCTGCTGCCTGCTCTTCCTCGTTGAGCTGCTGATGGGTGGTGGATGCCGGATGAATCACCAGCGTTTTTGCGTCGCCTACATTTGCAAGATGGCTGGCAAGCAAAACGTTTTCAATAAAGTGAACGGCTCCCTCATACCCTTTTTTCAAACCGAATGTCAGAACACAACCGAATCCGTTGGTCAGGTATTTTGTTGCGTTCTGATGGGTTGGATGCGATGACAGGCCAGGATAGTTGACCCATGCAACTACGGGATGTTCCTCCAGCCAGAGCGCAAGTTCCATGGTATTGTCGGCGTGACGCTGTGCCCGAAGCGACAACGTCTCGATTCCCTGCAACAGGAGAAATGCATTAAGCGGACTTAAAGCGGGGCCGAAATCACGAAGCCCTTCAACCCTTGCTCGAACGATGAATGCAAGATTGCCGAACGTTTGATGAAAATTCAATCCGTGATAGCCTGGAGAGGGCTCGGTGAACATACTGAACCTGCCGTTCCCCCAGTCAAACGATCCTGCATCGACAATGATCCCGCCCATCGATGTTCCGTGTCCGCCAATCCATTTGGTTGCCGAATTGACGACAATATCGGCGCCGTGATCAATAGGTCTGCAGAGATAACCGGCACAGCCAAAGGTGTTATCGACAATAAGCGGAAGACCGCTGGCATGAGCCACGTTTGCAATCGCTTCGAAATCAGGTACGTGAAAAGCGGGGTTTCCTATCGATTCAAGATAGAGCGCCCTGGTTGAGTCGTCTATCTGTCGTTCAAAAGCTTCGGCAGTGAGCGTTTCGACAAACCTGGTTGTAATGCCGAGTCTCGGAAACGATACTTTGAACTGGTTGTAGGTGCCGCCGTAAAGAAAACTGGAAGAAACAATCGAATCGCCTGCCTGACAGAGATTTGTCAACGCAATAAATTGCGCCGAATGACCGCTGGCAACAGCGAGTGCCGCTTTTCCGCCTTCAAGAGCAGCAAGCCGCTTTTCAAGCACATCGGTCGTCGGGTTCATGAGCCGTGTATAGATATTACCGGCTTCTTTGAGCGCAAACAGGCTGGCGCCGTGCTCAACGCTGTCGAAAACGTATGATGTTGTCTGATAGATAGGTACCGCGCGCGATTTCGTGACGGGATCAGGCTCCTGGCCCGCATGGACCTGAAGCGTTTCAAATCGTAAAGGAGATGGCGAATTGCTCATGATTGTCAATAAAAGATGATTTCAGCAATCATCCTGAGGCTGGGGCTGGATAGAAGAAAAGCAAGCGGAGGCAGAAAATGGTATGGATACACAAGCTGTATCGACAATCATCTGCCCCGCACGTTCTGTCCGGGATGGAATTGGCACCAATCGTTACCGACGGTTGCCAAGGCTTCTCAGGGCCACTCCCTCCACCTTTCTGGATGATAGCTTATCGATTTATAGAGAAAGAACTTCAAAGAACTTCTTTAGCTGGTCTCAATCTACAACAGAGATTACTATTTTACAAATCGAAGTCCCATATCATATGCCTTATACAGAAGGAACACCATCCTAACGGATTTTGTCTACATGAACGCAAGAGAGATCACGCTCCTGGCCCTGCAGGAAACAGAACAGAAGAACATGAAATCGGAGCATGCGCTCGACAAGCTGTTCAAGCGGCACAAACCCGGCACCAGCGACCGAGCTCTTGCTACAGAACTTTTCAACGGCACACTTCGCCTGCAACTGAAACTTGATCATGCAATACGGCAGTACTACCATCACGACCTTGAAAAGGCTGCTCCTCTCTTGCGAAACATCCTGCGCCTCGGCGCTTATCAGCTTCTTTTCCTGAACAGGGTACCCGATTGGGCTGCTGTCAGCGAATCGGTCAAACTCGCAAGAAAATACAAGGGAAAGCACCTGGCAGGCATGGTCAATGGAGTGCTGCGCAGCATGTCATCGGAATCCGGAGCACCGATCTTCGATATTCAGGGGTCTCTGTGCCGGCAACTGTCAATAGAAACGTCACACCCGGAATGGCTCGTTCAACGCTGGCTTGACCATTATGGAGAATCTGTGACAAAAGCCATGCTTGCCGCCGATAATGAGCCGCCGTTGCTTGCCCTGCGAATCAACACACTGAAGACAGACATTGAAACTATGTACAAGGCGCTGAACGATGCATCGATACCCTTCAGCGTTGCAACGCCGGAACAATGTATCCTGGCACAGAATTTCGAGGCCTGTGAACCATTCATCCGTCTCGGGCTGCTCAGCGTGCAGAACCCGACTCAGGCCCTGCCATGCCTGCTGCTCAATCCCGACAAAGGCGACACAATTATCGATATGTGCGCCGCTCCGGGAGGCAAAGCGACCTATCTTGCCGAACTGATGCGAAACGAAGGAACAATTCTTGCTGTAGACCGTTACCCTAACAAGTGCGCCAAAATCGCAGCACGCGCCGAAACAATGGGCATATCGATCATCCGGACCGTCCCTGCCGATGCCCGTACGTTTCGCCCTGATGTTCAGCCTGACGCCCTTCTTCTTGACGCACCCTGTACAGGCACCGGCGTACTGGGAAAAATAGCCGAGCTTCGCTGGCGAACAAGCCCGGAAAAACTGGAGGAACTGACATCCCTCCAGGCAGAGCTTCTCGATCACGCCGCCGAACTGTTGAAACCCGGTGGAATACTGGTCTACGCCACCTGCTCCGTGGAACCTGAAGAAAATGCACTCCAGATACATCATTTTCTGGAACGTCATCCCGATTTCGAACGGGAATCGCCGCCTGTAAAACTGCCTGAAAATATTTTTCAGGAGCATGAATCCGCTCCCGGCTCTTTTCTAACCCTTCCGGGACAACATGAAGGCTATAACGGCGGCTTTGCGCAACGTTTGAGGAAAAAATGATTGTTGAAGTGTTGAACTGTTGAGGTGTTGAACTGTTTGAAAAAAAATACAGTGACTGCGGGGATAATGATGCATGCTCCCTATTCCTTTTGCAAAGCCTCTTTACATAGGCTGAAAATCATATGATTGGTAATGCGAGTTCTGAATGAACCATATAGCGCTCATCTCGAAAGCTTCATCAACTACCTGACGCTTGAAAGGAATTTCTCCCGCAACACCCGGGATTCCTACCGGAACGACCTTTCGCGCTACCTTGTATACCTCCAGGACACAGACAAAAGGATCGAGAATATCGTGCTGTCAGACATACAGGTTTATATCGTTGAACTGCATGACGCAGGACTTGGCGAGCGATCTGTAGCAAGAAACATTTCGGCCATTCGCTCGTTTCACAAGTTCCTCGTTCGCGAACAGATTCTTGCAACCAACGCGGCCGAAAACCTTCACCAGTCGAAACCGTCCCTCAGCCTGCCGGCAGTCCTGACCGTTGATGAGGTTTTCAGGCTGCTTGACGCACCGATGCAGGAGGACCCTCCCGGAAAATTCCGCCTTCGCGACAAGGCATTGCTCGAGTTCCTCTACGCTACCGGTGTGCGGGTAAGCGAGATGATCAACCTTCAGCAAAGCAACTGTTTTCTTGACGCGGGATTTGCGCGCATTTTCGGAAAAGGTTCGAAAGAACGGCTCGTGCCTCTTGGAAGAACTGCTGCAGAATGGATACAGCGATACCGGCAGGAACTGCGGCTCAGCCTGTCAAAAAAAGATTCGGGGGATTATCTATTCCTCAACGCAAGAGGGGGAAAACTCTCCAGAATGGGCGCTTACACCATCGTCAGGCACTACAGTGTTTCAGCCGGCATAACAAAAAAAATAAGCCCTCACACCCTTCGACACACCTTCGCGACACATCTCCTCGAAGGCGGGGCCGATCTCAGGGCTGTCCAGGAAATGCTCGGCCACAGCTCCATCATCTCAACACAGATCTACACCCATATCGACCGCTCCTTCATCAAGGAAGTACACAAGACGTTTCACCCGAGGGGGTGAAATCACATCCCACATTCTTTATTCTTCATTCCTTCCCTTCCATCTTATCGAGAAGCTTGATCGCTTTCCCCTTGCCAAGCCCGGCAGCCATACGGATATCTTTCAGGGCGCGGGAGCTATCGTTGAGCGCGAGCCATGCAAGTCCCCTGCGGTAAAACGCCTTGGCATAATCCTCCTCGATCGCTATCGCGCTGGTGTAATCGGCAACAGCCTCCTTGTAACGGCCAAGCTTGTACAAGGTCTTCCCTCTCCTGTACAGTGCCTTGTGGTAATCCTTTTTCAGCGATATCGCCCTGTTGAAGCTCTCCAGGGCCTCCGGATACTTTTCAAGTTTGTAGTATGCCTTGGCTCGATTGTAATGCGCTTTTGCATTGTCGGGCTCCTGCTTTGCGGCACGGCTGAAAATGTCGAGCGCTTTATCATATCCCTCCTGATCATAGAGCTCTTTTCCCTCGTCGATAAGGGTATCGGCCGATTCAGCCAGAACCGGAGCGGCATCGATAAACAGCATGAAGAAAAAAACAGAAAGAAATAAGACACGCATGATTCTATTACCGGTTACGATTAATGAAAAACACTGACAACAACCGAAATCTACTAAAGCTGAACGATCTCGCCTGGAACGGGAATATGTGATTCCAGGGAGGATTCATACTGAAGCTGCTCACTGAAACGTTCTTTGACCGATTGTTCTCCATGAACCACATAGACCTTCGGCGAGGAAAAGAAACCGCTTACCCAGCGAAGCAGATCACGCTGGTCCGCATGGGCGGACAAGCCGCCTATGGTATCCACAGCCGCTTTTACCGAATACTCATCGCCTCTGATCATGACGGTTTCGGCCCCTTCGACAATTTTCCTGCCAAGCGTTCCGGCCGCCTGGAAACCGGTTATGAGAACATGGCACTCAGGACGGCTGATATTACGCATGAGGTGGTAAAGAATTCGTCCCCCGTTGCACATGCCGCTTCCGGCAATGACTATTGCCCCGTTTTCAATCTCGTTTATTTCCCGTGATTCGTTTGAGGTTCCGGTAAAACGGATATTAGGAATCGGCGGCATTTCAAGAACCTGCTGCCTCAGCTTCGTCGCCTCGACATCATAGAGTTCGGGATAGTCCCAATAAATCTTGCTGGCCTCGATCGCCATGGGGCTGTCGAGAAAAATCTGCCACTTGCCAAGCTCCCACTCATGGTAATGTTTTCCGAAGAGATAGAGCAACTCCTGGCTTCTTCCTATGGAAAATGCAGGGATCAGGATGTTGCCTTTCTCATGTGACGCATTACAGATAATGCTCTCGATCTCCTGCAGGGTCTGCTCTTTCTCCTTATGCAGCCTGTCTCCGTACGTGCTTTCCATGATAATGACATCCGCCTCGCCTATCTCCGAAGGATCATACAGAATAGGTGTGTCATACTGACCGATGTCTCCGCTGTACACAACTGTTTTCGTTCTGCCGTTTTCGGAAAGCCGGAGTTCAACCATTGCCGAACCGAGAATATGGCCTGCATCGTAGAGACGAACGACAACACCCGGCAGAATCTCCTTTGTCTCGCGGTATTTCAACGGGCGCATACGATTCACCGTTGCGTTTACATCTTCCAGGCCGTACAGCGGCTCGATCGGAGGCGCAAACCAGCCTTTCTCATGACGGTTTTTGTACGCAATCTCCCGCTCGTTCAGCCTCGCAGAATCCTGCAGAAGGACAAGCGCCAGGTCCCTGGTTGCCGGATGCGTGAAAATTGGACCTTCGAAGCCCCGTTTCACAAGAAGCGGCAGGCGCCCTGAGTGATCGATATGACCATGGCTCAGAATAACAGCATCGATCGTTTCGGGATCAAAAGGAAAATCGTCACGGTTATGCTCTTCTTCTTCCGGCAGTCCCTGTATGAGACCGCAATCAAGGAGCAGCTGCCAGCCATTGGCCCGGACAATATGACAGGAACCGGTTATTCTGCCCGTGGCACCGTAAAACTCGATTTCCATAGGGATTGAGACATGGGCTGTAAGGAGATTATTCCCTCAGCCTCAGGTATAGTTTGCCTTCCTTTACTTCTATCGTATCGATACCTTCAGAAAATCCGCTCCAGAAACCCGGCCCGTCACCAAACGATTCAACAAAATCCACGTTCTTGACCCCGCCAAGCCAGGCATTGGGCAACGGAACACCCATCAAGCTTATCCCCCTCAGCTTCACAACCGGCCTTCCTTCCCTGTAGGAAAGCTCGAGACCGGCTCGTACACGAAGAGTCTTGCCGCCGAGAACAGGAAAATCAGGATCCACCGGAATAAGGAGTCTGGCACTCAAGAGGTCACGGGAAAGGTCGATAGCAGCTTTTTTTGCAAGATCGGTATTGTTTGCAAGCAGCGCGTTGATTTCCCGTTCGGTAAGATATATCTCGCGATTGCCGTCGTCCTCACTGTAGGGCTCCGGCTTGAGATACCCTTCAGGAGTAAGTTCATCATCCCTGACGCCGCCGAACATATCCTGGAGTGACACGCCGCTTGCTTGTTCGATCGTATGGAGCTTTCCCGCAAGCTCACGTTTCTCGCGATCATTGAGTTCAACCGGTGTAAAAAGTGGGGGGAAAAAGAAAAAACGGACAACGAGCACGGTTACCGCAACCGTCACGAAAAACACCCCCAGCACGATGGCGAAGACCTGTGAACCGCTAAATCGTTTTGCGGTGTAATCGGGAGCATCTTTTCGTGATTCGTCCATAACCGGAACATCAATAACAATCGAGCTGTACAGTGTATCCTGAAAACTTACGCACAATCACGATATCCTGCAAAAAAACTCGACTGCCGCGATCCGGTTATACCGATTTCTTTTTCTTGCGCAAAGACCGTTTCGGCTTTTTATGAAGCAGTCTCTTGCTTCTGACCGACACGGCGCCATGCCCGGCTGATGACGTCTCCAGCCTTGTAGCCTGTAGCTGCTTACCGCAAACCCATATTTTCTTGAGCTCCCTGAAAACATCTCTGGGCATCCCTTCCGGCAGCTCTACCGTGGTATACTCTTCGTGTATGGAAATTCTGCCGACGGCATTTCCATCGACACCGATTTCATTGATTATCGCACCGGCAATATTTCCCGGTTTTGCCCCATGTTTCCGGCCGACCTCAAGGCGATACCGCTCACATCCGGAAGCACCGTCATGCTGTTCTCTCTGGCTGGGTTGCTTTTTTCTCCTTTTTTCGCCGGTAACGGAAGACGTTTTATGCAGTCGTTCAGGCTTGTGCTGTGCGGCGGAATAAAGCAATGAACTGTCGCCATGATACAGGCTCGCCAGCGCCGAAGCGACATCGATAGCGTCCACATCGTGTTCGAGGCAGTATGACGCCACCAGTTCCCGGAAAAAATCAAGATCGGTCGTGGACAGGGCTTTACTGATCCCCTGCTTGAACGTGGTTATGCGCCTTTCGTTGATGCTCTCGGCAGAGGGTATTTCCATCCTGTCGATTTTTTTCCTGACAGCATGCTCGATCGTTCGCAGCATAGACATCTCACGGGGAGTCACAAAAAGAATCGCCTCTCCCCTCCTGCCTGCCCTTCCGGTTCTGCCGATCCGGTGAACATAACTCTCCGTGTCTGTCGGAATGTCATAATTGACGACATGAGTAATCCGCTTCACATCCAATCCTCTTGCCGCCACATCAGTTGCAACAAGTATGTTATACTCTCCATCCTTGAACCGGCCGACTGTTTTTTCCCGATGATTCTGTGCCATATCGCCATTGAGCGCCGCCGCCGCAAAACCCCTGGCCTGGAGCTTTTCAGACAATTCCAGTGAGGCGGTTTTTGTACGCACAAAAAGAATCAGACCGTCGAACTGTTCACTCTCGAGAATACGGGTCAGGGCGTCGAGTTTATGCCTGCCGGACACAGGAAGAAAACGCTGGGTAATCGTCTCTACCGTTGAGCTTTTCGCTTTTACTGCTATCTCGGAGAAATCACGCAGGTATTTTTTGGAAATACGACGGATTTCAGAAGGCATCGTTGCCGAAAACAGCGCAACCTGCCGGTTGGAGGGAGTTTTGTCGAGAATCAATTCAACATCGTCGATAAAGCCCATGCGGAGCATCTCGTCCGCCTCGTCGAGAACAAGCGTCCTTATCGCATTGAGATTCAGGGTGTTCCTGCCTATATGGTCAATGATCCTTCCCGGTGTGCCGACCACGACATGAACTCCGCGCTTGAGGCGGCGCAGCTGACCGGTGTAATCCTGGCCCCCGTAAATCGGAAGCACATGAAAATCTCCCATGCAGGACGCATAGCGCTGAAACGCTTCGGAAACCTGTATCGCCAGCTCCCTTGTTGGAGTAAGAACAAGCACCTGGGGCCGGGGTATCGAAAGGTCGATGGCAGACAGCAGCGGCAGCGCGAAAGCGGCTGTCTTGCCGGTACCTGTCTGCGCCTGGCCCAGAATGCTTCGCCCCTCGATGATCAAGGGAATGGTTTGAAGCTGGATTGGTGTCGGTGTTTCATATCCTACCTTGTCGAGAGCCTGAAGCACCTTCTGTGAAAGGCCGAGTTCACTGAACCCGGCAGGGAAAGCATGATCGCCTGCCATAACTGTTTGTCTCTTTCTTTTCCTTTCTTTACAACGTACCAACCGGCTCCTGAACCGATCCGGCACTGCATATGGTACGATTTATTCCGGCAATAGCCTAACAGATGTGCTGCATGTTCAGTTACAACAGTCAGATCGATTGCTTCCCCAGCCTTGCCTCGCAGAGCACCTGGTATTCAGCTCCTGAAGGCAAGAGCGTCGACTGATAGAGGCAGACCGACAGGTTTTGAAAATCCCCTTTTTAATGATACTTAGGAAAAAATGAAAACATGGCGTCATACCGGACACTCTATACAGTTATTGTAGCGTTTTTACATGCTTCCCTGAAACTCATCAGCCCTGCTTTTCCGAAACTGCGGATGTTTTTCAGCGCCAGAAAACATCTGTTTGCCGATCTTGAAAACAAAACGGGATCACTGCCTGAAAACAGACCGCGCATCTGGGTACACGCCGCTTCAGCAGGAGAATTCGAGCAGGCGAGACCGATTCTTGCCGAGATAAGAAAAGCACGTCCTGACGCACTCTTTTTCCTCTCTTTTCTCTCGGATTCCGGCTACAGCGTCTACCGGAACTACAAGGATGCTGCGGCCGTATTTTACCATCCGGTCGACTCCCCCCAAAATGCCAGGATGACCGTTTCCCTGATCAAACCGCATGTCGTCGTGGTCATGCGTTACGATTTCTGGCCGAACCATCTCTACGCGGCAAAACAACACGGAGCTGTGCTTATTCTGGCCGCGGCCGTTCTGCGAAAACAGAATCACTACAGCAGACCATTTGTCAAAGAATTCTACAGCTACGTCTTCTCTCTTTTCGATACCATTTTCACTGTCTCCGACAGCGACCGTACACACTTTGCCGATGTTTTCGGCAGAAAAGACGCAGTCAAGGCCGGCGACCCGAGATTCGACCAGGTAAAACTGAGAAGCACCGATACCGGCAAGATCGACAGCCTTGCCGGCTTCTACACCGACAGAACCGTTCTGGTCGGCGGCAGCACCTGGGAAAAGGACGAAACCCTGCTGCTTCCGGCATATCTTTCGCTCGACGGCGCGCTCAGCATGATCCTCGCCCCGCATGACGTTTCCACCGCCAATATTCTGCGCATTGAAAACGAGCTTGACTCGGCAGGATTACCACATGCGAGACTATCGGCGCTGCCGGCTGATTTTACTGCCGACAGGATTCTCGTCATCGACCGGATCGGCCTGCTTGCAGAACTGTACTCCATCGCCGCCTTCGCCTATGTCGGCGGGGGCTTCGGGGTCAACGTCCATAACACCCTCGAGCCCGCCGTCTACGGCATTCCCGTGATGTTCGGTCCCCGCCACCACAACTCCCCGGAAGCGGAAGAACTCGCAACCATTGGCGGGGCAACGGTCATACGCGACAAAGCATCGCTCATCGATGTCCTCCGTAAACTGCTGCACAATCCCGACGCACGCCATGAACAGGGCATGATCGCGGGCCGGTATGTTCAGAGCCGCCTTGGCGCGTCAGCAAAATTCGCCCGGAGGATCCTCGACTCGGTTAGCGGTCTTAACGGGTGAATGATTATATTTGCAGCAAGTGAGATCCTATTTATCCCGACACTCCATAAACCTTTTTGTCATGTTAGCTCGGTTACAGAGTCTTTACCTTTTTCTGGCCGCTCTTCTGGCCTTTTCAAGCATGTTCTTCCCTTTCTGGTATTACACCGCAGACAGCCTTTACGTTCTGCAGGATTTCACACCATTTCCCGGGGCTCCTCCGATACACAGTATCAGCCTCTATCTCTCAGGTATCGTGTCGCCTCTGACAGGCACCCTTGCAATAGCTACCATATTCCTGTATAAAAACAGGAGCCTTCAGGGCACACTGATTTTCACCATGATCCTCCTGTTTCTCTTCGACATTCTCTCCGGACTTGCTGCCGCCCATTTCATGAACCATGAACTCATACAATCGTTCGGGCCTGATGTGGAGCATAGCCCCGGCGCAGGCTTTTTCGTTCTGATTCCCGAACCCCTGCTCTTCTGGCTGGCGCGGCAGGGAGTGGAAAAAGACGAAAAAATCGCAAGCGCGTATAAACGCCTGTAACGATGTATACCGCATGGACAATCGGTGACATTCACGGTATCGGCCCCGAGATCATCCTGAAAAGCTACCGGAGATTCGGTACCGGCACGTCCCGCCCCCTGGTTTTCGGTTCTGAAAAAGCGCTCCGGTTTTACAGTCAAAAACTTGGCATCGAAACAGACATAGCGGCATTCGAAACCCTTGCCGATATAGAGAGTGCTTCAGAGCTGCCGGAAGGCGTTCTCCCGGTGATAAGCACAGTTGAACCTGCCGGATCCATTCAGCCTGGTGTTATCACTGCTGAAGCGGGTCGTATTGCCATGCGATCGATAGAAACCGCAGCAAGGCACTGCCTCGAAGGAAAAATCAGGGGAATGGTGACAGCGCCGATCCACAAGGAAGCCATAGCCCTTGCAGGCTCTACCACCATCGGCCATACCGACTGCCTGGCGGAGCTGTGTGATGTTCCGGACCCGATCATGCTGTTCCACGATCCGGCATCCATGCTGACTGTCGCGCTTGCAACGATTCACATACCGTATGCTACTGTACCGAACATGATACGGTCGATGGACCTTGGAGATTTCCTCGACAGGCTGAGCCGCTCTTTGCAGACCGATTTCGGTATCGCATCGCCGCGTCTCGCCTTACTCGGTCTGAATCCTCATGCTTCGGATGGAGGCGTCATGGGAACCGAAGAGGAGACGGTCATCACTCCTGGCATACAACAGTTTTCAGAAGAAGGCATCGCCGAGGGACCTTTCCCTGCCGACGGTTTTTTCGGTGCCCGCCGCTACAGAGACTATGACGCTGTCGTGGCCATGTACCATGACCAGGGCCTGCTCCCCTTCAAGGTGCTGGCATTCGAACGCGGCGTCAACGTAACGACAGGCCTTCCCATCGTCCGTACCTCTCCGGACCATGGTACGGGCTTTGACATAGCCGGACAGGGTAAAGCCTCCGCTGAAAGTTTTATAGAAGCAGCCCGTCTGGCCGAACGAATAGCGGAGAACAGGGGAAAAAGACAATGAAAGTGACGAGTGATGAATGTGGGATGGAAGAATTATTTCTAAGGTCTTAGTCCTAAGGGCGAAATAGATAGTTGGCAGTTTTCAGTGGGCAGTAGGCAAATTGTAGGGGCGGGTTTGAAACCCGCCCGTACTGAGGCCGATGCTGAGCGAAGATGGCTGGTTGGCTGGATAGATGGTCAGAGGATGGAGGACTGTTTTTTCTTCAAACAACTCAACAGTTCAACAAATCAACACCTCAACAATTCCACTAACAACTCAACAACCAAACATGATTTCATTCATCGATGTCGATCTGGAACTGGGAAAAAAAACGGTTTTGAAGGGGATCAACCTTTCGATAGAGCCCGACCAGTTCGTCTATATTGTCGGAAAAAGCGGAAGCGGCAAAACAACCCTTCTCAAGTCACTGTACATGGAAATAAAACCGAAAAAAGGCGAAGTTTCCATCGGCGGCTATACATCTTCGAAAACAAAAAAACGCCACATCCCCAAACTCCGCAGAAGACTGGGCGTCGTCTTTCAGGATTTCAGGCTGCTTGAAGACAGGACGGTCTTTGAAAACCTCTCGTTTGTCCTCAAGGTCACCAACACCAAAAAGCGCCTCATAGAGGCCAGGGTAATGAACGCCCTCAAAGAGGTCGGTCTTGAACATGCCGCAAAAGAAATGCCGCTGAACCTCTCGGCAGGAGAGCAGCAGCGGGTAGCCATCGCCAGGGCGCTTGTAAGCGAACCGGTCGCGATCCTTGCCGACGAACCGACCGGCAACCTCGACCCGGACACATCGCTTGAAATCCTCGAATACCTGAAAAAAATCAACAGCAAAGGAATCGCGGTGATCATCGCAACACACGACTACGAGCTGGTCCGCAACTACCCGGCCAAAACCATGCTGATCACCGGCAACTCACTCCAGGAAGCCACATTCACCGACTCCCCAACCGGCTACAGACCAGCCGCGTCCTAAGAGTATTTTTTCCTTACCTCCCCAAGCCGTTGTTTGTATACTCCGGTAAATTGCCGTACAAAAAACAACGTGACATGACAACAACGCTCAAAAACAAAAAAACGGGTGATAAAGCTTCTCAAAAAGAAAATCTGGAGAAATCCGGAAAAAACAGAATACCATCAGCAATGCACGGCTTGAAGCAAGGATTACCCATCAGGCGCAAACCACGATAAAACGGGCCGCCGAGATTCAGGGTCGTACCGTAACTGACTTTGTCGTACATGCTGCGCTTGAAGCCGCCACGAAAACGATTGAAGAGAATTACATTATCCGGCTTTCTATAGAAGGTCAAAAAGCTTTCGCAGAGGCGCTCCTCAACCCGCCGGAACCAAATGACGCCCTGAAAAGAGCCTTCGAACGACACTCCGAATTATTTGGAGATAAGGACTGACCGGATTGAAGAGCATTTCTCCATTCTCGATCGTGCCATTCAGCCGTGAACAACCGAAAGCAGGATTTTGCAGCGGTTCGGGGATACTCGACCGGTATTTTGCCGAGCGCGCAGGTCGGGACATCAAAAGAAATCTCGCCAGATGCTGCCACCATGGATTCATCCCATGTAAAAGCAAACCACAAACCCTCTTCCTGCCGCTGAAAACCCTCAGCAAATTATGAGCTTTACAAGGTTCTCCGCCCCAGTCTAATTGTTGAGAGGTTCTTTTCTGCCTGTAAGTTAATACATTGATGACCTGCTTTTAAAGCTAATCGGATGCCTCTATCCTATTGAATTAACATAGTAGCACATGAGTTATTGTGGTTACGGATGTCCCCTATTCTATTCCCTCAACCCAAGTAACCAAGTACCATGTATGCATCCCTGAGGAACAGAAAAAGCCTGAAAAGAACAAAGGTGCAAAATGTTGTACTCAATTGTGACTATGTTTCGGTTTAAAACTCGGTTCACGATATTTGCTTTTTCCTTTTGTATCCCCGCCTTGCGATTGATAAATCGATTCTGTAGGACAGAAATTCACACATCTCATACATTGTTCACAGGTACTACTCCAAACAGGGTTTTTATCAACAACCCTGATGCTATTTGTTGGGCAAATTCTTGCACAAAGTTGGCATCCATTACAGGTATCATATACATTGAACAATCTCCACATATTTTGGATGCCAAAATATTTGAATACTAAATAATCCAAATAAAATTTGATTTTTGAATATCTTTTGGGATAATTAAAGCGATGATGTTTTTCTATTCCGTTCACAATATCCTTAGCGATTTCTTGAGTTTTAATTACGGCTTTCATAATGATTTCTAACGCATCTTCTTTTGAAGGGGGGAAAGGTGGTTTGGGAGAAGTAGTCCAACTAATTGGCATTTCAATTATCTCAGAATATATGACCTCACAATTCTTTTTCCTTAGGATTCGTTCACACTCCTTTATTGCAAATCCTGATTCATCCAAATCGCCGGCAGTAATTAAAATAAATGCTTTTTGTCGCTTTTTAAACCTTTCAATTCCCTGTAAATATTTTTTACATATTCTTGGAATCCCAAATGCGTAAACAGGGAAGCAAAATCCAATTAAATCGAAATCAGGAAACATCATTTCATCTTTTGAAATCTTGACAATGTTTGTAGAATTACCTGATTCAGTAAATAGAATATCGCATGTTTTTAAAACTTTCAGAGAATTTCCCGTTCCTGTAAAATATCTCAACTCTATTTTCATGTTATCATGCTCTTTTGAAAAAGGAATGAATTTATTTCTGTTTAGGGTTTGGCTAATTCTATATCATCCCCTCTAAGTAAACTTATGCCCAGCCAGCCGGCCCATACAGGAGCCAAGAGCAGATAGATCATCAGTCCGATAAGCGCTATGTATTCAAGAGCTAAAATTTCTCCAAGTGCGGTTGCTGATGTAAATATTCCCAGAACGATTGTTATTATTCCTAAAATTTTTCGCTCGGATTTAATTGCAAAGCCAGTTCCAATCCACCAAACACCTGCAAGCAAAAATTCTAAAAAGCCCCAGATTCCTCCATAAACCATTTCGGTTGTATTGGTGAATGCTATGTTGTAAATTTCTTTAATAATCCCATTGCTATTTGCATAACCAGAAATTAGCGTTGGCCATGTTTTAGCCAAAATTGCAGCGCCAATACTTCCTGAAAATATATAGGCGAATCCACAAAAAGTGAAAATACTCATCCAATAAGGATTTTTATTTCCTAACCAAAAATGCAGCAAGAATGCAACAGGAATTAATAACAAATAATAGCCTAACATATCTGCTAACCACGACCATTTCATTAAATTACCTGCTTCTTCTCCTGCTTTATATAAAGAGTAAAGATCAGACCCGCTTCCGCTGGCTATCCCTGTTAATGTAAAATTGGCAAAGGCAAAGGGAACTGAAATAATTGCCAGCCATCCGACGATTTTTTTAAATGAATTTTGTTGTTCCATTTTTTCTTCCTTGATTTTTTGTTTTATCGTGTAACCTTTCGTATAACTGCTCTTTAAGCTTTATTTCAAACTCAAAATAATCAACAACATAGAGCGTTATTCTCAAGTTTATATTTTCCATATTTGTTTGATTTTTGCATAACGCTTGAATTCACCTGCATTTCGGAGCGTAGCGGAAAAAATATCAGGTGCAACGATTTGTTATACATTTCTTTATTTTCCTTCTCAACGGTCTCGTGTATGATGTGTGCCAGAAAACCGGAACTGATTAGTTACACGAAAAATTATTACTCCGGCCATTAAAACTTTTAAACAATTGCCCCGGATTTCAGTCCAGGGTTTATGGATAACGAAAAATATATTAGGGCGTTAGCCCAATCTCTTCCTGCGGTGACTTTTGTGAGTTATTGTTGCCGAAGTAATAATAGATTGAAGATATGAATTGTTTGTGAACGCACGCTGGCATGCATTATACACGTTGTTGTGCTTTCGTGCTGCTTTACATCTCGTTCTTTCAAGCCATAGGGCCAAATATCAAAGCCTCATCGCCGATTTCTAGTTGCTCACAGCTTTTGGAAAAACTATTGTTTTCCAGTGTGATTCGAAACTT
>JANQMO010000076.1 GCA_028280025.1 Chlorobium sp. | reverse complement strand
CAGGAAAACAACGAGCAGTTTGGAGCTGACAATGTCAAATGGCTCGAACTTCATGCTCGAACGAGCAGTGAGTAAGCTTGGCCGAAATCTCATTGAAGCAGAGAAAAGAGCCGCCCCTCTGATCAGATGTGCGGATGATATCGAAATCGAACGGGCGATCCGAACCCTGCAGCTCATCAAGGGAAAAACCTATGCAAAAGCGCTCTTGAAAGAAAACGGCAAAGTCCTCAATGAAATCTCCTTTGACATCGGCATTGGACTCATGCTTAAAAAGCACCACATCACCCAGGAAGAGCTAACCCTGTGGTACGAAGAAGCCGAAAAGACTAAGTTCGAAGGGCATATATTTCAACCACTTCCTGACAAAGCCGATGCATGGAAACTCTTCCAGACAAGCCGTAGAAGGCTCGATAAACTGACATCTGCCGCCAAAGAACTCCATGATGCCCAAAAGCAACTTCTCTCCCCTGCATCACCACAAAAGCTCATCCGCAAAGGCGCATTAACCGCCATAGAACTCGGTATGTGGTCATTGATGACAGCAGAATTGAAACAGGAAGCCTTTGCGGTGCTTGAATGGGAAGACCTTCCCAAAAAGCTGAAACTCGAGTTTTTCTATACCCTCGAAGAGCTTGCCCGAAAAAAGATACTGGCACTTGCTGAACCCCAGCAAAGGGAAACTGCTACCAGAAAGGTATTTTACCGGACTAAACAACAAGCATTGTAACCTTTTTTGAATGGTATTGAAATCATCCTATGTTTAGAGTCAATTCAGGCAATGAGAAAAGAAGCAGCTTATCGGCCTTTACAATAAAGCTTGGGAGCAGCTCTGCAAGCCGAAGCGCATCTTTTCAGGCGTTACGGATGCAGCGCATGCAAATCGGTAACGCTCATCCCTCTCCCCTGATGCAAATCAAACTGTATTCATTCCGGGAAGATTTTCATAACAGAGATTACAAAACAAAGTCTCAGAGGTTGTTACCTTTAAATGGGGGTTCCGGCATAAAATATTTCCAAGTGAAAATGTAATGAAGCATAAGTCAGACATCATGAATTTCGACCGTTGGGTTGATCTATTCAGTTTCACCAACCATGAACTCCAGAATCAGGCAGCCAAATCAGTAGATATTGCCCTGGTCACCCGAAACTGGCTGTTTGGATGGTATATCGTAGAGTATGAACATGGTGGAGAAGAAAGGTCCAAATTGTACGGCAAAGCTCTGATTGCACGCCTTTCAAAAGAGCTTAAAGTACGAGGCATTAAGGGCATGTCGCCAACGAATCTCAGAAAATTCAGGGAATTCTACTCTGCTTACTCAGAGATTCAACAGACACTGTCTGTTAAATCTTTTCTATCAGAAACCAGTAGCTCCCAAGGAGAACGTACCAACACGTCTTTAACGGCACTCATAGAACAAACAAAAGCCACCCCAGCGCTGGCGGTTAAGCTTGCAAAAATCTTCAAGCTAGGTTGGTCCCACTACGTCACCCTTCTGACGATTGATAATTCAGATGAACGCCGTTTCTATGAAATCGAGGCTGTTCAAAACAGCTGGAGCGTTCGCGAACTCAAACGTCAAATAAAATCATCCCTTTATGAAAGGCTTTCTCTCAGCCGAGACAAACAGAAAATTATCGAACTGTCCGAAAAAGGACAGGTTATCGGCACCTCTGATGATATTATCAAAAACCCTTATGTGCTCGAATTTCTGAACCTGCGCGAAAAACCGGTTTACTCAGAACATGACCTTGAATCAGCAATCATCGACAAGCTGGAACACTTCCTGCTTGAACTGGGAAAAGGATTTCTTTTTGAAGCCCGCCAAAAAAGATTCACTTTCGATGATGACCATTTCTATGTCGATCTGGTGTTCTACAATCGTTTGCTCCGCTGCTATGTCTTAATAGACCTGAAACGGAACAAACTTACGCATCAGGACCTTGGCCAAATGCAAATGTATGTCAACTACTTCGATCGGTATGTAAAAACAGATGAAGAATCCCCGACGATAGGGATTGTGCTTTGCCATCGAAAGAACGACGCCTTGGTAGAGCTGACATTGCCAGAAGGCACGAACATTTATGCCTCGAAATACCAACTGTATCTCCCTTCCAAGGAAGAACTGAAACAGCAAATCGAGAAATCCGTCAAAGAACAAGCACTCAGGCAATAGAGTCCCTAATCCTGTGATTGAAGCAGCCTATCGAGTCCCCCCTCTGATCCATGACCATGATATAATTCTTCCCCTTATTCAATTTGAATTCGTCGGAATTGGTGCGGACGTGAGCCTGTCTTTCGGGGTATTCCTTATCGCCAATGCGAAGCACTTATCAATGACTTGCAGGAACAGTTTTGGAACAGTGTGAATATTTATTTTTAGACGTCAAAATGAGCCCCTTACCGAAGAGCTATAAGGGATTAGTTCCTTTGTCTTGTGATGCTTTTTCTATTTCCAGCTTGGGATCATCGAAATCGAGTTCCAGATCGCCGGAGGTCTCTCCATCCAAGGAAGGTAATGCCACAACCCTCTTTTTAATTTCATCAAGGTGCCAAAGAACTTCTATCGAAGGAAAAGGGTTGAGTGATAAATATCGGAATGAATTCTCCCGAAGTGCGGCCAATACTCTATTATTTTCCTTAAACCAGTCATTATTCGCTCTCTCCATGATTTCTTTCCTCGTTTGAAGAGCCACCCGAAGCGATTTCACAATCTCATTCTGATCAACAATATCTGGAACAGGAATTCTGGTCTTAGCAACATCGCTGTCCAAAATAGCTGGATAGCTAGATCCAGTTGAGAACTTCCGAAACTGCTCCATCGTTGATTGAAGGCGAATGGCATAATGCAGGTAGAACGGATTAACTCCGTCTCTGGCACGAATGACCGAAAATCCAGTGGAGCATATTTCACCATGTAGCTCCTCTGGTACCACAGCGATAGCGCCACGTGTAGGCCGACAAGTAGAAATAATTATATCGTACCCACGAACAAGTTTCCTAGCACGTGACGGTGCCTCGCCCCCTGTCAACTCTTGCGTACGTGCTATCTCGCCAACCTCTACATCAACGCTGGAGATGTCTATATACTGGAATACCGAGTCCGGCATCAAGGTAGGATCTCGCTTTTCCTTCACTATCTCTGCAACTTCTATCACTGGCTTGAGACTGTCCTGAGGAAACTCAAGTATGAGTTCGGGTGGACTGTGATAATCGAAATCCCAACGCTCCTCTTTTATAAGCTGCTTTTGTGATGCAATAAGTACATTCATGACCATCCAACCTGCTTATTGAAAATAGCAATGGCCTCACCAATCTCGCTACCAGTTTTATGACGACCAGTCGCATCATATCCGAGATTCTCAATGTCCATTAATAGAGCATTGCTATCTGGATTGGGGGCTTCTTGAGCTCTCAGTTTCCTAAAAATACAAAGCGAGGTCTTCACCATCGCACCGAAAGCATTAAACGCTTCTTCAGGAAGGCTGATTATAGCCTTAATTTCTGCAACTTGTTCAACCCACTTCCTCACAAACTTCCCGTTTTTATTCTTGAGAAGACCATCTGGGAGAACAATAGCCATCCGTCCACCAGGCTTCAAAAACTGAAAAGATCTCTCAAGTCCAAGAATCTCCAGAGGCAATGCTTTTCGGTTCTGGCCAAGGGAAAACCGACCTATAAGGTTCTTAACCTCAGTCCGCATGATGCTTCCAAAAGGAGGATTTGTAAGGATAACGTCGAAAACTGCCGGATCTCTATTTCCGTCGTCCCTTAGAGCTAAAATATCGGGATAATTTTCAAAGCTCAAAAGAGAATCCAAGTTGCGAATGTTCGTGTGACCATCATCATGCAAGAGCATGTCAGCCATGGCAATTCGCACCATTCTTTCAGACTTCTCTATGCCGTGGAGATGGAAAAACTTAAACTCAAATAGATCGACATCTTTGATTTTACCGCCGAAATTCTCAACTACAGAATCTAAACAGGCGGTCAAAAAATGTCCTGAACCGCAGAAAGGATCCAAAATCAAATCAGTAGGCTTGGGCTCAATTATTCCTACGGCAAGCTCAACTACTGGATGGGGAGTGAAATACTGTCCCATCCCTGCGCGAATAGCTGAACCAAGAACCTTTTGAAATGCCCTGCCCTTAATGTCAGATTTCGTATCTACAATTGAATACTCTTGAAGCTCGTCTACGATGTTGTAAAGAGCTGCGTCGCTTAGCTTAATCTGAGTCTTAAACACTCCACGGGATCTTTCATAGCCTGGGATTCGTTTTGAATAGATTTCTAGCTCTTTATCTCTTGCTTCTTCATACAGTACTCTTATGTTCGACGCAACCTCGGAGGGATTGCTGGAACCGTAAGTTTGAAATGTGAATTCAGCTTTTTCCCCTTGTTTCACTGTCTTTTTCTCATCAAAAATCTTCACGTAGATAATTTTCGATAGCTCATCCAGAGCCTCATCATCGTGCAGACCATCAGTATCTCGAATGATGCTATGACACTCGAAAAGAACTTTCTCGTAGGACTCATCAATCGGGGTAAGACCAGTAAGTGACTGGTCGCCAGAGGAAGGAATGTCTCTAACTAATTTACTATGAGTTGTCTGCTGCCCCTCATGAGCATATATATCTGGTATATACTCAAAATCATTCGGATCAATTTTCTTTCGTATGCAGCGCACGCGATCACCATCCGTCACCATTCCAATCGTCGCGGTGTGCGTAGACGAAAGATAGGTTTCGAGCTGGCGTTCCGCTTCTGCGAATTCTTCGCTGGAAATTCCGCGTTTCTTGACTTCAACATAAATGAAAGTTCTGTGTGTCGCATTCTTCAAGGAGATGTCTGCCTCTTTTTCTGCTGAACCCATTTTAACAGGTTCTTCGATGATGATACGTTCGCCAATCCACTCTGCCGGATATTTATAAGCATCAAGGAGTTGACGAAGTGCCCATTGTGGAGGTTCCGGCGATTTCGAACACCTATTCCGTTAAACATCGAACAGTAAACGGTTCGTCATTCGGTCTGCAAGCTCAAAGTAAGAAAGTGTTCGAA
>JANQMO010000074.1 GCA_028280025.1 Chlorobium sp. | reverse complement strand
TTCGAACACTTTCTTACTTTGAGCTTGCAGACCGAATGACGAACCGTTTACTGTTCGATGTTTAACGGAATAGGTGTTCGAAATCGCCGGAACCTCCACTCTGACAGCTATCAGAAGAAAAAACAGTGGTTATCACAAGAATTTGACAACGGCTATGTTTTTCGGCGGCTTGACGAACGTGCCAAAGTATTCATTGAATACGGCCCAGCGGAAAAAGCATGGGTTCCGGTAACAGCGCCCAATTATCTCATGCTTGGCTGTTTCTGGGTTTCGGGTAAAGACAAAAAACAGGGCCATGGTAAAGCACTGTTGCATGAGGCGATAAAAGCCGCCGAAGATCAGGGTAAGGACGGGCTCGTAACGGTTGTGGGGACCAGGAAATTTCACTTCATGAGCGATACCAGGTGGCTCTTGAAGCAGGGATTCGATACCTGCGAAAAGACGTCTTCAGGCTTCAGCCTTCTTGCAATGAGATTCAATGAATCTGCAGATATTCCAGTCTTTAACGATTCCGTGAAACACGGCCGGTGCCCTGAACAGCAAGGCCTTGTCGCCTACTACACCAACCGGTGTCCCTATTCGGAATATCATGTCAGGGAATCATTGGTTGCCACCGCAAAAAAACGGAATTTGCCGCTCACAATCATCAAACTGGGAACAAACAAGGGAACAAGCACAGGCTGCACCGACACCGGCTACGATTTTCAGTCTCTTTCTATATGGCAAATTCATCACAACCGATGTGAGCGCCTGTCTGGATAGCAGGTTTGATAAAATAGTTGGGCGGTAGTCTCGTTACCCCTGAAAATACCTCCGAATGGAGAGGTGGATTATGGTAGGGAACGCTCGGGTTACAACCCTTCGTTCAGCTTAAAGCAGAGCAGCTTATTCTTACAAGTTGTCGAACTGCTTGCAGGGCTGTTGTGAAGTTGGGACACTCGTCGCTTTCGGCGGCATAAGAGACGCCTTTCACGAAAGTATCATATTCGGCTGGATATTCTGGATCGTTTTCTAGGTTATCCAGCATTTTCCCGAATTTCTCTTCGATCGACAAACCGGAAAGTGCTGAAGCTCGACGGTCGTCGACCTGCATTGCTGTTGTAACCATGGCGGGAAATTTTTCATCAGCTAATGCCTGGCCTTTCAGCAAAGCCAAGTCGTGAATGTGCCGGACAAGGGCTGGATCGTCCCTTTCATCTCCTCTTATTCTTACCGGGATTCGCCATGCAAGTGCGCTTAGTTTATCTGCCGCGCTTTCGACAGGGCTGATGCAGCCTATCCGTTCGACTTCCGGTGGTTTGCTATAGGTTGTGCTCACAAAAGAGGACACAGGTAACGGCATCGGCGGATATTGGGGATCGCGGACGGAAATTTCTAACTGCACATGCGGGCGCAGAGGCTTGTTTTGGGGGAAATAACTTGGGTAATCGAACGCGAAGGCCACATGGCGGTTGTCATCTCTTGCCGTTACTTGCTCGTCTTCTATTGCAAAACCGTATTCACGCAAATAGGCAAGCGCGGCCCTCTTGAATTTGGAAAGCGGCTTTCGGCTTTTTTGTTCTGGTGGAGCAATCACCAGGAAATCAACGTCTTCTGAAAAACGCTTGATGAGGCTATGGGCTTTTGAAAGGGCCGTGCCGCCAGTGAAGATGAATTCAAAATCCTCATATGTAAAGGTAGCCAGAGCGGCTACCAATTGCGTAACGAACCAATCCTTTTCGATGAAGGAGGGATTGATTGCCATAAGATCGGCCACCGCTTCGAATTCGTCTTGCTTAGGACGCTCGTTCATAGCTTACGAAGGCCCCCCGATATCCGAGTTTGCGACTCACTCGACTTTTTACACCGATCAATCGGCCTGTTGGTACCTGCGTTGTTTGTCCGGCATTGTAGGCTTGTTCCAAGCGGGACGGAGCAGTTTCGATCCCCAGGCGCTGCAAGGCTTCTTTTGCCAAGGCTGGCAGAGGGGCGACGGGAACAGCCTCGCCATTGATCGGTGACTTTTTTGCTTTGGCATAGACGCCATAACCCAACCGGATAAGCCGCCCTTCTTTCGTCAGGTTTTTAAGGGCACGTCCTACCTGATCGTAATCGCTGATGTCGTTGAAGTCTTTACGGACAAAAACATTATCCTTCTTCCTCGCTATTCTCGCTAAAATCTTATACTCGATTGTTCCGTATTTACTCATTGTATTATTGTTCATTATCATTACAAACATACGACATTAATTCTGTACAAATATACGACACTTATTAAGCTATGGCAACTATCTTTTTTCGTTATTTGTATTCGTTATTCTCATATCTATTTCGTGTCTCTGTTTTTCTCTCATTCGTATCCCATTTGCCCGTCTGCTTGTCATCGTTTCATCAAGGCGTTGAAAACAGGGATTTTCGGGAATGGTGACTCTGCAGGCTCTGGACGATTGAGGAATAAAGCTGATCGAGAGTTATGCGGTATATTGTTGGTGCAAAGCAATTATATCTGTAGTACAGATAATGAAGTACTGTTATGTGACGGAGGTAAGATTAATGGAAGCGAAAATAGTCAAAGACAGTCTCCAAAAGCTGTCTGAAGTTATATCGTTTAAATATCCCGCAACAGGTTGGCATTTTTCTGCGGAAAACCTGGAGAATTCGTTCATCTACAAAAAGGATCGATGGGTTTGTATGTTTATGTATTGGGCAGTTGTCATAAAGAAAGGAAGGAGAATTCAGTTCTCGGCAGACTGTGGAAAAGCCTGCCCCGGGATACAGGAATTTGGAGGTTTCACTCCACCGGTGGACGATAAGGGAAAATTTATTGCTGAAACCGAACGCTTTAAAAAAACGCGTGCCCTTGCCCAAGCGTATTATCGAGATTGGGTAGCAGAGATTCATGCTCCGCCGGAAAAATTCCTGTATTTTGAACAAATCGAAAAAATCGATGATAACAGGGAAATCGAAGTCGTCAATCTGTTTCCGGATATAACGGGACTGGCAAATCTGACTGCCCTGGCTACTTATGACCGGGAAGAAAGCGGTACGCTGATACCTGACGCTTCGGGATGTCAATCAGCTTTCTCCATTCCCTATGACCAGAAGTTCAAGGAAAGGCCAATGTGTATTGTCGGGTCGATGGATGTCCTGATCCGGCGTTTTATACCAGATGATATGATCATGTTTTCAGCCCCCGCCAATCGGTTTGTTGAAATGGTGAATAACATTGATGGCAGCTTCCTTGACAGAAAATTTGAAAACCCGACAAGCTTTTGATCGCTTCATCAAACTGTTGAAAACAAGGGTTCTCAGGAATGGTGACTTAGCAGGTTCTGGAGAGATCAAGGAATAATGCGGATCGAGATATATTATGTTGCTGTATAAGGGTGATAAAAGGCATCAAGACCTGCTTCCGGATAGCCTGAAAACAGATGTTTGTATAAGGCGAAAGGTATTTGTGCCGTATACTGTTTAAAGTGGCCGAAAAAATCTGTTGTACAAGCAATAATAAAGTTGGGGCGATAGCTTCTCCACTTCATATGAAAGATAGAAAGCGAGTTAACGTTGCTCTGCCAGAGCGTCTTTTTAAGTACATCCCGGAGCAATTTGTAGAATCATTCGTAGAGAGCGGCGATCTTCTGTTCCGAAATCTTTCCTTCTTTCGTAAGAACGAAGAAAAAGGTAGAGGTGATCTGTTAGAAGGATTGCACATGGATCATCCTGACAATCCAATAACAATCACAAATTTGTCCGTTCCGTCAAACCCGCCATGGGTTGGGGACGCTGCGATGTTGAATTCTATTGTTCCCGATGATGTTTTTATCTTCTGTTTTTCAAAGGGTTTATCGGTCAATTTATACAAAGAATTTAACTGTGACACGTGTGTTGAAATTGAGGATACTCAAGCGTTTATGGGGCGGCTCAAAAACGCAATTTCCAAATTGCTCTCGTTCCAACAGTATGGCCTACTTCATGGTAAGGCATACTACTATGAGCCCGATCAAGCTGCGCCAGCGGACGTTTCTGATCCTCTAAATATCCCTTTTTTTAAGCACGCATCGTATGCCCATCAGAAGGAATACAGATTTGTTTTGCCCAAGAAAAATAGCTTGAAGGTAACAAAATCTATCATTCATTGGGAATTATTCTCGTTCAGTAGTGTCCGGTAAAAAATAAAAAAGGTCTGAAAACTCTTGAGAAACGGTGATATTAAAAGTGACCAAACCTTTTCTATCAGCTGTATTCAAAA
>JANQMO010000033.1 GCA_028280025.1 Chlorobium sp. | reverse complement strand
TTGTCCGCGCCTATCGTGTCGTCTTCGGCATTGTCCGTACTGTCTACCACGTTGCCCGTTGCCGTTAACGGACCGTCTTCAGTCACCTCGTCCGCATCCGGGTTCGCTTCCGGAACATCGTTCTCAACCTCGATCGTAAACAACGCATCACCATACTCACCAAGAATGATGCTGTCATCATCACTATCTTTTACGATTACAACACCCGTGAAATCAAGTGATCCAAGAGAACCGCCCTCATCATTGCGCAGTTGTGTCTGTTCATCAGGGCTGCTTGTCGTCACGACGTGGTCAAGCTGGTCGTTCAGGTTGAAAACCCATGTACCATCGCTGTTGACCTGCAGGGTGAAAACAACACGTGAACCGGCTGTTGCCGTCAGGAGCGTTCCCTCCGCATTGACATTGTACACAAGCTCTTGACCTTTCGATGTCAGACCAGTGGCTGCAGTTTCCAGTAATGTCGAATCCTGAGTAAGACCAAAACCAGCAGGATCATCTGCGCCGGAATTGAAAACTGCTGAAAGAGCAGGAGGATTGTCACCGTTACCATCACCGGTGATCCGGGCAAACTGTACACTCAAATCCTCATAAATTCCCGTTGACTCATCTGCCGGATCGCTTTCATGCCCCAAAGCATCTTCATACACCTTGCCGGTAACCGGCTCCAGCTGCGGATCATCGTCAAGTTCAGGTACGTCGTTCTCCACTTCGATCGTGAAGGCAGTCTCATTATCCGTCGCTTCGTACAGCGTTACCGTGTCCTCATCGAAGTCCGTTACCGTCACCACCTTCGAGAAGTTCAGCGACGAGATCGGATTCTCGTTCGAACCGTTGTTCTTCAACGCTGTTCCGTCATCGCCTGCTCCGTCAACATGATCCAGCTGATCCACCAGATCAAAATCCCAGTCGCCGCTCGTACTGTTGATCGTCAGCGTGAACACCGTTCTGCCGGGATCATCTGCTGCCGTTGCTGTCAGCACCTCACCAACAACACTATAGTTTAGCGCCTTGCCCTGTGATGTCAGGCCACCCAGCTCAGCTGCTATAAGTTCACTCAGGTTCTGGCCTGCTCCGGCTTCGATGAATCCATAAGAAACAGGTCGGTCTGCCCCCCCTTCGACCAGGTCCGACAGACTTGGCAGCTCAGTCAAACCACTACCGCTATTGCCTTGCAGTTCATCCGTCTCGCCCGGATCACTATCTGTAATGCCGTCTGAATTATCTCCTTCCGATCGCTCAAGCGCATCTTCCCAGACCATGCCGCCGATCGAGCCGACACCCCCTTCATCGGCCGGCTTCGCAGCCGGGACGTCGTCCATAACCGTAACATTAAAACCGGAGTCGGTCGAGCCGCCCCCGTCATACTGGACGGTAAAGCTGAATGGCAACGCCAACTGGTTTTCCCCGTCACCATCGGGATGGTCAAGCTGGTCAAACAGGGTAAAAGTATAGGATTGTTCTCCGGTCTGCGAACCGGGATCATTGATAACAACCTCGAAAACTTTCTGATCTTCTCCAGGGATACCGAACGGCGGCAGATCGCCGGTATAGCCAATCAGCGTATGCCCATCCCCGGACACATAATATTTAACCTCTTCCCCTTCGGAAGTCAGGCCTGCAGGAGGCGAGTTCCCCTCGAAAATTGTATCAACAACAGACCCATTGTCCGGATTGACCGCCAGGGAACCTCCGTCGGAAGGAATTTCTGTTTGATCAGTGCCGTCTGGCACAAGGTCATCCTCGTCAACAAGAACATTTTCAGGGACCCTGATTTCAGGCTGAGTATCAGTATCAGAAGTGAAGAAACGATCCGGACCGCCGGCAAATTCCATGATTATAGGCACGAACGCTTCCTGTTCGGGAGTTTCCAACGGAAGAAGGGAAAGCTCCAGCCTTGGATCGTGCGTAGCACGGCTCTCCATCAACGGGTCGGCTTGGGCAGAACGCCCTTCCTCAGAAACATTGTAATCGCTGTTGATGGAAACAAAACGGTAATCGGGTGCATCGGGCGCTGTATCACTTTTCCCGACTCTTAGATAACCATGCGATACATAAGGATATACCTCCCCGGTATCATAGGGATCGATATATTCCCATTCCTCTGCCAACTCCCGGGTTGGCTCGTCAACTTCCTGCTCCTGGTCTTCCTCGACCTGCCTTATCTGGTCAATTGCCTCACCTGCCATATCAATCTGACGGTTTTGACCAATCGTAATTATGTCGCCGTCAAGCATTTCAAAATTGACACTGCCCCCGTCACCGGTTATCAGGACTTCTCCTTCGTAAATTTTGTCCCCGGCCTTGAGAATTCGTATCCCCCCATCCTCCGAACGGGTATACACATTGCCGGTGATGCTTTTAACTATGGCTATAACTCTGTTCATCAGATTCTCCTATTGATAAAAATCAGTACTGCACGTATTGATAATTTTTATATGGGGGACAGTGGTCAGCATGAAACACAGGGGATTGAGAGCGTACATCAGTCCGAAGTATTAGCGCGCTGTACACACGCCTCCTATAGGAGGATGTGCAATTTTTGTACCATAATCTGGAAGAAGCAGAAAAGGAAGGAAGGCAAACAACTCTAAGTCTTTACTATATAGTAACTCAGAAGGCCAAAGCAGGAAAAATGCAATTGATGAAAATCAAAATCATAAAACGCATTGCAACGTCATTATGATACAAAAAACGAGATTACATAGACAAAAACAATTCATATTGATCCACCGTACGGAACATTATTGCCCGCTATTGAGAGGAACTCTGCCATCACGTCAACTGCTCGAACAGTTTTCCGTCAGATGCAAGTAGTTGATCATCGCACTTAGAGCGTGTTGTACGTAATCGACCCGTACTTCAGTTGCGCGGCGGTTGAACGTATCTGCATTTGGATTATCCTGATCTATTTTGTTTACCGCTCGCGGGAACGCGCCGACAAATTCCCCTTCACCCACCTGTGCTCGAAGCAGAAAAGATATGCCGCGATGTACTGCTGCAACGATACGTTTGCGTATCTCATGGTCTGGGGGAAGAATAGTGAGCGCCGCCAGCAAACCCTCCAAACGTATAGCCGTGGGCGTCGTTCTACCATCTTCCGAGAATCCGCCGTCGTACTCAGGCCGTTCAATGTTTTCGATTTGACCTGCAAGTATTGTATCACAGATCTGGATTGCATGGTTTATCAGCAAGTCCCCTGATACAGGCAGTTTATCGCAGCTCACAAGAGTCAATAGCTTTTCAGTGGCCAGAAGCGCCCAATGGTCGGCGGGAACTTCAGCACTGTTCTTACGACTGTCAGCCAGATACGCCAGAGCCTTGGCCGCCGCCTCTACCCAGATGTCCGAGCTGTCTTTTTCGTAAAGCATGAGCAATCCCAATGCCGCTTCACCTGGATAGTATAGTGACTGCCACTTATCCCATCGGCCTCCCATCGAAGGGATATACTTGGAATAAAAGCTTCCGTCTTCTTTCTGCATATAGACGATGAATCGGCCAAGCGATTGAAGGTCAGACCGCGGCGTGAAACCAGGGCGGATCTTTTCTATACTCAACAGAGCAACAAGGCCTAAACCGGTTCCGCCCAGTTTTGCCTGGAGGGGGGAGCCGTCAAAAATAACTTCGAGTACTGACCAGACGGCCGATATATCACCACGTTCCGGTATTGGGAGTATTGACTTGTCTCGCAGGTACCTGCCTGCCCGTTCTATTGCATCCCTGATGTTGACATCGGGCTTCAACTGATAATAATCGCACATTGCATATATGGTGCCCGCATGCCGCAATATGTTATACTTCTTTTTCCGTACTTTAATACCAGGATCCATGTTGATACGATACTCGAACAGCCCATCATCCTGAGTATTGTTCACAAGATATGCCGCAGATCGGCTTGCTGCATTGTGAACTGCATCAGTCTGTGCAGATGCAGTATCACCGGGTCCGTAAGTAGACATAGTAAGTACCCCTCGGTTGTCAGACAGTTTTTTCGATCAATTATGTGATTCAGGCGGCCTAAGGAGCCTGCTGTTTTTCGGCATGGTTTTCCAGACTTGAGCACAGTGGAGGCATGATCGAGAGCGAAGATTGCTTTCCTGTTTTCGGGAACTGTTTCACCAGCAAAAACACCCCGCACAGCGTTACCAACAAAAGCTGAAGCAGGTCACACGGCAGCGAATTTCAGAAGACCGCTCACTTGTGGAGATGGCGGGAATCGAAAGGATTGTACTGTAAGGCTTTAGCCATCTCTTGTCGATAAAATATACCTAATAATATGATTTAATCTATGCGCTATAATTCTTTGTGCTGCAGCTTCTCAGCAAAGCCTTGAAAGGTCTTGGTCGTGCTCCCGTAGCTCGAGCCTACCCAGAACGCATTGACATTCTTCAGCTCGCCGGCCATTACGCCTAACAGGAGAATCAATGCCTCTTTCACTCCCCCTTCAAGCCTGATCGCCTCTGTCATCATCCCGATCAGCATACCAAGAATAATAAAGAAACCGATATTGTAACCTATCGCCAGAGCGATTTGCGGCCACAGATTCTGTGTGCTGGCAGCCATCTTTCTGGCGCTTTGCCGGTCCTGCACTTCCATTGCAAACACATCGATCCCCTGCTGCTGCAGCTTGAGATTATACTCATTATCCATTTCCTGCAGTTTCAGACGGTCTGCAGGAGTCCAGCCCTCGATTGCCTGCGTGAGTTCATCCTCCGTTCCATTATCCTTACCGAGGATTTTGCCCGACAGGAACTTGACGGCGCTTCCAGCCAGCGGCCCGCCGAGTGCCGTTGCCAGGGCAGGAGCAGCAGTCCCTATTATCTTTTTGAGACTAAATCCCATTATCGCACTCCGAAATATTGATTGACATTGATGAACCTCGACACTTCTTCCAGATCCCGTTTCACCCATCCACGAATAAACTTCACCTGATCGCGCCGCTGCGTTATCCTCTTCAGCCTGTGGCCGATTCTCATAAGCGTATGCTGGCTGACAAACAACTCCACTTCCAGCTCTGAAAGCTGGTTTATGGTCTTCAGCGTCACAGGGCCGACAATACCGTCCGGTTCACAGTCGAGACAGAACTGAGCATATCGGACACTGTTGGCCACAGAAGAATTCATGCCGAAATTGAATATGGTATCGGCGATCGCCTGATGTTTGATCTCATCGCCGCGAAATACATCCCAGTATTTCGTCTTGTAGAAATCCCGGACCATCTCCCGGCATTCAACAGACTCTCCTTTTCCTGCATAGACCAAAGCCCAGCCAGGCCAATCCGGATGGTAATTTTTTGCAATTCCCGCAAACGTTTCCCCTCCGGAATCTCCTTTCACATTATGCAGTTTGAAACCACCCTCGTCACCGATGGTTTCGATATAGGCGCTTAGAAACTCAGCCATTAGTCACCTCCTTGTATAAGCGTTAAAAACATATAGACAGCTATGGCTATGAACTCCACGAAAACCCCTATCGCAGATGCAAGCAGCCACTTGAAATTTTCCTCCATCTTATCAAAGATTCGGGCCTGTACGCCTTTGATTTCCGTTACATCATCTTGCAGATGCTGGATGTCGCATTCCGCCGTGACAACCTTTGTACAGTGATTGTTACACTTCTCAGGCATAGTTCTCTCAGTATTTTATGATCTTGTTTACGACGAGGTACGGCTGTACGTTGTTGTGAGGCAAGTCTCCGCCGACCTCTTCCGTTTCCTCATCGTGCGGGTAGTCCCAATCTCTACCGCCATTGTTTTCGTAGTCCGAGTCCCCTGTTCCCGCAGGCCATTTGTCAACGTATGGATGCTTGTGTTCTGGCATCTCAGCAACTGTAAGCTGGTGAGTCTTCTCTCCGCCTTTGTTGCCTATAGTGTTGAAATCGTCATCACTGGGATCCCTCCCGACCGCTACGCGACCTTGGAAATCCGGCAGGTTGAACGTCGTTGACCCGTCGCCGGAGCCGAATGTCGTTCCGATGATGGCGAAAAGAGCAGCATACGTCGTTCTGTTGACTGCAGACCCATCACACAAAATCCAACCGGCCGGAGCCGTATTCGTCGGCCATTCAAGCATCGCACCAACCGGCGTATTTCCTCCGGCTACGCCATTGATCGTCAGGGGGTTTACGCCTGACATAGTGAGAGATTGAGCTATTGCTTGCCCGAGATATTTGATTTTTTTAAGGATGAATCGTAACGGCCCGCCGTTTGAGTCTAAAGCGATGACATCGGGATCGTTTTCCGCGACCCCGCTATCCGCGTCGGCCTCGTATGGATAAAAATGGCCGTCAGTATCGAAATCAAGAACAATATCCCCCTGCTGAACAGGCGTACTGCCTGGTCCGCCGGTCGCTCCGTCGATCCCGTCAATTTTATCCGCACTTCCGCCGGTCCTGCCGGTCCTCTTGAAAATCGCAATACCTCGTGACATTGCTAATTTATCTCCCTGATTAACGTTGACATTATCCCGAATCCTGAACGCCAGTTCGCGAGCTTCGGCATCACCTCAAACCGTCCCCATAGTGCGTATCGCGCCGGGTCGAGCGACTCCGAGAGCAGCCATGCCTTCGGAGCTTTCCCGGAAGGAAAGACGAGATCGTTATAAAAATCGAAATAGGTCGTAAAGTCGCCCCCTGGGTCATCCCCGTCACCGGCCCACATATAAACGGACACCGGAATCTGCCGGGAACGGCCAAGGTCAACCCGGTAGAAGTTTCCGGATTGTAATTCGAGATCGATACTGTAGTCGACCGGACCCTCCTGATAGGTCTGTCGCTCCATTTCCCGCAAAGTCATAACCGGACCGGTCGCGATGATCCCGATCTCGACGTGCCCCGCGTTGACTGTGCAAACAAAATCGAGCGTTCTCTGGTATCCAGATGGCGATATCGGCATCCAGATCACGCCGTTATTTTCGTTTTCCTTCACGTACTGATAAACGAGTTCCTCCGGCTCTTCTCCGGTATCGCAAAGCGTGAGCGTGAACCCCGATTCATCGTCACCGAGTTCGATATCCTCTCCTGACTCATCGTCTCCTACAAGGACGCTCGTTCCAACAACAGAGGTAATCGTCACCGAGTCTGCGTTTGCTGCAAACATAGCGACAGCTTCGCCGTCGCCCGACTCGGCGATCCGGATCGTTGCCGCTGACCCCGTCGCCTTGAACGGCTTTCTCGGGTATTCGTTCAAGACATTATCGACCGGGTAGCTCACGTTTGCCGTCCCCGAGAAGAGCGATACACTCAAAATCGTATCTCCGGAAATCACCTTCATACCTGATCGAGCGAACCGTCGCCCCCGATTGTTATTTTCCTGCTCATGAAGTCGTAGACGACCGCCCTCATTTTAAGAACAGCCTCGGACTCAACCGCAAGCCGATTGTCCAAAACCGTCACCTCTTTGCCAGGAACAAACTCGCCACACCCAACGCTGACGGGCATAGGGATGTCGATCCAAAGCGCATTAACGAGGTTGTATATCGCCTGCAGCTGACTATCGTCCCCGGTATAATTCACGGAAAGTTCGTAATCATTGCCGAACGGGTACTCCGAACCGACGTACTCGCCCGACTCCGCGACGACCCGATTAACCGGGACCTCATCGATGTATCTCGGAGTTCGGAGATAGTCGTTTGTATTCTGAAGGCTTAACGTTCCGTTAGCGTTCGCCATGGCTTGCAGATAGAGTGTCCCGTTCTCGATCCAGAAACAATGGCAGCAAAAAGCCGCAACCTCGTCGGCGACATCGATCACGAGCCTCTCGTTTTGCAAGGTATGAGAGAGAGCTGGGGGACTCACGGCTGCTTTCGAGCTATCGAGAGTCAGACCGAGGACATCGCACACTTTGGAGAAGAATCCGACAAGGGTATTCGTCGACGGCCAACTCGCGAGACTGGTCCCGGACGGGATCGTCTCGGTATATGACGAGATATAGACATCATACACAACCGTTTCCTCGCCGATCCTCGCCCGGTACAGGATCCCCTCGAACAGTTTTGTAGAATACTGTTGCCCTGGGATTTTGCATCGGAATATCGCGGTCAACGTTTTAGGGGGCGGCCAGTCCGAGAAACTCCAATGATTAAGGCCCCCGAAAGCGTCCGGAGTGAATCTCACTTGCCCGGCAGAAACCTGTATAAATCCGCCGTGTTTCGTCGAGAGCGTCATCTTTATCGAGTCAATACCCGTTATGACGCCGTGCCAGAGATACGAAAGATTTTGATCCTTTGTACTGTAGTTCCGATACTCCGAATCAGACGCAACCGCGAGCAGTAACCCGCTTCCATCGTCGCCCTCGTCCTCTGGTGTTACGGCCGCAGCATCTGCCCTGACAATTCCATCGGATATAACCGTCCCCACATGAACGACGATCGAGTCCGAGAAAGAGGCCTCTTCCTCTACGTCCGCGCTCTCCGGAGCAAAAGCGCTCCCGTCCTGCTCCAAACCATCCTGAAAAGACCCCGTAACGACAACCTCGATAACCTCGCTTTTTCCGGCTCCGTCTTGTACTTCGGCGGTCTCGATATCCTCATAAAACACCTGTATTTTAGCCCAAGCAAGACGAGCATGCCAATTGTTTTGGTTTGCACCGCAATACGTTTTCATTTGTATACCGAACGTAGAAGAATTGCAGATCGCCGACGTTAAGGAGCAATTCCAGAGGTCAGTTTCACCGCCTAAAGTCCGCGTATACCAATTGCTGCCCAACAATTGGTCCGTTCCCTTATCTTCACATCCGGAAAGAATGGAGCCGTTTTCTATCAAATAGCACTCATTCAGCCTCGGATCGAGAGCCCCCTCGCCCCTCATTCGAAGCTGAATCTTTACGCCTTTTATTTCGCGACCGGCGGGTATGGTCAGTCCGAAATTGTAAAGACGAAAATCATTCGAATAATCGGCTTTGTCATGCAAACACTCCGCGTATTCGGAATCCGACTCTGTTTTGGCGTTGTCGTCATTCGACCAACTTCTATCACCGGTTCCCGCAACATCCAAAACCGTTCCGGGCAGTTGCAAGCCAGTATCAGCAGCCATTTACGTGCCCCTTTTTAGCATTCCCTTAAAAGAATCGGTTCTTCTTGCTCTGTCCAGTTTTTGAACCCGCGCGATAAGAATTGCTTTTTCTTGCTGTGTAAGGTCCTGATTTTCTTTCAATACTTTTAGACACCGACATCCGGCTGAATTTTTGTTATCTGCGGCCATCAATCGCAAAAGCCCAAGACGAACGCCCTTATCTACACCGCCGTTGGAAACCGTCTGAAAAACCCATTCAACCCAAGGGCGACGAAGCCCAGTGTCTTTCATCCCAAGAGCAATCCCTTCCTGAATCGTGATGTCGCCATACCCCCGGCAATAGTCCGGACCCTCGCAAACCTCGGCTCCCGCGAGATTTTCGAGGTGGTCCATCCAGGCGAGCCATGAACTTTCAAGCGTCCACATTATGCCGCCGAATGTTTGATTTTGTAGGTAATCGCGAGCATCTGCCCGGAAAGCATATCCTTTGTCCCCGTGAGGGCGCTTCCTCCCATGACTCCACCCGAGTTTGCATTAAAGAACCCGACCTTTTTGATCGTCTGAGAGCCGGTTGCCGTCCACTCTTTATACAACTGGGTTGTATCGTTGGGCTGCGTAGTTGTCACCCTCAACACAGTAGCGGCAGCGCGTGAGAAACCGTTCGCTGATATCTCTCCTGTAAGTGCAGTATCCCCAGCAACCGGGGTCGTGTCGTCCGCCGTAAGAGCGAGATATGTAAACGCATCCTGTGAAGCGACTCCCCCGTAAAGACCGGCGGCGACTGCGAGTCCTGAATTGGTAAGCGTGTTCTTCGTGATCGTCTTGTCGAGAACCTTTCCGTCCTTATCCTTGATCTCGATAACGAGTTCGGTATCGAGCACAACCTTGTCTTTACTCATCTTTTTTCAGTTTCAGTTGTTAGATATTCCTGTCGGCAAAAACAATTCCCCGGCGCCTCTCGGCCCTTACAACGCGAGAATCCGCGACATCCTGTATAATGGTTTCGAGAACCTCGCTCCCCACTTGTACAACCACCTGTATCGGACGACCTCCAGTAAGCTGATCCCCTGGAACGATGGTCCCGTTTGAGCTCGGAACAAAAAGCTCCGGAATACCGCGTTCCCCGACGAAGTATGGCCGATCGGCAATGACCGGGCCGCCATCAGCCCTGCCCTCGATGCTGCGGAGGCCTGCATCGTCAAAGGCCGAATAAATGTCAGCAACGACAGGGGCGATGTAATCGGCAACCTCTTTTGCCTGCAGGGCCAGGTCTGCCATCTCCCCTGGGGACATGGTGCCGGTCATGGCGCCATACACAATCTCATTGAGAATCGGCTGCATCATCGGCATAAGCGATTCCTCTATTGCCTTGCTCAGCGCCATGTCACGAAGCCCCTCAAGCAGCTGATCCTCAATTTTGTCAGCAAAAATTCGTCCGGCTTCCGTTTCGTCCCCAGCCTCCTTGAAAACAGCGTCGAGCATCGTTGTAAGGTTATCCCCGGTAAGCCCGAAAACGGAACCCGACATTTCAGTCAGCATTTCATCCCGCAACAGCCTCGTGCCGCCCAACACGTCGTAATACTCCTCGTACTTTTTCCTGATCGCGTCGAGTTCCCTCAAATGCTTCGGAGACGTAATCGCAGCAATCGTTTCATCGATCTCTTCGTTTACCAGGCGACGCTGCTCCTTTATTCTCCGCTCACGCTCCAGACGTTCTTGTTCGCGCCTGCGTTTTTCCTCATCATCACCGCCGAACAGTCCGGATACAAGTCCGACAACGCCGCCGACAGCTGCGCCGACCGGTCCGAGCGCTGAACCGGCAAGGGCACCCGAAGCAGCTGCAGATATGGTCGCACCAGTCGATCCGCCGATATTTGCACCGACGAAACCGACGACATTTAACGCGCCCTCAAGCTCAGAGCCCGATTTCGAAAAGGCCTGCACGGCTGCAGTTAAATAATTGAGTCCCTCGATCCCTGAATCCGTCAACCCGGAAAGAGCGGAGGCGATCCCTTCAACAGCCTGTACGATATCGTCAGACTCGTCTTGAACCTCGTCCGAGAAGTCGCCGAAGATGTCGGCGTTTTCCTCGATCATTTTCCCGATATCGGACATCAGGACAGCGTCTTGTGTTGCCTTGAACAGTTCAAGAGCTTGTTCCGCCTCGATGACCCGTTCCTCGTACTCTGTCAGTGATATGATATCGGCGTTTCTCAGGATCGCCAGGTTATACAGGGTCTTCTGCCGCTTCTGATCAGCTTCATACAATCCTTCGATCGACTCGGTCTCTTTCTTGTTCCATTCGATTGTCTGCTGTAAAAGCTGATTCCATCTTTTACGAGCCGTCTCTTTCTCTTTTTGTGCTCTCGTTGTCGCAGCATTGTTGGAAGAACCGCCTCCTGTTTTTTTGCCTGTATACGGAGTCGCATAAGCGATCATCATATCCGCCTCATCCTCGCTTAACAGATAGGGCAATTCTCCGGGCCTCAGAGGACGGAATTCCGGATCCTCGCCCGGCGGAGTGTAGAGATTTGATTTCATCCCGAGAACGTACTCGTTTTCTCGGGCCAGGTCGAACAACATGCCAGCAATAAATCCGGTCGAGCTTCCGATCGCAGCCCCTACCGGTCCGAACCGTGAGCCAATCGCAAGACCGAGAAGCGTTTCCCATCCTCCGGGTATATCGCTCGCCTTGTCTGTCACCCACTGAATCATCCCTCCAAGCGTTTCGAGTGCCGGAGTCAGCTCGTCCGCAATCTTCATCGCCCCCTTACCCGCTCCGACCGCCATGCCGACAAGGCCGACCGCAAACTCCCCGATCTCGTCTTTATGGTCGACGATGTACTGTGTAAGCTCATCGACGGCAGGATTAAGCGAGTCGAGAGCCGCCTCGAACGCACCGGAGTCAAGAATTGCTTCCGCGACATCTTCTTTCAGATCCCCGTATTTATTCGATAGCTGCTCAAGTCGACCGGAATACGTTTCCGCGGCGGATGACGCTTGCCCCTGGAAAATCTGAGCCACGAGCTTAACACCTTCCCCTGCCTGTAACTGCTCTTTTGACAGCGTCTTTAACTGCCCGACGCTTTCCCCGAGTTCGCCTGTTAGTCCGGAGTATGTCTTAGCGAGGTTTTTTGTCGCTGATTCGAGCGACATATTCGCCCCCGTCGCAAGATCGAGAGCCGCCGGGATCATCTCCCGAATCTGTCGCTCAGTCATCCCGATGGCCGCAAGGTAAGCCTGTTGCTGAATAATGGCCTCGTCCCCGTATGTCGTAGCCTGTTGCAGGGCCGAAGCTTGATCGAGAAGTGCCTGCGAGTGATAGCCGATCGAGGTCGCGAGTTTGTGCTCGGCGTCCTGCTGTATCTGCGCAAGTCTTACCGAATCTTGGAGGAAATCGTTCACCTTCCGGATACCCTGAACAGCAAAAGCCCCGACAGCGATACCGCCCAGGGCTTTCAAATTGCCGCTCAGCACACCGACATTCTTGTCGACATTTTTGATCGATCTGGCGAACTGTTTTACCGCTTTATCAGCGGCATTCTCCGCGACGATCCTCATCTTGATGTCTTCAGCGGTGACGGCCATGCTGGTTTTTTCTTTCTTCCCGTTCTTCTTTTTCTATACGATAAAGAGCTATCCAATGCGCAAACTCGTCGTAACTGATCTCCTGCTTTGCGCGAGCCACCGACATACCGAGTTCACGTGCCAGTCCGAACCAGTTCCTTAGCCCTGGTTCGGATCTGAGTTTCCCTCCGCGTCCTCGTCACTGACACGTGCCTGCATTTTCGAAGCCAGTTCGGTCAGCGCCTGCTGATAAGGCAGCTTACGAAGCGCTTTTGCGTCCTCGTTCTTGAAAAGCCTCTTGCCATTCTGATCCAGAGCTTTCAGAACGATCAGACCGACGACGAAATAAACAGCAGGATCATCGTCGGCGAGCTGGCCCTTCACCAGCGCGGTCTCATGCGGTGTGGTCGGTTTGAAATACACGTCTCTCCGCCACTCCTTGACGTGATGAGAGTTAAGCGGCAAAGAGCCGGCCTTCTTTTTCAGTTCATCGATAAATGCCATCAGTTGCCTCCTTATGCTGAATAGGTTCCGTCGGTCGGAGCGCCATCGAATACCAGGTGGTACGTCCCGCGTTTGACATCGTCCTTGCCCTGACCGCCAAGATTCGGGATTTGGGTCACCCTTGCCGTACCGGTATGCTCGGTGTTTCCCGCAGTCTGGCCTTCAGGGTAATAGTTCACCGTCACGCTCGACTTCGCGGCATATGCTGCATTCAGGGCAGCCTGACCGTTCGTGTCGGCTTCGTCAATCTCGACCTCGAACTCGATCGCGTACTCGCCCCGTGCCCCGACACCGATCAAGCTCGGGACATCTTCATTGAGCGCGTTTGAAAGGATCGGTTCCCGATCCGGGGTGATATAGGTCGCATCGACGACGTTCGCCACCTGGTTCGAGCCGATATTGACTTCGGCGGTATTAGTTGTCTGCCTTGCCATCGCTTCTTTTCTCCTTTGTTTGGGTTGCTGTTGGCTTTCCTTTCTTTTCCTTCCAGCCCTTTTTCATGAGGGTTGGCGCTACCCATGAGAGGGTTTTCCGCTCGCCGTGTTTCGGATGCTCAAGCGTCACGTATTCTTCAGAGCGCTGTTTCTCCATCTCCATCCTCTGTCTTGTAGGTTGCTTCGTAAATCATTCTCAGGATTCCATGTTTCACCTTCGCCTCGCCGAAATACTTGCTTTCGGCTGTCGCATAAGAGAGATTTGTAACCAGACCGGCGAAGTATCGCCCATCGGCAAAATCGCCATAGAGCGCGGCCTCGACTTCCGCCTGGATACGGTCAACTGCATCATCGTACTCCGGTCCCGCGGCATAGGCGTCGATGACGATCTCCACGGCTTTTTCGGTCGCTTTCAGCGTGCCGCCAACTGCTTTTTCCCTGCCGCAATACACGCAGATTCCCGGCATCGTGCCCGCGGTCATTGGATGAACCCTCGACCGATAAGCCCGGTTGCCCGCTGTCGGGAGGCCAACGAGAATACCCGTGCCGTCACGTTTCACCAGCCGGTCCCGGATCTGTGTCCTGACATGGGCCATTATGGCGCCTCCTCAAGCGAGAGTATCGTGACGCCCGTGCCGTCCGGCCTGACGTTTGTGATAACGTACTCGCCGGCATGGTCTCCATCCTCGATCGTCAGCGCGTCGCCCTGGGTAGCGGTCACGACATCCTCCGTCCGGCAATGCGCCACCGGCTGAGAAGACGAGATATCGACCTCATCTCCCGGCACCGCGTAGTAATCATCCTCGACGATCACGCTGATCGTTTCCCCCTTGAAGGTCGCGAGTACCGCGAATCCGTCATCGGTGTCGAAAAACAGGCTGATGTCCTCGTCGAATGCCATTACCGTTCAGACAGTTTTTCTTTGAGACCGGACTCCCGATCCTTCACCTTCTGCCCCTTGCTTTCGACGACCGGCTCGGCTTTCTTCATGCCGATCAGGAGCTTCGCGTCCTGCTCTTTTACCGTCACAGTGGACCCGGCTTTAGCAGGTTTACCGCCGGCGACGGTGTCTTTGAGAATCTTCACCTTCATGGTTTTCTGTTTTGGGCCGGGGACCTTGCCGAACAAGGCCCCGCCGTTTTTCGTGGTTAGCATGTTATCGCCCTCCCTCCGTTATATCGGGTTCTCCGAAATGCAGAAGCTCTCCGGGTGACGCAGCGCGACATCGCAATCCTGCAGGATGACGAGCCGCAGCGTGCCGTCCTGCGCCGAGCTGTAGGGATCGACGATCACGTCGAGGCCCGACCAGAAACCAATCAGCAGATCGGCCCAGTTACCGAGGATCATACGCTTGATCGCATTGTAAAGGGCGTTGGTTGAAGGATACCGGGGGTAACCGATCAAACCGTTTTCACCTGGTGCAATGATCTTTGTCGCGTCACCACTTTCGATGCTTGTCTTTTTACAGACACCGACAAGCGTCGGATGCAGGATCCATGCGAAATCAGCGCCGTCGACAAGGGCGTTGTCTTCCGCGATCGCGGTTTCCATGTCGACCACATTCGCATAGGTTGGAGCATGCGCTCCGCCAAGCGTAACGGTGTTGACGCCCGTCTGGTTGATGACACCGGTCGGCTGGTTGTCGGCGCCGGTTCCTGCAAGAGCTCCACGATCAATACCGATGGCCATACCGCGGGCCATATCCCGGCGAACCAGCATCTCGATATCGACCGACGACTGGAGCCTCATCTGCCGGCTGATCTTGACATGCATACCGTAGGTCTTGTCAGAGAGCGTCACCGAATCGTAGCTCGGGGTCTTTTCCGAGGTATCTTCGGATTCTCCAACCCAACTGCCGACCATCTCGGCATCACGGCGCGGGATCGAGACGCTGCCGGTCAGATCCCGGAGTACCGTCGCACCGGCCTGAACGACTCTGGTCTGCGCATCGAGAAAATCGATGAAACTGCCGCCAAGCACATTGGTCTGTTTGAACACGCCGCCGTCCCCGGCAACGGTTAATTCCCGCTGATGCCTGAACGGATTGAAAGAGCCTCTCAGCACATCGACCGGAATCATGATGCCCTGTGGCGCTTTTTTCGATCGTCCTGCAGCTGCGTCAGACACCTCAAGTTCATACGCGGCTTTTTCACGGGCTTCACGGCTGTTCGGGTTGGCAAGCAGGTTAACGATATTCATAAACCTGAACTTGTTGACCTCCTTATCCGACATTCCGATTGTTAAATCTCCCGTCGCGTCATCGATCGCTTTTCGTTCTGCCTCCTCCAGGGCTTTCTTGAGCTCCGGCATGTAGCGTTCCTTGAACTCATCAAATGACAGGTCTTCGGCAATGGCGTCTGACGCGATGCGCCTGCCTCCCGCAAAAATGTCGCTGTTCAGGTCGGCGACAAGGCTGATCCTTGTGTGATCGCTTTCCATCGTAACTTCAACGGTCTGCGCCGGTGCGGGATTCTCGGTCCCTCGTTCTTCAGTTGTGTTGTTTGTCTCGGGTGGCATGTCCCGTCCCTCCTTTTCGTTATGATTGTTTGACTGTTTACTGCGATAGACTATTGTTTCGAATTCCGCTTTCTCGCTGCGCTGCCTGAATCCCACACCTTCATCAGCCGGTATACTGACACTCGATACTTCATAGGGGCGCCATTTGGTGACGTGATAGATGCCCGGTGTATCCCGTTTCGGTGGTACGGCCTCGACCACTTCCTCGATGAGATAACCGACACTGACGTTTTTACGAATACCGTCGTCGATATCGGCCTGCAGATCCTGCCCTTCCTGCGACCGGCTGAATTTCAGTCCGGTGACTTTGAGCACCCGGCGTTCTTCATCGAGAGTAACACCCTCAATCACACCTGCCTGGCGGCTCCAGCTATGGTCTTTGAGAAATGGGGCCCGGCCGGAGCCGATAAACGACAGGTCGACGTTTTCCTTACCATGTAAAAGAACTTCGGTACCGTAGACATATCGCTCCTGCTCTTCAACCCACATCCAGCGACCATCGACCGGGGCTTCGGACGAGAAATCGAATTCGTAGACCTTCGCTCCGCCCTCACCGGCAGCTCTGACAGTCACTTCCGCCTGGCGATAGTGTATTCCGGATTTCACCCGGACCTGTTCGTAGTTTTCAAGATTGATGTTCGTAGGCATGACCGTTCAGTTTGTGTTTCGGTTTACGTTCATCGAGGACTGACTCAAGCGCCTCGATTCTTCGCAGCAAGCTCAAAAGAGCGTCGCGGTCGCCGTTACCGGTCCCCGACTTTCCGCCGCCGAAGATGCCGCTCATATCGATGCCTGATTTCTCGGCGTATTCGCGTTCTTTCGCGAGCGAGTCGATTACTTCCTCGAACTCGACGCCCCGTTCCGAAGCGACTTCGGACAGGCTCTTGGCACGCAGACCAACCGTTTCCCGGTTGCCGATCGCTTCTTTCTGTGGATCGACCCATGCCCAGGACCGCGCAACCCAGCTCACCGCATCGAGGTACTCGCGGAACCGTGAGATTTCGAGGCGAAGCTGTCCCGACGTGATGCCCATACGCAGCCAGTCCGGGAAGATCACCTCGTGGAACCATCCGACGAGCCAGTGCTGTTTTTCCTGCCAGTTGTCCCGCACTTCGAGGATCCCGATCCGGGCAGAACTGTAGTTCACGTCGGAGAGGTCGTTGGCAAGGCTGTTGTAGTTGATGTTGCCGGCGGAAGCGATGCCGCGCAACAGTTTCGTCGAGAATGGATCGAACGCCGTTGTAGGATGCGTCGGGTCGAACTGTTTGAAATCCCATCCTTCGGGAAGCGTCGCAAAGCTGCCTGCTTCGGAATCGAGATACTCGACTTCTCCGGAATCGTCGTCGCTACTGTTGGCACCTCCAGTACCATCGACATAATCTCCTTCCACTGCAGCGTTTTTGGTGAAGAATCCACCTTTCTCGGCGGCGATCCGCGCCTGTGTCACTTCGGCGTTCTCGTACCGGTCCAGTACGTGCACCCGCTGCATACCCGCCGCCATCCAGGGAAATCCTCGTTTCTGCTCGGCCTCGACGGGAAAATAGAGATGCTCGATGTACCGCGCCGGAACCCGTTCGGCCCGTCCGCCGGCATAATCGCTCTGCATCCCGCGTTCGCTGATCCAGTACGCGGCAACCTGACCGTCTTCGTACTCGATGCCGTTGATGATCTCCGATCTCCCCGTAAGCTTCTTGTTCAGATCGGTCGAGACACGCATCGGATCGATCAGTTCGAGCTGAAATCCGAAGTCGCCCGTACCGAACCACTTGCGGATGAACACCTCGCCGTCTCGCACGACGTTGAAGAGGATCACCCGTTCCATATCGGTTTTGGTCCACTGAGAGCGGCGCATCGGTACGCCTTTCTTGCCCCACCGTTTCCAACCGTTCTCGATCTCGGCGTTCGTCCGTTTGTCGAACTCGGTGTCGGTAAGCTTCACTTTCGCGTCGAGTTTCACGCCCCGCGGGCCGACGATGTTCTGCACGTTCAGGGTGAGGTAGCGGAGGTAATAGCCGTTGTTCGAGGCGAGCCAGCGGGACCTGCCCCGCAGCGCCCGGAGGTTCCTCGTGATTACCTCGTCGCTCGACAGCGTGACCGACGGCCAGTCCGTCGACAACCGGCTGTGCGCCGCCGCGAGAAACTGCCGTTTCGCCGCCTTGCCATAGAGCGGAGTCCGTGACACCCGTGACATTCCATGACGTTGTTTCCCGCCCGCTACGAGCAGCTCGGCGATCCTGCCGTTCTGGAGTAATTCTGCGCTCATCTGAACCTCACTTTCACGGCCCCGAACGCCGGTTTACCCGCCTTCCTGCGTTCCTCGGCCCGAACCTCCGTCCGGAACCGGTCGCGGGCATTGAGCAGCTCGTCAAAATCCCGGAACACCATTGCCCGGCCAGCGATCTGATACTGCTTGTGAGGAGTAAAGAGTCCGTTCTTGATAATGGCCTCGACCGCATCCAGCGCGATGCGAGCGGTACTCCGATCATCATAACCGGTACTTTGCTGTGCAAAATCCGGCTCGATGACCACCGTGCCCGATTCCGCGTCCTTTCGGTCGATCCCATTGGATACTTTCGCCTGGTAGCTGTATGAACCAGGTTCCCATGCAGCCGTTGTTGTGGCATCGAGGCTGATATGATGATCCTCGCTTGATCCGTACTGACTGCCGGTGATGACGATCTGTTGGCCATCCTTGACCAGATAGTATTTCAACGTCCATGTGGAAGCCGGGTAATCCGGCAAATTGACCGTCCACTCGACGGAATCGCCTGCGGTCAGCTTTGAAGGTATGCGTGTCGGAAGTGTCGCCATTCTGAATTTTGCTTTTCAACAAATTCAGAAACGGCTATCAGGTGGACAATAAGGGGAAAAGAAAGTCGTTCCATATGGAACGGATATTTTCTCAAATCTCTATTTCAAAGGTTTTGAGAGGTTCAACAGGAAGATAAAACAGACATAAAAAGTCAAAAAGCTAATCAGAACCTACCTGCCATATATGCTTTGAGCACATTTCAGGTAATGATATAAAAGTGTTTATGAGGTATATTGTTTGCGGGGAGAATAAAAATCTGTATTACAGATAATAAGTAATGCTATGCCGCCTTCCATGCTTGCGGAGGGCCCCAATGAGTTAATAAAGGTCATGCTGAAAGAGCTATTAAAAACCATTTCTATTTCCGTTGGGGTCATTCTTGGCTCTCACGTTGTCCTTTATCTTTTCAGTAAGTTATCAATTATAGATCGTTATTACCCGTTCGAAGGCGAAAGAACACTATTCCTTATAATCATAGCGTTCCTGATAGTCTTAGCATCGATTGTATATGCTCGCTATAGGTACCAGAAATACTATAGGGAAGGTCCTTATGTTGCTTCGCTACCTCTACCTCTACCTTCGATAGAGGAACCATCTGACTTTCCAGCGTACCGCAGCGATGATGCTCGGCGGTCGGTTCTTGGGGATTTGAACAATCAAAAACGTACACCCGAAAGCAGTTACAATACCATTACGCTGGTTTACCCCCTTTTTTTTCTCGTTTTCGCGTTGGCGCTTCTTTACTTAATCTACCGGGGATTCCTCGTTCTAATAGGCAACGGTTTTTTCCTTCGACATAATCTTTTGTTCACAGCAATTTTAGTTTTTGCAATTCTCCAGTTTACGCTCCGGAAAAGCCGATATGAGAACCAATCCTGGAAAAAGCTTACCGATGTATGGCTTAAGCTGACGAGCGTCTCGACCCTGTCTACAGGTGGGTTTGGCTTGCTGGGGTTACAGCTTAAGGACACACTTTACGCGCAATTACTCAAAGCAGATTTTGTGGACATCGGGTTTCTGGGAGTTTCTTATGTCATCGTCGTGCTGTTCGTCGGCACAGCTCATTTGCTGATCACCGTCGGCAAGGCGTCATCAAGTGATGAATATTCGCGCGAGCCAAAAGAATGGTTTGTTCCTTCATATGCAACGGTTTGGATTGGCTGTTTCGGGATGCACACGTTGTTCTTTAATGGTTTGTTTCTGACGCTCTATGCCTATATGACCTCCTCTTAGATCAATCAAGGGCCTCCACCAGCGGTTATATAACCCCAAAACCTCTCTACGCCTTTATTGGCAGGATTCTACAGAAGGGCAAAAAACTTTTGCATCTTGAATACCACCAGTATTCAGCGGCTTATTCCCTTGCTTTGCTGGTATTCACGGGCTTTTTGAAGTCGTTTGCGGAAATTATTAGCAAAATTTCGTTGTATGTACGCGTAACCTGATTCATATACTTTGAATCGTTTGCTGTATTGAGTGCTTTTCTCAAAACTAACTTCAAGTCGTATATCTTCACCTGACGGCTTTCTCTTTTTAACGCCTAATCGCTTATATATACCCGGTCTACCTCCTCCCCTTGGCACTCCTGTAAAATATCGCTTTTTATCTTGCACTCTTGATGACCACCCCTTTTTCAACCCTCCATGACTTGCAGTTAATTCACCGTCTTTCTGGGCTACAGGAATTGCTTTTCTCTTAGGTCTTTGTTTTCCACCATGAGCCTGATATCTCAAATATTCTGCTTGCTTTGGGCGTAATCTAATTACACCGGTCAAAGTAGGGTGCTTGTTTGAAGCCTTTGAATGCAGTGCTTTTTTAACCTCCCATGCCTTTGGGTTTAGCGTGAACGGCACTGGATTATCAAATACGCTTTGCATCTCTTTCGGTAACTCCTTGGTCAGATCAAACAATGTATCATTGATTGCTTGGGTGATAGCGTATGGTATAGACTTTTGACGGATATCCTTAAAGTCTTTGAGTGTATTTTTTATTTCTGAACGAATCGATATCTGCATTACCTGCGTCCCATTTTTAACCGTTTCTTAACCCTGAGCCGCTTCTTCTCTTTCACCACTCCCTCTTCACCCGGATCCTCCTGCACTTCCCGCTCAACTATGCGTCGCTTGATGTACCCCCATTTCGGCTTCAGGATCAGCATGGACGCATAGGCATACTGCCGGGTATCGACCGCTTCATTCCGCTCCCGCACCTTGATCCAGACGCGCCGAGCTGCCTTGAGCTTCTTCTCTTCCGCCGTCAACATCATGAAATACGGTTTCTCGTAATGCAGCGGAAAATGAGAGCTACCGGGATTGCCTGGATCGATCATCAAACGCTTCAGCACGACATCTTTTACCTGCTCGCCGTCGATAAGCCACAGTTTCAACCGCCGTTTTCCGGCGCGAGTCCACTTCACGACACCCTCGACACGAGTCGAACTACCCTTGACGGCAAACACCCTTTGCAGCTTCGAAGCAGACTCGACCCAGTCATAGATCACGTTTGAATCGACGTTCTCGGTGTTGCCCTTCTCCGAAGGATTGTACCCCACATCGATGCCGAGCGCGTCGACAGTGAGCAACGCTCCGTCCTGGCGTTTCCACTCCAGTTCCCAGACATACTCAAGCTGCTCGTAGGTCTCAAGCAGCTGGGTATTCCCCCACAAGACCCGGTAATCGAGGCTCCAGTTCTCCCCGTCAGCTGCCCAGCCGATGATCTCGCATTCAAGCCGGTCGCCCTGCACGTCGACACCGACCGTCACCACCTCGATGTTCTCAGGCAGCTTCTTCGGATACTGTTCCCGCCGTTCCATGAGCGGCGCGTCCTCCAATCGTTGCCCCTTCTCTTCGAACAGTTCACCCAGCACGGTATTGGTAAACACCCGCATCCGATCAGGGTAGCCGGTAGCATAGAGAAACTCGGCCGCTGTCTCCGCCCAAGTGACGAAGGGACTGTAAGCCTGCCAGATATGAAAACCCTGCCGTTTGACGATTTTCGGAAACTTTGCCCGCCACTCCCCTGACAGCACCATATCGTACTTGTCATCGTGCTCGATCACCGACCCGCAATGCTCACAGACAAACCAGGCGTGAATGTGCTCCGCGATCGCTTTCCTCTTCCACTCGAACTCCTCTGCCTCGTCTGCTCCCTCTGTCAGTCCCTTGATGGCCTCCCTGTCGTACTCGAACTTCAGGTTCATGAACTTGAGTGTCTGAAACCCACCGCAATGCGGACACGGCACCCAGTACTGCTGCTGGTTGGTTTCCCTGTACGCCGGCTCGATGCGCGATTCCCCCTTCTCGGTCGGCGTGCTGACAAGAAAAATCTTTTTGTTGCGGGCGTAACTCGTGGTACGCTTGCGAGCAAGCATCAGAATATCTCCCTCCGCCTTGATCAGTTTCCCCCACCTGTCGATCTCGTCGCCGAGCAAGATCCGTATCGGCCACGATGACAAGGAAACCGGGCTGTTCGCTCCGGCCATAATCAGGAACCCGCCGGGAAACTTCTTGAAGTCGAGACTGTTTCTCCCGTCCCTCATACGCTTGTCTGCAAGGATGCCACGCAATGCCGGCGTCACATCGAACATCGGTTCGAGCCTCGACTTCGTCACCTGCTTGGCCATCGTCAGCGACGGTAATAACCACATGATATGACACGGCTCACGATGAGTATAACGTCCGATCATGTTGAGAATGATCTCGGTCTTGCCGATCTGGGCCGAAGTCATCATCACAACCTCTTCAACCATCGGATCGCTCAATGCATCCATCGGGCCCCGCTGATAAGCGGCCGTATCGACGTAATACTTGCCGTCGTCGGTATAGCGGTGCTTGTCGGTCCACTCCGAGATGGTTTCCCGTGGTGGTGGAGCAAGCACCTTATAAAGCGTCTTCGCCTTCTTCCTGACTTTCCCAACCGTTAAGGTGTCCATTGTCCGATATTTCCTGTAAAGCTTTTTCTATCTCTCCGCTGATCATTGCCTCTTTCTCCCGTAATGTCGACGGCATTTTCATGGTCGCCAACCGACGGGAAAGCATGAGGATCTGTGTTTTGACGTTAAGCATGATCTCCTTGTAGACCGAATGCACAAGATCAACCTGAACCAGCTTGCCCTGATCCTCTTTCAGGCGCAGCTCCTCCCTTTCCGCTTTGATCCTCGCGAGCTTGTCCTGTGCATTTTCCTTCTCGTCCGGCGGTTCGGTCTTCGCTCCCTGTAAACGGTACTTGATGTAAGCCTGTATCGCCCTGGCGCAGATCCACATCCCCCTGCCGACATTCGCCTCCCGAAAAGACGGTAACTCGTTCTCAAGCTGCTGTATCCTTCGAGGTGTAATGCCCATCAGGGCCGATAACTCCTCTGTCGATACCCTTTTTATCGAATAATCCTCCTTGAAAGGAAACAGCTTATGATTTGCAACGTCATTCATTTCAATCACTTACATAAATTGCATGCGAAAGCGAAACGCATATTTTTTTCATCTCAGGCTAAAAAAATCCCGCCATCACGAAACCAATCACAGCCGGACGCTCCAGGAAGGACCCGTGATCTTTTTGTCGATAACTCCTCATTGCCCGTTCTGTTTCAGTGGTATAAGCCGCTTGACTGCGTCGACAATGTGGCACACGCTGTTGTTCTGCAGATGCACAATAACTGCCTGCTTAGCTTCTACCGTGCGCTTGAGGTTCACCTGGGCCTTGTAGAGCCGCTCGATCTTGCGCTGCTGCTCTATGGCAAGCGCCCTCAGCTCTTCACTGCTCATGCTCATGATCTTGTCTTTCTTCATTCGAGCTTCAATTTGAGTTCTTTGAACAGTTCGGGCAGCGTCTTTGTCGTGACTCGTGTTTCTACCTGCCTGGTTTCCTCTGCAAGCGGGGCATGCGCCAGAATGTCCCCGGCTTTCTGTCTCAGTAGTTGCGTTGCATCACGAGCCTGATACACCAGTTGAATGCAATCGGTGTAATCCGGCAGCGGCGTGAACCGATCACCGTCGAATACCGTCTCAAGCGCGAGTTTGTACCACTCGGCGAGGACTGCCAACGTCATCCGCTTGGCCTGCATCATCTCGCAGATCGATCGCTCAACACGCGTCAGCTGCTCCTCGTCCAGGTCTCGACCATACAAACGCTCGGCAATCTCGGTATAAAAACGTCCCTTCATTTCCTGCATCTTCTTGACCATCTCGACGATCAGTTCGGGACTTGCGATCTGCAGCGCCCATTCCGCAGCCTTACGCTTCTGCTCCTCATCCTCAGCCTGACCGGTTACCAGCACCCGCAGGGCTTTCTGCAAAATCGCCTCGCTGCAGAGCCTTGATTGCTGCAGCGTTCGCCTTTGCGTGTGGGTTGCCGTTTTGTGTAGAGTCTGCTGCATTGTTCCGCCGTTTAGGTTGCTTCATTTTCTCGATGAACAGATCGATGTACATCACCCCGTCGTCATTGCGTTTCCGCAGCTTCAACGGGCTGTGAAAGTTGCTCGACCAGAAAGGATCGCCGCGCGCCCACTGTATCGCCCTGAGTATCTCCTCCTTATCCAACCGGCCGTCAGTTTCCCGAAGGTGATACCATACCAGCGCCCATTTGTCCCGGTCGAACTTCACGCTCTCGGGTGCAATGGTCCGGAACCAGTCGGCGAACTCGAAAGCTTCGTCCTTGCACTCCGACTCCAGGAAGTTTTTCGGTAGGGATTTCTTGCTTTCCGGCTCCCGCGACGGCATGTCACAGGGAGAAGATTCTTCCTCTTCCTTTACCTTTTCCTTTTCCTTTGTGGCATTTCCGCCGCCGGAAACCGGGGTTTTTCCCGCGGAAACCTTTTCCTCTCCATTTTCGTCTGAGGAAACGGGGTTTTCACCGGAATAAACAAGGTTATTGTTATCGGAAACATCGATGAGCAGATAGTCCGCAACGGCGAAAATTTCCTTCTTTTTCTTCGCCGCACTGAAATACCGCTTTTGAATCCCCGTCGAGGTGAGAATTTTTTGCTCGTCGTAGAGCGTCTTATCAAAAAGATTGCGTTTTATCGCATTTTCGATGACGGAAACTATGGTTTCCGCCTGCGATAACGACTCTTTACGGATGAGCCAGACCAGATCCTCATCATAGTGAATGTAGTATCCGTCCCCCTTGTAAATCATCTGCCAAAGCATCACCAGAATACCAAACCCTTCCGCACCGTTTTCTGCAATAAAGAGTTCAAGCTTCGCCTCCGGCTCACAGTCGAGGCTGAAGAAATCAATGCCTTGTTTCGTCGGTCTGGCCATTAAAACCCTCCGTGTTCCGGTTGGTTTTTTTCATAGTGAAAAACAATCTCAACACCTGGATTAATGTTGATAAGACCATACTTAACCAAAACCTTAAATGACGGCCAGTTCACAAAAGAATATTCCACCTTCCCTTTAATCTGCTCCCTAAATTGCTCAATAGTTAGATTTGCTTTTAAAGCATTGCACGTGTTACACGAAGGCATCAAATTGGATACATCATTAATCCTTTTGTTTCGAGTACTTTTCATGCCTCTGTTTTTAGGCTCAAAGTGGTCAATAACAAGCTCTTTATAGGATATTTCCTCTCCACAATACGCGCACCTGCCGCCATACTTTCCGTACACATACTTACGTGTTTTCGGGTGTGTTGGGTCTTTCGGTATATCTGCCATGAGGGTTACTGTTGTTTTTTACTTTTGGCGAGTGAAACAGCATCACGAAACGGATTAGGGCGATTTTCACCGGAAATCCGGTTAAGGTGCACCCATATAGCTGCCCAGTATCCGAACATATGGAACTTATATCGAGCCAGGGAATCCCATGCTTTTTGTTCCGCAACATCTATTTCTTTCGATAACTCAGCGTAGCTCATGGCTTTATCGATTGATAACTGCCTCATGTCATTGCTCCTGGCTCAAAAAACCTGCATTGTGCGATGTGCCGTTCAACTCTCGCTTTCCCGGCCGCAAAATATTTCTCATCGATCTCGCACAGATCGAGGTCAAACCCCATATCGTAACAGGCAATGGCAATACTCATGCTGCCGCCGTGTGTGTCGAGGATTTTATCCCCTGGTTTTGCATAGTTCTTCAACAGCCATTTGTACAGAGCGACAGGTTTTTGATGGGGATGGTATTTATCCACATTCTCACACTTCCTTGCACCATCCCACAGAAAGTCTGCTATGCGCAAAACCTTTTTAAATGACGTCCATGCAAGTTCCGCTTCGCTCATATACGTCACATCTGCATTCCGTCCTTTATTCCAGATTATCCAGGCATTTGACGGCAAAAGTCTCTTTGTGAAATAATTACCACCCCATATAATCTGGTTCTCACTCACCCTTTGTAGTTCTGCGAAATAATCATCTTCAGGAGACGACTCGTTTTGATACGAGTGCATTTTTCCTTTGTGATAAAAGCGATCACTTCTGTTCTTACTCCATGTATCACCTATCCCATACGGCGGATCAACAATCGCCAGACCATACGCCTTGTCTGGTGTGTTGCGCATGAACTCCATGCAGTCCGCGTTATGCAGGTTGATCGTGCTCATATCAATTCAAAACACGCCGACAAAGTATCGCAACTCTGCCGCACGGGACACGAACGATTAATAGAAAATTGAATGTTGGACTGTTCACTTGTATTCTCCTCAAAGCGGTTTAAGAGCAAAGACAACCCAGTTCTCTTTCTGCATAAAGCCGGTGACGTATGTAATCTCAACTTCCACTGCCCTTCCGGTAAAACGCTCGGGAGGCTTGGGTGACAGCTCCTTCAAAACAACGATATCGCCTTTCTGAAATCCTCTGTCGTTCTTACGGATTTCAAACTTCTTCTCACCACGTAGAACCGCCTCGAAATAAGGTGCCTCGATTTTAAGCTCGTGTACCATTATCAGTGTTATCTATGTGATGCATCACAAACGCCCCGTCACGTTCAACGGCCGGAACACAGTGTTTTTCGTCTGGGAATTCACAAGGCATCAGGTTATCCAGTCCGCACCCGCATTCGATTTCAGGATTGCATAACCCGTCACAATCATTCTGCAGAAGCCATGCTGAAACAATCTCTTTTATGTTGATTTCTTTATCATCCTTGGCATGCTGATCGGGATGATGAGGGAGGCTATCAATCCATGCTCGTTTATTCTTGATATGCTCCTCGATAGCTACCCAAAGCGTAAGGAAAACAACCATTCCCGCAGCGCCGTACCCGATCAGTCCGATTGTTTGTTCCATTACCACTCCAATTTTCACGGTAAATCCTCACAAAGCATTTTATCTTTCCACAGCTCGATAGCTTCCCCTTGAATCAATGACCGGTCAGACTCAACCCCGCACACCGGGCACTTGCAGAAGTAATAGACGAACTTGCCGACGATTTCCGTCTCCTCGACCGGTTCAGCGTTCCCGCAGGAACACATGATTTCATCCGCATTATGATATTCGGCGAAAAATCCCATAGCATACCTCCACTCGTCATAAAGGGTTCTTCGGTAAACCATACCGGCAAGCGATATCCCCCGCATCGCGTGGTACGGGGATAGGCTCCAACATGCAGTGTCCGCTGCTCCCGTCCCGCGACCAGCCATTAGCGCACCAAATGCCCCAGTCCGGCTTGTAAAACTCACAGCCCCGACATGTCTGCGGCCGCTCAATAACATCCCTTTTGTCACTCATGCACACCCCCTCATCTCCGTTACCCTTAAAAACTTTGCCCTGCCGGAGAGATTCGAACTCTCACAAAGGATGCCGCCTGCTGATCGGCACCCTTCACCGGGGATATGAGCCCCGCGGGTTTGCCGGTTCCCCTACGGCAAGGCCTTGGCTGCGATCAGCTGCCGTCTGGATTATCCTGTTTGTAGTCTCTCGGAAACGTTTTCGTGCGCCCCATGACGGCAGTGACACTCAGCCCCCCGGATATGAGCACCCCGAATGCAAGGGCATGCAGAAACTCGATTCCGCATCCCAGGCCAATGACCGAGAATGCTGCAAACGCTGTCAATGATTTGATACACATCTCACGCCCCCCACTCGCTGATTATGCCATCGGCATCGACCGCGAACCTGGCAGCGGCCGCCCGCTCGTTACACTCTCCGCAATCCAGAGCGATCCGCCCGTCGGAAAGCCTGTACTCACGCATGGATTCCCGTGGAATTATTGAACCGTCCTGCATCACAACATGAGTCAGTTCATCCCCTTTCTGAAGAATGATGGTCATGGCTAACCCTCCACAGGTTGACTCTCGTTGAACAACCGCTTCACAAGCTCATCGATATCCGTCGACCGCCAAGCCGACGTCCGTTCCGACAGTTTGACCGGTTTCGGGTAAATCCCTTCCTTGATGCCGGCGTACCAGGCCGAACGCGACACCGGGATAATGCCCGGAATCCCCTTTTTCCTGTCGCCGATCACCTCTTTGAGACGGTAAAACCTCAACTGCGGGCTTGCTGCTGTAGTCTCTGTGTTCATTGATCAGTCCTCCTGTTTTGCGTTATGAAACCTCTTCAAGCTTTTTGTACATTTTTTTACACCCTCATTCTTTATACGCCCAAGGGGCGAGCAGCACATTGATTGCTATAAGTGTGAGGATGAGCGGATACGCAATGGATTCCATCAAATACGACTTGTCGAACATGGATATCACTTCCTGGGCGCTACTATTCTCGATCATCTTGAACGTCGTGACGATTGCCAGTATCATTGCCGATATTGTCAGCAGTAACGAGAAGAAAACGGCGATCCAGAGAAACTTCGTCGTTATAGCAGCGATCTCTGCGATACTCATCTCCCTGAGCGGCATTTTTCTTTCTGTGCTGAACGCTGAAAGTCTCGGTTTTTTGTATCCCGTGTTCATATCCGTCTTCGTTGGTTTGCTGGTTTTTGCCTCCCCTTTTCTCCATCACGAAACCTCTTCAAGCTTCTTGGCCACCCGGTTCAGCTCCCCAATAGAGCACCAGACCGGAAGCAGCATCTTCAGCTACTGGCGGCACGGCCATAATTGACTCCGTGGCGAAATCCGTTACCGGATAAATTCCTATGAGTCCGGCCAGTTTTGCTTGAGGAACCGGGTGAGAAAACTTGCAGTTTTCTGGATCATGCACGCCATAATCGGCCAGGTTATGGAGATCTGCTGCGCCATCCCAAAACCACAACTGCCGGGCATTTTTCAGAACGACCTCGTTCTCGTTACGACAGACAACATTGCCGGCGAAAACGTAACCGCCGCGTAACGAGACAATGCTATAATTGAAAATTCTGTCATCCATTGTATCTGTGTTGATCGGTTAACGTTTACTCCTCGATAATCCCCCTGATCTCCTCCTCGACCAGCTCCGCTTGCATTTCAGCCTCCTGCTGCGCCTGCTTCATTTCCTTGAGCGCCTCCTTGTAGTAAGGCATCGTTCCGCGATGTCTCCGTTTGATGCGCTGCTTCACGGCCTGCCACGAAAGATCAAGCCCTTCCTTTTCAAGGATTTTCTCCTGAACCGCTTTCACCACACCGCGATACTGTTTCCTGTGGTCTATCTCTGCTTTGGTTGGCATGATGGTTGTTTGTATTATTCATGTAAGGTTCTATTTCAATTTTAGACAAATCGTCTATTATATGCAAGACAAATCGTCTATTTCGGAAAAAAAATTCCCAGAATGGGCCAGAATAAAACAGATTATGTCTGCGCTGGGAATAGAAAGTCAAAGCCAATTCGAAGAGATACTAGGCACACAAAACACTTTAAAGCAATACTTTAGCCCTCCTGAAAAACCTAAACGCCGAATGATTACACTTGCAGGCAAATTGTCTAAATCTATCGGAGTTAGTTTTGAATGGTTTTTGACTGGTGAAGGGGAAATGTTCGCGAGTGATATAAAAAACAAACCGCGTGAAACATCTCACTATGAAAAACTTGGGCGGGCAGTGCAGGAATTGGTATCGGAAGCGGTAAAGGTCAGTAGGGAAAAACACCCCTCCGCTACAGAAGCTGAATCACCAGAAAAGTATCCATCAGAAAATGCAAGCATACCGCTGTTCCAGCACCTCATAGCAGCCGGATCATGCGTTGATTCATCAGGCCCGGTCGAGAAATTTATCGACTTTCCCCGCCACATGATCCCGCATCCGATAGACACCTACGCCCTGAAAGTCACCGGGGATAGCATGAAAGGAGACAACATAGAGGAAGGGGATATCCTGATAGTAGACTGTTCCCTGGAACCACAACACAACAACATCGTCATTGCGTCAGTAGACAACGAGCAGACTGTTAAACGCTTAAAGATGAATGAAGGCAAAGTTATGCTCATGCCCAGCAACCATCACTACGACCCGATCGAGATCACCGAACATACGAAGTTTGATATACAGGGCGTGGTGACTTGGGTGATTCGAAACACCGCATAAATTATTAGGGAGACGACTTTGATCGAGTTTTTAACAGCTCTTCTTGTTGTTATTACCGGCTTCTATGCTTGGGTAACATACCGCATCCAAAAAGCAAACGAGCATGTTGTCGAGGCGATGCGGGAACAATCCGAATTAATTTACTGCCCATATGTAACCGTCGCTCCTTTCGTCGAACCAGGCAACAAAGTCTTTTACCTGCGCATAGTCAACCTTGGAAAAACAGCGGCAAGTGACTTGCGTTTGGCAATAGACCGCTCTTTCTTCATGTTCGGCAAACGCACCGAACAATATGACCTTGCAACATACTCTGCCTTCAATCAACCCATTGACTCACTTCCTCCCGATTCGGAAATTATTTTTGGGTTAGGTCTGAGCTTCGATATATTTGCTGAGGATGCTGACCCAACCACTTGTCCTACAACCTTTACAATAACCGCAACCTACAAATTCGGCTCAAAGCAAGTCGAGGAGCGTCATTTCATTGATCTCAGACCATATAGGAATGCGGAAGCCTACCAGGATCCGCTCATCCGGCGGTTGACGGAAATCAACAAATCAATTGGAGAGCTAACCAAGGCCATCAAGGACAACCGTTAATCCTGCGTTATGTCAGAGGGGAACAGACGGTAAAGCAGCGATGGATCGTAGGTGGGAAAATTAAGCTGATGCCGAGCAACAGCCACCACGAACCTATCAATGTGCAAAAAAGCATGGGCTTCAGGACACAGGAAGTGGTGACGTGGGTGATTCGGAGGACGGTGTAAGCTTATCAAATATATATGTCATGCGGGAAGCACTACTTCGAATGGAATTTTTTGAGACGTACTACTACGCGAACATCGTTCACAACGTTCTCAACAACATTATGGGCTTTCTTCGCAATCTTAATAATTGGCATGAAGATCGTGAGGCCAAATTATTTCTTCAGCCTTTTCCCAAGTACAGTGTACTGCATAGTTTTGCTGAGCACATTATAGAAGAACTGATGTACGAAACACTCGATGATGTCTCCATCGATGCGATAAAAACGAATCCGAGATCCGAACTTTGGGTAGATCGCGCCCTCAAGCATCACGGCATTGCATCGCCAGGCTTTTGCGAATGGTTAGCGCAACAAAACATTGCTTTATCAAACGCTACAGATGACCATGTTTATGACTACCATGCAGATCTTCGATGGACAGGCGAACTTGACATCCTTATGACCCAGCTTGTCAATGAAGTCTTCTATATTCTCTTTGGGAATCGCACGCTCTTGGAACGTCTTAACGTCTACATTGCCGGCATAGTTAGTCGTATTCAATCTAGCGATCTACCAGAAGAAGACTCAAAACTAATGTATAAGGATGGTGTGTTAGCACGAAAACACATACCAGAATGGGCAAAGCATGCCGTCTACTTTCGAGACCGCGGTAAGTGCGCCTCTTGCAATACCGATCTAACTGGTATTGTCTCCGTCATGAGCAGTGAACATTACGATCACATCGTTCCATTGTCTGAGGGTGGCATTAATGATGTGACCAACTTACAGTTGCTTTGCCGTAACTGTAATCTGAAGAAAGGCCGAAGGCTACTGCCTACATCTAATCGATACGAAGCTTGGTACAGCAGTGACACTTAGATAAACTTGATCTTATCCAATCTCAGCAAAAACCTCACTCGATTTCAACCATTTCACCACCGCGCCCACTATATGATCGGGAGTTTTTTTGTTCCTCTTCAATACACATTCCCAAACAACCATCACCCGCCAGCCAATGTTTCTCAACCCCTCGATGTTCCGTTTATCCCTGGAGACATTGTCCTTGAATTTCGCTTCCCAGAATTCCTGTCGCGTACTTGGCGTCGTAGTCGCCTTGCAGCCGTGTCGATGCCAAAAACAACCATGCACGAAAATCACCGCATGGTACTTGGGAAATACAAGATCGGGTGAGCCGGGAAGGGATTTGACGTTCAAGCGGTAGCGAAAACCTCGATGATGTAACGCCTTTCGAACGATCAATTCGGGACCGGTTGCCTTCTGGCGTACAAGGGACATGATTTTCGAACGCGTGTCTACGTCAACCGTGTCCATTGTTATATTTTACTCAAAATATCATCAAGAGAATCCATGGTCTTTGTATGCTCAATAAATTCAGCGTAAGCTTTTTGAGCGTTTTCAATCATCTCATTGTAAAAAACAGTTCTTGATTTTATTGTTCTTAAAGCATCTTGAACATGTGTAGGCTCAAATGCCGTCTCCCCTTGTTCCTTAACTGGTCGCCCAAGCACAAAAACAATCTCAATCTCTGGATTTTTCTTACCAAAATCATGAAGGCATTTTTTCAATCCAGAATAATATTTTTGACCTTGATCCATAAGATCGACGAGCGACATTGATCTATCGGCTTTTTTTAATTCTACAATTATGTGCTTACCTACGCTAGTCCTATATCTTATATCCATACGGCCTTTGCTTTCTTCTTCCGTCAAGGTAGAAGAAAAATCCCGATAGTCCGTTTTCAGAGTCTTTTCGATTCGTTCACTACCTGATGCTCTTTCCCATGTAGGATCTATCAACCATAAATTATCGAATAAGGATTCTTGCAAAACCCGTTCTTTCGCATTTTCATCGACAAGTTTTGAAAATCTTTTTATTACATCGAGCCTTGACATCACGATATCCCTATATATTACAGCCTCTAAATCATCACGATCGGATAATAATTTCAGCAACGTCTCGACATTTAAAAACTTCTCAGCAAACTCCTCTGCGGAGCCACGAAGCTTCATTCTTTCAAAAGCGATAACACCATGTCTATAAACCAACCGCCTATCTTCTTCTTTTTCGATAGGAAGTGCTCCTATTGCTGCAATCAGTTTTTCTGCACTTTCCTTGAAGCCGGGCTTAAGACGTTCAAGCCATTCTTTCAAAACCGGGATTTCTGTTTTCGCCTTTTCAACACCGTATTTTCTTCTTAGGCCGCTCCATTCTGCCTCCAAAGTGTTCGTCTGCCTTTTAAGAAAATCAAGAAGTGTGATATAACGTGGATCATCCTCTTGCACGCGTTGTCTATCACTTGTAGCTATATCGTCTTTGTCGTCATCATCAAGAAAATCTGCCTCTATCTGGCCGGTCAAATATTTTGTGTACAATCTTCCATCGTTCAGTTTGTCCAAAATATTTTCATGAAAAAGTCGTCCTCTTGCAAAGACGACTATACTGTTTAGATTTCCAGCATCTTCATCATCGAGGTCCTTGGGATACCTGGAGGTTCCGAGCCAGCCAGTGACTCGCATGTCGTCACCCCAATCATCTAATTTATCCGGTAATTTATTTTTCTCTTGTAGCTTATTGGCCGCCGACAAATCAGGTTCTTCATCCCCAAAAAACCATAAGAACTGTACCTGAGGCAAATCCCCTCTGTCGCTCACTAACAATGGTTTACCGTTGATGGAAACATTGAATTTGTGAGTCTTACCAATAACCGAAAATCTTCTTGAAAGCCTTTTTCTCAATGCAATGATACCTTTCCCAAAACGTTGGCGCTTAATTTTTCTCAACTTTAGAACAGTTCCTTGTCTCACTTCAATCTTTTCAGTAGGCAATGGAATAGGGATATAATCGTCTTTTTTCTCGTTTATGGCCTGTTGTATTCCCTTTATTGTCATGACCAAGCCGTGTCGATCACTTCCCTTTACAGATTGAACCTCAACTTCGCTCGCAATGGAAAAAAGGGATAATTTCCCCAATCCTTTCCGCCCCATTACAGGCCGGCCTTTTGCTGTAAATCGACTACTGCCTCCTTCATCCTCACGTCTTCTATAGCCCACCGTCAGATATTTTTCATTCATGTCCTTCACATCCATTCCAATACCATCATCAGCAATCTCTATTAGATCCTTGTCTTCATACACGCGAATATCACAATTTTCCGCATCGGCATCCCAAGCATTTGCCACAGCCTCTGTCAAAACAGCGGCAATGTTGCTGTAAAGATTGATCCCCAGGTGTTCGAGAACACTCAGGTTAACCGTCATTTTATAGACATCCTGCATGGAGAAACTATTTAAATCGATTCACTTTGATTTTGGGTAAGGCTGGCAATATGACATAAAAAGCTCTTTCCGATCACCTCTCCCAGTTTGACGGGTACCGCATTACCTATGAGACGACCGAGGGCCTTCTTTTTGACCTTCTTTCCGGGAGCGACGAACTTGTAATCATCGGGAAATGTCTGAAGTATGGCTCCCTCACGAAGTGAAATTGCCCGGTCTTGCTCAGGATGACCGAATCTACCGTTTCCGAAGCCAAAAAACTGAGTTGTCAATGTAGGAGAAGGGTCGGTCCACTTCATTCGGCCGTAAACGCCCGGATAGGTTTTACCGCTTTTACTTCTGTGGCATCGAGCGACCAGTTCTTCAGGCCAATCTCGCCAAGTTCCTCCCGGCCTCGATGCCTTCATTCTTTTCATGTTCAAATCCGAAAGAACACAACTTTGATGGAGCGGGTCCTCTGGATCAGCCTCTCCAGCTCCTATTGGTCGAAGTTCCCCAATAGCCATTCTTACCGATTTTCTTTCAGCCCCAAATCGCTTGGGAGTCAACAACTCAATCCGACCAAGCCGTGAGGCCAGGAGAACCAGTCTTTTTCTGTACTGAGGTATTCCATATTCCTCACAACTCACGACACCATAATTCACATAATATCCACTACGGTCGAGGTCGTTCAGAAACTCCTCGAAAACTTTATGTTTTTCGAGTCCCGGCACATTCTCCATCGTGACGAATTCAGGTTTGACTTCTCGAACGAGTCTGGAAAAATCACGCAGGAGCCACCACCGCTCATCCAAAAGATCGGCCTTTTGATTGTACGACGAAAATGTCTGACAAGGAGCACAACCCGCAAGTAGCCTGAAATCAACATCACCGAAAGCTTCTCTCAAATAGGAAGCCTCTATGTTTTCAACGGATTTCAAGCAAAACGTAGCGTCGTTGTTCTGGTTATAAGGGTACTCACATGCAGGATCGATGTCTATACCAAGAGCCACATCGATACCCGCATCTTCCAGCCCCCTGGTCAAGCCACCGACGCCACAAAAGACATCCGCAGCTTTTATCCTACAAGCAGGCATTCCGTTTGTTTTATGAAAGCCTTCGTTCATTTACCTCTCACAAATTGTTCGAGCACTGCATTATTCGTTATACTCTAAAATACCAAATCTCAAATCATTATCACTCCTCCGCCTTCAAATCCCTCAACAACCGCTCGAAGGCCTTCGAATACGAATCATGATCCTTCCACCTGGTGAAATCGCCGATATGTCGCTTCCGGCGAACATTCCCCGCCTAGCCGGTCTTATTACAATAAATTAGACAGTTTTTCAACGATAGGCATCCATTTTCCAGCGGCATCACCTAAGCCATCAAGCAATTTCTTAAAAGACTGAACTCCTTTTTTCAACTTCTCCCTGTCTGTCTGAGAATCAACAGCCTGCGCCTGGATCATTTCAATGGCAACGTTGAGCTCTTCTGCTTTTTCAGGTGGAAGAACCTTTTCAATCTCTGATCGGGCTGCCAAGATTTCAGAGATCAGTTTTGTAATACCATCGATGTCATTGGTATGGATACTTTGACTGACAGTTGATGAATTGGATTTACCAACTCCGATTAGCTTGTTGATATTTAATGTATCTCCCATTTTTCTATCGATTAGATCAGTTAATAAATTCACCTGTCCCTTAAGAACCTCCATTTTTATCTCAGTATCACGCTTCAACTCTTCCCTGATTCGCTCTTTATAACTCTCAAAATCTTCCTTTAGTACCGATAAATCAGCATCCCCAAGCTCGTTGACCGCAACAGTAACACTCGCCCCGCCCGCATCCTCCCCGATCGTCCTCAATCTCAAACTGACACCATGATGTTTACTCTCGATGAATTGTATCAATGCTGGCAAAGTGCTCACCTCAAAAGGCGTAAGCCCATCAGCATAGTGAAGAACGATCTTTGTTTGTTCGGAATAGAGCTTTTCAAATTCACCAGGCTTGAATTCTATCTTTTCCTTCCCTTCACGATCAGTATATGCATACTCGCATGTAACACCTTTGATAGACCATCCAGATCGTTTTGACTCCCAAAGTTTGGCGCCTGTAATGACAGCACCATCAATATCCGAGTCAATCATATCGCTTCTTCTCAGACTCACTGATTCCAAATTTGCACAGTTTAGAATAGCCCCTTTCAAATTGGTTCTTTCGAGATCGGCTCCACGGAGATTGGCTCCAGTGAGATTGGCTTCATAGAGATTGGCTTCATAGAGATCGGCTCCACGGAGATCGACTCCACGGAGATTGGCTTTACGGAGATAGGCTTTACGGAGATAGGATCCACGAAGATTGGCTCTAGAAAAATCGGCTTTAGAAAAAACGGCTTCACTGAGGTTAACTCCATAGAGATCGGCTCCATTGAGGTTGGCTCCAAAGAGATTGGCTCCACTGAGGTTGGCGCCACTGAGGTTGGCTCCACTGAGGTCGGCTCTACTGAGGTTGGCTCTACTGAGGTTGGCTCTACGGAGATTCGCTTCACGGAGATTCGCTTCACGGAGGTCAGGTCTAACCGGCAGATTATCCTCTCTCCAAGCGTTCCAAACCTCAACCCCCTGCTTGAGGATCGCCAAATGCTCGAGATTCACCATAGCTGGATTAGCGCTTTAAGTTTGGGAAGGATGTGCACAGAAGGTATGAAGTCTCCATATCCGAGAGCCTGTCATGAGTTGATAGAGGGTACTACTCTGGATACTGCTTATTGGGGAAGATACGCAATTTTCCGCGACACAAACGGAATAAACAGGACGAATTTACAGCATAATAGACCATTATGGAGTGCTTCAAGTGCCAACACACCTCACCACCCCAGATTCAGGCGCCATCATATTCACTGTTATTTTTCACTTTTTTCTTTCTCGCCAATCAAGAATTTTCTAACTTGTTGACGAAGAACAACTCAATCCCCTTACGATGCCATACTTAATACCTGTTCAGCTCTTAGCCGACCTGAGTATTTATATGTCTTTTATTTTCGGATTTGCCCTGCTTCTGTGGCAAAGAGACCAGAAGAGAAAAAAAATGAGCCCACCTCATAACCCGCATCTGTTCACTCATGAACGTCAAATCCTTCCAGATCAACGGCTTTCAGGTCGAAATACGGGCTGAAAAACTGCCAGGCAAAATGGTGAGAATTACTTTGCATATGGAAGGGGACAAAATCGATAATGTCGAACCGGAAATACCTGAAGCCGAACTTGAAGAAACTGCGGAAAGACTGAAACGCTTGATGATAAAAAGGCTTTCGTTTTAACAAACAGCACACATTCATCCCCCCTTCAATCCATCCAGATAATCAGCCCAGGCCTGCATCATGCGGGTACGCTCCTCGATGTGCTGGGTACGGTTGTAAGCTGTCCCTAGCCGGTCCGGAACTCGATGTCCAAGTTGAGCCTCGATGGCATCCGGACTAAATCCGAGCGTCTCGTGTAGCATGGTCCGGGCGGTCGCACGGAATCCGTGAGCAGTCACCGTATCGGAATCCCAGCCGATGGTTCGTAACGCCTGGTTGACCGTATTCTCCGACATCACCCTCGATGCCGCCCGTCCTGGGAAAACATACGCGCTTCGTGAAGTGTAAGGGTAGAGATCCCGAAGCACCTCGACAGCCTGGCTGGCCAGCGGGACCGTATGCACCTGGCCTTTGCGGTTGGCCTTCTCTTTGAGTGTGAGCTTCATATCCTCGACAGGCAACTGCCAGACCTGGCCGTCCAGATCGATGTCCTTCCATTTCGCTCTGCGCAGTTCCCCCGGACGAACAAACAGCATCGGGGACAGCTTCAGGGCGCAGCGGACAATATGCGAACCGGCATAGCCGTCAATATCCCGAAGCAATCGGCCGAGCACGTCGGGATCGAGAATGGCCGCCATGCTCTTTTTACGAGGCTGCTTGAGCACTTTGCTCAACCCGGCAGCAGGGTTACTGTTCACTTCCGGTATATCGGAGATAAGAGCAAAAGTAAAAACCTGCCCGATGATCGTTTTGATGCGATGGGCAGTCTCGAAAGCCTTGCGGGCTTCTACCTGCCGCAGAGCCTCCAGTATATCCCGTGTCGTGACTTCGGAAATCTGCTTGTCGCCGAGCGGAGGCAGGATATCCCTCTGGAGCCTCGAAAGAACCGTTCTGGCATGGCCGTGTGTCCACTCTGTCCGAGCAATTGCGTACCACTGCATAGCGACCTTTCCGAAGGTGTTCTCCAGCTTCTCACGCTCTTGCGCAACGGCGGCCCTGCGCCGCTTTTTTTCCGCCTGGGGATCGATGTCGTCGGCAAGAAGAGTCCTGGCCTCTTTGTGCTTCTCGCGAGCCTTCGCAAGGCTCACCCCCGGATAGGCCCCGAAAGACATGACCCGAGGCCTGCCCTCGAAGGTATATTTGAACCGCCACAACTTCGAATCAGGCAGCGGTGTACCGTCTTTGGTATATTTTTTCGCCGGCAAGTACAGGAATAAGCCGTCTCCGTCAAACAGGGTTCTCGGCTTTTCAGCGGCCTTGTAACTCTTTACTTTCGTGTCGGTTAGTGGAACAATCTTGCGAGGCATGAGTATATTTCTGGTAACGTTTTTGGTATACTTTCCAACCAGATAACCGGTTTTAACACCAAAACCACCATGAAATGTACCTATTATGGGTAGATTTTAAAAAACATCTCTGGCCTGCAAGAGATAACAGAAAAGCGAAAACCCCTGATTTTACAGGGGTTTTCGGACGTTTCAGGACTGATAGGGAAATCCTGGGAGTGGAGATGGCGGGAATCGAACCCGCGTCCAGAACATTGCTTGAAACAGCTACCACACTCATCTTCGGTAGTTGAGTATTCATGTTCCGCGACTCTGCCGACAAAGTTCGAAACACTATTCCGGATGATTATTCAACTGATTCCCCGGAAAAGAAACAGATGAAGCTTACTTGCGCGAGCGATGGCTCAAGCGCGGGTTATGCCATTCGATGAATTCAGAGTAAGCGCCTCGGTCATCGAACGATGGCTGAGTGAATTAACGTTTGCTAATCAGGCAGCCATTGCATACGAATAATCGTCTGCATCTAGATGTTGCATAGACTTCTTTTACGAGTCCATCCATGCTGAAACTCGGAGTGCAACTGTATCGCACACCTGTCCTGTCAAAAGCCTGTCATCCCCAAAGTCAAAGAACAGTACGCCTTGTGCAGCGTACAACGTATATATACATTACAAGAGAAAATCAAAATAGCCTAACACGAAACGTTGTATCAGAGTTCCATGTTCAAGAAAAAGCTCAAAGTCACGAAGGTCCTTTTGTGGGGGGTACTGTCGTACCTGTTTGTCGTTATTCTCCTGATGTTTGCGGGTAAATAAAACACGTTCCGGTTCGAAACTACCATCTTGACAGCAACATTGCCGTTGAGCCGACAGCCCAAGCTGATCGATGAGTGTTTCTATCGAACAAAAAGAAGTACAGCGATACATTCAGTTCATACCGGGAAGCTCAGGAGAATTGGCTGCATAGAGATAGTCCCCGCCTTTTGAACGGACTGTCCTGGCCCACATGCGCTCGTAGTCGGAACTGAAAATCACATCTTTCGTGGCGGAAGTCGTGTACCATGATCCTTCCTCGAATTCCGACTCCAGCTGTCCTGAACCCCAGCCTGCATAGCCGAGATAGAAACGAACTTCTGCCGGAGAGACAACCCCGGATTCCAGAAGAAAACTGAGCTGCTCCTGCTCGCCCCCCCAGAATATCCCGGGAAGCACCTCATGACAATTGTCGATGACGTCACCCCTGCGATGCAGGTAATGAACTGTATCAACCTGTACCGGCCCTCCCATATGCAGGGGCAGATCGACACCATCAAAACCGGTTATCGCATCACACACCTTGACCTCAAGAGGACGATTGAGGATAAATCCCATTGAGCCTTCCTCATTATGCTCACACATCAACAATACGGTTCGTTTGAAGTTGGATTCAAGCATTACCGCCGATGCCATGATGAGACCTCCCGCCGTCACCTGCTCGTATTCGTTTACCATGGCTCATTCGTTTGATTCAATATATCGTATCACTTCTTCAGCATGATCAGCCGGTTTCACCTTGGGCCAGACATGTTCGATAGCACCGTTCTTATCGATAAGATACGTTACCCTGTTCGTCCCCATATATTCACGACCCATAAATTTTTTAAGCCCCCAGACACCATAGTCCTCAACGATCTTTTTATCCTCATCGACAACCAGCCTGAATGGAAGGCCATGCTTATCGGCAAACTTCTTGTGCCGTTTCTCACTGTCAATACTGACCCCGAGAACTTCTACCCCTATCTTCTTGAATTTAGGGAAATTATCGCGAAATGCACAAGCCTCTTTGGTGCAGCCGGGAGTATCGTCTTTGGGATAGAAATAGAGCAGTACCCTTTTTCCGGAATATTCGGAAAGACTTACTTTTTTCCCGTCCTGGTCCAGAGCTTCAAAACCTGGAGCTTTCGCGCCTTTTTCGAGTAGTGCCATTGTTCCTTATCCTTGTATAGTTGCGGAATTTTTCAGTATTGAATTAATTGACTCGACAAAAAGTTTCAATGCCGGGAATGCTCATATCAATTCTAACGTCACGGAACATTACAGATGCAGAGTTACAGCTACTGCCCCGTTTGCGGCTCAGAACTTATGGACGCCGAAATAGAGAACAGGCCGAGAAAAAAATGCTCTTCCTGCTCATGGATACATTATGAAAACCCGTTACCGGTCGCGATCGCTTATACACTGAGCTCCGACAACAAACTCCTTGTTGTAAGAAGGGCTCATCACCCGGGCTATAACGAATGGGCCCTGCCTGGAGGGTTTCTCGAATCCGGCGAAACACCTCAGGAAGGCTGCCTCCGTGAACTGAAAGAGGAAACATCTCTCGACGGAACTATCGAAAGCCTTATCGGAGCGTATCACCGCCAAAGCGAGATGTACGGCTCGCTCGTTGTAGTCGCGTATAAAGTTACTGTGGTTAATCCGGAAGTAACCGTCAACCACGAACTGTTCGAAGCCGGATTCTACTCTTTCGACACCATCCCGCCAATCAGGCTGACGCTCCACCGAAACATTATTTCGGACGCCAGAACACAGCAGGATTGCATAAAACCATAACGCCAATGGACCTAAAACAGCTTTTCTACAGGAGCTGTCAGTGCCGCCGGAAACTGACAATGGTTTCTTACAGTGTCACTCGTCACTATTCACTCATCCCTACCCGGAGATTCACTCAACGCTCCTCGCAGCTCATGGCCCACCGCGGCGATATCGGAACCTGAAGGAACCTGGAAAACACTCAGATCGAAAAACGGCAGAACTGCAAGAACATGATCCATGATATCGGCCTGTATCGCTTCGTAATTCGCCCACTCCTGGTCATTGCTGAACACATAGATTTCAACCGGAATGCCATGCTCCGCCGGGGCAAGGTGACGGATAAGAAAGGTCATCTTCGGATTGATTTTGGGATGATTTTCAAGATAAGCCTCAAGATAGGCTCTGAACATTCCGAGATTGGTCAGATTCCTGCCGTTTACCGGAGACGACGTATCGACATCATGCTCAAGATTGTACCGGCTGATATCTTCCTTTTTATGAGGAAGAAACTCTTTCAGGAGCTGGATATTGCCGATTTGTTCCAAAAGATCGTCATCACAGAAACGAACACTGTTCATATCGATGCAGATCGAACGTTTGATCCGTCGGCCGCCGGATTCGCTCATGCCCCTCCAGTTTTTAAATCCCTCGGAAAGCAATGCATAGGCAGGGATGGTGCTGATGGTCTTGTCCCAGTTCTGCACGGAAACCGTGACGAGCGATATATCGATGACATCGCCGTCTGCGCCGTATTGAGGCATTTCGATCCAGTCGCCGACCTTGACGAGGTTGTTTGCCGTCAGTTGAATTCCAGCGACAAGCCCCAGAATAGAATCTTTGAATATCAGTATAATGACTGCGGTAAATGCGCCCAGCCCGCTGAAAAGAACAACCGGAGACTGTCCGATGAGGGTGGAAATCACAATTACCGCTCCGACACAAACCACAACGGTCTTGATCACCTGAATAAAGCTCTTGATCGGCAGCCTCTCAGCCAAACGGCTCCGGCTATGATGGTCAAGAAACGCATCCAGGACAGCAAGAAGGACAAGGACAAAAACAACCGTCAGGTAAAGCAGCGCCAGGGACTGAATGACGTCTGTACTTTTAGGATAGAACTGCAGGACAGGGACCGCCAGATTATAGAGAAGCATCGGAGGGATCAACTGTGCTATCCAGTTGAACACCTTGTGCTTGACGAGAAGATCGTCATAACCGGCTTTCGTCCTTGAAACCAGTGCATGAATGGTCCGCAGCAATATCCTTTTGACCACAACCTCCGATACTATCACAAGAACGATGGCCAGGAGAACCATTGTTGCCGTAAAGACAATTTTCGCAAGGTGCTCATCAAGCCCGAACGACTGTAAATAAACAAGTAAGGATTCTGTCATTTTCGATGTTCTTTCTTCTTTTCTATCTTCGACACGGGAATAGTGAAGCTGAATGTGGATCCCTCATTGAGCCTTGACTGAACCTCGATATTGCCTTTATGAGCAAGAATAATATGCTTCACGATGGCCAATCCGAGACCTGTGCCGCCTATAGCTCTTGAACGCGCCTTGTCAACACGGTAAAAACGTTCAAATATTCTGCCAAGGTCATTCTTCGGAATTCCAATCCCGTTGTCTTTAACGTCAACTTTCACCTTGTCACCTGACACGAATGCAGACACACTTATCTGCCCGTTCTTTTCCGGCACATACTTGATGGCATTATCCACGAGATTCCTGATGACAAGTTCAAGATAATCCTTGTCTGCGTTTACCCGCGGAAGGTTATCGGAAACATCGACCTGCAGAGTAATACCTTTCGTATCGATTGTCCGCCGGAAAAGGCTCATCACTTTGTCGACCAGACCCGAAAGAAGAACAGGCCTGAACGTGTATTCTATCCTGCCTGATTCCAGTTTCGAAAGATCGAGTACATCGTTTATGAGTGCGGTGAGCTGCTCGCTCTCCTGGAGAATGATCTGAAGAAACTGTCTGGCAGTACCGGGATCGTTAACCGCTCCCTCCAAAAGTGTTTCGGTATATCCCTTGATGCTTGTCAAAGGCGTTCGCAACTCGTGTGAAACGCTCGACACAAAATCCCTTCTTATACGCTCGAGGTTACGCAGCCTGGTAATGTCGTTGAGGACAAAAACCGTTCCCATGGGAATCCTGTCTTTTATGACCGGCATAGCGCTGACCTGGAGAACCCTTTCGCCGCGCTGGGTCTTGACCGTTATTTCCTCCCTTGCCTCCCGTGAACCTGTGACGCTGACGCGCTCAAAAAGGTCAAGCAAACGGCTATCGGTCACCTTGTTACCGGCTCCGGTCCTGATCATCTGCCCGCAGTCAAGATTGAAATACCTGCATGCAGCAGGGTTGCCAAGCATGACTCCCCCGCTGGAATCAGTAACGATAATAGCTTCACGTATACTTGCAAACACAGCCTTGAACCATTCTTCCTGCTGATTGATCCGCATCATTTCATCGGATATGAAATTGAATGCGCGGGCAAGCTGGCCGATTTCGTCATCCCGTTGTACACGCAGCTTATAGCGATAGTTTCCGTGAAGAATGTTATCTGCCGCCTGGGCAATGCGCCGCAGGGGCCTTGCCAGAAAAACCGCAGTCAGTGTCCCGAAAACAAGCGAAAGCAAAAGCGACCAGAACAACGCTCCTTCTACCCCGCGCCTTATTTCAGTTTCAAGCATATGGATCTGGCTCAGTGGTTTTGCAAATCTGAGGATGGCAAAAGGCTCTTCATCACCAAGCACCTTTGCGACAAAAAGCACCTCTTCATTCAAAGTCTCACTGAAACGCCTGCTTTCACCGGCCCCGTTGACGAGCGCCTGCTGTATTTCCGGAAACCGCAGTTGATTATCGACGAAAGGAAGCCGCGACGGTCCCATATAGGAATCACCTATAACCTTGCCGTTCATTGAAATAAGTGTAACGCGAACCTCAAGCGCGGCACCGACATCATCGGCCCACTTGTCTGATTCGCTGATGATGTCCCATTGTTCCGGACAATCGTCCAGAAGCTGACGGTTCAACTCGAGCTCCTTGTAGAGCTGCTCCTTGAGATCACCGAAAATAAGCGCCCGGAGCTGGCCGCCGAGATAGACGTAGCTGATCGCAACAGTAAAGAAAATCACAACGCCGAAAACCAGTCCAAGACGAAATGAAACACTACCTTTCTTCACGGTATTCTCCGCTGTCCTCAAGCTTGTAGCCAAGTCCTCTTACGGTCTTGATAAGCTTGCCGGTTTTGCCGAGTTTTTCCCTTAATCGTGTTATATGGGTATCGATTGTGCGGGTATTGATGGTTTTATCCACATCCCATACATCACTGAGCAGCGTTTCCCGGGATTGGGCCTGCCCCCGCCTTTTAAGAAGAACGGCAAGGAGCTTGAATTCCATCAGGGTCAGCGTAATTTCCTTACCGTCAAGCCTGACACTGTGTTTTGCAATATCCACTTCGAGGCCCTTGCACCTGAGCACCTCTCTTGCGTCCCTTTTCGATCTCCTGTCACGCTTCAGAATAGCCCTGATCCTCAGGTTCAATTCCCTTGGACTGAAAGGCTTGACGACATAGTCATCGATACCCAGTTCAAAACCGAGTACCTTGTCTATCTCCTCTCCTTTTGCAGTCAGCATAACAATAGGCAAATCCCTGTTAAGCTGATGCTGGCGAATTCTTCTGCAGACTTCGAACCCGTCGATGCCCGGCAGCATGATATCGAGCAGAACAAGATCGACGTCCCGGTCGGCAAGAAACTGAAGGGCATCCTCTCCCGACCCGGCAAGAAAACACTTGTAACCGGCTTTTTCGAGATTGTATTTCAGAAGCTTCGCCAGGTTGCTGTCATCCTCGACAACAAGGATCATAGGCTCTGACATCATAACGCATGGACGGTTTGGCAAGACCTGAGACATGTGACTCAGGTGAGAATATATGCATTATATGCAGGAATTCAGAAAAGGCATGCCACACCGGCGGCCTTGCAGCGCCCGTGAATGTTACGATCATGTAAAAAAAATGGCAGTCATGCTCTTCAGGCACGTATTTTCCAGCAGGCCGCCCGATGCTCCTCTTCATACACCTCCAGCGGCGGTTCATTGTTACGGCAATAGTCGTCAGACAACGGACAACGATTGGCAAACCTGCAGCCTTCAGGCAGACGGGTCGCACTGGGCACGTTTCCATCGATAACATTGAGGCGCTGCTGTCTTGAACCGATTCTTGGAATCGACTTGAGCAATCCTGCGGTATAGGGATGCAGAGGGTTGGAAAAAATCTGACTGACACTCCCCTCCTCAACAATCTTTGAAGCATACATCACAAGAACCTGTTCGCACAACTCGGCAATGACGCCGAAATCGTGCGTGATCAGAATAACGCTCATTCCAACCTCGGACTGAAGCTTTCCGACAAGTTCGAGTATCTGGGCCTGAACGGTAACATCGAGCGCGGTTGTCGGTTCATCGGCAATAAGCAGTGAAGGTTCACATGACAAGGCCATCGCGATCATGACACGCTGGCGCATACCGCCCGAAAGCTCATGTGGATAGGCATTGAAACGTTCTGCAGGATTGGGAATCCCGACAAGGTGAAGCATTTCGACGGCCTTCTCCTTTGCTTCCTTTTGAGAAACATCCCGATGTATGAGAATCTGTTCGACAATCTGATTCCCGCAGGTGTACACCGGATTGAGAGAGCTCATGGGTTCCTGGAAAATCATGGCGATATCATCGCCTCTGAGTTTCCTCATTTCTTCTTCGGATGCCTTGAGAAGATCCTTTCCTTCCCAGAAAATCTCACCATCGGCAAAATATCCCGGCGGCACAGGAACAAGACGCATGATCGACAGTGCCGTGACAGATTTGCCGCACCCCGACTCTCCGACAATACCGAGCGTTGTGTTGTCCCGCAGGGAAAAACTGACACCGTCAACCGCCCTTGCCGTTCCGCTGTCTGTTGAATAGTAGGTCTTGAGGTTTTTTACTTCCAGTATATTATGCATTATTGACCTGTCAGTGCAGCCAACGCCGGTTCAAAAAAAATCATTCAATAAGAACACATCATCATCAGTCCGACCAGAACAGTGGTAAACCTAAATTGAGCGATTGTCGAGCATACCGAAGATGCAAGGCACAGGGAATGCCGCTGTAGTTGATCTACCGCAAGTTCCCTGTAACGAAGCAGATTCGGTATGATCGGCATTTCCCGACTTGTCGGGATTTTAACAAATGCGGCTCTTTATCAGTTTTCACGTTCACCCGGCAGGTGAGGGATAATCTCTATAAAAATATAGTATAACAGATTGTCTTTAATAAGCTTAGTATTATGGAGCATTTGTTGAAACGCTCAGTTTAGGGTAAAATAGGTTATGCAAAATTTTTATGAAACTCTGCAGGAAAGCAGCAAAGAAAAAACCCCCTACGCCTCGGTCACCAAAAGAAGCGTTTCGTATCTCTTCGATACGCTCTCCCGCTCTCCGGTATACAGCTCATTCACACAGGCGCTCGGTTCGAGGCGCCATAATCCTGCCGATTCAGTGCCCCTCTTCGCATCCGGCATTCAAGGGTCATTCTCATCTCTCTTCGCTGCACGTCTGTTCAATGATCTTGACATCCCTCTTCTCATCATCAGCTCCAGAAACACCTTTGATATATATGACAACGATCTCGCCGAACTGCTGGGCAAAGAGAAGGTTCACACCGTGTCGGATGAGCTTTCGCCCGCTCTTGCCGCCTTATCAGATCAACGCCGTATTGTTCTTCTGGCAACCTTCGAGGATCTCTTGACTCCTCTCCAGAATCCCGGCGAACTGGAAACACGACTCCTTTCTTTACAGATCGATCAGGATACCGGATACCAGCGTCTAACGGAATTCCTGACCGAGAACAGATACTTAAAAAAAGAGTTCGTCGAAGAAGAGGGAGATTTCTCCGCCCGCGGTTCAATTATCGACATTTTCCCGTTCGGCTACAGGAAACCTGTACGATCAGAGTTTTTCGGAGACACCATAACCTCGCTGCGTTCATTCGATGTTGCAAGTCAGCTTTCAGGGGAACCCATAGAGTCAATTGTTCTTACGGGAAACATGGAATCGAAAAACAGCACCGATGAACACAGCGAATCATGGAGCCTGGCTGATTACCTTCCATCTGAAACATTGATCATTGTTGATGACATTTCTTCTTTCAAGGGTTCCGAGAACAGCGGATACACCGAAAAGAAGATCAGCAATTTTGTCTGCGTATGGATCAACCGCCTTGAAAAACAGCCATTCGATTTCGGCTCGAACGCCCAGAAGAAACTGCATGCAAATTTCAAATTGCTGGCAAGAGAACTTGCTGACGCTCAGTCCTGCAATCAAGCCCCCGTCATCACCACCAATTCAAAAAAGGAGATCGATGAACTTGTCGAATTCGTTAATGAAGAAAGAGAAGAGACCGATACATCGTCGCTGATCGAAATAAACTGGAACGCCCTCTCCCTCCATTCCGGCTTTGTTTTCGAGAAGCTCAACATCTTTACCGAAGCGGACATTTTCGGTAAGCTGCACGTCCACAAGTCGCATAAAAAAAGGTCTTTCAAAGGCATTTCCCTTGCCGATCTCCAAAAACTGAAGGTTGGCGACTATATCGTTCATGAAGATTACGGCATCGGTATTTTCAAAGCCCTTGAAACCATTGATGTCGGCAATTCCGAACAGGAAAGCGTCCTGGTTGAATATGAAGGAGGAGATCAGCTCTACGTCAATATTCAGAACATCGGCCTGCTCTCCAAATACGCTGCCGCGGAAGGCAGTTTGCCGGGTCTTTCGAAACTGGGCAGCCCGAAATGGAAAGCAAAGAAAGAAAAGGTCAAGAAACGACTGAAAGACATCGCTTCGAAACTCATCAAGCTCTATGCAAGGAGAAAAATGACTCCGGGCTTCACGTTCAGCCCGGACTCAATCTTTCAGAAGGAATTTGACGCTGCATTTATTTTTGAAGAAACCCCTGACCAGTTAAAGACTATCGATGACGTTAAAAAAGATATGCGGTCATCATCGCCCATGGACCGGCTGATCTGCGGCGATGCAGGTTTCGGAAAAACCGAGATCGCCATGAGAGCCGCCTTCAAGGCGATAGAATCCAAAAAACAGGTAGCCCTCCTTACGCCCACGACGATCCTTGCGCACCAGCATGCGGAAACATTCAAGAAAAGGTTTGAAAATTTCCCTGTCTCGATTGCCCTCCTGAGTCGTTTCATCAGCAGAAAAGAGCAGAAAGAGCTGGTCAAAAGCATCTCCCGCGGACTTGTAGACATTGTTATCGGTACGCACCGGCTTGTCTCGAAAGATGTTCAGTTCCAGGATCTGGGCCTCCTCGTCATTGACGAAGAACAGCATTTCGGTGTCAGTATAAAGGAAAAACTCCGTCAGTCTTTTCCCGGGGTGGATACACTCACGATGTCGGCAACCCCGATCCCGAGAACATTACAGTTCTCGATGCTCGGAGCGCGGGACCTTTCGATCGTTTCCACACCTCCCAGAAACCGTCAGCCTGTCGAAACCGTCATCACGCAGTTCGATCAGGATACCCTTCGCTCCGCCATCCAACGCGAAATCACACGAAGAGGGCAGGTCTTCTTCCTGCACAATCGAATCTCCGGACTGGAACAGGTTCAATCGACACTTCAGGAACTGGTACCGGAAGCGAAAACAGGTATCGCACACGGTCAAATGCCGACAGCCGAACTTGAAAACGTCATGATGCGCTTCATCAACCATGACCTCGATATACTCATATCGACATCGATCATCGGCTCCGGACTCGATATTTCAAACGCAAACACGATCATTATCAACCGTGCCGATATGTTCGGACTCTCAGACCTTTACCAGCTCCGGGGACGTGTAGGAAGAAGCGAACGAAAGGCTTACTGTTACCTGATCATCCCGCCTGTACACTCTCTCAAAAGAGAGGCCCTGCAGCGGCTTGCTGTCATAGAAAGTTTCACCGAACTCGGTTCCGGCTTCAATATCGCATTGCGGGACCTGGATATCAGGGGAGCAGGCAACCTGCTTGGGGCCGAACAGTCCGGAGCGATCCATGAACTTGGTTTCGATCTCTACCAGAAACTGCTGGAACAGGCTGTTTCAGAACTTAAAAGCGGCGAATTCACCGGACTGTTTGCTGAAAAGGAATCACAGCCAATCCTTTCTGCCGACAGTACCGACATGGTATTTTATTTTGACGCCCTTATTCCGGATTACTATGTATCGTCTACACAGGAGCGTTTCTCTTTTTATGACAAACTCTCAAAAAGCTCGACAAAAAAAGAGACTGATGCCATAAGAAAAGAACTGCGTGACCGTTTCGGCCCTCTTCCTCCCGACGTTGAAAACCTGATCAACCTTACAGACTTCAAAAACCTCTGCTCATCCCTCGGCCTTGCCAAGGTGGATATACAGCATGATATCTGCACCCTGCACCTTCCCGGGGAAAACCGGCCGGATTTCTATAACCAGCCTTTCTTCCAGGCACTTGTCACATCAGTACAGTCAGAATGGATGCAGCGTTACAGACCGCGTTTTCAGGAAGGCAGAACAATGAAACTCGTCCTGCATAATCCCCCGGAAGCAGCAAACGGGCCATCCGAACTCATGAGCCATTACGGTACCCTTCTGAGAAAACTTGCATGAAATCAAGAGATCTGCATCACCCTCTTTTCTGTCTCGCCGCTTAAACCGGACATAAATAATCCCCTTTCGGGCAACTTTTTAACCTGTGAAGCCGGTTAGGTGAATTGAAACGCGAGCATATAAACACTAAATCACATACCAATGTTTGTACACATAAACGATAAACAATTCGAGGCCAAGCCCGGCGAAAGACTTATTGATGTTGCACGTAAAAACCATGCACATATCGGGTACTTCTGCGGAGCAAACGGTATCTGCCAGACCTGTTACGTTAAAGTGCTCGAAGGAATGCACCTGCTTTCCCCCCTCGACGACCGTGAAAAAGCAATGCTTTCCGACCGTCTGATCGATGAAGGGATACGGGTAGCCTGTCTGACAACCCTTGAAAAACTGGGAACGGTAAAGCTCCTTACCACAGTGGAGGAAGTCAAAAGAATGGTTGAGAAAAAACCGCAGGAGATCATTCCATACCAGGCAAAGATGGGATGGGAATCTCTGGTCAAGTTCCCTGAAACCATTGCCATGCAGGCACAACGCTTCTCGACAGGAAAACTCGAAACATGGCAGTTGGTCACAGATATTGCCGGCGCGGTTGCAGGCGCGCTCGAACTGGTTGTAATGGCCGTCCAGGGCTCTCTCGGCTGGGGAAAGAAAACAAAGGCCTTCACTCGCGAGTATGTCCCGGCTGCCACTGACGGCAATGAAAGCACAAAGGAGCACCCTGACAAAAAAAAGGCAGAAAAAAAAACGTCCCCCGAGATCGATACATCTCTCAAACAGCATAAGCACGCTCCGGTCAACTGATACCGGAGCGTACTTGATGTGACGTTGTTCGATTATGCGCCAAAGCGCTCTTCTGAAAAAAAAGTTATATTCTTGTAGACGTTACGTTTCGTTTTTCCTGGCAACAATGAACGGTCAATGGGGATCACTTATGCACATGTATATCAATGATGTCGAGGTCGAGGCACAACCGGGAGATGTGCTTCTTGACGTAGCAAAAAAGAACAACTGTCATATCGGATACATCTGCGGGGGAAGCGGGATCTGTCAAAGCTGCTTCGTTTATGTCCATAAAGGAATGGATTGCCTGACAGAACGCAGTGATATCGAAAAGGCATTTATTTCCGGCAGCCTTGCAGATGCAGGAGGACGCCTTGCCTGTCAGACAAGGATCGTAAAGGACGGTGAAATAAGGATACTTTCCAGGGCCGAAATGTTCCGGCGGATTGTTCTCGGTCTGAACGTACCGGAATTTGTCTCCTACGCGCAGACAATCGGCTATAACGTTGTCAACCAGCTGCCCTCAGGAATCGGCAACATTGTCAATCGTGTCAGGGACGGACAACTGAATCCTATAACCTCTATACGGAACATCGCCGGAGGCATAGGCCTCGCGTCACGTCTTGCAGGAAAAAACGTTTTTGATGCCCTGCCGTTTCTTCAGGCTCCCGCAAACATGGTAGGCGCCGGATCAAAAGGCTTGCTGGAGGGCGCATCGAATACACTGTGCAGCATCTCAGGCGGCAAGCTGCATCTCCCCGGAGCCGCGTGCAAATCATGCGAGGAGGAAACCGCCCCCGTCGAACGGGTGCATATCAAGGCAAGCTCTGTTAAAAAACAGGGCTGATATGCCCATTCGCACCGGGAAAACAGATTTCCTGTCATTATGAACGCTGAATGATCTGACCTGGATGTAATGGTCTATACGGTAATTGTTTTTCGTTTTGATCCTGAAAAAGACTCAAAGCCCTGTTTTCAGGAATTTTCCGTAGAGGCGGCTCCTCACGAAAGGGTACTTGACGCCCTGCTTAGAATCCAGTCGGAACAGGACAGTACTCTTGCCGTGAGAAAATCGTGCGGTCACGGTGTCTGCGGAAGCGATGCCATGCTCATTAATGGTGAAAACCGCCTTGCATGCTCCACATTGCTTCGCCAATTGCATGGTAACCGTATACAAGTAGAGCCTCTCCCGGGCGCTCCGGTCGAAAAAGACCTTATAGTCGACACGACTATGTTCTGGGAAAAATACCAGGCTGTCATGCCCTACTTTATCAACAACGACCCTCCTCCCGACAGAGAAAGACTGCAAAGTCCGGCTGAACATGCAATAATCGAAGAGTCGACCCGATGCATCCTCTGCGGCGCCTGTACACATGCCTGTCCGACATCGTGGTCGAACCAGGACTATCTCGGCCCTGCAGCTCTTTTGAAATCATACCGTTTCATTTTCGACTCCCGTGACCAAGCCGGTCGGGCAAGACTTGACAAAGTCACCACCGACAAGGGTATCTGGAAATGCTATACAGTCTATAACTGCGTTAACGCCTGTCCGAAAGAAATCGATATCACCTGGCACATTACCCGGTTGAAAAAAGCTGCGCTCGGTACTTAGATTATGAACAACCCTTTCTTGCAACAATCGCTTCAGAAAAACACATACCCTTGAAACATCATGGGATACAGCGGAGGATTTGAAGGAATCGACTATGATCTGGGGATCAAAACCCTTGAACGCTGGCTTATCAAATCCGACAAAAAAATAAATATCGCTCTGGGGATACCTAAAGAAAGGGCTATCGATGAGCGAAGAGTCGCTCTCTGTCCGGCCGGCGTGAAAATCCTCAGTGAAAACGGGGTAAGGATCCTTGTTGAAAAAAATGCCGGTTCTGCCAGTAATTTTTCTGATGATGAATATGCCGAAGCAGGTGCCTATATCACCGAATCTCCGGAGCTCCTCTATGAAAATGCAAATGTCATCGTCAAGGTCTCACCGCCACTCCCTCAGGAAGCGGCTCTTTTCAAGCACAACCAGATGCTGATCTCGGCGGTCCATCTCGGTTCAGTGAAAAAATCCTTTGTCAGAACCTTTCTTGAAAAAAACATAACCGCACTGGGATTTGAATTCATCGAAACAAGGGACGGTGAATTGCCGATTGTCAGGACATTGAGCGAGATTGCAGGATCACTTGCCATCCAGACAGCGGCAAAGTACCTCGAAACGGGTTACGGGGGCAGAGGCATTCTGCTCGGAGGCATTGCGGGTGTTCCGCCTGCTCATATCACGATTATCGGCGCCGGAACCGTAGGACTGTTTGCTGCCCAGGATGCACTTGGGCTTGGAGCACAAGTCACTGTAATTGACAGGGAAATCAACAGACTCCGCCGTTTTGAGGCCTTTTTCAACCGCCATATTGTCACGGCTATTGCCAACGAACACTATATCGCTGAAGTTGCACGTATATCGGATGTCATGATCGGCGCTTTGAGCCCGAAGCAAAAACTGATCAAACCGATTGTCAGCGAAGAAGTCATTACATCCATGCGGTTCGGTTCGGTGGTTATCGACGTCTCGATTGATCAGGGAGCCTGTTTTGCTACAAGCCGCCATACGACCCATTCAAATCCCATATTTGTCAAACACGGTGTCACGCATTACTGCGTACCGAATATACCCTCGGCCGTAGCAAGAACTGCTTCGTTTGCCCTGACCAACACCCTCCTTCCGTTCCTGATGAAACTTACCAGGCATGAAACAATCACTGAAATTCTCTGGAACAGCCACAGCCTGCGCAAAGGGACCTATACATTCAAGGGGTATGTAACACAAAAGTCGGTTGCTGAAATCACCGGTTTATCAAGCAGGGAAATCGATATGCTGCTTGCCACAGGATAGGTCAGAAAGACTGCGGCTTAGAGATAGTCAAGGGGATTACCGAGTTTTCTGGCAATGTAGGAAGCGCATGAAACCCCCGAATAGGTTACTGCTATGACGCCCTGTCCGGGAAAAGTACTATCTCCCGCAGCAAACAGGTTTCTGACAGCAGTCCGGTTCTGGGGCTTCTGCAGAACATTCTGTCCGGCAAAGAGTTGCGCGCCATAGGTTCCTTTATACCTGTTGAGGTAACGCTCATGGGTGAATGGAGTAGCGAAAATTTCAAGCTCGACGGCGTCCCTTATTCCCGGCAGAAGTTTTTCGATTCGTTTCAACAGCGCTCGGGCATACTGCTTCTTCTCTTTCGTATACGTGCTTTTCCGGATACGGAAATTTTTCCACCGGCCCATTTCATCTGTAACGAAAGCATGAAGGACATGTTTACCCGGCGGGGCAACCGTTGGATCGAGAAGAGAGGGTAGAGAGAGATAAATTGTCCCGCCGGGCATTGAATACTCCATCCAGCTATCCACAAAAATATGATGAACATTGAAATCTTTGGGAATAACCGATGCATCGATACCCAGAAACATCTGAAACCAGCTTGGCGCAAGGTGATAGTCGTCGTCCTCGATCCTGTACCGGATATCTTTCAGCAGACGGTTACACGTATCCCAAACCGTCGCATTGCTGATAACGGCCTTTGCCGTAATCACCTCGCCGTCGGCAAGACGAACGCCTTCGGCTTTTCCGCTGCTGACAAGAATCTCCGAAACCTCTGTATTGAAAAGAATCTTCCCGCCGAATTTCCTGATACCGCTGCAAAGAGCCTCAGGAATGGCGCCCGATCCGCCGACCGGGTAGTGAATACCTCCGAGATGCCGGTCAGCGAGGCAGATCCCGGCATTTACCAGCGGTGTGGCAAGCGCGTCCTGAACAGCCCATGCATAAGCTTCCATATCGAAAAAACGCAGCAGCTTTTTGTCACTGACATAGCGTCTCGCTGTCCCCCCCATTGACTGGAACGTCTTCAATGCAAGAGCAAAAACCTTGGCAGGATGATTACCGGCCACTGAAAGGATATGTGCAGGGTCTTCAAGAGAACCCGCAGGAAGAGCGCTGAGAATATCATGAACCGATTCAAGCTCGCGATAAAACGCTCTTATGCCGCGTTCTTCACTCGGGAAGCGCTCGATCAGACGAGAGAGAAACTGCTCCTTGTGATAATACACCGGAATATCGATATCATCAGGAAGATGATAATGAATCTGTACAGGATCAGGTATTACCGGCACCTCAATACCGAGTTTGCGGAATATCCGGTCATGCAGGTTCAGGGTTCCGTATCTGTCATTATCTGAAAAACCGTAAAAAACCGAGGCACCGGCATCAAACGTGTAGCCCGCTCTCCTGAACGATGAGCAACTGCCTCCGGGAGTTGCATTCTTTTCCAGTGTAACCGTGGAAAACCCGCGTTCCTGGAGCATGGCAGCTGCGGTAAGGCCGCCGATACCCGAACCGATTATGACTATGTCAGTTGAATAACCCATGATAGTAGATCATCAAATCCGAACCGTCTGTTACAAGACCTCGACCATGAAGAATCATTGATCTATACCCGGTTTGCGAGCTGATCCGGATTTCTCAATGTTCGGTAAACGAGACGACAAACATATCACCGGCAGCAAAGAACAGGCACAGGAAAAAAGCAGCGATACGATGCGGAGAGCAATGCCTTTCCTGAAATGGTCTTACTGTACAGAGAATACAAAACAAAGATGAGCCGCAATCGAAATTGCAGGGATGTATCATGAATCGTCCTTGCTCAACACCTTGAAATCAATGCCAAGCAGGGGCTTGAAGTGCCCGAAATTTTCAAGGATCTCCCCCACACCTTTTATCACGTCTATCAAGGGATCGGGGCTGATGACCATCGGTATACCGATTTCCTGGCTGATTCGCTGCTCGAGCCCCTTCAAGAGTGCTCCCCCGCCTGTCAGGAATATCCCGCGCTCCTGGATATCAAGAGCAATTTCAGGCTTGACGATCAGTGCTTCAATATGTTTTTTGATCGACATCACGATCAGAGCAAGCGAATGTTTCAGGACATCATTGATAGCCGATGACTGTATTATGACTGTTTCAGGCAAACCGGTTCCGACATTCATTCCTCTGACGCTCATTGTCGAATCGTCAAGATCATCCTGTGCCGATGCCATTTGCAGCTTGATATTCTCTGCAGCATAATCACTGATCGCCAGATTGTAACGGTTTCGGAAAAACTGAATAATCCGGCTGTTGATATCGTTTCCGGCAATTCGAAGAGACTCTCCTGAAGCAATCCCTCCAAGGGTCATGACACATATATCAGTTGTCCCTCCCCCGATATCGACAACCATGTTACCGGCACCCTCAAACGGATCGAGACCTATTCCTATTGCCGCTGCTACAGGCTCCTGAATAAAATGCACCTCTTTTGCGCCAACCTTGACCGCAGCATCATTGACTGCGCGGGTTTCAACCGGTGTTATTCCCAGTGGAACGCTGATCACGATCCGCTGAAAGTTGCCTGCTGAACGTTTCAGAGCCTTGCGAATCAGCTCCCTGACCAGGATTGTTGTTGCCTCATAGTCGGCAATAACACCATTGGCTATCGGACGGATCGTAATGATCCCCGGATGAATTTTTTCATGAATATCGAGGGCTTCCTGGCCAACAGACACAACCTCCCCTGTTGCACGATCTCTCGCGATCATTGAAGGTTCATTGAGAACGATCCCCCTCCCCGGCAGATAAATCAGGATATTGGCAGTACCCAGATCAATACCAAGATCAATGCGCTTGTTGAATGAAAACAGATCACTTAGTTTCTCAAGATCCATATCCCGAACATTTATCGTTTAACAATGCCTCCCGCACAGTTTACGCTTATTTTCCAAAACGGTAAAAACCGGGGGCTGAGAGTACTCTGTATGCAGCGAAGAATGCCTGCGTGTAACACCTTTTATGAGATAATTATACGTAAAACTCCACTAACGCTTCACGCATTTATAAAAAGATATCCGGAGAAGATATCGAAAAAAAGACAATTAATCACCTCAATATCGCCCGCATGACACTCAAGGCATAATCCCGCCGATTTTTCACGTCTGAACGGTGTGCACTGAGAGGAACCCCGTACCGCCGGTCATGTTCAGATCAAAAGGGGTCAAACAGCAGGCAAAACACCACACAATCCCTAAAAAAGCCCTAATCCCTTTTTGCAAAACAAGTTACTTATAAAGAATATATTTGTATATTTAATAGCGTGTAACATCAATGCTTAGGAAACTTTTTAACGTCTTCCGGCGTAGCATCTTCCCACTATGACACTATGACAACATCGCCTTCACAGCACAAGAAAAATAGTGCACAGAAACAAACAGCCCTGACTGCGCAGGAACAACAGAAGCAACAGGAATTTCAGGAAGAAGCCCTGAAGCATATCAATGCACTGTATAATTACGCACTTCATCTGACAATGAATCCGGATGATGCTCATGACCTCGTACAGGAAACTTACCTGAAAGCATACAGATTCTTCGACTCTTTTGAAAAGGGAACAAACTGCAAGGCCTGGCTGTTTAAAATCCTTAAGAATAACTATATCAACAAATTCAGGAAAAACGCACGCGAACCTGGAAAAGTTGATTATGATCTTATCAAGGATTTTTACCATTCAATCAAGGATAGCCAGAGTGATCACGGGCAGGATGATGTTTTTTTCCGTTCATTGATGCATGACGAGGTCTATCAGGCCCTGAACTCTCTTCCCGAAGAGTTCAAGGAAGTAATACAATTATGTGATATAGAAGGTTTTACGTACGAAGAAATTGCAAACATGGTTGAAAGCCCTATAGGAACGGTGCGATCCAGGTTGTATAGAGGAAGAAAGCTGTTGAGGAACAAATTGAACGATTTTGCAAAAAAACACGGCTATAACACCGATGACTGATATAACTGGCTTTAATCACATAACTTACGAATTAACCAGAACCATGAATTGCACAGAAGCACAAGCCCTCATGAGCGCAGCTGTCGACGGGGAATTGACGCTCAAAGAACAGCAGATATTTGAAAAGCATATTCTGGAGTGCGAGCCCTGCCGTCTGGAATTCAATGAAGCCAAGAAAACCAAAAGCATTATCAGAGAAAAAATCGTCCGCTTCAAAGCCCCTCAATCCCTCGTCAACACCATCCTGAAACTGAGCAGTTCCCCGCAGTAACCTCGTTGAACAATCCTTCCCGCCAAAATATATTCATCCGCCGGATCAAGAAATCGTATTTTACATTTGAATTGTATGAATTTATAACTATATAGCCAAGGCAGGAATATCCCCCCCTTTAACAGAGCGCTTCACAGGCGCTGAACAACACATGACTGATGGGCAAACAAATTACTATCGATGAAGACGAGGTAAAAAGGTGGAATCTTAAAATGCCTGAAGAGATGCTGTCTGCCGTTGCCAACCGCTTCAAACTGCTTTCTGAACCCATGCGCCTGAAAATACTCAGGACACTCTGCGAGAACGAAAGGACAGTACAAGAGATTGTCAACAAGATAAACGCAAGCCAGGCAAACGTATCGAAACATCTTGCTCTTATGCACGACAACGGAATTGTCAACAGGAGAAAGGAAGGGCTCAAATGCTATTACAGCATTGCCGACAACAGCATTATATATGCATGCTATCTCATTTCTAAAAGTGTCGTCGACAATTTGCAGGACAGGCTGAGCTGGCTTCAGAAAGTTGAAAACTGATCCCTGTTTCCGAAGACGCTGCACCACGATCTGTCTCGTCTTCTTTACGACACTCAAGGAATGGTGAGGCAACCCGAAAACGCTTATAGCCGCGCTCCTGGCCTGGTCTTCAGAAAATCCCCTCCTCTGACCGGCAGCACGCGCAGATGAGCTGCATCACAATCCACACCTGTCCAGTTACTCACCGTGACTTCTTGCCCACACATCAATATTGTCACACTTTCCCACCTGCCAGTGCGACAAAACAGCACAACATCTCTCTGATCTCTGTCATTTCTACAGTGATTTATCGAAAGTCTACGTTTGGCACACAAGTTGTTGTTTTATTGTAGAGAAGTTTATACCCAAAACAACTCACACATAAAGCACAATAGAGAAACCAGTATAGAAAGGAGGAAACTATGTTAGTAAAACTGTCGAAAGACCCTATGAAAATTTTTGATGACATCTGGGAAGGCACACAAGTACCCACAACACCTGCGTTCAAAGTAGATATTTCGGAAGACGAGATCGCCTTTCACATTGAAGCTGAAATGCCCGGTCTGAACAAAGAGGACATCTCGCTGGGAGTCGAAGAAGATGTTCTGACGATCAAGGGTGAAAGAAAAAAGGAAACCGATGAAAAAGGGAAAAATTACCACCGCGTTGAGAGAACGTACGGAAGCTATTCCCGCAGCTTCAATCTTGGAGAGTTGATCGACCAGGAAAACATTGAAGCATCTTTTGACAACGGTATTCTTCACGTGAGGCTGCCGAAAGCACAGGAAGTAAGGAAAAACAAGGAAATAGCAATCAAGTAAACATATCAGGCTCTTTTCCGGCAAGATATTTCAGTGTGAACGTTCTTGCCGGAAACCTGAACAAAGAACATGTATTATGGGAAAGATTATTGGGATTGACCTGGGCACAACAAACTCCTGCGTTGCAGTTATGCAGGGCACACAGCCAACGGTCATTGAAAACTCTGAAGGCTACAGGACCACGCCGTCAATGGTGGCATTCACCAAGAACGGTGAGCGCCTTGTCGGCCATGCTGCAAAACGTCAGGCAATTACAAACGCACAAAACACCATTTTTTCGATCAAACGGTTCATGGGGCGAAAATTCGATGAAGTCCCTAATGAAAAGAAAATCGCTCCTTACAAGGTCGTCAATACCAATGGTGAAGCAAGAGTCGAGATTGGAGACAAGACCTATTCTCCACAGGAAATCTCCGCGATGATCCTTCAGAAAATGAGGCAGACGGCAGAAGATTTTCTGGGCGAAAAAGTCACCGAGGCGGTTATAACTGTACCGGCCTATTTTAATGACGCGCAGCGTCAGGCCACAAAAGATGCCGGGAAAATTGCAGGTCTCGAGGTAAAACGCATCATCAACGAGCCCACAGCGGCTTCGCTTGCCTATGGTCTTGACAAGAAAAAAGAAAATGAAAAAGTCGCCGTTTTCGACCTCGGCGGCGGAACGTTCGACATCTCGATTCTTGAGCTTGGCGAAGGGGTTTTCGAGGTGAAAGCAACCGATGGCGACACCCATCTCGGCGGTGACGATTTCGATCAGAAGATTATCGACTTCCTTGCCGACGAATTTAAAAAGCAGGAAGGCATCGATCTTCGGAAAGACATGATGGCCTTGCAAAGGCTTAAAGAGGCTGCTGAAAAAGCAAAGGTCGAGCTTTCTTCCCGAACAGATACCGAAATAAACCTGCCTTTCATCACTGCAACACAGGAAGGGCCGAAACATCTCGTCGTCAACCTGACGAGAGCAAAGTTCGAGGCAATGTGCTCCGACCTGTTTGACAGCCTTGTCGAACCATGCAAACGCGCAATTAAAAACTCGAAGATCAGCACGAGCGCGATTGACGAGGTCGTACTGGTCGGCGGCTCCACAAGAATACCCAGGGTCCAGGCCCTTGTCAAAGAGCTTTTTGGCAGAGAACCGAATAAAAGCGTCAACCCTGATGAGGTCGTCGCTGTCGGCGCAGCCATCCAGGGCGGTGTCCTGAGCGGTGATGTCAGCGATGTTCTTCTGCTCGATGTCACACCGCTGTCTCTGGGTATTGAAACCCTCGGAGGCGTCATGACCAGGCTGATCGATGCCAACTCGACAATCCCGACAAAGAAACAGGAGATATTTTCTACCGCTGCCGACAATCAGACATCTGTAGAGGTTCATGTCCTCCAGGGCGAAAGACCTATGGCGACCGACAACAAAACGCTCGGCCGTTTCCATCTGGGGGATATCCCTCCGGCCCCCCGCGGCATGCCGCAGATCGAGGTGGCATTTGACATTGATTCAAACGGCATACTTCATGTTTCCGCCAAAGACAAGGCCACCGGCAAGGAACAGAGCATTCGTATCGAGGCCAGCGGAAAACTGAGCGAAACCGAGATCGAAAAAATGAAGGAAGATGCAAAGCAGCATGCCTCCGAAGACCAGAAACGCAAAGAAGAAATCGACGTCAAAAACAATGCCGACTCTCTGATATTCAGCACGGAAAAACAGTTGAATGAGCTTGGTGACAAGATTCCGGCTGAACGAAAAACCGAGCTGGAAAGCGCGCTTGAAAAACTCAGGGAGGCGCATAAATCCGGCAGCGTCGAAACGATGAAGACCGCAATGGACGACCTCAACAAGATATGGAACGATATCGCTTCGGTGATGTACCAGTCACAAGAGGGTGAAACGCCGCCGGCCTCCGGATCCGGTGAACCCGAACAGAACGGCAGCGGAAAAAAAGAAAAAGGAGATGGTGAAGTCGATGCAGAATACGAGGTCATTGACGGCAATGACAAGGACAAGTAATGTGCCTCCGGCATTATAACACCCTAAAGGGATTCATGATGAATCCCTTTTTTTATTTGTCACTGATTTAGTAATTTATGTTATGCTATTACAGTGTTTTAATTTTTCGTAATGTAAACACGCACACGATGGAATCAGCTGTCTGGTCCGGCAATGCCCTTCATAAAGTTGCCAAATATTACATTACATCCGCTAAAAGGGATGCCAGGGGAAGATTGCAACTGACCGTTTCTCCAGCGTCAGGCAGAAGAAAGCTCTCTCCAACACCATTGATGATCGAACAGCTTAAAGAGGGTAAAATCCAGTTATTTGTGCTGACGACACAGCCGGATATCGCCATCGACGTTCCTCAAAAAGTACTTGACAACGAAAACCGCTATGTCATAGACTTCGACAACCGCGGCGTCAAGTGGACAATGCGGGATATACCGGTGTTCTATGATAATCTCAGAGGACAGCTCTCTGTAGAGATCGACAAGGAAACCTACACTCTTGATGAATTTTTCAAATAAGAGTTACCTGGTAACCTAAAGAAATCCTGCAACCGCATTTCAACCCTTGTCATTTCGGCAAGGGTTCTTTTTTATCAATAAAAAAACGCACCCTTAACGGTGCGTTGTCATCGATATACTCCCGGCGGCACAGGATACAATCCTATCCTTTGTCCACGATTTGCAAAATCCCCTTGTTTTCAGGCTCTTCAGGCAAGACATACACCATCCCGCCTCTTTCCTGGAACAATGGGGTTATAACATTTTTGAAAAGTTCCGGATCGACATTGATGCATCCCCAGGTAATACGGTTGTCGGAATGAGTCTTTGTTTTCAGCCTCGTTTTTCTGTTCTGACCGCGAACATCAGCAACCGGATGAATCGCTATTGCATATTGATAATCCACCCAGAGCAATTCCTTGCCGCGACGATCCTTTCCCAAAAACGAACGATAGCGCCCGGAAGGAGTCACCCGCTTGTCAGGAGTTATTTGTGACAGTTTGTAGTTAAGCGTCTTCGGATCTATGCGATCAAGCTTCGCTATCCCAAGCAGTACAGGTCCGGCAGCGACAAACTTGCCCTTCTCATCAAATACATACACCCCTGAGTAGCTTTTATCGATAACGGCATAGGGTAATTTCCGGTTATCTTTTTTGTCCCGAACCCACTCAACAGACTCCTGAACAGCTTCGGAAGGATCGGATGCCAGAAATGCAAGCTTATTCTCTTTCTTTTCGCCGCAATGTGACTCGCCTGCGAAAAGAAGCAGAGCAGAAAAAGCCAAAACCACTTTTGCAGGAAGCGCCAAATATGTCAATAAAAACCTCATAGTACTTACAATATAGGCATTTCCATAAAAAAATAAAAAAAGGAGACTGACAAACTCTGCAATGATATGTGTCTGTACCCTGCTATTGCAGTTTTTCCCTTACAATACCAGCCTCGTTTGAATCAGGGTATAACTGAACGAGTTCCTTGTAACGAACCCTCGCATTGGTTGAATCGCCGATATTTTCAAAGGCCAGCCCCTGCTTGAAGTAGGCAGCCGGACGTTTGTCCCCCTCAGGATAGTTTTCTATAACAAGCTGGTACTCGAGAATCGCCTTTTCAAACCATTTCTCGTTATAATAGGTTTCTGCAATAAGATACTGAGCATCATCTGCATAGGATGAAGAGGGATAGGTTTCCACAAGCATACCCAGCTCTTTTCTTGCCGCGGCGTAATCGTACTTTTCAAAATAACCTACACCTGCGTCATACAATCCCTTTTCGTCGACAGGACCGCCAGCATCAGCAGATTCAAGAGGTACAACCGGACCACCCTCCAATACCGGCTGAACCATAACGGTATCAGGCAAGCTTTCTTTCTCGAGAACAGCCTGCTCAGGGACGTAGACGGCGCCTGTGGTATCGGCAGCAAGACTATCCTGCATTCCCCCCGGCATTACCGGTCCGCCCGATTCACCAAGTTTGAAACGCATCTCTTCAATGGTGCCTTTCAGTCTCGCAACTTCGCCACGAAGCTTTTCTACCTCCGAGTACACCTCCGCAGTCTGTCCGCCGGACTGCTGCGATTGAGACCTCAGCTCTTTTACATCATCCTGAAGGACATAAAGATCTGTTTTGGAAGCACATCCGACTGCAGAAAAACAAAATATGCCGACAAGAATACGTTTCCATGTATCATGCATCGTCATCTGAACATATCCATATTCGAAGGCGCCTGTCATACTGACCATGCGCCTTCATAAATTAGAAAAAGTTAGAAAAAGAATTTATTGAACGACAAAATGCGCACGCCTGTTCTTTGCCCAGGCCGCTTCGTCATGACCCGGTGCAAAAGGACGCTCTTCACCATAACTGACGGTTTCAAGCCTTGACGTGCTGACCCCTGCTTTTTCAAGAAAGCTTTTTGTCACTTCAGCTCGTCTTTCACCAAGCGCCATGTTATACTCGTACGTTCCACGTTCGTCACAATGACCTTCTATGAGAACGGAAATACTTCCATGCTGCACAAGCCATGCCGCGTTGTTTTTCAACTGGCTCACGGCAACCTGATCAAGTTCCGCGCTGTCAAACGCGAAAAAGACATCCTTGATCATCCGGCGAGCTTCCTCAAGCAGCAATGACTCTGCATCCTGTTGCTGCTGCACAGGCTCCTGATCCATACTGACCGCCGATTCTTTCGAAGAACATCCCGCTACCGAAACAGCAGCAATCATCCAGAATAACAATAAGGTCTTTTTCATGGCACAGTCACTTTCAGATATTTATAAAAAAAGGGCAAACAGTAAACTGCATGCCCTTGACAACGAAACAACGCAATTTACTTGACCGCAAAATGAGCCCTTCTGTTCTTGGCCCACGCATCTTCATCGTGTCCAGGATCAAAAGGACGCTCTTCACCATAACTCACCGTCTGCATACGTGAAGGATCGACGCCTGCATTTGCCATATAATTTTTTGCCGTTTCCGCTCTTCTTTCACCCAGGGCAATATTATACTCGTCCGTCCCTCTTTCATCACAATGACCTTCGATGACGACACTTGCCGAAGGATTGTCGTTCATCCACTGAACATTGTCATTGAGCTGACTTTCAGATGCCGTACTGAGAACAGCACTGTCAAAAGCGAAAAAGACATCTCCCAACTCTGTGCCCACAGGAACAACAGAAGCTGAAGGCGGCGGCGACGGTGGTGGTGGCGGCGGCGGAGCAACAACCGCTTCCTTACAACATGTCGAGCAACCGATAACAAACAACAAGGAGGGGACAATGAGGCTCCTTAAAAGGAATTTTAGTGCTTTCATTATCGCGACTTTTTAATTTATGATCCGAAATACAATGAAGTACAGATGACCTCCGTTCGTCACCGGCTCAAAATTCATATCAACAAAAGAACAACCATGCGCATTAAAATAGACAAATGCCCATAAACATGTTCTTATTCAGTCACCGACACTATACCACCATACCGAAGCCGGCCTGGAAAGCCGGCTCGCGGTACAATGGCAAGTTTTTTGTCTTATCCTCTTGGCTCGACCATCGGTTCCGGAGGAGGCATAATCGGTGCCGGCTCGGGCTCAGGCATTGGAGTCGGAACAACGACCTCTTCACAGCAACAGCCGATGACAAAAAGCATCGACGGGATAACAAGAATTTTAGACAGATGTTTGAGTACGTTTTTCATCTTTCCCCCTGTTATTTAGGTTAGTAGGAACTGCTTTTCAATTGAAATGTTGACCAACTGGGTTGCATCTGCTGACCCCCAAGCCCTAAACTTCTCTGGTTACGCCCATCGGCATTCATGACATACAGTTTTTTCCCGCCGCTTCTGTCAGAACTGAACATGATCATTGTTCCATCGGGGGACCAACTAGGTGCCTCGTTATGCCTGGCCCTGTAAGTCAACTGCCTCAACCCTGTTCCATCAGCATTTACTGTAAATATATTGATTTCCCCACTCTTTTGCATAGTAGTAAATGCAATTTTATCTCCAACGGGCGACCAGGAGGGCTGTGTATTATATTTTCCTTCATAGGTAAGGCGCTTTACCGACCCGGAAACGAGGTCAAGAATAAATATCTGCGGGGATCCGTGCCGCGACGAAACAAAAGCCATTTTTCTGCCGTCAGGTGAGAATGTAGGCGATACATCTATCATACCATGCCTTGTCAACCGGCGCGTAATTGTTCCGTTGTCCCGCAGCAGGTATAACTCCTGATTACCGTCGAATGAAAACGTCGTTGCAAGCTCTGCCGTACCGTTTCTCCATGCAGGATCGATTTTAACGCCTTTTCTTTTTACCGAGACAATCGCATCTGTAGCAAGGTCTTTTATCTGCAGATCCGGTTTTCCCCCGGTATAGGTCAGATATGCAAGCTTGCGGCCATCGGGGGAAAGTGCCGGAGTCAGCGCCAACCCGCCGGATCTGGTTACCACGACAGCACCGTAACCGTCAAATTCAGCCAGGTAAATTTCTTTCTTTCCGCCTGATTGCTGAACAAACGCGATCTTGCTTTCAAAAATAGAAGGCTTTCCCGTAAACATTTTCACAAGATCGCCGCAAAATCTGTGTGCCAGCTTTCTGAGATTATCCTTGTCACCCTCATAGAGTTTTCTCATGAGAAGTTTGCCGGTCAGAGCATCATACACCTCCATATCCATCCTGAGAGTACTCCCCTTTTTATCGAGAATCCCTCCGGCATAGACTTCGGCGCCAACCGAACTCAGCGCGGCAAAATTAATATTTCTTTTCCCGGCCTGATAGAGATCTCCGCCGGAAATAATATTCAGCGGCGCCTTGATAATGGCAAAAAGACCTGTAAAACCAAGTCCTCTGTTGACTATCGCATCAATTTCCGATGCGTATTTTTTGCTCTTGCTCTTTTCTGTATCGAGATTTTTCAAAACAAGAGGAATCCTCTTTACGCCCTCTTTGGAGATTTTGATATACTCTTTTACAGGTTCCGCCGTAAGTAATGCCGGAAATACCGCCATATAAAGCGCGAAAACAAGTAAAGTCCGATACAACAAACTGGGTTTATTCATATCCATATAAAAAATTCCTGTCGGCCTGTTTGCCTGAGACGCATCCCTTAACCGCACAGCATCAACCTTTGCGTTACATCTCACCAATAACGAAAGTAATCAACACACCGTTTCATTTACAAGGTCATTTTCCATCATTTTACCAACAACCATCATTACTGCTCCTTACAGGGAAAAAACAGTCATTCTATTCCTTCCGGGGTAAAAGCCAGTCCTATACGCAACGCTTTATTATCGACACTCATGGGAACAGGCGGAAGGGGCGAAGATTTTTCAATCGCCTTGATTACCGTATCATCAAAATAACTGCTGATCGAGCCCCGATCAATCATGATATCGCTGATGACGCCTCCCGTTTCTATCGTCAATGCGACATACGTCTTGACCTTCCCCCTTTCACGGATCAGCTGGGGCGTGAACGACCAGTTCTGACGAATAATCGTCACAACTTCCACAAGGTATTGCTCTCTGGCGCTGAGAGGTGCTCCATAGTCACCATCACCCGGACCGAATCTGCCGGGACCGGAACGTTTATAAAGATCTGAAGGAGGACCCTCCTGAACCTGTTTTCTCAGTCTCTCAAGAGTTTTTTCAAAATCCCCCAACTGCTTTTTCGGTTTCTCCTCTTCAGGCTTCTTTTTTTTCTCGACAAGCTTGTCGGGAACCTTTTTGGGCTCTTTTATTTCCGGCGGCGCCTTCTTTTCAGGCGCTTTCGTTTTTTCAGGAGGTTCTTCCGGAATCGGTTCAGGTTCAGGTTCGGGTTTGGGTTCAGGCTCCGGAACCGATAGTTCTTCCAGTTCCTTATCAGGTTTTTCGGGGGAACCCGGTCCCGGCAGAGCGACGAGACTTACATCGATTGCCGTGAATTCACGACGCTCCTCTGCGGCACGATACTGCAGATACAGGAGGGCCGAAAAAAACACGAGATGCAAAATACAGGATATGGTAAACGCTGTGACCAATCGGCTGTTTTCCGGTTCCCGCTCATCACCGCTACTCATTCTCGTCATTATTATTACCTGCATCTTTCTGCTTGAGCCGACCCGGCTCGGTAACCATCCCTATCTTGTCCACACCAGCATCCCTGATCTGCGCCATGACAAACATTACGAAGCCGTAAGAAAGAGACTTATCCGCCTTCAAATACACTTCTCCTGCCGAATTGATATCGATGATGTCAGGAAGCCTTTCCTGCAGTTCTTCAGGTGCCAGCTGGTATTCATTGATAAATACCCTCTTTTCCTTGTCGACGCTTACGACAAGGGCCTCCGGTTCGACATCGATTTTATCATGTGTTGTCTCGGGTGTCTCTACTTTGACGCCATGAATCATCATGGGAGCCGTCACCATAAAAATGATCAAAAGAACGAGCATTACATCGACAAACGGAGTGACATTGATGTCACTCATAAGCCGGCTCGATCTGGAACTGCTTTTTTTCAGGACGTCATCGGACTTCATTGAGAATAACTTTTAGAAATTCGCCTGAAAAATCTTCCAGATCGCGCTCTATTGCGTTGATCTTCTGCGTAAAGAAATTATACGCAATGACAGAAGGAATTGCTGCAGCAAGACCTGCGGCTGTTGCGACAAGAGCCTCTGCAATCCCAGGAGCGACCGTTGCCAGCGAAGCCGACTGTGACGTACCGATGCTCATAAAAGAGTTCATGATCCCCCAGACCGTTCCGAAAAGACCGATAAAAGGAGCCGTGTTTCCCACTGTCGCAAGAAACGGCACATACCGGGAAAGAGCCCTGATCTCTTCGTTGGCCTCGCGCCGCAAAGCCCTTGCGACACGCTCCTCGATCCTGGCACGATCCTTGAGGTAGCCAAGGCCGCGATATTCGATGTAAGCGGCTCTGAAAACCCTTGCAAGAGAACCTTTGCCGTAGTGCTCAGTTTCACCGAAAACTTTGTCAATACCAGGCTCTTCAAAAAAAAATTCCAGGAAACCTCTCGACTCATTCGCTGCTTTTCCGATACGCCCGGCTTTCATCAGAATGATTGCCCATGAAAGCACAGAAAAAAAGAGGAGCAGGCAAAGCACAAAAAGAACAACCGGTCCTGTATCAGCGAGCAGCGAAAAAAAGCCGATCCTGGAAGAAAACATGGATATATGGATTTATGGTTCGATAATAACGTCAGATACTCTGGGAAAAGATAAATGCCAGCGCGCATCCGGATAAAGCACAGAGCGTATTGACAACATCGTTGTTTATATAGTGATACCCTTTGATGAGATTGTTTTTTACAACGGTGCCGTCGCTCTTGAAACTATGCGTTCGTTCCGTCACTTTTTCCCTTACAGGATCATAATACTGCGCCTGAACGGTTGCACCAAAAAAACTGTCGACAAGGCTGGCAAGAAGTCCGGAAAAACCGATAAGAACGAATGATTGAACCACACCGTAATCAAGAACCCAGGCAACCTGTAACACAACGGCGCTGGCACAGATCAGGAGTGCCCCGATAAACGCCCCCATCGTACCGGGAACCGATACCCCTCCCGAAGTACCGACAGGAACAGGTTTCATGGTTGTGATAAGCCTTGCTTTGGGGTTCGGCCACATTGTCCCGATTTCCGTTGCCCATGTATCGGACTGAACAGCCGCCAGCGTTCCAAGGTAAGCAAAAAAATATGCCGGTTCACCAGTCAGGGAATACATGATCATGACGAGCCACGCAATACCCCCGTTTGCGATGACCTGACCCGCATCACGCTGAGAACCTTTTTCGAAAACCAGATCGAACCTGGCCTTTCTTTTTTTGCCGACTTTTGACAGAACGGAGGAAAGCAGGTAAAACGTCAAGAGCGGCACCGTCCACACAACTCCTCCTATACCGAAAATTGTCGTTCCGAGAAGAAACGTTGCCGTAGCCCCGCTATTGTTGAGAAATTTCACCTTGATGGAAAACACTGCAAGGAGAAAGGCAAACATGCCGCCCAGGAGAAATCCCTGCAGAATGATACCATTCGTACCCGAGTCGATAACGTAAAGCACATAGGAAATGGCAAAAGGGATGAACAGATTGTCAAATCCTTTTGAAAGAAGCGCTTCAACTGCAGTCGCGACAAGAGAGAGAAGTAGAATGAGCGCAAGAAGCTCCGGCCAGCCGGCATAAGAAAGGATGTCGCCGAAACTCTCCCTGAACAGGTAAAAACAGAGACCAAGAAGAACAAGACTCGAGACGAACATTGTCACGGAACCTTCTATGGTCTTTCTGCTTTTTGTCAGGCTTTCGATATGAACCTTCCCGAGAGAACCGCCGACAAGAGCTGCAAGGGCATCTGCGACACCTGCAACAAGTATGGACGCACGGAGAATCCATGAGTGGCTCTCCCACAAAAACAGAACGAGGACAATAAAGGCGAGCGGCAGAAGCGCCGGGCCATAACCCGCCAGCACTTTTTCCCCTCTCATGTTGCACTCGTTTTCCCCGCCAAGCACCTTAAGCAGCCTGAAATGGATGCCGGCTGTATTCACAGCAAGAAATATGAGCGACAGAACAACCGGATAAAAATTCGATGCAAAAAAAACAGGGAAAAAAAACAGAAGAAGCCCGAGGCCCAGATGCAGTACTTTTCTCAGAACGAACCCGTTAACAGGGGTGTTTCGTGCAAGAACCTCGAAGGCGAGCAGAAAGAGAGTCAGAATTCCGAAAAACATGAAAAAAACAGGGAGATCAGCCGGGCTGGGAGTCTGCAGATACATCATATTGCATACTTGTTCGGTTTCAAAACCAGTCTGAGCTACGTATAATTAACGCAAAATACAGGAAAAAAACACCCGGGGAAACCTTATTCGGGCAAATATTCCCCTCCCTCAATCCTTTTTTCATCGCTTCGGCAACAACAAAAGGCAGGAAACTATTCATCCATTGTTTGCGTATGAACAGGTGAATATATATATTTGAAAAACATATTCATTTGCATACAACACATTTGCCTGACAGCAGCACTTCGATGCCGGAATCTATCCATCATAAGAGCGGCCGTTCAATAGAAGGATCAAACGTCCCGACCCCGTTCGATGCCGGAACAGAATCATCCCGCCAATCAACCGTCCTTTTTACAAGCAGGATCGGAATTCTTGTACCTGTGATCATGTTACAGGTGGGTATTCTTGTGCCCTGATGGTGTTCCGGTCCCTTGTCCAACAGCTCTTCCAGTTTGAAAATCATCTGTCATTGGCCTTGGGAACGGCGCTCCCGGGGATAGGTATTTTAATGACTAAAATCCGTTTTCATGAGATCTGACATTATTAAAAAAGGCTTTCAAAAAGCTCCTCACCGAAGCTTGTTGAAAGCCACAGGAACAATGACATCAAACGAAGATTTCAGCAAACCGTTTATCGGCATCTGCAATTCGTTCAATGAGCTCATCCCGGGCCACACACACCTGCAGAAATTCGGCCGCGTCGCCAGTGAAGAGATAAAAAAAGCCGGGGGCGTTCCGTTTGAGTTCAATACAATCGGTGTCTGTGACGGTATCGCAATGGGGCATATAGGTATGCGGTACTCACTTGCCAGCAGGGAACTGATAGCCGACAGCGTTGAAACGGTTGCTGAAGCCCATCGCCTTGACGGCCTCCTGTGCATACCGAACTGCGACAAGATAACGCCCGGCATGATGATGGCTGCTGTCCGGCTGAACATTCCGGTCATTTTCGTGTCCGGCGGTCCGATGAAAAAAGGCCGAACACCTTCAGGCCGGACGGTGGATCTCATTTCGGTTTTCGAGGGCGTCGGACGCCGCAGCACCGGGGAAATCAGTGACAGCGAGCTTGAAGTTCTTGAAAACCATGCCTGTCCGACCTGCGGCTCCTGTTCGGGTATGTTTACGGCCAATTCAATGAACTGCCTGTGCGAAGCGCTCGGTTTTGCCCTGCCCGGAAACGGAACTGTTCCGGCTGTCGATCCCCGAAGAGAAGAACTTGTAAGAGAAGCATCGGGAAGGATCATAGACCTGATCCAAAACGATCTCAAACCCCGCGACATTCTTTCAAGGGAATCGCTCCTGAACGCATTCGCGCTCGACTTTGCGATGGGTGGAAGCACCAACACGATCCTGCATACCCTTGCCGTCGCAAACGAAGCCGGGATGACATTCGATCTGGCAGAGCTCAATGAGCTGTCGTCGAAAACGCCTTACATCTGCAAGGTCAGCCCGGCTACCGATGATGTGCATATCGAGGATGTCGACCGTGCAGGCGGCGTATCAGCGATACTCGGTGAGCTCTCGAAAATCGATGGTCTTCTCGATCTTTCGAGGCCGACGGTGACCGGCCGGACGTTAGGGGACAATATTGAATCCGCAAGAGTACAAGACCCGGCCGTTATTCACCCTGTCGAGTCGCCCTACTCTTTTTCCGGAGGCCTGGCCGTGCTTTACGGCAATCTCGCCCCTGAAGGGGCTGTCGTGAAAACAGCCGCCGTCAGTGAGGCAATGATGTGTCACACCGGTCCGGCAAAGGTATTCGAAAGCCAGGACGAAGCGATAGAAGGGATCATGGATGGCACGATCGTAGCCGGAGACGTCGTGGTCATCCGTTACGAAGGGCCGAAAGGAGGGCCGGGAATGCCCGAAATGCTCTCCCCTACCAGCGCTATCATGGGACGCGGTCTCGGTGATACCGTCGCCCTCATCACCGACGGACGTTTTTCCGGCGGCTCCAGGGGCGCATGTGTCGGTCACGTTTCGCCGGAAGCTGCCGAAAAAGGCCCGATCGCCGCTGTCAGAAACGGTGACATGATCACTGTTGACCTGAACAGCAGAGTACTGTCTGTCGATCTCTCGGATGAAACGATCCGGAAAAGGCTTGCCGAAGTTCCCGCCTTCATTCCGAAGATCAGGAAAGGCTATCTGGCCCGCTATTCGCACATGGTAACATCGGCAAGTACAGGTGCAATTTTGCAAAACCCGGAATGTCAATAAAAACATCGATAACTCATGCAAACAACCGGCAAAAAAATGAACGGCTCGGAAATATTCTTTGAATGTCTGCGCCGGGAACATGTCGACTATATTTTCGGCTACCCCGGGGGTGCTCTCCTGAAAGTTTACGAGACCCTCCACGACGTCAAAGACATCAAACATATCCTTGTCCGCCATGAACAGGGCGCCGCACATATGGCCGAAGGCTATGCCAGGGCAACAGGCAAGCCGGGCGTCGTCCTTGTCACTTCGGGGCCGGGAGCCACCAACACGGTCACCGGCATCTCGAATGCCCACATGGATTCATCGCCGATCGTCGTTTTCACGGGTCAGGTTCCCAGCAGCCTTATCGGCAACGACGCGTTCCAGGAAGCCGATATCGTCGGGATCACCAGACCGATAACGAAACACAATTTTCTGGTCAAGGACATCAAGGAACTGGCTATAACCATAAGAAAAGCATTCTTCCTTGCAACACAGGGCAGGCCCGGACCGGTCCTTGTCGATCTGCCCAAAGACGTCATGAATTCCGAGTGCATTTTTCACTGGCCGGAAAACATAGAAATCCGCGGATTCAAACCAACCGTCAAAGGCCATGAAAACCAGATCAAAAAAGCGGCGAAAATGATCGCGAAAGCAAAGCGCCCCCTTCTGTATGTCGGCGGCGGTGTTATCGCATCGGGTGCGTCCGATGCGCTCAGAAAACTGGCGATCGAACAGAGCATACCGGTCACCATGACGCTGCAGGGCCTGGGGGCGTTCCCCGGCAACCATCCCCTCTCGATGGGCATGCTCGGAATGCATGGCACATTCTGGGCAAACCAGGCAGTCAACCAGTGTGACCTCCTGATTTCGGTGGGTGCACGATTCGACGACAGGGTTACCGGCAAGATCGATACGTTCGCAACCCATGCCTACAAGATTCATAACGACATCGATCCGACCAACATCGATAAGAACATCAAGGTCGACCTTCCGGTGGTAGGCGACTCGCGGCATTTTCTCGAAGAGGTTGCCAGGGAACTGCCGGAAAAATCTGAAAACCGTCAGCCATGGCTCGATGAGATCGAGAAATGGCGCAAAGAGTGTCCGCTTATCTTCACGACCGATGAAACATCGCTCAAAACAGAGTTTGTCATCGACGAAACGTCAAGGCAAACAGGAGGCGATGCGGTTGTCGTAACCGACGTCGGCCAGCACCAGATGTGGACTGCACAGTATTTCAAGTTTACCAATCCCCGCTCGATCATTACCAGCGGTGGTCTCGGCACGATGGGATACGGTCTTCCTGCGGCTCTCGGAGCAGCTTTCGGCATCCATGACAGACCGGTCATTCTTTTCTGCGGCGACGGCGGATTCATGATGAATATCCAGGAGCTCGTCACCGCTGTCTACTACAAACGGCCTGTAAAAATTTTCCTGCTCAACAACAGTTTCCTCGGGATGGTACGGCAGTGGCAGGAACTCTTCCACGAGGAAAAATATACCTTTACCGACCTGGAACACAGCAATCCGGATTTCGTCCGGGTTGCCGAAGCATTCGGCGTTAAAGCAATCAAGGCGACAAACCCTGCCGAGGCAAAGGCTGCAATTGCCGAAGCCCTCGCCTATAACGAAGGCCCTGTCCTAGTGGAATTCAAAGTCATAAAAAAAGACATGGTCTTTCCCATGGTCCCGGCAGGAGCGTCGATTTCCGAAATGCTCCTTGAAAGGCTGAATCCTAAAACAATGGTCTAAGAGAAGCTATGAAACACATCATATCCGTTCTTGTCGAAAACAAATTCGGCACGCTCAACAGGGTTGCCGCGATGTTCAGTGCAAGAGGCTTCAACCTCGAGAGCATATCCATCGGGGAAACAGAGGACAGTGAAATATCCCGGATGACAATCATCACCCGTGGAGATGATCACATCATCAGCCAGATTCTCAAACAGCTCAACCGGCTGGTCGATACATTGAAGGTTGTCGATCTGACACACAAACCTCACGTATCGAGGGAACTCCTTCTGATCACCCTCAACCTTGGGAAACAGACGCAGCCGCAGATTTTCAGCCTTATCGACGTTTTTAAAGGTAAAGTCGTGGATATCAAGCAAAAATCCATTACTATTGAGGTCGTCGGATCGCCGGACAAGATCGATACGACCATCGACATGTTCAGGCCTCTCGGCATTAAAGAAATTGCACGCTCCGGCACGGTGGCTATGAACCGTGGCGAGGCTTGACTTTTTTTTTCTTGTAACATCAAACACAGAGAACTCATATGAACGTCTACTACGAACAGGATGCCGATCTGAAATTCCTCCAGGGCAAGAATATCGCCGTACTCGGTTACGGAAGCCAGGGACACGCTCACGCCCTGAACCTCAAGGAAAGCGGACTCAATGTCTGCGTCGGCCTGAGATCCGACAGTTCTTCCTGTGACAAGGCAAGAGAAGCCGGCCTCGAGGTCAATCCCATAGCCGACGCGGTCAAGTGGGCCGATATCGTCATGGTTCTTCTGCCCGACCAGTATCAGAAACGTATCTACGATACCGAGATCGCACCCAACCTCGATGAAGGCAACACCCTCGCGTTCGCTCACGGATTCAATATCCACTACGGCCAGATTGTACCGCCTGAAACCGTCAATGTCATGATGATCGCCCCAAAAAGCCCGGGGCACCTGGTCAGGAGAACCTATACACAGGGAAACGGCGTCCCCTGCCTGATCGCGGTCTACCAGGACTATACCGGTGACACCAAAGAGCAGGCGCTGGCATGGGCCCGGGGGATCGGCGGCACGAAAGCCGGTGTTATCGAAACGACGTTCAAGGACGAAACCGAAACCGATCTTTTCGGTGAACAGGCCGTTCTCTGCGGCGGCTCTGCCGAGCTGATCAAGGCGGGCTTTGAAACCCTTGTCGAGGGCGGCTACCCTGCAGAGCTTGCCTACTTCGAGTGCATGCACGAGCTCAAGCTCATTGTCGACCTCTATTACGAAGGCGGCCTGTCCCGAATGAACTATTCGGTCAGCGACACCGCCGAGTACGGCGGTATGACACGGGGCCCCAGGGTCATTACATCCGCCGTCAAGGCCGAGATGAAGAAAATACTCGAAGAAGTCCAGGACGGCAGCTTTGCAAAAGAGTTCATTGACGAATGCAATTCCGGCTCCCCGAATATGAACAAGCTTCGCGAATCAAACGCGACGCACCCGATCGAAAAAGTCGGTGCGAAACTTCGCGAGATGATGAGCTGGCTTCTGAAAAAATAACAAACAAGCAATGATCAAGATAGTTACCATACCGGGCGACGGTATCGGGTCCGAAGTAGTCGCAAGCGCCCTGCAGGTTCTTTCCGCGCTCGAAGAGAAGCACGGCCTTGAAATAGAAACCGAGGAGCATTTGTTCGGCGGTGCATCGTATGATGTCCACGGCGAGATGCTCACAGAAGAAACCCTGGATGCCTGTAAAAACTGTGACGCTGTTCTGCTCGGCGCCGTCGGGGGACCGAAATGGGAAAACCTGCCTCATGAAAAGAAACCCGAAGCCGCATTGTTGAGAATCCGCAAGGAACTCGGCCTCTTTGCCAACTTCAGGCCCGCGAAAGTCTATGACGCACTGCTGAATGCGTCGTCGTTGAAACCGGATATTCTATCCGGCACGGACTTCATGGTCATCCGTGAGCTCACCGGGGGTATCTATTTCGGCCAGCCGAGAGGATATGACCGGGAGAGGGGCTGGAACACCATGGTATACGAGCAACACGAGGTCGAGCGCATCGCACGCCTGGCTTTTGAAACTGCCATGAAACGCCAGAAACGGCTTACCTCGATCGACAAGGCCAATGTGCTTGAATGCTCCCAGTTCTGGAGAAACATCGTCCATGAGGTACATAAGGATTTCCCGGAGGTCGAACTGAATGACATGTATGTTGACAATGCAGCCATGCAGGTTGTCCGGGATCCGAAACAGTTCGACGTGATCGTGACAAAAAACCTGTTCGGCGACATCATAAGCGACATTTCCGGCATGATCACCGGCAGCCTGGGGATGCTTCCCTCGGCAAGCATCGGCAGCGATCATGCTTTGTATGAGCCGATACACGGCAGCGCACCGGATATCGCCGGGCAGAACAAGGCAAATCCCATAGCGACAATCGCTTCGGTGGCCATGATGTTCGAACACTCTCTCTCGATGCAGCATATCGCTGACGAAATATATACAGCGATCGAAAGGGTACTCGAGTCCGGCATGCGCACGGCAGACATTGCAAATTCCGGTGACAGCATCGTATCGACAACCGAGATCACCGATGCCATCACGGCAAACCTGGAGGTATCGTAACCATTTTCCAGTGAAGCAGTGAAAGAAAAGGTACTGATATTTGACACGACGCTTCGTGACGGGGAACAGTCGCCTGGGGCATCGCTGAATCTGCAGGAAAAAGTCGAGATCGCCCGGCAGCTTGAAAAACTCAATGTCGATATCATTGAAGCGGGGTTTCCTGCATCGTCTCCGCTCCAGTTCGAGGCTGTTCGTCAGGTTGGAGACGAATCGGGCAAAATTGTCGCAGGGCTGTGCAGGGCTGTGGAACAGGATATCAAACGCGCCCATGAAGCATTGCAAAACGCACGGCACCCGAGGCTCCATACTTTCATCAGTACATCGGATATTCATATTATGGGCAAGTTCGGCCATGACCGCTATGGCAGGACGCTCGAAGAAAAACGTGACCGGATTATCCGTATGGCGGTTGACGCTGTCAGCTACGCCGGAACCCTCGCCGATGACGTCGAGTTCTCTGCCGAAGACGCCGGCAGAACCGATCCTGTCTACCTGGCCGAAATAATCGAGGCGGTCATCGCCGCAGGTGCTTCAACGGTCAACATACCCGATACGACAGGTTATACCTGGCCATCGGAGTTCGGTAAAAGAATTGCGGACCTGAAACAGCGGGTGTCCAATATAGACAATGCCGTCATCAGCGTCCATTGCCACAACGACCTCGGCCTTGCCGTTGCAAACACACTCAGCTCCATTGAAAACGGAGCCCGACAGGCGGAATGTTCGATGAACGGTATCGGAGAGAGGGCCGGAAACGCATCACTGGAAGAAATCGTCATGGCACTGAAAGTAAGGGGCGACCTTCATGGTTTCTATACCGATATTGTCACCGAGGAAATCTACAACACCAGCCGCATGGTGTCATCGTTCACCGGCCTGATCATCCAGCCGAACAAGGCAATCGTCGGCGACAATGCATTTGCCCATGAATCGGGCATTCACCAGGACGGTATGCTGAAAAACCGTCAGACCTATGAAGTCATGACGCCTGAATCCGTCGGGGTTCCCCAGACAACCATCGTCCTTGGCCGCCATTCCGGCAAACACGGCCTGAAAGCCAGACTGAACGCAATCGGACACAAGGTAACGGGAGATGAACTGGAAAAAGTGTATGAACGTTTCCTGTCAATCGCCGACAAGAAAAAGGAAATTTACGACGACGACCTTCGGGTACTGATGGGGGACGAACTGAACAAACCGCTCGAGCCCCTTGAACTCGATTATCTTCATATCAACAGCGGAACAGCCTCGATACCCACCGCTGCGGTCCGCATAAAAGCAAAGGGGACCACCTATGAAGAATCGTCGACAGGCGACGGTCCGGTCGATGCCTGCTTCAGGGCGATCGAACGGGCGCTGGGCATCGGCTCACTTCTTTATTCCTATTCGGTCCGCTCGACCACTGCTGGCAGGCAGGCACTTGGGGAAGCAACCGTAAGGCTCAAGGACGAGAACCGCCTTTACACAGGGCGAGGCGTGTCGACCGACATTATCGAAGCGAGCGCCAAAGCCTATCTCCAGGCACTGAGTCTGAGACACCAGGAAGAAGAAAACGACAAAAACAAGACAATCGATAAAGGGATTTAACCGATCATGGCACAAACGATCACTCAGAAAATCTTCGCAAAGGCTGCAAACCGTCCGTTTGTCGACGCCGGTGAAAACGTATGGCTCAATGTCGACACCCTCTTGACACATGACGTCTGCGGTCCGCCGACCTTTGATATTTTCAAGGATAAATTCGGTCCTGATGCAAAAGTGTGGGATCCGGAAAAAGTCGTCGTGCTCCCGGACCATTATATCTTCACCGCAAACGAGCATGCGCACAGAAACATCGACCTGCTTCGTAAATTTGCCGACGAACAGAACCTGCCGAACTACTATGACGTGGGCACGGACCGCTACAAGGGCGTCTGTCACGTCGCTCTTGCCCAGGAAGGCTACAACCTGCCCGGAACGGTACTTTTCGGCACCGACTCCCACACCTGTACATCGGGGGCCTTCGGAATGTTCGGCACCGGCGTCGGAAACACCGATGCGGCATTTATTCTCGGTACGGGAAAAATCTGGGAAAAAGTCCCTGAATCGATGAAATTCATCTTTGAGGGAGAAATGCCTGACTATCTTGCTGCAAAAGACCTTATTCTGCAGATACTCGGAGACATCGGCACTGACGGCGCGACCTACCGGGCAATGGAATTCGACGGCTCAGCAGTGTATTCCCTGCCCATGGAGGAACGTATGACCCTGACAAACATGGCAATAGAAGCAGGCGGCATGAACGGCATCATTGCCGCTGACGAGGTGACGGAAGCCTACGTGAGGAAAAGAAGTGCAAAGCCATATGAAATATTCACAAGTGATCCCGATGCCGGGTATCACAGCATCTATCGGTACAATACCGATGAACTCGAGCCGGTCGTCGCCATGCCTCACAGTCCCGATAAACGGGCCACGGTCCGCAGCGTCCAGGATACCAGGATCACAAAATCCTATATCGGCTCCTGCACCGGCGGCAAACTCAGCGATTTTGTGATGGCAGCTCGAATCCTGAAGGGCAATACTGTATCGGTACCGACAAATATTGTCCCCGCGACCGTTGAAGTTGCTCAAAGCCTCGAAACAGAACAGTTCGACGGCATACCGATCAGAAAAATACTCGAAGATGCAGGCTGCACAATAGCTGCTCCGTCCTGCGCAGCCTGCCTGGGAGGCCCCTCGGATACGTTCGGCAGGTCGGAGGACAATGATTTTGTCGTTTCGACAACCAACAGAAATTTCCCGGGCCGCATGGGAAGCAAAAAGGCAGGCGTCTGTTTGGCCTCGCCGCTGACAGCCGCGGCTTCGGCAGTTGCAGGCAAACTGACCGATCCGAGAGAATTCCTCCGGTAACGGTTTAAACGATCAAAAGAAACACTATTATGGACAGCATCATACAGGGTAAGGCATATGTCCTGGGCAAAAACATCGACACCGACCAGATCATCCCGGCCGAGCATCTTGTCTACAGCCTTTCGGATCCGGAAGAAGTAAAACTGTACGGCAAGTATGCCCTTTCCGGGGTACCCATAGCCGAAGCGGGCCTTCCCGAAGGAACCTGTCCTTTCGTTGCAGAAGGAGAGTTCAGGTCGGAGTACGCCATCATCATTGCAGGCTCCAATTTCGGCTGCGGATCATCAAGGGAACATGCGCCGTTTGCACTCCAGGTTGCCGGAGCAAAAGCAATTATCGCCGAATCCTATGCAAGAATATTCTACCGCAACTGTGTAGACGGAGGATTTGTTATTCCTTTCGAAACACCTGAGCCGCTCAACACAAGTGTCCACACCGGCGACGAGCTGAGCATAGATATAGAGAACAATACGATCACAAACCTGACAAGGAACAAAACATACAAACTCAGACCGCTCGGCGACGTCTACAACATCGTGAAGGCCGGCGGCATATTTGCTTACGCGAAACAGTAAAATCTTATGCCGTCCTGAAGAAACGTACGTCCTGACGGCCTGAGAACCGAAAGAGGCATGAAAAACAGAAGCGCTATAGAAATCTACGACACCACGCTGAGAGATGGAACGCAGGGGGAAAAAATCACCCTGTCCGTTCAGGACAAGCTGCTCATCGCCGAAAAACTCGACGACTTCGGCGTCGACTATATCGAGGGTGGATGGCCAAGCAGCAATCCCAAAGATGAGGAATTTTTCCGCCGGGCGCTTGATCTCCAGCTTAAAAACGCCAAACTATGCGCTTTCGGTTCGACAGCGAGAAAACCCGACGCTATCGAAAAAGATCCTAACCTGACAGGACTCCTGAATTCCGAGACACCTGTTATCACGATCTTCGGCAAAACATGGAAAGCGCATTCCTCGCTGGGGCTTGGCCTGGAGGATGAAGAAAATGCCGAACTGATATTTCGATCCGTGGAGTACCTCAAAAGCAAAGGCCGCACGGTCATATTCGATGCAGAACATTTCTTCGACGGCTACAAGGACAACCCGGCATTTGCCTTGAAGATGCTGCTTGCCGCAGAGCAGGCCGGCGCAGCACGTCTTGTCCTCTGCGATACAAACGGAGGCTCCATGCCTAAAGAAGTGTACGATATAGTCCGTGAAATTCTTGACAAAACGGTTGTGCCGATCGGTATCCATTCACATAACGACGGCGATCTGGCCGTAGCCAACTCGCTTGCCGCCCTGCGGGCAGGAGCCTCGCATGTTCAGGGTACGATCAACGGAATAGGAGAGCGGTGCGGCAATGCGAACCTTATCAGCATCATCCCGAATGTCATCCTCAAGCTGAACGGTCGTTTTCACCATAAGCTGAACCTGAAACAGCTTACCTCGCTGTCGAACTCCGTTTACGAGCTGCTCAACTTCCCGCCCGACAATCGTGCACCGTTTGTCGGCAAATCCGCTTTTGCTCATAAAGGGGGAATACATGTCAGCGCCGTTCTCAAGGAAAGCTCTCTTTACGAGCATATCGACCCGAAAACAGTGGGTAACCGCCAGAGAGTCCTGGTCTCCGAGCTCGCCGGACAGAGCAACATCCGTTACAAGGCAAAGGAACTGGGAATAGAACTGCCTGACAACGGCGACCTCTTTAAAAAGATCGTTCAGAGCGTCAAGAAACTCGAGCACCAGGGCTTTCAGTTCGATGTCGCTGAAGCCTCGTTCGAACTTCTTCTCCGCCATGAACTTGGGCAGTTCAGGCCGTTCTTTGAAGTGCTTGAATCCAAGGTGCACATTGAGTCCGGCAAAAACCGGGAACCTCTTGACCAGGCGATTCTTAAAATCGAGGTCAACAATGAGATCGAAATGACTGCCGCCGACGGAGACGGTCCCGTCAACGCCCTGGACAAGGCACTTCGGAAAGTGTTGCGGGGATTCTATCCGGCAATACGTACGATCAAGCTTGTCGATTACAAAGTCCGCGTTCTGGAAGAAAAGAAAGGAACAAGCGCAAAAGTACGGGTGCTTATTGAAACCAGTGACGGGCACTCGACCTGGTCAACAGTCGGTGTATCCACCAACATTATCGATGCCAGCCTCCAGGCGCTGAGTGACAGTATGAACTACTATCTGTTCAATACAGAGAAAGTCACCCCGGCCCCGCTTCATGCGGAGACAGAATAAAAGCCTGCCTGCAGCAGCAGCATTCTGTCCGGCTGTTTCATTTTGTCATAACAGCATCAGATGACTGGCCCATGACTGAAAAAAAAGTCCTCTACATCGACGTAGAAACAACCGGAACCGATCCGTCCCGGCACGCTATCATACAGATAGCCGCGATCCTTGAGATATCAGGAATAGCAGTTGAAGAGATCGACCTGAAATGTTCGCCGCATGAAGGCGCCGAGATTGACGATAACGCTCTCTTGGTAACCGGGACAACAAGGAATGAACTGGCGCAAAGAATCAGCAGCCTTGAAGCCTTTCACCTTTTCCGCGAGTTCCTTGCTCGTCACGTTGAGCCATACGACCGAAATGACAAATGCTATCCGGCAGGTTACAATGTTCACTTCGATCTTGATTTTATTCAAAAATGGTTCAGGCTCCATGGTGACCGGTACGGACTGGGCTCCTATGTCAATTGGAGGCGACTTGATCCCCTGCCGGTTCTTTTCATGAAAGATTTCACCGGAAACCTCAACCTGCCGGACTACAAGCTTGAAACGGTCTGCCGCCACTACGGCATAGCCATCGAGGCACATGACGCACTTTCCGATGTGCGCGCAGCACGCTCTCTCCTGATACAACTTCTGGCTCAGGGATAACAAAAAAAGCGGCCGTGATGACCGCTTTTTTGGAGCAGGTGTCCCCCATTACACCTACTCAACCCCACGGGCGTGAGGTTTAAAAAAATCTATTTTATACTTTCTAACTGCAATGTTTATGCCAAGACGAGCATCTCTCGCAAAACGTCCCATATTGCGCAATATTAGCGTACATTAAGCGCCGTCAACACATTCCGAGGCCTGTTTGCAGATCGCAATGACAGCAAAACCCCTCAAAATGAGACCCATTTTGACATCCGATTCAATCTGATACGAGGACGAACCAGTGAAACCATGAACAGTGATCTGCCGGTTCGGCAAGGCAGGACAAGATGCACATCAATCAATTCGAGAACGAACAATCGCTTGCATCGGCGGGCTCCTCATGTGTCACGCAATGTATCGCTCCAAGCCCCCAGACAAGGTCTGTGCAGTCTACACCAACAATATCCCTTTCAGGAAAACACCTTTTCAGCACCTCAAGGGCACGCTTGTCCTGTGAGCAACGGTATGTCGGCACAAGCACCTGACGGTTGGCAATATAAAAATTGGCATAACTGGCCGGCAGCCGCTCGTTCCGGTGGTATACCGGGTCGGGCATCGGAAGCTTTACAATGTTCAAAGGCCTGTCCTGAAGGTCCCTGCACTGTAACAGCCGCCTGTAGTTCTCGTAGAGAATTTCGTAATTATCGTCATGGCGATTCTCCTCAACAGCAATCACGACTGTTCCCGTATCGACAAAACGAGCCATATCATCGATATGACCGTCGGTATCGTCGCCGACAATACCGTCTTTGAGCCAGAGTACCTTCTCAATGCCGAGGTACTGCATAAGCTTCATCTCGATTTCCTGTTTTGTCATCGAGGGATTTCGGTTCGGATGAAGTAAACAAGCCTCTGTCGTGAGCAGAAGACCGGCACCGTCTACATCGATCGCGCCTCCTTCGAGCACCATGCCGGGAACGACACAAGGCAGTCCCTGCAGGCGGGCAACCTTTTGAGGAACATTGTTATCGTTGTCGAACGGCTCGTACTTCCCTCCCCAGGCATTGTACTCCCAGTCAAGTACAACCTTTTCCACATTCCCGTTCGCCATCGGGAAAACAAAGACGGGGCCATGGTCCCTGCACCAGGCGTCATCCGTCGGTATATGATGAAACAGAACACGTTTCAAGTCATTCGCGCGATAAACCCTGGATTGTATTCTCTCACGTGCGTCCATTTCCATTGCCTCATCGAGCACATTGATATGAACCGTCTCATGGCAGCAAAGCCGGGCGGCTATTTCGGCAAACACATCGGGAACAGGATCGAATTTGCCGGGCCATGACGATTCCCTGTGAGGCCATGACAACCAGGTGGCTTCGTGAAAAGCCCATTCGGGCGGCATGTAATAACGGGTATGCTTGTCTCCCTTCTCTACCACCCCGGTTTCTCCCTGACAATCGTGCGAATTCTCCGGATACGCTGAAGCAGGGGCGGATGCGAGTAATTCAGAAACACATACACCGGATGGGGCGTAAGGTTGGACAGGTTCTTTCTCGACAGCTTCTTCAGAGCTTCGATAATAGCTGTTCCGTTTCTGTATGTTTCCACAGCATATCGGTCCGCCTGATACTCATGGCGCCGTGAAAGGGATTGCAGAAAAACCGACAGGATAAATTCAACAGGGCTGTACAACAGGGAAAAAAACAGGAGGCTTGCATATATGGAAAGGTTATCCATAAAAAACGCATCGAACAGCGCCCTGTTGTTCAGAAAAAGCGAAAGCAGAAAAAAAACAATCCCCATGTTCGCGACACTGAGAATCATGGCGATAATGATATGTTTTTTCTTGTAATGCCCTATTTCATGGGCGAGAACGGCGACAAGCTCCGTCACGGTATGATTTTCTATAAGAGTATCGAAAAGCGCTATACGCTTCTGCTTGCCGAAACCGGTAAAAAAAGCGTTTGCTTTCGATGAACGCTTCGAGCCGTCAATAACGAAAATTCCTGAAAGAGGAAATCTCACCGAGCGCGCATACTCCATGATCGACGATTTCAGTTCGCCGTCCTCGAGCGGCGTAAACTTGTTGAACAGCGGCATGATCAGCGTCGGCGCAACATATTGTAAACCCAGACTGAAGAGAGAAACAGCTGCCCACGCCCATATCCATGCAAGCGAACCGGTATTTTCGAAAAACCAGAAGAGGGCGGCAAGAACCGGAACACCCAGTATCACACCGAGGAGCAGACCCTTCAGCTTGTCCGTAACAAAAGTTACGGGAGCAGTCTTGTTAAAACCGAATGTGTCTTCGAGTACAAATGTCTGGTAGATATCAAAAGGCAGGGCAACCAGACCCTGAAGCATGAGCAGTATCCCGATATAGAGAATGCCCGTTACAAGAGAGGAAAAACCGAAATCCCTGACAAGAAGATCGAGGTGGTTGAAGCCCCCGGCAAACCAGAAAACAAGGATGAGAACAAGTTCAAAGGCTGCTGTCACAAGGGAAAAAACTGTTGAATGATGCAGGTAATCCTGTGACTTTGCGTACGCATCCTGATCGAAGACATCGTTGAATTCTTCAGGAAGAGCGCTGGCTGCAGCCTTAAGGTTCAAAATGTCGGCAACGAGCTTAAAAAGAAACGTACCGACCAGCGTTATCAGAATAATGACAGCAAAAACATTCATAGCAGACCAAATAGTCAAAAAATAGAGACATATAACCCATAAAACCGCTCTTCAGTCAGTCAAGAAAACGGTGCTGAAGCTCACCATAGGTCCCGATGCGGCGGTCACGCAGGAAAGGCCAGTGTGTTCTGTAGTAATCTATGCGGCCAAGATCACACTCTTCTACAACGACCTGCTCACTCCGTTCGCCGGCCCTGGCAGTAATCCGGCCGAATGGATCAGAGATAAAACTGTTGCCCCAGAAACACAGATTCCCTTCGGTCCCCACCCTGTTGACCGCAACCACATAGACGCCGTTGGCAATTGCATGTGCCTTCTGAACGGTCGCCCACGCATCGAGCTGAGCCTGACGAACCGTTTCTGATGTCTCACTTGACGCCCAACCGATCGCTGTCGGATAAAAAAGAATCTCCGCACCTTTCAAAGCAGTCAGGCGTGCAGCTTCCGGAAACCACTGGTCCCAGCAGATAAGCACTCCTATAGCGGCATAGCGTGTTTCAAAGACCCGGTATCCAAGGTCACCCGGTGTAAAGTAAAATTTTTCATAAAAACCGGGATCGTCGGGGATATGTGTTTTTCTGTACTTGCCCAGGTAGGTTCCGTCGGCGTCGATCACGGCAGCGGTGTTATAATAGAGGCCGCGAGAGCGTTTTTCAAAAAGCGAAGCGACAATAACGACTTCATGGTCGGCGGCAAGCCTCTGGAAATGCTCCGTCGAAGGACCGGGAACGGTTTCAGCATGGGAAAAGGGAGCGTACTCCTCAACCTGGCAGAAATAGCGTGTCGCAAACAGTTCCTGCAGACAGATGATTTTGGCACCCTGCTCTGCCGCATCAGAAATGTTCTGCGACGCCTTTAAACGATTGACCGAAGGCTCCTCATCACAGGCCATCTGCACGAGGCCGATAGTAACGTTTTCCGCTTGCATGGTACTATAGCTTGATAAATGCAGGCACAAAAAGACCTGCGGCAAACAATGCGCCATACAGCGTCATCACCTTGCCCGTTCCACCGAGGATTGCATTCAGTTCCCTGCCGTCACGTCGAAAAAGCCCTATAACCTGTCCGGCTGCAAAAGGAAGCGAAAGCCATGAAAGCAGACACCAGACAGTATATCCTGTCATCCACATCCATATCGGAACAAAGTAGGCGACAACCGTCAATCCAGCGTAAAGCCATCGGGCGTTTCCGCCGCCGATCCTTGCCGGCAGCGTCATCTTGCCGACGTTCCTGTCGGTATCGATATCCCTGATATTATTCACAAGCAGGATATTGACAGAAAAAATACCCGGAGCGATAGCAGCCGTCAGCACCGGAAACGTCACCGCACCAGCCTGAACGTAGTAGGTTCCCCCAACAGCGACAAGACCGAAAAAGACAAACACAAACAGATCGCCGAGTCCTGAGTAGGCAATGGGATAAGGCCCGCCGGTATAGGCCCATGCGAAAAATATCGAAAGGAGTCCCACGACAAGAATCGGCCAGCCGGCAAGGAAAACAAGGTAAAGGCCCAGCAGGAACACGACGAGCAAGAGCGCGACCGACACCGAGATCATTGTTTTTTCTGAAATAAGACCTGCAGCAACCGTACGAGTCGGACCGAGGCGCTCAACCGTATCGGCACCTTTCCTGAAATCGTAAATTTCGTTGATAAAGTTCGTTGCGACCTGGATGCCCAGGGCACAAACCAGAGCAACACCCGCAGCCTCCGGAAAAAACTTTCCATCGGCTGCAGCCATGGCCGTTCCGATAATAACGGGAACCGCACCGGCAGGCAGCGTCTTTGGACGAATTGCCATCATCCACGCCTGAAACCGTGAAATTTCCGGCTGGACCGGAACTGTCCCTCCTGTCATGATTTTTTCTCTTTTGCCATTTTTATGCTGCTGAACTGGTGCCTGATCTTTTTGTCCGGATGGATATAGGTCAGGCTGTGACGGACAGCCATCGCCGCGTCGCTCAGTCCTGTCTGAATAATTTTCAGTTTTCCGGGATAGGAGGCAATATCACCTGCAGCATAAAGGCCGTCAACATCCGTCTTCATATGGCTGTCGACAACCAGAGCATTGTCGTTCAACGACAGGCCCCATTCGGCAAGAGGACCGAGATTGGAAACATACCCTATAAGCACAAGCATGTAATCAGCATCGACAACGGTTTCCATACCGCTTTTCGAACGGAAATGGACTTTTCGCAGAGCCGGACCGTTGTGCTCGATGCTCTTTACTTCAGTATTCAGATGTATGTCCATAAGGCCGTTTTCCCCGGCCTCAAGTACCTGCTGCTGCGTCGTGCCATGAGCCCTGAATTCAGGTGACCGGTGCGCAACGGTAACCCGTTCCGCCTCGGGAAGCAGCATCATCGCCCAGTCCAGTGCAGAATCACCGCCGCCGATGATCACTACTTTTTTACCGGCAAAGCGGCTCATATGCTGAACGGAATAATAAACGGAATGCTCTTCGAGTTCACTGATATCGCCAAGCTGCGGCAGCTTTCTGGGAGAAAACGCCCCGAGACCGGCAGCAATAAGCACCGCTTTTGACGCAAAAGAGCTTCCGCTCTCGGTTTCAACTGTAAACGAACCGTCCTGGAGCTTTTTGTACGCACAGACTTTCTCGCCGAGGATCACTTCCGGGCCATAACGTTCAGCCTGTTTCCAGAGGCTTTCCACCAGTTCAGCAGCCTGAACCTCGGGAAAGGCGGCAACATCGTAAATATGTTTTTCAGGATAGAGCGCCGTAAGCTGGCCGCCAAGCTGCGGCATGCTTTCGATGATCCTGCAGGAGATGTTGTTCATCCCGCACTGGAAAGCGGCAAAGATACCAGTCGGGCCGCCACCGATAATCGTCAAATCACGCATAACATCTCTTTCGGACAAAGATATGTCCGTTGTCTCTCGTTAGAATTGAAAACAGTAATGGCATTCCCTCTACTGATCCTGGTTCTCAGACCTCTTGAGATAGATCATGCCTTCGGGGTCGACAATACCGTACAGAATGGTCACAAGATGACCGTGTTCGTCAAGCTCATGGATCTCCACATGGACAGCTTCCTGCTTGTCGACCTGGTCGCCTGCGTCGTTCTTGAAAAGAAACACCGCCCTCACACCGCCATTGGGTGTTTCACCGACGAACTCATAGGTTCCGTCCTCGAGCTCGTTGAGCGCACAACCGGAAGACGAAGCGTCAATAGGGCAGCTTGCACACTGCGAATAGAAACCGTCTTCGGAATCGGCAAAATCACATACCGGAAATTTCATACGTCATTCTCCCATTTTCTCGGATTAGTGGCTGCTAAAATATAACATTGCCGATCAAAAAATGAGTTTTTTCTCTGGCAATACCGTATCATGCCCTGAGGAAGTATTTAAGAGAGCACTGATTTTTTTCCTAACTTCGTCGAGTATGTTTTTATTGCGCCACAGTTACTCTGACCGGCATTGAGTGTTTCATCAAACACACTGTTCAGGTCTGAATTGAATCCGTAAGCAAAAGATGTTAGCCAAGCGTATTATCCCCTGTCTCGATGTCAGGGACGGAAGAGTTGTCAAAGGGATCAATTTCGAAGAACTGCGAGACGCGGGCTCGATCCTCGAACAGGCAAGGTTTTATAACAATGAACTGGCCGACGAGCTGGTATTCCTCGATATCTCCGCTTCACTGGAATCGAGAAAAACAACTCTCGAAGAAGTTTTAAAAGTTTCTGGAGAAGTCTTCATCCCGCTCACAGTCGGAGGCGGCATCAATTCGGTCGAAAGGGCGCGGGACGCGTTTATGCATGGAGCCGACAAAGTATCCGTCAATACCGCAGCCGTGTATGACCCGGAACTCATCACGCGCATCGCCGAGCAGTTCGGCTCACAGGCGGTGGTCGTGGCGATCGACGTCAAGAAAGTCGGTGACAAATATATCGTGCACACCCATTCCGGCAAGGAACTCACCAAATACGAAGCCGTTGAGTGGGCGCACCTGGTCCAGGGCTTCGGCGCAGGAGAAATCCTCTTGACCAGTATGGACCGCGACGGCACCAAATCCGGTTACGACAACGAAATCCTGCAGATGATCTCGACAACGGTCCGTATTCCCGTCATCGCCTCAGGCGGCGCGGGCAACCTCGAACACCTCTACGACGGCTTTGCCAAAGGCCGCGCCGACGCAGCACTGGCCGCATCCATCTTCCATTTCCGCCAGTACTCGATCAGGGAAGCGAAAGAGTATCTGCGTGAGAGAGGAATAGAGGTAAGACTGTAACGAAACGGCCCGACCGGTCGGGCCGTTTCGTTGTTGAACTGTTGATTTGTTGAATTGTTGAGTTGTGGAACTCGCCCCACTAAGCCGTGAACTTGCCACACTGTATCACTTGGATTTAGAGAATTTAAACCCTAAACTCAACCAGGGAGATACAACTCACAAAAAAGCACATGATCAATCAATTAGGCCTTCTTTTTTTGCTCTACCTATTGAGATATACCCAGAGATCCTGTGCCTTTGATCGTTTCAGCAATACCATAATTCAAAATAACATAACCAAGATCAGCATTTCCATCTGATAATCTATATACTTCAATTTTTTGCCCTATTATCTGATCAGAATCGACGATTCTCATAGAGAATATATCTCAAAGATAAACCAAGAGCTTGCCCGATGTCTGCTCGTCCGTATCCGGTATCGTACCATGCTCGCGATGAAAATACGTCCCGCCGATCAAGCTGCCGTCATCACGCCTTAATCCGATAATCGACCGGTAAGGATACCCCGTTCGCGTACTTGCCGCCTGCATAATAGGCGACGTCATACTTGACAATTTTCTCCACAACCATCACTCCTGAAGGCATAATGCCAGCTTTTTATGAGTTGCATAGTCATATCACCAACAAACAACTCAATGCTTTCAAAAGCAGAAAGCATGTCCTGTAAATAGAGCTTAACATCTCTCATACGACTATTGCATCATGATAAACACTTTCGGAAATCTCTTTACGCAACGCCTTTCTTGACACTACATCAACCTTCTTCTGTAATGCATCCTCAAGAAAGCAACCCAACCCGGTCAAATCAAAAAGACTAGCCCCTTTCTTGAAATCAACAAGAACATCAACATCGCTCTCAACGCCGGATTCATCCCTTGCGAACGACCCGAAAAGCGCCAAGCTACGCACATGATAACGCTCCTGTATCTCCGGCAATAGTCCTTTCAGCATGTTCAGTATTTCGCCTTTCGATTGCATCATACACAATCTCCTTTTGAACTAATTTCCCACAAACTCCTCGATTTTGTCTACAAGTTTAATATACACATCATCCTGTTCAGGTTTGGAAAGCATCAATCCTCTCAACCTCCAGCCGAAATGCTCCTTTCTGCTTCTCTGCAATCAGAAAACCAATCTGAAAAATCCACCCACTCCCCTGCTATCGTGTCGAACTCCTGACGATAAACCACGCCGTCGAACATCATATCTGCTCTGATACGAAAGCTGTAACGCTTCCCGTCACCTTTCACACGAAGCGAATTTCCTTTATAATCGGCATAATCATTTTCCGGCAAAGGAGCCCGTGCCGATTTTCGTTCTGTAACCATTGCACCCTCCGACTACTCATCCATCTACAACC
>JANQMO010000025.1 GCA_028280025.1 Chlorobium sp. | reverse complement strand
CGACTGCTCATCGATATTTTGTCGTTCAACGAGCGTTCCATCAAAAAGGCGAGGGAGCCAGTGCCTCAACTCGCCCTATTTTAACCGGACAGTAGTGTTTGCTGTTAGGTTTACAGATTCCATTCAACCTCTGATCAATGATGATGAAACAGCAAAAGGTACTTGTTGCGGGAGCTTCCGGTTATCTCGGAAGATATGTCGTCAGGGAATTCGCCGAACGCGGCTACAGCGTCCGGGCGCTTGTGAGGAACCCGGAAAAGCTTGCAACCGAAGGAGAGAATCTCGAACCTGCCGTCGCCGATCTGGTCGATGAGGTGCACACGGGCGATGCAGCCGATCTCGATACGCTGAAAGGAGCGGCCAGGGGAGTGGATATCGTCTTTTCATGCATGGGGCTCACCAAACCGCAGGGCAACATCACGAACGAACAGGTCGACCATCTCGGCAACCGAGCCCTGCTTGAAGACGCGCTCTCCAACGGGGTGAAAAAGTTCATCTACGTCTCAGTTTTCAACGCCCATAAAACGCCCGACGTCGAAGTGGTCAGCGCGCACGAACGTTTCGTGGAGGATCTGAAGCAATCATCCATGCCGCACACCGTCATACGCCCGACCGGCTTTTTTTCGGACATGGGCATGTTTTTCTCGATGGCCCGCTCGGGCCACATGTTCATGCTCGGAGACGGCAACAACCGCGTCAATCCGATTCACGGCGCCGACCTTGCAACGGTCTGCGTCGATGCGGCTGAAAAGGATGCAGCCGAGATCCCCGTCGGCGGACCAGACACCTATACATTCAACGAAACCGTCACGCTTGCGTTCGAGGCCCTCGGCAAAAAACCCTGGATCACCCATGTTCCCATGTGGATCGGCGATGCCGCGCTTTTCGTGACCGGCCTTGTCAACAGACCGCTTGCCGGGGTCATGTCTTTTGCCATCGCAGTCAGCAGCCTCGACAGCGTCGCCCCGGCACACGGAACCAGGCATCTGAAAGACTTCTACCGTGACCTGGCGGCAAAGGAATAGATCGTTAAGCCAGCTCCCATCCGGTTGAGCAGGCATGGCCGAAGAACAAATCATCATCGGGGAATGGCAGGGTTACAACTGTGAACAAGAAACATTGTTCAGCCACGCAAGAAACCCTGATATACAAACATTGCTTATCAGTAAGGCAGGGAATAAAGCACAAGAGATGCTGCAATCAGAGCAATACTTGAATGCAGCTGTAAGGTGAACTGTGAGGCATCAAGAAATGGCAGTTGTAGAATAAGGGCAGAATTTACAATCAACACTGTTCTTCAGCCAAAACCAGAATTCTCTGCTTTACGTCATCGGTTATCCACATCCCGGCTTTCATCAAACGATCGACGTATGGTTCAACCTTTTGAATGATTCCCTGTCCTTTTGTCTCCAATAATACTCTAAGGGTTCCCCAAACTTGCAAACCAGCAGCGCGAGCTGTTCTTCGGGCAAGCATATCGTCAAGCAAAACAACATATTGTGGATTTTCAAGTGCAAGAGACATTGCTGCCAGTTCGCCTGGCCCAAGGTCTAAAGACAACCATTCAGAAGACTGCACTTTAGGGTTAACTGTTTTCAGCCACGAAAAATTTATCAGGTTCGGCACATCATACCCTTTCTTTCGTCCATCCAATAGCTCGGTTTTTACTGCCTCAGGCACCCAAATTTCCCCAAAAAGCTCAGGAAGCCATTCAATCCCAGTAGTGTCCGGTAAAAAATAAAAAAGGTCTGAAAACTCTTGAGAAACGGTGATATTAAAAGTGACCAAACCTTTTCTATCAGCTGTATTCAAAAGG
>JANQMO010000024.1 GCA_028280025.1 Chlorobium sp. | reverse complement strand
TCTCAGTGTTTTCAAAAAATGCACTGGTGATGGAAGAAATATGTGTCGATAGAAAAAATGTTCCTTATTTGCTTGGGTTTTTACATAACAGCAACGAGTGCTGAGCAATGCGTGAATAACAGTTCTTAGTTCTGAGTGGGAAGATAATTCCCTGGAGCGAAAAGTTTGTGGAGAATCGTTCTTGATCATTTATTGGTCCTATAGGACTTATGGGACCTATAGGACCTATATAACTCCTTCAAATGTATCTGCTATCGTTACACCTTAAAAAACAATCCTTCTCTCCGAATACCGAATACCCAACAATTCAACAGCTAACGATTCAACAACTAACATCTCACACCCCACATCCCACCTTATTCCCCTTCTGTTGAGAATATGGAGCGGATGCATTATCTTGACCGCTGAAGAAGAATCTATCCACCCTCCTTCGATAATAACTGCGGTATGCTGCACAGGACTTTGCCCAACGTATTGACCACAGTGCGCATACTGCTTGTGCCTGTTTTCGGGCTTCTGCTTTTGCAGACGTCTCCTTATATGAGGCTCCTGGGGGTTATTGTTTTTATTGCTGCTTCCCTTACCGATATCTGGGACGGTTATCATGCCAGGAAATACGGTCTGACCAGCAGGGTCGGTGCATTTCTCGACCCCCTGGCCGACAAGCTTCTCATAACAGCGGCTTTCCTGATTTACGTCCATGAGGGGTACCTTGTTTTATGGATGGTGCTCCTTGTTGTGCTGCGCGACGTTGTCGTGACGGTTCTTCGAATCTATGCGGAGTGGAAAGAGAAACCCGTGGTTACCAGCAGGGAGGCAAAATACAAGACCCTGACACAGCATGTTTTTGCCTATGTGGTTATGCTTTTCATTCTTCTCAGGGAAGAGACGTTTACCGGTGAGCAGGTTTCCTCCTTGTTTGTCAGGATCCTGTACTCTGATTATCTGGATTATATCATGCTTCTGATCACGATCTACACGGTGTATACGGGCGTATCGTACTTTATCCAGAACTGGAAAGGACTCTTGAGCCCTGTCCCTTCCCGGCAGGCAAGGCAACGGGATGCGGTATGAGAGAGTTTACCGCCAAATTTCTGGGAAGCTGCGCCGGTCTTGGATATATCCCCGTCGCGCCCGGTACCTTTACCAGCCTTGCGGCGGCAGCCGTGTTTGCTGCTTTTCCTGTTCTCCTTGAGCTTCAGGTTGCCGTTCCTTCAATCCTGATCATTACGGCTGTCGGTATCTGGGCTTCCGGGGTAATGGAGGAGACCTGCGGTCACGATCCTTCTGAGGCGACAATCGATGAATTTGCAGGCCAATGGCTGACGCTGCTGCTGCTCCCTGAAGGGTGGGTAACCGTTCTTCTGGGATTTGCAGCATTCAGGTTTTTCGATATCCTCAAGCCGGAACCTGTCAACAGTGCGCAAAAGCTGCCTGGAGGCTGGGGGGTGATGGCCGACGATCTGGTTGCGGGAGTTTATGCCAACCTGTCTGTCCGTATTGCACTCTGGCTGTTTTCATTGGCTCCCGTTTCGATGCCGTTGTAAAATGCATTGATGCGTTTTCGAAGCCCCGGTCCGTCCAGTTCGAGCATTCGATAAAGATCTTTCATGCTGCCATGGGTAATGAACCGGTCAGGAAGTCCGAGAGTAAGAATGCTGTTTGTCAGTCCTTCTTTTCTGAGGTGGTCGTTCACGGCGCTTCCCAGCCCTCCAATCGAGCTGTTTTCCTCGATGACGACAATTTTTTCATACCGTTCGGCAACGGCGTTGACCAATGCGGTATCAAGGGGTTTGAGAAATCGCATGTTCGCCACAAGCACGTCAATATCGTCCTGTTCGAGAAGTTGTGCGGCTTCGAGCGACAGCCCTACCATGGTGCCGATCGCCAGTATGGCGAGAGACGATCCGTCACGCACGATGTCGCCTTTTCCTATGTCAATGGCTTTGAATCCTTTTTCGATAGGTATGCCGGTTCCCGTTCCCCTTGGGTAACGGATGGCGACCGGGCCTTTCTCATGGATGGACGCCGTATAAAGCATGTCTCTTAGTTCCTGTTCGTCTTTTGGTGCCATGACGACCATGTTGGGAACGGGGTTCAGATAGGAAAGGTCGAAAGAACCATGGTGCGTCGGGCCGTCTTCTCCGACCAGTCCTGCACGATCGATGGCAAAGACGACTGGAAGTTTCTGGAGGGCGACGTCATGGATAAGCTGATCGTAGCCGCGCTGCAGGAATGTCGAGTATATCGCACAGAAAGGTTTGAACCCCTGGACTGCCATGCCGGCTGCGAAGGTGACTGCGTGCTGTTCTGCAATGCCGACATCGAAAAAACGGTTCGGGTAGGCTTTCTGAAAGGTGTCGAGAGACGTTCCGCCGGGCATTGCAGCGGTTATCCCCACGACCCTGTGATCTTTGCGTGCGATCTCGGTGAGAGCGGTACCGAAAATGTCCTGGTATTTCGGCGGAGGAGTTTGGGCGACGTTTTTAAGAGACTTGCCCGTCATGACATCGAAGCCGCCGCTGCTTGCGTGCCATTTGCTCTGATTGTCTTCAGCAGGCTTGAACCCTTTGCCTTTTGTCGTAATGATATGCAGGAGCTTTGGGTGGGGAAGTTCCCGCATTTCCCTGAACGCCTTGACCAGTTTTTCCGTGTCGTGCCCGTCGATCGGTCCGAAATACCGGAACCCCAGTGCTTCGAAAAAAGCTCCTGGTGTCAGAGCCGCCTTGATGCCGTCCTCGATTTTATGGACTGCGTGTTTGGCCGTTTCACCAAGGTCATTGTGCAGGAGAGAAATTGAATCCCAGATGAATTTCCTGACCTTGTTGTAGGTTTTGTTCAGGGAAATGTTGACAAGATAATTTTTCAGACCACCGGTACTCGGTGCGATTGCCATCTGGTTGTCGTTGAGCACCACAAGAACATCGCTTTTGGTGTCGCCGAGATGGTTCATGGCTTCGAATGCCATACCGCCGGTCATGCTGCCGTCGCCGATGACAGCGATGACCTTTTCGTTGCTTCCTGAAAGGTCTCTTGCCAGCGCCATCCCTGCAGCGGCGGATATCGAGGTGGATGCGTGGCCGGTTCCGAATGCGTCATGGGGGCTTTCCGATCGTTTCGGGAAGCCGGCCAGGCCGTTGAATTTCCTGTTGGTGTGCATCAGGTCTTTTCTTCCTGTCAGCATTTTGTGGATGTAGGCCTGGTGTCCGACATCCCAGACGATCTTGTCGTGCGGTGTTCTGTAGACGTAGTGCATCGCGACCGTCATTTCCACGACACCCAGGCTTGAACCGAAATGACCGCCATTTGCTGAAATGACATCGATAAGGTACGATCGGCATTCGTCGGCGACAGCCTGCAGTTCTTCCGGCTTGAACCTGTTAAGGTCGTCCGGAGAATGAATATTCGATAAAAGGGGGTATTTCCCGGGAATCGAATGCGGTGGTCTGTTTTCCATTTGGAGTGTTTTTTTCTTGTCTGACCATGACTGTCGGATACCTGCCGAAACTCAGGTTTGTGTTTCCATACCTTCAACTAACTGCTTTCAACTATTCCCGGTTCCTTCCTGCGGGATAATCGAGAAAAAACAGTACCCTGAACTGAGCGTCCCGACTTGTCTGGATGCTCGACAATCGCTCAATTTAAGAGTATGCAACATTCGGCAAGTGTTCATTCGGGAACGTGGCGGGTATTCCGGTTGATCAGATCCCTGAAATATGCAGCAGCACCTCGCGTTTTTCACGCGGTCCGTCAAGCTCTACAAGAAAGATGGACTGCCATCGGCCAAGCAGCAGTCTTCTTGCTTCAAAAGGAATCGTTTCGGTGCTGTTCATAAAAAGGCCCATCAGGTGTGAATGGGCGTTGTCGCGGCCGTCTACCGGCGCGATATTGTGCATGTAGTTTCCGTCCCTGGGGACAAGACGTTTGAGAAAAATCACCATATCCTCAAGCAGCCGCCCTTCCTGCTCGTTGATGTTGATGAACGCTGTGGTATGCTGGGTTACAAGCGTGATGAGACCTTTCTTCAGCCCGCATGACGCGGCAGTTTCGCGTACTTCTTCAGTGATGTCGATAATTTGTATCGGATCGACGGTTTCCCTGCTGATTGTTCTGGTGAGGTAGTTCATAGGAAAAAGAGGATGCCGTTACTCTGTGCCGTGTTTGTTATGTTGAAGTGCTGCGTTGATTCCGTATGGAACGGCATGTGATTTCAAGTTCGATTTCGTATACTACACAAAATTATTCCAAAAACCACCCATTTAACCCCTTACAGTCATGAGCCCTATCAGGATATCTTTCGCTGCAGCCTTTCTGGCGGTCTGTGCCATGTTTTCCTCTTCGGTGTTTGCCGGGACGTCTTCTGAAGGTCCCGGCAGCAAGAGTCGTTTCAACGACCTGTCGATCAATTCAGGATATACATGGGGGGATGTCAGGTACAACGACCGGATAAAGATCGTTCCGTTTTCCATAAGAAAAGGATTTGATATCAGCAGGTCGGTAGGAATGGACGGTCCCGGCGTTCTTCAGCTGGGCATCGAGCCGTTTTTCAACACGATCATCGAGCCGGACGAAGGCTACGAGGCGGGCTTGAATGTCGGTTTACGCTACATCGCTCCGGTGTCGAACGGCGTTTCCTTTTACGGGGAAATCTTGTCCGGACCTATGTATCTGAGCATCGATACTGTTGAACAGGATGAGCCTGGCTTGAACTTCCTCAGCCAGATAGGAGCGGGTATCCAGGTGGACCTGTCCAGCGATGTCGCTTTTATTACCGGCTATCGCTGGCGGCACCTCTCCAATGCAAACCTGCGCAAGCCGAATATGGGGATCAATACCAATTATATCCTCGCCGGTTTTTCTTTTGTGTATTAACGGAATCTATCGGTCTGCAGACATTGCTTCCCATCGCATCACGCCAAGCGATACCAGCCCCAGCAGAAGGAATCCCGAAACGAGCGGCAGGATGGTTTCGTTATAGCTCTGTCCAATAAGGGTTCCGACAACGAGTGCGGTAAACGTGGAAATCGATCCTATAGTCGATGCGCCAATACCTGCGATATGGCCGAGAGGCTCCATGGCAAGAGCGTTGAGGTTGCCGAACAGGAGGCCGATCGCAAAGAAGAGCGGCATCAGGTAGAGGAGAAGCGACCAGAGCGGCGGAAAACCGTTCTTCCACAGCGCCGCAAACATATAGACAGCAGAGAGAACGACCAGGAGCTGCAGGGCGCGCAGCACGAGCTCCCTCATGCTGAAGTGCATGACAAGTTTTGAGTTCATCAAGGTCGCCGCGCCAAAGGCAATGGCAAGAAAGCCGAAAACCAGGGGAAATTTGTCGCCGAGGCCGTAAAGCTTTTGCAGGATCTGTTGTGACGTATTGAGGTATCCAAGAAACGATCCGAAAACAAGTCCGGCAATGATCGTGAAGGCAAGGGACTGGCGGTGGCTCAGGACCTCCCGGACAGCGGAAACGATCCTCTTGACGGTAAATGGACGGCGCCTGTTTTTGCTCAGGGTTTCCGGCAGGCGCAGCGAGAACCAGGTCAGTGTGAAAAGGGCGAGAGTGAGAAAGAGGCCGAAGATAGACCGCCAGCCTGACAGTACGAGCATCAGTTGCCCGAGGGATGGAGCGAGTATCGGTATGAGGATAAAAATGGTCATGACAAAAGACATCACCCGGGCCATTTTCTGTCCTTCGTACTGGTCCCTGACGATGGCTATTGAAACAATACGCGTGCTGGCGGCACCCAATCCCTGGAGAACCCTGCCGGTGAGCATCATGGTGAAGCAGGCGGCGAAAAGGGAGAGAAGTGTTCCCGCAATGAAGATGAACAAGCCGATGTAAATGGCGGGCTTTCTGCCTGCAGCATCGGAAAAAGGACCGTAGATCATCTGGCCTGCCGACATGCCGAGGAACAAGAGCGCAATGACAAGCTGGTTCATATTTTCCTCCTCTATCCCCAGGTCGTTGCCGATGTCAGGAAGGGCGGGAAGAACGGCATCGATTGAAAACGCCGTGAGCGACATCATCGTTGCGATCAGTGCAACGGATTCGACGAATTCCAGGGTGTCTTTACTTGCCTTGCTGGACATTCAGATCGTGTCGTAAACCATATCCATGCTGTATCAGCAAACTCCGAATTTTCCGAGCGTAAGCTGTTCGATAAAGACTTCTATATAGGCAAGTTCAACCTGGATAATCGAGGTAACCTGTTCACGAACATTGTCGAGATGGATGCCTTCCTGAAGGATGAGTCTTGCCGATGCCTGTAAAGGCTCGTCAAGCGGTTTGCCGATCTGACTGCAGAGGTACACTGTGACCTCCTTGACGCCCTCCACTTCTTTGTGAATGCGTCTGGCTATTTCGTGGCTGAGAATGTTGTAGATTTTTCCTACATGATTGACCGGGTTTTTGCCTGCTGCAGCTTCGAGACTCTGCGGACGATTGAACGTGATGAGGCCGTTAACCCGGTTTCCCCTGCCGACCTGTCCACCATCACCGCTTTCGGCCGACGTGCCCAGCACAGTCAGGTACATCCCTTCGATTCCACGTTCGGGATCGTCGAGTGTATTCAACTGGACGTTTATGCTGTCGATGGTCTGCTTTTTACAATGGAAAAACTCGGTAAGGTTTTCCTGGATAACCTGTTTCTTCTCGAAATATGCTGTTTCGTTCGGTATATACTGGTCAACAAAGGCAATGGCGACGGTAACCGCCAGATCACGGTTTTGTCTGAATGCCATGATTTTGACATCCTTTCCCGTTTCGGGAAAGGCATACTTGAAGATGTTCGAATTCAGGTACTGTTCAGCATCGAGTACCAGGCGTTCGGTTTCGGTCTGTGGAGCGTGGCCTACGCCTACAGAGGTATCGTTTGCTCCTATAAACGGTCTTGAAAATGCATCGGTCAGTTCCGGAGAACCGGGTTTGATTTCGTTCTGGTAGATAACATTGACTTCCGGGTCGACAAACCGGAGGTTTTTTTTGATCCATTGTTTCGCTGCAGCTTCGGCGATCTCCCCGATGGGCACCACGGTACCGTTGTGGGTATAGGTGGCTCGGTCACCGAAAATCAGTTTCATCGGCTCGATCACTTTTCCTCCGCCGGGATTGGGCATTGTCTTTCCGGCAACAAGCATTCCCTTGTCGATATTATGATGAAGGATCCTGCCGAACCGTTCCTTGTATTCAGCACAAAGCAATATGCAGACCGTCTCCATGATCGCATCGCACATGGTATCGGGATGGGCCAGTCCTTTTCTTTCGACAAATTCCGTCGGTTGTTCTTCTACGGGAATCGAAAGTGCAGATTCAACAACTATATTTCTCTGCTTTTTCATGGGCGGTTAGGAGTAACTGATTAATGGGAGCACGCACAGCAAGCAGGCTGGTAACGGACGAAGTATACGACATTTATACACTAACGGGAAAATCCGGCTAAAATGTTTCCCTCATAGGGAGGGCTTTTCCGTATGTGAAGAACATCGGTACAATAATGTCAGGCTTTTTGATGCAGTGGAAATTGCTGTTGCTTTTTCTGCGTGGGAACAGGATGTCGATATTCTGTGTTATCCACGGGCTTGTTTTTATTGTTGTGAATGTCCTCTGCAATCGGGATCAGGCTTGACGAAAGAGTGATATTCCTTTTTTTCGGGAATTATCAGGAACCGGTAATTATTATAAGAAAACAAGGCAACAAGTAATTGCATGAAATCCTGTCTTTTCCCCTTATGCGTATTCGGTAAGAATACAATCGCTCAATTTAGGACAACAAAGTTCGCAGTACGGTTTTTTCAGTACATCTGATGCCCAATGAAACGCGTTTATTTTCTTTCGCGTTGGCGGTTTGCGGGCTCTTCGGGTTTTACGTTTCTTTATCAACAAGAAAAGAGCCAAATGAGAACAATACTATTGATTCATGGTTATAGTGCCGAAGGACGCTCGACAAGCGATTCTGCAATTCAAAAAATCTATGGCGACCTTCCTGAACGGCTTCGCAGTATTTCAGGTATTGGAAAGATAGTTGAACTTGATCTCTCCCGCTGGATATCGCTTGAAGACGGCATCTCTCTTGACGATGTCAGTTATGCCATGCAGCGGGCACTCGAGTCAGACGGATTCAAGCATCTGCTGGATCACAAAAAGGGGTTCCATGCAATTACGCACAGTACCGGGGCGCTGGTTGTCAGAAACTGGATACTGAACCACAGTGACAGGCCTTCTCCACTACGGCACTTGATCCATCTTGCCGGGGCCAATTACGGCAGTGGCCTTGCTCATCTTGGCAGCGGGCAGCTGGCCAGGTGGGGGCGCGAGATTTTTGACGGGCGTGAGGCAGGGATACAGGTTCTTCGTGAACTGGAGTTCGGATGCGGAAAAACACTTGATATGCATCTGCAGCTTTTGAAGGAACAACAGCATTTGTTTGATGTCTACAAGGTCAGGGAGTTCTGTCTCTGTGGTTCCCAGATACCCAAGTCAATGCGTAACCTGCCGATACGTTACGTCAAAGAGGATTCCTCAGACTGTACCGTCCGGACGTCTGCTTGCAACACGAATCTGCGATATTTTACCGTGGAACCGCAGGAGTCGGCTTACCACCTTTCATTTAAAAAGGCCAAAGATCAGCATCGCCGTCGTGAAAGGGGCTGGAGTCTTTCGAGTGTCGATTACCTGATATCGGGCCAGAGTATTCCCGGAACGGAAGGTCGGCCTCTGGTGCCGTTCGGTGTCCCCTATCAGACAGCGCATCTTGGCAAAAAATACGGTATAGTATCCGGTATCGATTCATGGCAATATGTCGAGCCATTCATAAAAGCTGCCTTGAAGACGAAAGAAACGGATATGGCTGATTACAACAAGACGGCCCTGAAATTCGAGGAGATGACAGCCGAGACCGAAGATCGTGCGGCTTCTCTGGATGATATCAAACGAACACTGTTCGAATGGTATCCGAGACGGCAATACGAAGCGCATGCTCAGCTTATTTTCCGGATACGTGACCAGGACGGCCGTCAGGTTGAAAACTTCGACATCTTTCTTAAATCAGTCAATGCCTCGCGCAAACAGACGCTTATTGAAAAATGCATCGAGACGCAGCATATCAACCGGTACGATAAAGGCACGATGATGTATTATCTGCGGACGAAAGAATACCGGGAAGGATCATTCCAGGACAGGCTGTTCAATCTTGCTGATATCGAACTGGAGATTTCTGCGCATGAACCGGGAACGGATAAAATCCTTTACCTCCCGGTGAGTGTTCGCATATCCGGCCAGGATCTGAAACACTTCATTCATCATCATCAGACAACGCTGATAGATATTACCATGCTGCGCGTTCCCTCGGATGATGTTTTCACTGTTCTGAAAGATAACAGGACGTAAGCCGGCTGCTGCTTGTTCTCGATGAGCACGAGCTTTTCGCCGTATCGGCGGCGCTGCGGCAGAGTTCGTGCGGGGCGTCGCTATGATGAGCGAACGGCAGGGGCGCCGGGTTTGCGCTGTTACTCTGCCCTGACCGTGCCGGTCGGTTTCACGATCACCCGGTATCCTTCGATGCTCTGAGGGATTGTTGCACCGGCTCCGGCATCCGTTCCGGCGATCCCGACGATAATGGCCGAATGTCCTTTATCTCCCATTCCTATTCCTACGGAGACAACACCCGGAATAGCCAGAAGTTCCTCTTCATGAGACTGTTTTACTTCCTGAATGGTTTTCATCTTCTCTGCATTGGCGCAGCTGACGGTGGCTGTCAGCTGCAGGTATACAATGACCACGCTGGTCTTCACAATGATATATCCAGGGCGGTGAAGACGTTTTGAATCCGGTTCACGACAGTTGTCGTGTCGCTGCCGGCAAACAGCAGGCCGACCAGGTGCTTCTCCTCATCCAGCACAGCCGAGCCGCTGTCGCCGCCCTGGCTCATGGCTCCTGCAAGAAGCTGGTCCCTGAACCGGGCAATTTTTCCACCGCTGTACTGCACGTCAACGGTAACATCGATCTGCTGGATTTCTCCTGTTGTAAAGCCAGTCGTTCTGCCGCTTTTTTGTATTGACATGCCGAGCGATCCTTCGGCAACACCGGCGATCCTGCCGATATGAAGCATCTCGTCCGAGATGTCATCAGGATTCAGCGGACGTGCGATAGCGGCATCGACAAGGTTATCTTCAGCCATGGTGCTTACAGCTTTAAGCCTGCTGCCGCTGCCTGAAAGCACGGCCATTGTGTTGCAGGCATCGGCTATTCCCCTGGCCAGAAGGCAGTCGCTATCGGCATCGTTGAAGTGGATCGGAACGAACGCTGTCAGTTCAGCGATCAGGTCATCGGGATTTCTGCCGCCGTCATAAGGGCCTGGTTGCAAAATCGGGTCGCCGGCCAGTGCATCGTTACTGTTTGCCAGTACATGGTTGTTCGACAGGATGTAGACCTGCCCGTTTTTTTTGACCAGGCATCCCAGTGTTCCGGCTGTAATGGCGTAATGACCGATGCTGGCTCCTCCGGGCGCAGGCCGCAGCCTGTCTGCAGGGGCCTGAAAAGCACGTATGCGGCCAGAGGGAACAACATCGGTCGGTATGCCGTCGACAGCATCCGGAAGGAGGTCAAAAACGGAGAGTTTGGAGACAGGTTCTTTTTTTTCCACGGAGCATACGATACTCAACTGACCGGTTTTCTTCCCGGCAGTCATTTTGTAGCCTACACCGGTAGCTACGACATTTTTACAGGTCATCAGCCTGGAGCGAGCGGAACTGAGAACCGGCCTGATCGAGGAGACATTACTGTCCATATGCGTTCAATAGATGTGTTGGTAAAGTCTTATTATGAAAGTAACGCAAAAAACAGTCAGGACTAGCCGTTGCGTGATATGTTTTTACCGATCCCTCAAATGAGTTCATGTTTTTTAACCTTCTTTCCGGGAAACTCATCCGGTAGAAGAAAGAAAAGTGGTGCATGTGCAATTTTTTCTCCATAGCACTTTACCGTGATTCACGTTCGATACAGGCTTACGAGCGTATGGTTTCTCGTCAATAACCGGACTGGAGATACAATGGGAAGCCGATATGAAAAATATCTGTTCGAGCGTTGCTGAAACGCTCAGTTTAGGTTTTACTGATACCTGATCAGGAAAAGGAAGCGTTTTTATGTGTATGAGCGTATGTGTTTTGTTTCTGGATCGATTATACTGTCATACACGCTGGTTGCGATACGCTTTGTAACAGGAAGTATTAATCGGGAACCGTTAAGAGATATTCGGATGGAAACATCAGCATACTGCATGGTTATCACGACTGCGCCTGACGGGACGGTTGCCTCCAGGCTTGCCGAAGGGTTGCTTCAGGAGCGCCTCGCCGCCTGTATTCATATGCAGGAGATCAGGAGCTGCTATCTGTGGAAAGACGATATCTGCCGGGACGAAGAGACGGTCATGTGGATCAAGACGCTCGAAGAGAACTACGGACGTGTCGAAGACTATCTCAAGCGACGGCATCCCTATGATCTGCCGGAGATCATCAAGGTTCCGGTTACAGGAGGATTGCCGGCATATCTGGATTGGATCAAGGTAACCGCGACGGGCTCAGGTGCGTCTTAAGAGGCTTTTGAGGCGGATCGCATATTCAGAAAGGGTCAATACCGGATTGACATTGCGCTGAATGGAGCGTATTGCGTTTTCTGTTGTCGTAGAGAGCTCCAGAAAATCAGGATTCGGGAAATTTTGTGCAAAGCGATTGACGGCATCTGAGAGGTCGGGGTTGTTCAGCGATTGCCAGTCCGGATCGATTGTTTTGTGCCGGATGTCCTGAAAAAAAAGAAGCAGCGAGCCAAGGAGTGCGACGAGTTCCTGTTTGCCGAGGTTTTTCGACAGGTCTTCCATCATGGTAATTGCTTCGGCAAGTTTGCCTGGAGAAAGAACTCTTCTGAGGAACTCGATTGCCCTGTCTCTGATAATGAGTCCCTCAAATGCAGATGTGTCTCCGTCAGCCATGCTGTTGACAAGATCAACGGCTACGCGCAGGTTTCCTCGTGAGAAATTGATGATGAATTGCCTCATGTCGTCCTGGAGTTCCGGGTGCGATTCGCGCAGCCACTTGTCGAGATCGGAGGACGTTATCCGTGAAAAGCTCAAAACCTGGCATCGGGAACGGATTGTCGGGAGCACTTTCTCTGGTCTTGAGGAAACCAGGATGAACAGGACATGGGCCGGCGGCTCTTCGAGCAGTTTGAGGAGCTTGTTGGCTGCAGAAGCGAGCAGTTTTTCAGGTTGCGACAGGATGAAGACTTTTTTGCCCTTTCCGGCAGGCATGAATGATGCTTTCTGCTGCAGCGTGATGACCTGTTCGGTCAGTATTCCCATCGCACGATCCATTGCCGGTGTACAGTACGGATTCAGCTTTTTCTGCTCGATCAGTTCGTGATACCTCTCCTTTGCATCGCTTATGCGCTTACTCTCGGTTTTTGACGGGTCGACGGTATCGAACAGGACCGACTCGACGGGAAAGACATATTCGATATCCTGGTGCATGAAGGCATCGATTTCCCTGCAGCTCCTGCAGGAACCGCAGGAGCCTCCTTCTTTTGCAGCACTCCTGTATTCGCAGTTCAGCACCTTTGCAAGTTCAAAGGCGACCGACTCCTTGCCGGTGCCTTCAGGTCCGCTGAAAAGGTAGGCATGGGCGAGCCGGTCACTGGCAACAGCTTTCTGCAGAACCCTCTTCTGCAGCGATTGACCGATTATAGTGTTCCAGCCCATGGTTTATTCTGGTGGCAGACTAAAAGAAAAGGGCGGCTCTCGATTGTCCACCCTTTACAATTCAACGATTCAACAAATCAACAGTTCAACAAGCTTCAGATAAATGTCAGCCAGTTATAGGGATCTTCTCCGGTCTGGATGATTTTCAGGTAATGGGACTGGAGGACTTCCGTGACAGGTCCTCTTGTTTCATTGCCGATCGGATATTTGTCAATGCTGCGGACGGGAGTGATTTCAGCCGCGGTGCCGGTAAGGAAAACCTCGTCGGCGATGTACAGGGATTCCCTGGGTACCATGGTTTCGTGGACTTCATATCCGAGCTCTTTTGCGATGTGAATGACTGCCTGGCGTGTGAATCCTGCAAGGACCGACTGAGCGGAAAGAGGGGTATAGATAATGCCGTCACGGACAAGAAAAATGTTTTCGCCGCTTCCTTCAGAAACGTAGCCGTAGACATCGAGACCGATTCCTTCGGCATAGTTGTCCATGATGGCTTCCATTTTGATAAGCTGCGAGTTCAGGTAGTTGCCGCCCGCCTTCGCCCAGGTCGGCAGGGTGTTCGGCGCAAGCCGGTTCCATGAAGAGACCCTGACATCGACCCCGTTTTCGAGAACGTCATCTCCAAGATATGCCCCCCATTCCCATGTGGCGATTGCAACCTCGATTGCCGCAAGGTGCGGGTTGACACCAAGTGCGCCCTGGCCGCGATAGACCAGCGGCCTGATATAGCAGGACTTGTGGCCGTTCACTCTGATCGTTTCGAGAACGGCATCCTTGAGTTCCTGCTTCGAGTAGGGTATCTCTATCCGGTATATTTTCGATGAATCGTAAAGGCGTTTGATATGTTCGTCAAGGAAAAGGACTGCGGGCCCTTTTTCCGTCTCATAGCATCGGATACCTTCAAATGTGGATGATCCGTAATGTATGACATGCGAAAGGATATGAATCTTGGCATCGTTCCAGTCGACAAGCTCACCGTTCATCCAGATTTTATCGGACTTGTTCATTGCGTGGCAGTTGATTGGTAATGGTATATGAACTTAAACTTCTAAGATATATTGTTTTGGATTTTTTAAAAGCCGTCCTGACTGATTTTTGACGGGCACAACGGATAGAGGGTTCAGGTCTTGTCAACAGAGAAAAGAAACGCCCTGCTTGACAGGCAGGGCGCTCCGGATAGGATGAAAGATCAGTAGATCCTGTCGTAAACGCCATCGACTTCTCTCAAAATCGGCGAGTAGGCGGCGACGTTCCTGCCGAAACAGAGGCCGAGCGATTCGTAGAGCGCGACTTGGTCGAGGTCCACATACCGTTGCTCGATCGCCTTGCTGGATTCGATGTATTCGATTTTTCGCCCTTTGATACGAGAGATGGTCACACCGGTTTTTCCTTCCGTCAGGAGTATAATCGCGGCTGCTCCGGCTTCGTAACCGAAATTGACGTCGTATGCCGAGGAATTACCGGCACGCACGAGATGTCCCGGATGGATTTCACGAACCTCGGGAATTTCATAGATGCCTTCGACGAACATGCCGGTTTCTTTCATGAATTCCGGCATTTCGGGGTCCGCTTTCAATCTTTTCTTGATTTCCTGGCAGACATATTTACCCGCACCGGCCAGTTTTTTATGCCCGAACGCGTCAACTCCGGCCGATTCGTCGACAATATCGGAACCGTCGGCGTTTTTCAGGCCTTCGGCGACAACGATGGTGTAGGTGCCGGAATGAACGTCGCTTTCCCTGATTCTTCTGGTGAAGCGGCTGACGATATGCTCGTAGACGACATCCCAGTCGGCGGGTATTTCGGGAATGAGGATACAATCGGCTTCAGCCGCAACGCCGCTTCTGAACGCGGTATGGCCCGCGTATCGTCCGAATACCTCGGTGACGAGGATGCGGTTATGTGTTTTGCCGGTTGTTTTCAGGTCCTGGACGAACTGTGCGATGCGGTTGATGGTCGAGTCGCCGCCGACCGAATAGGTCTGCAGGTCGAGGTCCATGGTTTTCGGGGCATGAATACACTGGATGCCGTTGTTGTTGAGGTCGACCATCACGCTGCCGCTGTCATCTCCGCCGCTGATGACAAGCCCGTCAAGGTCGAACTTTTTCATGCCCTCCTTGATGCGGTTGTATTTTTCCGGATTGCTGATCGCCTTGATCTTGACCCTTGAATGACCGGCTTCGGAACCCGCGAAATTACCCGAAAACTGATCGAGACGCGCAGGATCGAGTTTGACAAGTTTATCGCGGTTTACAAGGTTGTACAGTCCGGCATATCCGTTCGGAATAACGTACAGTTCGAGACCTTTTGACAAAGCCATGAACGCAGCGCCTTTGATGACGGCGTTAAGTCCGCCGCAGTCTCCGCCACTGGTAAGAATGCCTATTTTTTTCACGGTAGAAATCTCCTCATTGGTTTAAAGTGATAACGGCTGAAATGCAGTAACCCAAGATAGATTATGGAACATGATTATTCAACTGAAAATGTTTCCGTTGTAAATGTTGCATCAACACTGCCTGATTTACTTTTTTGACTTTCTCACTATCTTCATCTTACTTGTCACTTGTCACTTGTTCACTGTCCAATGACCTTCCAAGATCATCTTTACATCGCCTATGCCCATTTGCGGGAGAGAAAGCGGCAGACAATCCTGACGGCGCTTGGTGTCGGTATCGGGACGGCGATGCTTATCACCACGATTGCGGTGGCCGGAGGAATGTCGAAAAACGTGGTGAACAAGATTATCGATATCGTTCCGCACGTTATTGTCAGCGCCGACCGTGTAGAGCCGCTTGTGCCTGACAATCTGATCGGTATGCGCGAAACGCTGCTCGGTATTGTTGAAAAAAACATCACCGATGAGTCGAAAGAGACGATAAAGAATTATCCGGATGTTGTCGGTAACATCCGGAAGCTCGATGCGGTGGAGGTGGTTTCTCCCTATGTCATCAGTAACCTGATTGCCCGTAACAAATCGCGTTTTACCTCATGTGTCGCAAGGGGAGTCGTTCCATCGAAAGAAGCGTCGATCGCGGACCTGTCTTCCAAGCTGCGTGAACCCGATGCCCTCAGGGAGCTTGCCTATACGCCCAACGGTATTCTTGTCGGGGATCTCCTGGCAGAAGAGCTCGATGCCTCATATCACAGCCGTCTCATGCTTATCAGCCAGAACGGAGACGAGTTTCCGGTTACGATTGTCGGCCGTTTCAGTACGGGTTTCAACGCCAAAGACAAACAGGAGGCCTATATCAATCTCGCCCTTGCGCAAAGGATAGAGGGTATCGCCGCCAACACCGTAACCGCTATAGGATTGAAAACCGTCGATGTCGCCAAAGCCTGGGAAGTCGCTGAAACGATTGAAAGAAGAACCGGATACGAAACGGAGAGCTGGGACGAGACCAATAAAAACGTGATTGATTTCTACAATCGCAACGGGACGATCACGCTCGTTCTTGTCGGATTTGTTTTTATCGTCGCCGGTCTTGGTGTGTCATCGGTGATGACTACGGTGGTTCTTCAGAAAGTCAAGGATATCGCTATCATGCGGTCAATGGGGATTCAAGAGAAGAGCATCACCTTTGTTTTCATGCTTGAGGGGTTGATTATCGGTATGCTCGGGGTGATTTTCGGGGCGCCCATAGGCCACCTGATCTGCAAGATGATCGCTTCCATTCGTTTTGAAGCCAATACTGCAGGGGTTCTGCAGAGCGACCGTATCAATCTCCAGGAAACACCGGAAGCATATATTATCGTGATGCTCTTCGGCGTGATTATCTCGATGGTATCGGCATACGGCCCGGCCCGGCGGGCAGCCGGATACGTCCCGGTCAGCGTCCTGCGCGGCCAGGTGGGAGGGTGATATCAGGTAATAGGTAGTAGGTAATGGGTAACACCTAACACCTCCTTACTCCTGGCTCCTGCGCACGAAGTGCGCTACTCCTTATTCCTCTATTCTTATTTCTCTTCAATAAGGCATACCGCGTGCGCGGTGACGCCTTCTTCGCGGCCGACGTAGCCGAGTTTTTCGTTTGTCGTGGCCTTGACGGCGACCTTGCCGACATCGAGATCGAGGCATTCGGCGATGTTTTCGCGCATGGTCGTGATGTAAGGGGCTATCTTGGGGCGTTCCATGAGCAGCATGGAATCGATGTTCACGATCGAGTATCCTTCCCTGGCGATCAACTTGCCGACATGGCGCAGGAGGATCTTGCTGTCGATGTCCTTGAACTCGGCGCTGGTGTCGGGGAAATGCTTCCCGATGTCCCCAAGCGCGGCGGCACCAAGCAGGGCGTCGCTGATTGCATGCAGCAGGACGTCCGCGTCGCTGTGGCCTTTCAGTCCCTTGTGATGATCGATTTCAACGCCGCCGACGATCAGTTTCCTGTTTTCAGCGAACTGGTGCGTGTCAATGCCGAGTCCTATGCGCATGAGCGTGTAACTGTATGAAATTCAGTAAACTGAAGAGAATGTTATGGCAATGAAGATATGATTATATTTATAAAATGAAGAATACCGTTGCAACTGTGGTGATAGGTTATAAGAGGAGTTAGGAGTGGCTCACTTCGTTCGCAGGAGTATGGTTTATAAGTTCTGAGTTCTCAGTTCTCAGTTCTTAGTGGGAAGAAAAGAGTCTTAAAGTCTGTAGGGGCGGAAAATCTTTTGCCCTTTCGGGAGCCGGTAGAAACGTTAAAAGGGAAAATGTGGCGGCCGGTTTTCAGAATGACGAGTGGAGTAAAAGGATGTAGTACAAAATAACAGGGGAACGGAGGATTTTTTTTCTGTCTTGTGACAGGGTTCCTCTCCCGGTTTTATGAACCAAATGGAGAGTAACAATGAAAGCAATTGGATGGATGCTGGTAGGCATGGTTTTGATGGGGGGTATTGTCTGGTTTACCATGCCGTCGCTCATGCTGCTCAAACATAAAAGCAGCCTGACCTATGATGAAACGGTCAACAAGCTGAACGAGGTTGTTGCGATGAAGCCTGACTGGAAGGTATTGGTTGTCAACGATTATCAGAAGGCTACCGAGGCATTCGGCTCCATTGAACGGACCGGCAGCATCAATGTCTGCAATCCCCGCTACGCATCGAAAATTCTCGCTAACACTAAGAACTGCGGTGTGACCGCGATGATGCCCCTTGCCGTCGGGGTATACGAAGACAGGGAGGGGCGGGTCTACGTCTCCCAGATGAACTTCAAGCTCATCGGCATGATGTTCGGCGGCACCATTGCCGAGGTTATGGGCATGGCCGGAAAGGATGTCGGGGAGATTGTCAAATCTGTCGCCGCCGAGTAACCGGCTGTGTTGAATTGTTGATCTGTTGAAATGCAGGGGGCGGTCCGCCGTGGCCGCCCGACAAACCGGTAAGCCTTTTCGATCTTCACCAGACAGAAGGCCTTAACGTTGGCCTTCAACGTCCCACTAACAATTCAACACCTCAACAGTTCAACAAATCAACAATCTTCTCACCCCACGATCAAGCTCCCCGTATACACCTCGATCGTCGGGTTTTCCGGTGCTGCGAAAAACGCTTCAAGTGCATTGGCGACGGTTTCGCCGATGTCGGGATCGACGAAATTCATGGTGCCGATCTGGATCGCTTGTGCGCCGACAAGCAGGAACTCCATTGCGTCCCTGAAGGATGCGATGCCTCCCATGCCGACGACCGGAATCCTGACCGCGTTGCAGACTTCCCAGACCTTGGCCAGGGCCACCGGCTTGATGGCGGGGCCGGAGAGGCCGCCGGTGACGTTTGTGAGCAGGGGTGTTCTTTTTTTGTAGTCAACAGCCATGCCGACGAGCGTGTTGATGAGGGAGACCGAGTCAGCGCCGGCTTCTTCGGCGGCAAGGGCTATCGAGCTGATCGATGTGACGTTCGGGGTCAGCTTGACCATGAGGTGCCGCTCTGTTATTGAGCGAAGCTTCGAGATGATCTCGAAGGTAGCTTCCCGGCTGACGCCCATGATCATGCATTCTCCCTTGACATTGGGGCAAGAGAGGTTGATCTCGTAGGCATCGATGCAGCCGCATGATTCGAGCCGCTCGATGACCGTGCAGTAATCGTCGATTGATTTTCCCGCTATGTTGATGACAACCGCGGTATCGAGCTCTGCCAGGAAGGGGATTTTTTCCTCCACAAACCGGTCGAGCCCGACGTTTGCGAGCCCAATGGCATTGATCATGCCGCAGGGGGTTTCGGCAATGCGCTGGGGCGGGTTGCCGGTACGCGGCTCGGGTGAAATGGCTTTGGTGACGATGCCGCCGATTTTTCCAAGGTCCGTCAGGCTGCTCAGCTCTTCGCCGTATGAGACCGTTCCCGAGGCCAGGAGTACCGGCGAGCGCAGGTCGAGCCCGCGCCCGAGAGAGACTGCTGAAGACCTTGCTTTATTGTGTTCGGTGTGTATGGTCATGCTCTAACGGATTATCAGCTCAAGAGTTTGCTTGCCGGACTGGATGTGTCATTCAATCCTTCAGGTAGTATTTCAGGGTATAGTCACCGACCATCCGGTGCGTGTTGTATACCGGAGCGATGGTCATGATCGCGTTGCGGATTTTCTTGATCCACTTGACCGGTATGTTATTTGCGTCCCTGTCATAAAAGGTCGGAATGATCTGGTTTTCCAGTACATCGTAAAGCTGTTCGGCGTCATGACGGTCCTGTTCTTCGTGGTTGTCGAAGACCTTTCCGGTCCCGATCGACCAGCCGTTCTCGCCATTATAGGCTTCGGGCCACCAGCCGTCCGGTACACTGAAGTTCAGACCGCCGTGAAGCGCGGTTTTCTGCCCTGACGTGCCGCTTGCCTCCATTGGCCTGATCGGGTTGTTGAGCCAGACATCCACGCCTGAAACCATCCGCTTTGCAACACCGAGATTGTAGTTTTCGAGGAAAATGATTTTACCCTTGAACTGGGGCAGGCGGGTATGTTCGACGATCTGCTGGATGAAATGCTTGCCTGCGTCGTCGTGCGGGTGAGCCTTGCCGGCAAATATGAGCTGGACCGGCATGGTCGGATTGCTGATGATCCTGGTGAGGCGTTCGATATCGGAAAAAATCAGCGGTGCCCGTTTGTAGGTTGCAAACCTTCTGGCGAATCCTATTGTCAGTACGTCCGGTGAAAGCGGGTTTTTGGAAGACTTCGACGAATCCGATTCCAGGTAGCTCGTATAGACATGCTGGTGGAACAGCTGGTTTGAGAGGTAGCGGAAGATAAAGTCTATCAGGTTTCGTTTGAGGCGGTACCGAAGGCACCAGATATCCTTGTCGCTTACGTTCGAGAGAACTTCGGCGGCCGATTCGGGTGACGCTGTCAGTGTGTCCAGGCTGTCGGTGAAGCGTCGCCAGAACCTTTCGGTACAACCGCTGCTCCAGCTTGGCATATGCACACCGTTGGTAATATGGCCGATAGGAACCACGTCGGGAGTCTCGGCGGAAAAGATATGCCGCCACATGTCACGCGAAACCTCTCCGTGGAGTCTGGAGACACCGTTCGCGCTGCGTGAGAGGTTGAGTGCAAGGACGGTCATCGTGAAGAGCCCGTTGAGATTGGAGGGGTCTTCGGAACCGAGTTTCATGAGATCGTCGAATGCAAGGCCGGTTGTCTGCAGGTACTTGTCAAAAGTGTAATGCATCATATCGCGCGAAAAACGGTCATGGCCTGCAGGAACCGGGGTGTGCGTCGTGAAGACGCATTGATCCCTGACGCGTTTTTTTGCTTCCTCCAGTTCCCGTCCTTCAGCAAGCTGTTCAGACAGAAGTTCGACGGTGAGAAAAGCCGAGTGCCCTTCGTTCATATGATACACGGCGGCGTCGATGCCGAGAGCCTTGAGCAGTTTTACGCCCCCGATCCCGAGAACGATCTCCTGGTTGATACGCATGTTCTGATCACCGCCATAAACTCTTGAACAGATATCCCGGTAATGGGGCTCGTTGGCGGGAATATTGGTGTCGAGCAGGTAGAGTTTCGCTCGGCCGACATTGAGACACCATGCCTGGGCATAAACCTCGCTCTGCGCAATATTGACCGAAACAACAAGATCCTTGCCCTCCGGATCGGCCACTTTTTCCAGGGGAAGGCTTTCAGGGTACTGGGGCGGGTAATCCTCGTTCTGCCATCCGTCGTGATTGAGGAACTGCCGGAAATATCCTTCCTTGTAGAAAAGGGTGATGCCGGCAAAATTCAGGCCGAGGTCGCTGGCCGATTTGATATGGTCTCCGGACAGAACACCGAGTCCGCCGGAGTATATCCTGACGCTTTCATGGATGCCGAATTCAGCACTGAAGTAGGCGACGGTGTTTTCCGTCAACGAGGGCGCGTTCCGGGATGCCCAGGTATCCTTTGCATTCAGGTAGTTTTCAAAACGTTCCATGACACGATCGAGCTTGTCTCCGTACTCGCAGTCAAGGCGGGCGTTCAGTTCATCGTTCGATATATGTCGAAGGAGCTCTACCGGGTTATGGTTGACCCTTTCCCAGACAAGCGGGGAGAGTTCCTTGAAGAGTTCCTTTGCTTCAGTGTCCCAGGACCACCAGAGGTTGCCGGACAGGGTTTTTAACGATTGTATGATATGAGTCATGATCATCGGAGATGAAAATCGGGCGTTAGGGTTGCTTGCAATGAATGAGTATCTTAAACGGCACAATTTACAGTTTCTCTATAAAAACGGCGTCCCTTTATGCGTTTTTTTATAAAGGGGTTTTTACATCGTCTTGGGGCAATTGACAGATAAAGGTATAAAACTGGCGCATTTTTCCGACCTGCATCTATCGGGCAGGAAAGATCGAAAAGGACTCGGCCGTCTCGATACCCTTTTTTCAGTTCTTGTCGAAAACGGCTGCAGCCATATTATTATTACCGGCGATCTGTACAATTCGACCGAACCTGAAGACTGGGCTTCAATCAGGAACCTTCTGGAAAAAAAAGGGCTGTATTCCTGGGACAGGGTGACCATCGTTCCCGGAAACCATGATCTCATAAACCTGGAAGAGGAGATGCGTTTCTATAACGTGTTGAATCCCGACAACGGTTCAAGGGTACGCCGGCTGCGGCGAAAACTCGATACCTTCTGCAGCGATTTCAGGGAGATCATAACCGGTGATGAGAGTGTTGCAGGTTTTCCCTATATCAAGACACTTGATTATGGTGATGTCTCTCTGGCGCTGGTCATGGTCAACACGGTTTTTCCCTGGCACAACATCGACAACCCTCTTGGCGCCAGAGGCCGGGCCGATAAGGCCCAGCTCAAAGCGCTATACGATCCTTCGGTAAAAAAAGCCCTGCGGAACAGTTTCGTGATCGGGGTGATCCATCATGCGTACAGGATCTACGAAACCGGTGTCCTTCTTGATCAGGCGTTCGACTGGACGATGGAGCTGAAAAACCGGAAGAACCTCCTTGCCGTCATGCAGCATCTCGATGCCCGTCTTCTTCTCCATGGCCATTTTCACCGTTTCCAGACCTATTCGGCGGGCGGGATACAGGTGGTCAACGGCGGGAGCTTCAGCCTCAACCACCGCAGGTACAACCAAGTGACCATCAAGGCCAACGGAACGTTTGAGCAGCGGTTTGTGGATGTAGGTGGGGGGGGGGGATTCGTGAATCGTGAATAGGGAAGAATTGGGGTCCACTAATTGACACTAATTTTCACGAATAAAGAAATCCCTGAATAATCAAAAGGGAAATCACAACAGGACTACCGACTGTCTATAACTCCTGATTCCATTGGTATTATATAGGTCATATAGGACTCATAGGACCTATAAGTCCTATATGCACGCCATCTCAAAAAACCGGACTGAGTAAGGGCGAAAGTTATCTCGCCCCTAAAGAAAGATCAATCAGGTTTCTTTTCTTCCCACTGAGAGCTCCTCTCCTTATCCCTGCTGTCCCCGGCGGCCGAGCTGGCGGTCGAGCATCAGAAGGGCGGGGCCTTTTTCTCCGGCCATTTTCAGTGTATTGAGGATTTCCGAAGCCGAGGCTTCCTCTTCTACCTGTTCATCGATGAACCAGTGAAGCATGACCTGCGTCGCGTAATCCTTTTCAGCAATCGCTTTTTCGTAGATCGAGTTGATCGCCCCTGTAATGTAGCGTTCGTGATTGAGGACTTCCTGGAAGAGTGTCGTCGGTGAATCAAAATCGGAAGGCGGCTGCTTGATTGCCCCGAGCTCGACGCTGCCGCCCCTTTCGTTGACATAGTTATAGAGTTTCATGGCATGGCCGTTCTCTTCTTTCTGCTGGAGCTTCAGCCAGTGGGCAAAACCCGGCAGGTTTTTCGATTCAGCCCATGAAGCCATGGAAAGGTAGAGATACGAAGAATAGAATTCCCTGTTTATCTGTTCATTAAGTGCGTCCTGGATAGAGGTGCTTAGCATGTGTTTTTTACTCCTTGGCATGTTGTTGTTAAAGAAATGCAGAGAGATGTCTTAGGTTATTTGTGGTTTTTTGAACATGCAAGGATCGCTAAATGTTTCCTGCTCCAGTAAATCCGGGACGATTGACGTCTATAATATCCAGAATCCTGCAACCTTGCCATCGATCAGGACAAGTTTTACCAGCGATTGTTCTTTACTGCCGGTATAGCTGATCTTCCAGACATGAACAACATTGCCGCTTTGGAAAAGTTCGGATAAATACTCCGGAGAGTAGCCTTTCCGGGCCAGATCGCCAAGCTGGCTGGTAACCTGGTTGAATGACTTTCTGGTAATGCTGTTTTTGAACACCTGGGTTCCATTCGATAGAAATGCTTCGTAATCATCCTGCGAAATAGCTGTCATGAGCTGTGTCAGTGAAGCCTGTTCTGTTTCGGCGCCGCTTTCGGCATAAACGGTAGTGATAACACCAAAACTCAACAAGCATCCCAGTATAATGGAGAGAGTTTTCATTGTTTGATATTCGTTAGTGTTTATAAATACATCATAAACGGCCACAACAGGGGTTGCGACCGCTTATGATGGGGGACACATGCAAAGGGACACCATGAATAATAATTGGCTTTATTGCAGTTGGGGGCTGATCATCGACACCCATTCGCTGATACGGCCGGCTGTCAGGTCATCCTGATTATCGGCATCAAGGGCAAGACCGACAAACGAGCCATTCAATGCTGCTGTCGAACCGGTGAAATCATAACCATCTGTTGCCCATGAGCCGACAACGGTTCCCCCTCTTTCCCTGACTTTTTCATAGATGGTTCCCATTGCATCGAGGAAAACATCTGCGTAGTTGACCTGATCTCCAAGGCCGAACAGCGCGACTGTTTTACCTGTAAGATCAACACTGTCAAATCCGGGCAGAAAGTTTTCCCAGTCGCTCTGCAATTCTCCGAAGCCCCATGTCGATGCTCCGAGAATGATGTTGTCATACGATGCCAGCGTCGAAGCATCGCAGTCTGCAATGTTGTACATTGCAACATTACCTTCACCAAGTTCTGCAGCGATCATGGATGCCGCACTTTCTGTGTTACCGGTTTCTGAACCGAAAAACAAGCCTACGGTTTTCATAGAGTGATGTCAGTTTAGAGTTTACTATAAAATATGGTGCTTAATTCTATGAAGCGTTGCCCAGGAGCTCGCCTATGTTGAGTGCGTCTGTAGTCCCCTCCTGAATTGCTTCATTGAAATCCTCGAAATCTTCGGGGGCAATGGTGAGCTCGACAACGCCGATCATGAGTTTCAGTGATTTATCCTGAAATACTATTGGACTGGCCGAACGCAATGCGTCCCATTCGTAACATTCTTTCATGATCTTGAAAAGGACCTGACGCGGAAAGGTCAGCATAACGTATTTGTAGTGAAGGTGATACTTGCCGCATCCGCATTTTCTCAAGAGAGTGTTTTGCAGGCGGCAGTGATGGTTGTTTTTTCTTTCTTCTGCCATAATCGAGTGGATTAATATTGTTGAGTCATGTAAAATAAACTTAGACAAAATATAAATAAGGATCTGTGCATGCAAATCTTTTTTAGGGGGAATGTGTTTTTATACGATCATCTTTTTCAGTTAAGCAAATAACATAAAGGGATCTCGACCGATATTCTGCCAAGTCCGTGCTCAGAAGGCGGCGGAAGGGGCAGGGATTTCCTGACGGCATCGAGTGCCGCGTTGTCGAGCATGGTAAAGCCCGATTTTTTATGAAGATACACGTTTATGAGGTGTCCATCCGCTGCGATGACAAGTTTAACCGTCGATGTTCCCTGATGATTCTGTCTTTTTGAATAGCGCGGATAGTATTTATTGCGCTCGACTCTGGTGCGTACCATTGACAGATATGTGTTCATTCTCAATGCAGTGGTTCCGGAAGTGACCATTTCTGACGCGTTTTCGGCTTTTTGCAGGGTATTCTGGGCCGACACCTGCTCTTCACGAACCGGTTTTCTTTGAGGTTGTGCAGGTTTTTTCTTTATCGGAGGTTTTTTGGGGGGCAGCGGTTTTGGTTTCACCGGCTTTTCGGGCCGGGGCGGCTCTGTCTTTTCTGCAATGCTTTCATTCTCGATGGCTGCTGTCTGAAGGCAGAGGGCTATCGTCTCTTTTGCGGAAGCAGCCTGGTTTTTAAGGATCGGCTCCCTGTAAAGAAAGAGCAGCGCATGGATCAGGAGCGCAAGCGCAAATGCGACACTATTGATTCGCCGGTTGTTCATTCATTCCTGTACTTTTTCCGTTACCACGGCAATATTGTCCGCTCCGGACTTTTTGGCGATATCCATGACAGTGATAACAAGGCCGAAGTTGACAGCCTTGTCGGCAATGAGCCTTATGCTCTTGTCGCGGCGGACGGAAAGCAGTTCGGCAAGTTCTTCCGGCAGCTGGTCAAGCGTGATGTTTCTCGTGTTCAGGCTGAGTCCGCCGGAACGGGTTATACCTATGGTGATATCGGGCTCGTCCTGGACTGTGGCGGTTTCTGCTTCGGGCAGGTTCACCGGCAGCATCGGTTTAGCGTAGATGGAGGTGAGCATGAAAAAAATAAGGAGGAGAAAAACCACGTCGATCATCGGCGCAAGTTCAAGCCAGCGCGTTTTGGGAGATTTTTTCTCGAATTCCAGCATCCTTACGTTCCCAGGTGTTTTACAGCTTCTGTTCCGTAAAATTTCATTCGGAATGTGAATGATTCCACTTTTTCCTCGAGCATATGATGAATGATCATCGCCGGGATGGCGACGGTCAGGCCTGCCGCAGTTGTGATCAGTGCTTCCCAGATGCCGCCTGCAAGCATGGACGGATCGACTGCGCTGTTTGATTGTGCGACCTGCTGGAATGCATTGACCATTCCAAGTACTGTTCCGAGTAATCCCATGAGAGGGGCGATTCTGCTGATCAACTCAATAAGGCGAAGGTTGGTGTTGAGTCGTTTTATCTCTTTTGCTCCCTCCAGAATGACCTCTTCTTCTATAAACCCCTTTGTTTTTCCGGCATGTTTCAGGCCTGCAGCCAGAACAGCCGCAACGGGGCCGGGAGAACATTCGGCAAGTTCCAGTGCCGAAGAGAACTCGTTGCTTTCAATCAGGTCGTGAATTTTCTGCGGCGCATCGGGAGACAGGCCGGCCCTGAAAAAATGAAAACTTCTTTCAAGTGTATAGGCAAGCGTCAGGACAGAGCAGAACAGAAGTGGGTACATCAGGGGGCCGCCTGCATCGAAAAAATACCACATGGAGAACGATTGTTGTTGTTGCAGAAATTTTGTTTTAATAGTTAAAAAATTATTGTTATTTAGACAAAATTAAAATATGATTTCAGTCCGCTTAATTAAAATCGGTTGATGGTGAAAAAAAACAGACGGCTTTTCCTTTTCCTCCTGTTTACAACAGGATCGTTCCAGACAGGTGTTGCAGAAGCGGCAGTGTACAACCATACCATGAGTGAAATGGTTGTCACTGCCACACTTTCCGAAACAGAGATCGGCAATATTCCTGCTGCCATAGAGGTGATTCCGGGTCGGGATATAACGGATATGGGAGCCGAAACCCTGCATCAGGTGCTTACCGAGGCGCAGAGCGTTAATCTGGAACCGGTCAGCGGCAGAATGAGCATCGCTCGTTTGAGAGGATTGAGCAGCAGCAATACGCTGGTGATGATCGACGGTATGAGGCTTCCGTCAGGTTTTCAGGACAAAGTCGATCTTGGTGAAATTCCCGCCGGATGGATCGACAGGATAGAAATTGTGAGAGGTCCTGCCTCGGCGCTCTACGGCAGCGATGCCATCGGCGGCGTGATCAATATCATAACCAAAAAGCCTTCCGGCGAGCCCGGCGCCTGGTTCAATGCCCGTTACGGAGCAAATACTGAAGGGGAGGCTGACGAAATTTCCTTTGACGCCGGTGTCAGCGGCAGCAACGGGAATCTGGGATACGTCGTTACCGGTTCGTTTCTCGATAAAGGCCGGGTCGATTACGATTTGTCAGACGCTTTTACGGATAGTGATGACAAGGACCTCAAGGCAGGTGCGGCAGGCCTGACGTGGAAGCTTGGAGATGCCGCGGAACTTTCTTTTGGGGCAACCTACGCTGATGTCGAAAGGGAAGGGCTTCGTTTCAAAAGTAATAAAGAAAACGAATGGCTGAACGGATCGGAGCGCTATACCGGCAGGATTGAATTCCGGAGTGACCTTGGCGGAAATTCCTCCATGCTTTTTCGTGCCTATCGTTCTGTCTACGACTGGGGGGTTGCGTTGACGCCCCTCGCCGGAGGTGATCCTGAAGTTCACTACGTCGACCAGACAACTGATCAGTATGAGGCCCGCTGGGCAGGTCGAGTTTTTGGTGATCACAAGGTTACGACCGGTATCGAATACCGAACGGAAGACAGAGAGGAGGACGGTCTCGGGAGTGAAGTTGAGAATCTTGGAATCTTTTTGCAGGATGAAGTGGCCTTTACCGATCGGTTCAATGCAATTCTCGGTCTGCGATTTGATGACCATTCGAGTTTTGGTTCGGTGTACAGCCCCAGAGTCAGTGTTGCATACTGGCTTGACGATACGTTCCGGGTAAGAGGATCCTATGGAGAGGGTTTCCGCGCCCCCTCGGTATTTGAGCTTTATACGGGATCTGTCTATACGAAAAGAAGGGTTTTGATCCCCAATCCCGATCTCAAGCCTGAAACCTCCCAGACATGGGAGGTTGGAGCCGATTTTGAAAATGACATGTTCACGTTCTCGGTGACCGCATTCAGAAATGATATCGAGGATATGATTGCCGAGGTGTTTACCGGTGAATACTATCAGTTTTCAAAGAAGGTTAAAACTCCGGTCAACGAGGCGCGCAATATCGATGAAGCCATGACCAGGGGAATCGAGGTAAGCGCCCGGGCATCTCTTGGGTCGGGTTTTTCAATTACCGATGAATTGACCCTGCTCGAAAGCGAGAACAAAACCACCGGCGAGGAACTTCCTTACGTGCCCGATGTGTCCAATGTGCTCAAACTTGCCTATCGGGATCCCGTTCACGGATTTTCCGGAAATGTAAGGTTCGTGACTGTCGGCAGTCAGTTTGTCGATGCGGATTCAGCCGTTGAAGTCGATGCCTATACGCTTGTCAATCTCTCCCTGTCCAAGTCGCTGACGTCTTACGCCGATCTTTATGCCGGTGTTGATAACATTTTCGATGAAAGGGTTGAGGATGGTTACGGAAATGTTTACGGACCAGGCGCTACAGGGACGTTTATTTACGGCGGGATAGGGCTCCATTTGTAATAATGTCAAATGTAATGTTTATGAGAAAAACAGCTTTCTTTCGCGGTCTTTTTGTATCACTCTGTTTTGTCGGTGCGGCAGCGTTCTGGGGATGCACCCCTGAAAAACAAGCTGTTGTTTCTCAGGAAGCAGATGGCGAAAGCGTCTACAGGCGCTACTGCAAACAATGCCATGGAATGGCGCCGCCGCCAAAATTTGCTCCTCCGATCAGGGGATTGGCGATACATTATCGCGAAGCGTTTTCAGAAAAAGAAGCAGCGGTTGAGCATATGGTCTCGTTCATGCAGAAGCCGGACCCGGCAATGTCAAAATGCCGCCCGCAAGCTATCAAGCGTTTCGGACTCATGCCGGCAATGAATGTTTCGGAAGAGAAGCTGAGGACAGTTTCGGGGTGGGTATGGGAGCAGTATGATCCTGAATTCAAACAGCGCCATGCAAAGGAGCACGATCATTGATGAACAGGGAGTTGACAAGTGTCGCTCCACAAAGGAAAAAGAGAAATGCATCCGGTCGATGAAGGCGGTAATATTGCCTCCGTTATGGAGGAACTCCGGCAATGCCTTAAAGATCTGGCATTTGGTGAAGTTATCATCACCGTTCATGATTCGAGAGTCGTTCAGATCGAGAAAAGGGAAAAAAAGCGATTTCCACAAACGAAACATGGCGACTGCAAAAGCAGAGCTCAAAAAGATTAAATCATAAGCCGACGACCGTACTATCGGAGGAACGCTGCGAGTAGGGGAATACTCATGAAGTTACCATTCAGCAAAAGAAAAAGTGCACCGGTCTTGCTGGCAGCTTTTTTAGCGACAGTTCCCGTGAGCCCGGTTTTTGCCGAATCGAGCGCAAAGGTCGATAAAATCATTGTCAGTGCGACCAAAACTCCGCACACGCTTGGCGACGTACCTGTTGCAGCCGAAGTGATCACCCGGGAAGAACTGCTCGAAAATAATATACGGACAGTTCAGGAGGCGCTTGAAAAAACCACAGGGCTGGTTGTCGAGGCAAACTCGGGTTCCTATGGAGACAAAGGTCATGTCAGTATTCAAGGGCTGGAACTTCGTCATACGCTCGTGCTTATCGATGGGCAGCGCATCCTGGGAGGGCACCAGAATGCAACGGATCTTCAGCAGATATCTATCGAGATGATCGAGCGAATCGAAATCCTCAAAGGTCCGGCATCGTCCCTTTATGGAAGTGACGCGATGGGTGGGGTGATCAATATTATTACAAGAAACGCGCCGGAAGATCCGGAATTTTCAGGGTCTTTGGGTATTGGAACCAGAGGGACCATGGTCGGTTCAGTTTCAGCGGGAGCCGGCACTGAGCATATTGGCGCACAGGTTAACTATACCTATCGCGAATCGGAGGGTGTCGATAAGGAATTAGACCCTTATTTCGAACACATCCTGCAGGGAACTCTTTCGTTTGATATGTCCGACGAGGCTGATCTGAAAATCAAGCCGTATTATTCATATCAGGAAATGACAAAGGCGGAACGGTATCAGGAGCGTCGAGGTCTGAATGCTCTTTTTTCCTGGGAGCCAGACGAGTTGTCCAGGATTCGTCTGAGAGGATCGTATTTCGATTACCAGCACTGGACAGAAAGTCTTTCGACGGATTATCTTCTTTCCAACTATGAATTCGAGGCAGCAGTCTCGCGTCTGTTCTTCAACACACACCTCATCAGTGCAGGGTACGAGTACTGGATGGAAGACCGTGAAGATGAAGGAAAATCACTCTTTATCGACCAGGATCTCCACAGTTTCTATTTTCAGGACGAGATCGATCTTGCTCCGGTTGTCATTGTTATCGGTGGCCGTTTGGATGCTCATGAACGGTGGGGGGAAGAGTTCAATCCGAAAGCAAGTCTCATGATCAATGCTACCGACAAGCTGACCCTGAGGGCATCGGTCGGAAGCGCTTTCAGAGCTCCATCGCTTTTGAAACTCTATGGTGACTGGATGATGGGCCCGTATCTTGTGCATGCCAATCCTGATCTGCAGCCTGAGAAATCAGTCGGCTACCAGGCTGGAATCGAATATGAGATATGCAGGGGGGCGAGCGCCGGGGTATCATTTTTCAGAAATGACATCGAGGATCTCATCGAAACCCGTACCGTGAGAATGGGGCCGCCACCATGGGACATGTACTATGAGAATGTTGAAGATGCCATGACGCAGGGGGTTGAAGTCAACCTGCGGGCGTGTGTTACGAATAACATCAAGGCGAGACTCGGCTACACATACCTCGATACGGAAAACAAGCTGACGGGCCTGGAACTTGCCTACAGGCCGAATCACAAGCTTGCTGCGGGTGTCCATGTAGATGTTCCCGGCATCGGTGCACGGCTGCACCTCGAGACGTTCTATACCGGTGAGCGTTGGAAGGATGCCGACAACACTGTTGAACTCGACGATTACTGGCTCTTCAGTGCATCAGCGGCCAAGGAAGTCGGTGAGCATGCCGAAGTATTCGTGAAAGTCGATAACGTGTTCAACGAGAAGGACATCGAGGATGAATACGATATTGACGGGAGGGAGTTCTTTGCCGGCGTCAAGCTGAACTTCTGAAAAGAGCCCGGTTTTCATGTTGAATCAAGAGGCTGTCTCAAAAAGGCAGCCTCTTTTTTTTGGTGCATTTTTTCAATCCATGCTCTTCTTTTCGAACTCAATACAAGGTTTTTCCCGGCACTCGTGCACTTCAATTGTGATGTGCGACCAGTAGTGTCCGGTAAAAAATAAAAAAGGTCTGAAAACTCTTGAGAAACGGTGATATTAAAAGTGACCAAACCTTTTCTATCAGCTGTATTCAAAAGG
>JANQMO010000068.1 GCA_028280025.1 Chlorobium sp. | reverse complement strand
TTTTGAATACAGCTGATAGAAAAGGTTTGGTCACTTTTAATATCACCGTTTCTCAAGAGTTTTCAGACCTTTTTTATTTTTTACCGGACACTACTGACTTGTTATCATTTTTCCTTTCATCTTCAACCCGCCCCGGAGAAACGATTGGCCTCTCGGCAAAGCATACTGAAGGAACAGAACTATCCCCTGCATACCGGCCTTTTTTTACTGACCCTCCTGACAACAATCTGGGCCGGAGCATTCTGGACAGGTCACCCCCCGCGGTTTGACCGCATGCAGACGTTACTGAACGATCTGGGATACGGCATTCCCTACAGCATCTCGCTCATGGCATTTCTGGGCACACATGAATTCGGGCATTTTTTTGCCTCTTTCTACCACCGTATGCGTTCAACGCTCCCCTTTTTCATTCCTGTGCCTCCGTTACCCTTTCTGCTCAGCCTCGGGACGCTTGGAGCAGTTATCCGGATCAAGGACAGAATTCCCGGCACGAACGCATTGTTCGACACCGGCGTATCCGGCCCGCTGTCAGGTTTCGTGGTGGCCCTGGGACTCCTTGTATACGGTTTCACTCACCTTCCGCCCGTAGAATACTTGTACATGATTCATCCCGAGTACAGGTTATTGGGAGGAATTCCATCCCTTCCGCCTGAAAACACACTGTACCTGGGAAAAAACCTGCTGTATGTGCTGCTTGAAAACATCCTGAGTCCCGTCTACCGCCCTCCGATGTTCGAAATGTACCATTACCCTTATCTTTTTGCAGGATGGCTCGGCTGTTTCGTTACCGCACTGAACCTGCTCCCGGTCGGACAGCTTGACGGCGGTCACATCATCTATGCGATGTTCGGGAATAAACTGCACAGAACCGGCTCGAAAACCTTCCTGCTCATCATTACCCTGCTTGGCATCCCGTCGCTTGTCCTGATCCTTTTCGAGCTCTTCATACCCGGTATGCCTGTTCCGCTCCCGGAATCCGTAACGACATGGTCCTGGCCGGGCTGGATACTCTGGGCTGTGATTCTCTCACGCCTTCTCGGCTCCGGCCATCCGCCTACCATGAACGATCATGAACTCTCGACAGGAAGACTCCTGACGGGGTGGCTTGCCATTATCATTTTCATTCTGTGTTTCACCCCGGTCCCGTTCGGGATCACGTAACACCGGCAAGACAGTAACTGGAACACCAAGGGAATTTTGAGCAATACACAGTTATGGGAAAAGACAAGTACAGAATAGTGTGCCGGGATCGTGTTCTCGACCTTACAGGCCGCCCCGTGATCATGGGAATCCTCAATACAACGCCTGATTCATTTTACGACGGGGGACGGTTCTTTTGCAAAGAGGACGCAAACTGGATCGACCGCACTGTTGCCAAAGCCCTGGCCATGGAAAAAGAAGGCGCCGGTATTATCGATATCGGAGGAGAATCCACAAGGCCGGGAGCAGAACGTGTCGATACAGAAGAAGAACTGCGCCGGACCATTCCCGTGATCCATGAGCTGAGAAACAGGTCCGACGTCCTGATCTCGATCGACACCTATAAAGCACGGGTTGCCGAAAAAGCGCTGCTGGCAGGGGCGCAAATCGTCAACGACATATCCGGTTTCAGGTTCGACCCGGATATCGGCGAGGTCTGCCGACAGCACCATGCCGCCGCGATTCTCATGCACACAACAGCAAGACCGGAGCACATGCAATGGAGCCATCAGACACCTGACGCAACCGAAACGCCAATCATGAACCGGGTCATGAAAGAACTCGGTGCCATCCTGAACAACGCCGAAAAACAAGGGATAGACAACATTATTCTCGATCCCGGATTCGGATTCGGTAAAAGCGTAGCAGAAAATTACGAACTGCTGAGGTCACTCGATGCGCTGCATGCCCTTGAACGGCCTTTGCTTGCCGGTGTTTCCAGAAAATCGTTTCTCGGCAAGATCCTTCAGGAGGAAGATTCCGGCACAGTTCCTCCGCCGGAAAAAAGACTGACGGCGACAATAGCGGCAAACACGGCCGCAGTCCTTAAAGGCGCCAACATTCTGCGGGTTCATGATGTGCGGGAAGCACTCGAAACCATTGCGGTTGCCGTATCGGTACAAAACGGCATGAGCCCGGCAGGATCGGACACCTGAAACTTCATTTCAATTGCTTTTTTTTCTGTAATTTGTTGGTTCTTTCAGCAAAAAGCCGCTCGATGAGCGGCATTTTCTGCTATACCGATAACGTTCAGTGGTGGAACGTTTTCTTTATCACGGCCAATTGCACGCGAGCAGATGTATCTTTCTAAAATTGAACTTCTCGGATTTAAAAGTTTCGCTCACAAAACCCGGATCACCTTCGACAAGGGCCTGACATCGATTGTTGGTCCGAACGGTTGCGGAAAGACAAACGTGGTCGATGCTATCCGCTGGGTTCTGGGCGAACAGAAAACCTCGCTGCTCCGCTCCGCTAAAATGGAGAACATCATATTCAATGGCTCAAGGTCATACAAGCCGCTGAGCATGACCGAAGTCTCCATTACCATTGAAAACACACGCAATGTCCTGCCGACCGAATATACTGAAATTACCGTCACCCGCAGGCTCTACCGGAGCGGTGACAGCGACTACCTCCTCAACCTGGTTCCCTGCAGACTGAAAGACATCGTTGACCTCTTTGCCGATACCGGCATGGGAAGCGACGCCTATTCCGTGATTGAATTGAAGATGATCGAAGAGATCATCAACAACAAAAGTGACGAAAGGCTGCGGCTTTTCGAAGAGGCGGCAGGCATCACCCGATACAAGCAGCGCCGGAAACAGACGTTCAGACAACTGGAAAGCACAAACCGTGATCTGGAACGCGTCGATGATGTCATTACGGAGGTTTCAAAAAAAGTCCGCAGCCTGAAATCCCAGGTCAGAAAAGCCGAGCAGCATCATGAATTGCAGGCCTCCCTCAGGGAGCTCGATCTGACACTTACCAGGCTCAGCTATGACGATTATCTCGAAAAACTCCGGCCACTTAAAGCTGAAATGACATCCCAGGCTTCGCTCGTCCAGGAACTGTCGACAACAATATCGACCCGGGACAGCACGTTACAGGAGTCCGAGCTGCAACAGCTTGAACATGAACGGCGTCTCGCAGAAGCACAAAAAGCGTTGAACAAAAAAAACAACCTTCAGCACGAGCTCGAAAAAACCATTCTGCAATTACATGAACAGGAAAAAAGTTTTCAGAACACGATCGTCCGCATCACCGAATCGATAGCAGGGAAAAAACACACGGCTGTCGAACTTGAAAAACAGGAAAAGACACTCTCGGACGAAATCGCTCCGCATGAAGCCGCCTGCATGACCCGTCAGAAAGAGCTCGACGAACTGAAACAGGTTCAGGACCGTCTTCAGTCGACACTTGACCAGACAAGGCAGAAAGCAGAAGAGATCAGAGAGAGCATTTCAAAACATCAGAAATCCGGCTCACGTCTCCACGTGACCCGCCAGAAACTCGAAACCAGCGCGGAACACCTGAAAAACACATTGGACCGTCTGGAGCAGCAACAACAGGAAACCCGCAACAGTATCGACACGATCCAGCCTTCGAGACGGGAGACCGCAGAATTGATCGAAACGCGGCAAACACTGATAGCTTCGGAAAGAAAGGAGCTGGATACCCTGAAAAAGCTGCAGAACACTCTCAAACAGCAGTTGGAGTCGAAAAAAGAACACCTGCTGGATCAGCGATCCCGCCTCGATCAACTGAAAAACAGCCTTCTGCTGGCAAATTCCATCCTCGATAACTATGAAGGCCTCCCCGAAGGAATCGCATGGCTGGAAAAAAGCAAAGAACGATACGGTTTCGGGTGCCTCTCCGACCTCATTCAACTTGACGCAGAGCACCGGAAGGCGATCAATGCCCTTTTTGGTGATGCACTTGGCTATTACGTCTGTTCAACGCTGCAGGAAGCCAGAGCCGGCATCCGTTCTCTCACACAGGCCGAAAAAGGAAAAGTCTGTTTTCTTGTCCTGGAACTCATCAAAGCAGCCCTGCCATCAGACGAACAGGAAATTGAAGGTGCGCGAAAAATAAGGGATATCGTCACCGTTCCTCATCAACTGGAGCGCGCCTTATCGACATTCACCAGACGCTGCTATCTCACCAGGGATCTCGATACGGCCGAACGGCTTGCCGTCGAACATCCGGACTGCACCTTTGTCACGCCGAGTGGAGAAAAAACAGGCGGCGCCGGCATCCTTTTCGGCGGCAGTGTCGTTGAGAATGAAGGGCTGCGTCTCGGTAAAAAAGCGGAACGGGACCGGTTACGAAAAGAAGAAAGCTCCCTTTCGGAAGCAATCCGCACAACTGAAAAAGACATACAGGCAATCAGCGACAAACTCCTTGATATACACCTGGAAGAAAAGGAACAGGCAACCGTTTCACTGGCACAAGAACTTGCAAGCCTTGAAAACAAACTCGTCCGGATAGACATGGAGCTGGAAAACCGGAAACAGAATATCGAACGGACCGAACATGAAACCGGTGAAGCGAAGGCTCGATTACATGCCGTCACTCTGGAACAAAAAAAACTGACGGCTGAAATCGATGAACATTCGCGACAACATCAGGAACTGCTTGAAGCGCTTGAAAATGCTCGTCAAGAGGAAGCTGAATCCGAGACGATAGTCCGAAAACACATGTTCGAGTTCCAGAACCTGAACAATGTTTACAAGGACAGCTTTCTTGAGCTTGAAAAGCTGAGAATTCGCATATCGACCGCCTCCCAGAACCGGGAATCGCTGAAGAAGGAAACAGAGCGTCTCAACGATGATATCGAAGCGGCGAAACGTTCACTTGAAAAAACGAAAGAAGAAACCCGAAAAAAACAATCCGAGCTGGAATCCCTGATGGTCTCTTCGGGACGAGAACAGCAGATCCTTGCCGGGATGGAAACAGCATACAACGAATACAAGGTAAAGAACCAGGAACAACGAGTTGAGCTCAGGGAGCTCCGCAGAAAACACGAGGTGGAAACCCAGGTCCACGAAGAGCTGCAGCGGCAGTCGTCCGAACTCGAAAAATCCATCGACGCACTCATAACATACGCTGAAACCCGTCACAACTGCCATGTAGAAGATATCGATCATACCGTTCCGGAAAACTTCGACCGTGACGAAGCCGGAAAACGCCTTGAAGCTCTGCGAGAACGGGCAGAAGGGTTCGGAGCAGTCAACGAACTCGCTTTTGAAGAGTATGAAACCGAAAAAGAACGGCTTGATTTTCTCAGCGGCCAGAAAGACGATCTTCTGGCCGCTGAAGCGCAGCTCAAAACAACAATCGAGGAAATAAACAAAACCGCACTGAAAAAGTTCGAAGATACCTTCTCGGAAGTAAGACGCAACTTCATCAGGATATTCAGGGAACTGTTCGAAGAAACCGACGAAGCGGACCTTATTCTCACCGAAGGCGATGACCCGCTTGAAGCACAAATATCCATTATTGCCAGACCCCGAGGAAAACGGCCCCTGTCAATTGAACAGTTGAGCGGCGGAGAAAAAGCGCTGACTGCATTATCGCTGCTTTTTGCCATTTACCTCGTCAAACCAAGCCCGTTCTGCATCCTCGACGAGGTTGACGCACCTCTCGACGACGCAAACATCGATCGGTTCATTAAACTCCTCAGAAAATTTGAGAAAAACACTCAATTTATTATTGTTACGCACAACAAGAAGACAATGGCCTCATCGCAAGCGCTTTACGGGGTCACTATGGAGGAAGAAGGCATCTCCAAACTGATCCCTGTGAAGCTGACAAAACATCAATCCGCAAATACACCGTCATCCGATGACCAAGAAACTCGTTCTGTTTGATATCGACGGAACATTGCTGCTCACCAACAGCAGCAACCGCCGCATACTCGGTGACGCACTCATGTCTGTCTACGGAACGGAAGGCAGCACCCAGGGCCATAACTTTGCCGGCAAAATGGACAGCGTCATCATGTACGAAGTCCTCAGGAATGCCGGGCTGCAAGACGACGTTATAGCGGAAAAATACCCGAAGGCCAAGGAGGCCTATATCAGTCTCATCAAGCAGAGACTGCTTGCCGAAGACATTGAAGTGATGCAGGGAATTCCTGCATTGCTGGAAACACTCCACGGTATGACAGATATTCTTCTCGGCCTCCTGACAGGAAACTTCGAAGGCTCAGGCAGGCATAAACTCGAACTCCCGCTCCTCAACGGCTATTTTCCATTCGGAGCCTTTGCCGACGATGCCTGCCACAGAAACGAACTGCCGGCAATAGCGGTAGAACGTGCCTATGGACTGACCGGGAGACGATTCAGAAGCGACGAGGTGGTTATCATCGGCGATACGGAACATGACATCAACTGTGCAAGGGCAATACAGGCCAAATGTATTGCTGTCGCAACCGGAACCTATTCGGCGGAACGTCTCGAAGCGCATTCGCCCGACGCTCTTTATGAGGATTTCAGCGACACCGAAAAGGTCGTCAGCCATATTCTATCCATTTAACATTTTACTGTCCTCACTATGAAAACCTACCGCCGTAAAATTCGGGAAAAAATCATTCAGGCGTTACATACCCTCGAACTCAGGGAAACCGATCTCGAAACGGCTGCAGACTGGTTGATAACACCCGAAATCGCACAGGATCCCAAAGCTGTGAATTTTTTCAGGGATCTGCTTCAGTGCATCATCGATCACAAGGAAGAAATTGACGACTATATTTCCCGCCACACGTTTAACTGGGAGATGAACAGGATAGCCATTATCGATAAAAACATCCTGAGAATGGCCCTTGCCGAACTGCTCTATTTCGAAGATATACCTCCCAAGGTATCCATCAACGAAGCGATCGAGATAGCAAAGAAGTTCAACAGCACGGATAAAAGCAGCAAGTTTGTCAACGGCATTCTCGACGCCGTTTTCAACGACCTGAAAGGTACCGGCAAAATCAAAAAATGCGGCAGGGGCCTTATTGACAGTTCCAGAGCCGCAAAACTGAAACCGGGAGAAACATCCGGGTCCTGACCTTGCGACCGGAAAAAGGCAGCCATTTTCAATGACCGATCATCTGCATGAAAACAAGAGGATTATCGCAATCGGAGATATTCACGGTTGCCTCTATTCCCTCGAGGCCCTCATAGAAAAACTCGAGCTGAGGGAAACCGACCAGATCGTATTCCTCGGCGACTACATCGATCGCGGAAAACGATCAAAAGCCGTGATCGACTATCTCCTGACTTTTCGAGAAGACCATGATTGCAGGTTCCTTATGGGTAATCACGAACGCATGTTCCTCGATGCTCTCGAAACCGGTGAACCCCAACTATGGCTGCAGAACGGCGGTACAATAATGCTTGATTCCTACAACAGCACCGACGGCAGAGATATACCTGAAGAACATCTTGACTTTGTGCGCTCCTGCTCTTACCATGTTGAAAGTGAACACTTTTTTTTCGCTCACGGGGGGATCGATCCCGGCATGTCGATCCGGGATAACCTGAAACACATGAAACCGGAGGATTTCTGCTGGATGAGAACCCACCTCCGCTCCGACTATATTGCCAATAACCGCTACAACTGGGAAAAAACGCTCGTGTGCGGACACACACCCATACCGGAACCCGTGATGCTGGAAAAACTCATTGCCATAGATACCGGATGCGTCTACACCGACAATCCTTCACTTGGCCGGCTGAGCGCGGTCGTCCTGCCGGAACGCCGGATCGTGCAGACAGAAAACCTGGACAATTTCACAAACAGATAAAATCACGGTGAAAAACAGCCGATACATCCAAATCAGCATGAACGTTAAGGAACAGATTACATACATCGACGGCATACTGGGAAAGAAGTATCCGTCACCCAAAAGCGAGCTGCACTACTCGACACCCTACCAGCTGCTTGTCGCAACCATGCTTGCGGCCCAGGCAACAGACAAGAAAGTGAACGTGGTGACACCGGAACTGTTTGCAGCCGCACCCGATGCCGCAAGCATGAGCCGTATGAAGCTCGACGATATCAGAACGATCATCCGCCAGATAAACTATTACAACACAAAAGCGAAAAACATCCTTGCCGCAAGCAGGATGCTCGTCGATTCTTTCAACAGCGATATCCCGGACTCAAGGGAAGCTCTTGAAAGCCTGCCCGGGGTAGGCAGAAAAACAGCCAATATCGTTCTCAGTAACGCGTTCGGACAACCGGTCATGCCGGTCGATACCCATGTACACAGAGTGTCAAACAGAGTAGGCCTTGTCAAAACGGAAAAACCCAGAGATACCGAAGACGCTCTTATAGCTGTCATTCCCGAAAGGCTCGTCATCAGTTTTCACCACTATCTGGTGCTGCACGGCCGCTATGTCTGTAAAGCAAGGAAACCTCTGTGCAAGGAGTGCTTGATCAGGGAAGCCTGCAACTATCCTGAGAAAACAGCCTGAAAGGCACCTCTATTAATTTGCTGCGCACCATGATTACTTCGTTGATCGGTGCTCGAAATCCTCATGTACCTCTTGTACACTCCGGTGTCTGCGCTCCGTTCGCCTCGTACTCATGCCGCTCGCGGCAATTTATAGAGGCGCCCCCTAAAGTCACACAAGCTCGATCATCCTGTCAACCGCGTATACCCATTCTCCCTCAGGCCTGTTTCGATGACCGGTCCATATCTCCAATGTTATGCCTTTCGGCGAATCAGCCTGGGAGGTGAAAATTTCAATCTGGAAAAACAGTTCATCAAACAGCTCGGTCCATGCGCAATCGATATCGCAATAGGGCTTGGCCGGAACAAAAGGCCACTGTTCTGCCTGAAAATAGTCGGTGATCGCGATAAAACTGTCCGGCATGAGATATCCGCCCCTGTAGGTTCCTCGCGGGCGTTTCACTCCGGGGACCTCCACCCAGAACTCAAGCAGTGAATCCGACGTCAACTGCTTGTCCTCAGCAAGGCGTGCAAGGAGTGTACGTACAGTCTCGCTGACAAGCTCCCTGTTCCGAGCCGAGAGATTCTGTATTTTGAAGTCAGGCGTATGATCTCGCATGGCATAGATATTTTAAAGCATTCTTTTAAAACGGTTTACTATAAAAATATACATCGAATGTTGAAGAAGAGCAACCGATCTCTGCTGAGGATATCCTGTCAATGGATCCGAAAAGACCGGTCAAAGCTCTTCACAAGACATCACCGCAAAGTACCGCTCTTCGCAACCCTCTCACAGAGTTGCAGATAAAAAACAGATCGGCAGACTCAATGTCATCAATGGTAAGAACTGCTTCACCGGCATTCAGTCTTGTCTCAAGAAAATACCTCCTGTAGATACCATCGAGAAGCCCCGACGAAAGCGGCGGTGTCACATACCGTCCGTTCCTGTATATCAGGATATTGCTTATAGCACCTTCAGTGACTTCACCACGCTCATTACAGAAGAGTACTTCATCATAGCCGGCATCGGTCGCTTTCCTGTACAGCCGGTCGTAGATCCCCCGCAAGGTCGTCTTGTGCCGCCGGAAAAAATCATCGGCTCCCGATACATGAGACGCCCTGCACACCCTGACAGGACTATCAGCTTTGCGGAAAGAAAGGGTATCGCAGGACAGAGCGAGACTGCCGCCGCGAGAGAGTTCGAGACGAACCTTGTACCGCCCGGTTCCGGAAAGTTCCATTTCGGCAAAATCGATGAGTCGTGTACGGATGTCGCCATCATTGAATGGAAATCCCAGTTCACGTGCTGACCGCGCCATACGTGCGAGGTGTTCTTCGAGCCATACATACGACCCGTTGAAAAGCATGGTCTCGAAAATGCCGAACGCTTCCGGGGATTGGCTGTCAAGAATGTCTGTTTTCAAACGGCATTCATCAAATTCCATTTCCGGTTCAGAATCCCACACGATCCCGCTGCCCGTGCCGTACTCACCCCACTCACCCGAAAGCGTCACGGTCCTTATCGCAACATTGAAGCACATTGATCTCTGAGGAAGCACGTAACCGACCGAACCGGTATACACACCTCTCGGGGAATCTTCAAGCTCTTCTATGAACTGCATTGCCCTTATTTTCGGGGCACCCGTTACAGAACCGCAGGGAAAAAGGGCGCGGAACATATCGTAAAGAGAGGTTTCCGGCTGCAGTTCCCCTCTGACCGAAGAGACCATCTGATGCAGCGTGGGATATGTTTCGGCAACAAACAGATCCGGTACCTCTACCGTACCTGACCGGCATATCCGTCCAAGATCATTGCGGAGAAGATCGACGATCATCAGATTTTCTGCCAGGTTTTTTCTGTCGGTCTTCAGCCAGTCGAGCCGCAGCATGTCATCATCATGATCCTGCCCCCTTTGCGCCGTACCTTTCATTGGCCGGGTTTCGATCATACCGTCTGTGCATCTGAAAAACAGTTCAGGAGAAACGGAAAGAAGATGAGCTTCATCGGGTACCAGCCATGCAGGATAAGCCTCGGGCTGTCTTTTGCAGAGCCGGCCGAAAAAACCCGGCACACTGCCCCTGAAGCGAAACCGGTACCTGCCGGTATAATTCACCTGATACACGTTTCCGGCAGCAATCTGTCTCCGGATTTCACAGACAGCAGCCGTATAGACATCAATCGATGGGTCAAACAAAGGCTCATCAATCACAAAATCACCTGACAACAACTCCGCACAGTCTTCCTGTGTCAGCAGAAACGGTTCATTATAAACGCCGAACCATGCAAGAGGCAGGCCTAATCGATCATCGCTGCACATTGAATCCGAAAACGAGCTTTCGAATCCATAACCGGCCTCATACGCAACATACCCTGCAAGGCAGAATCCCCGGGAAAGACGTTCATCGAGTTCATCGAAAAAGAGTCTGACAGTATCTGTCGACCTGAGTTCCAGAATCTCCACCGGTGATGCAAACAACAGAAACCCGCCTGACCGGTCTTTGAGAAATCTGCCGCCGAACAACGCGCTGTGACGGCTGCCGAACAAGCTACGTTTCATCACTGTACACAGCTTCAAAGCGGATTGATCGATCAAGTACGGATTCAAGCAGTGTTTTCATCCTGTCAGCCGCCCATATTTCAATCTCGGGTTTGACCTGCGAAAACAGCCTGACCATTATGGTCCTGTCGGAACATTCGGTCTCGATCGATGTGATCGACTGACGATGCCCCCTGTCGAGGCCATTTGCAATCCGGAGAATACCGGAAAGAACATCGACAACCCTGCGCTGTCTGGGTTTGAGCTGGCTGTATGCCTGGTGCCTCATTGAGGGGGGGGACTTTCTGTGGTATCGGGCAACGTTGGCGATAATACTGACCTCTGCAGGAGCGAATCCGCGAAGTTCCCCGTGCAGAATGATGTACTGGCTATGTTTATGATGTGAAGAAATGGAGATGAACGTACCGATATTATGCAGAAGAGCAGCATATTCGAGCAGCTCCCGATCATGGACATCAAGACCATGCAGCGGCTGAAAACAATCAAACAATTGCAGGCTCAGCTCAGCAATCTGCTCGGAATGCCTGGGGTCCCAGTCACATCGATATCCAAGCTCGATAACGCTCCCGCGCCGGATATTGAGCTGCTCCTGCCGTTCCGCTCCCGGCCAGGTTGTTTTGAGGTAATGGATCACCATGCCTTCCCGAAGCGCGGAGTCTGAAATAGCGATCTCCTTGAGCTTGAAAAGAGAAAAAATCACGTTTACCAGAACCAGTCCGGGAACAATCAGATCAACCCTTTTCTCATCGAGACCCGTCAGTTTTTTTCTTTCAGAAGCACTCATGCCTATAACCGACCTGTAGAGTTTCTGAAACTCTTTTCGTGTAAAAACGCTCTGATTGAGGGTACCCTCATCGTCGCGGCCGTTCATGGATCGAATCATCCTTGCAATATTCTGTGCCGTCCCTGATGAAGCAATAGCTCGTTTGATCTGCATCTCCCTGGTTTTTTCAGCGGACGTGTACAATTCCGCTGAAAAAAACTGTTCGAGCAGACTGATTTCATTATCTGCAACCGGATCTGTCGCAATAAAACGTTCAGACATTCGGGCCACCCCGATTTTCCGGCTTTCAAGCAAAAATATCTTCTTGTGATCGGCAATAATGAACTCCACCGATCCGCCGCCGATATCAAATATCAACTCCGGCTCGGCAGCAAGCTTCACGGCATGGCGAACGCCGTAGTAGATGAACTGGGCCTCTTCAAGACCGGAAATCACCTTGATCTTCAGACCGGTCTCCTCCCTTACCTTGAGGAGAAATTCGTCCCTGTTTTTTGCCTCGCGAATAGCACTTGTCGCAAAAGCGATAACATTTTCCCTCACGACACCATACTGGTCGGCAAGCAGGAGAAAATGTTTCAGCGTCGTTATCCCGGCGTCAATTGCCTTTGCATCAAGCCTCTTTGTAGAAATACTGCCGCGGCCGATACAGATCATTTCCTTGACCCTGTCGACTTCGACAATCCCCTTTCCCTTGCTTTCTTCGACAATCACCATGTGAAACGAATTTGTCCCAAGGTCGATTGCCGCAACTCTTCTGGGTTCGGTCAGCATCGAAAAACAGCCATGCTTCTTGTTGGAAAACATCCGAATACACCAACTCCCTTTTGGAAAAGGAAACAGGCGTTATCAAGATAAACCATTTGACAAAGAAAAAAAGAGGCGTTCTCAAAAGGAACGCGCCAATAACCATCCTGGTAATAATCCGGCACGATAACCCACTGCCTGCCCATCCCGTCTCAACCAACAGTATTATTGAAAACAATCATGGCCGGTATGAAGTCACGAATATTTTTCCCTGCCTTGTCCCGATGTTGTGTGCAGATGATTATCTTGTTTCCCGTAACCGGAAAAACTGCACCGAAAACCCGCAAAAAACGTTTGATATAAAAAGCATGGCACTCGGTGAAACAAGTAACAGAAGCATCAGGTATGAACTCGCACGCAAGCTCATCCACCTTTCATCAGTTTCGATCGCATTCATTTACTGCAGCATAACCAAAGAGCTTGCCCTTGTTCTCCTGGGCATACTGTTTGCGGGTTTTCTTGTGGTCGACCTGATGAAAAATTTCATTCCGCCGCTCTCCCGATGGTACCACAATACGTTCGATCCGATGCTTCGAAAGCATGAGCTCGAAGAAAAGCCGTTACAGCTCAACGGCGCGACAAACATTACCCTGTCTGCCCTCCTTCTGGTTCTCTTTTTTCCCAAGATCATCGCCATAACCTGTTTCGCCATGGTCGCCGTCTCCGATACGATGGCTGCATTGATCGGACGAAAATACGGACACCACCGGTTTGGCGACAAAAGTTATGAGGGCAGCCTCGCGTTCCTGGTTACATCTCTTTTGATTGTCGTTTTTGTCCCGCGTCTCGACCTGACAGCCGGTATCATCACCGCTCTGGCGGCAACGCTTGTCGAAGCGCTTCCGATAAGACTCAACAAGGTTAAAATTGACGACAACCTCACCATACCGATCATAAGTGCTTTGACCTGCTATCTTTATTATATTCTCTTCCTCCCGCAGGCCCTTCCCATGCTCGAGGCGTGTCCCTGAGCCAGGCGGCATCTGTTCCGGATTTCTACAGACAACAATCGTATGGAAACTATCGTCACAGAATCTCCACGCATTGCGGCATCATGGCTCAACAAAGGTGAACTCGTCGCATTTCCGACAGAAACCGTCTATGGTCTCGGCGGAGATATGACCAACGATACCGCCCTTCGGCAGATTTTTTCGGCAAAAGGCCGGCCGGCCGACAACCCGTTGATCGTACATGTCGATTCCCCCGGCCGGATACAGGAGGTGGTATCTGAAATCCCGGAAACGGCCAGGCGGATGGTCCGGCAGTTTTTTCCCGGACCGCTGACCCTGATCCTGAAAAAAAAGAAAAGCGTATCCCCTCTTGTCACTGCTGACCTTCCGACCGTAGGTGTCCGCTGTCCCGCTCACCCGGTCGCACACGCATTCCTGAAACAGTGCAACCATCCGGTAGCTGCCCCTTCAGCAAACATCTCGGGAAGACCGAGCTCGACCGACTGGCGTGCAGTCCATGATGACCTCAAGGGAAGAATTCGCTGTGTCCTGAAGGGACCGCAAAGCACCATCGGGCTGGAATCGACAATCGTCGACTGCTCGGTCTACCCGCCAAGACTCCTGCGCAAAGGGGCCGTCAGCCTGTCGGACCTGAGAACGTATGTTCCCGAAACCGCCGCAGCAACAACAGACGAAAACACGACACAACCCAAAAGCCCCGGCCTCAAGTATCCTCACTACACGCCCGCTGCACGCGTGATACTCTGTGAACCGCAGAGTGCCGAATGCAGTCCCGGCAGAAAACACGCCTGGATAGGCCTGTCGGAACCACCCGAAAGCGCCGGCAAAACATCCCGGTGTGCCGACGCGGACGACTACGCATACAGGCTGTTCAGCTTTTTCCGGGAATGCGACCGCGAAAGCATCGAGGTGATCTACTGCGAACTGCCGCCTGACAAAGGCATCGGCCACGCCATCCGCGACCGCCTGCAACGTGCGGCGGAAGGATGACGGGTGAAAACTTTGCTTCAAGGAAATCAGTCGCCGACGAGAAACTATCCCCTATAGGGTATATTTTGAAAATATCCCCTGCAGGGGATATTTGACAAAACGGAATCTGAATCTTTCGGAAACGACAAGAACCTCTGCACGGTCAGTCAAGCAATAAAAACAACTGCGACTTTGCTGCTTTTTTGTCAAAGGTCAAAACATGCTCGCACTCACCCGCCCCTACAGCATTGTGAGCAATCAGCAAATCCGGAAGATCAAATGTGTTCAGACGAGCGTCAGTAATACATTCACGGAGGTCCTCCTGAGCGTCGAATTCCAGAATCTGCATTTGCAGCAGAGCATCAATAGCATCAAGAATATCCTTCCGTGCAATATTGCAGGCGGATTCCAGCACCCAGAACAGCTCCAGAACAACCGGCAGAGACACAAAAAAAACCTCCTTGTTCTTTTCGGCTTCCTTAAACAGGCGATACACCTTTTCGGCCTGCCTCCTGTCATCATTCATGAGAAACCGAACCAGAATATTGGTATCAAGCGCCCTCATACCCGCCGTACTCGTGTTTCAGCTTTTTTCTGACAGCTTCGTTCATATCTTCTGGTGAGAGCGGCCTCGTCCCTTTTTTACCAAGCTTTCCAAAAACATCATCGACAGCTTTCTTTACCGGTCTTACCGTGATAACGCCCTCTTTCTCACAGACAAACTCAAGCTTGTCACCCGAGTGAAGGTGAAACGCATCCCGCACCTTTTTGGGTATGGTCACCTGCCCTTTATTTGTAATCGTTGCAACTGGCATACTTGTCCTTACATAATTTATTATTCCTTACTTATAAGTAAGGAATATTTACAAAAAAACAGAGCATTATCGAACGTCGCCCCCTGTTCTTTTCCTGAGAATAAGCTTTTCGAGCTCGACCAGAAACAATACGCTTGAGCTTACAAGCAGTATTACCACCCACTCCCCTGGCTCGATCGGTTCGGTTGCAAACAGTGTCTGCATGAACGGAGCGTAGGTAAAGAGTAACTGGAGCAGGATAAGCATGCCCGATGCATACAGCACGTAGGGATTCCCCAGCAACCCTTCCCTTGAGAATACGCTTCGGACAAAATAGCGGGAACTGAAGAGGTAGAAGATCTCAAAGAAAACAAGCGTATTGACCGCAAGAGTACGGGCTTCATTATGCGAATGCCCGGTCTGTTCGTACCAGAGAAACATCCCGAACGTGCCGCTGAGCAGAATCAGTGAAACATAGACGATACGCCAGCCAATGAAACGCGACAGCAACGGTTCGTCAGACTTGCGCGGTTTGCGGGCCATAACATTATCCTCAGCCTTTTCGAACGCGAGGGTCAACGCCAGCGTGACGGCCGTCACCATGTTCACCCACAGGATCTGCACGGCGGTAATAGGCAGCGTGTAACCCAGTGCAATAGCGAGGAGAATACTCAGCGCTTCACCCCCATTGGTCGGCAGCACAAACAGAATCGACTTTTTTAAATTGTCATAGACCGTTCTGCCCTCTTCGACCGCATTTGCAATGGTTGCAAAGTTATCGTCGGTCAGCACCATTTCGGCGGCCTCACGGGAGACATCGGTTCCTTTCTGACCCATGGCTATCCCGACATCGGCCCGCTTCAGGGCAGGGGCATCGTTCACCCCGTCTCCGGTCATGGCTACAACGTTGCCCCTCGACTGCAGGGCCTTGACAAGGCGCAGTTTGTGCTCCGGACTGCTCCTGGCAAAAATATCGACATGTTCGACTCTCTTTTTCAGCGCTTCATCGTCAAGGAGCTCGATTTCAGATCCGGTCATCGCCTTTCGACCATCACCTATTCCTGTAATACGTCCGATCGCCCTTGCCGTATCGACATGATCTCCGGTAATCATCTTCACCCGGATACCGGCGTCCCTGCAGCGTTTTACCGCATTGATCGCCTCGTCACGCGGCGGATCGATCATCCCGACGACCCCGATCATGATCAATCCGCTTTCGACATCCTTGAAACGCAGGGACTGCACTTCACCGGAAACCGGCTTGCAGGCGATCGCGAGCAGCCGTTCACCGCGCGAGGCTGTCTCCTGAACAATCTTCTCCCAAACCTCGTGCTGCAACGGTTCGTCTTTTTCGCCGTTCCGCTGTTTCGAACAGCGTTCGAACACAACTTCAGGCGCGCCTTTGAGATAGATGAATCTCTTACCGGTATGGTTATGGTGCAATGTGGCCATAAAACGATGTTCCGACTCGAACGGAATCTGATCGATCCTCGGCCATTCTTGCTGTTCGGCCTGCGGATCGAATCCGGCTTTCCGCCCAAACGAGACCAGCGCACCGTCGGTCGGATCGCCGGTCAGCTTCCAGGCGTCGTCCTCACGCTCCAGTGAGGCATCGTTACAGAGCAGTGCAATGTGTCCGAGAGCCCTCAACTGCGGGTGTTCATCGAGTTCGACTTCCTTGTCATCGAGCAGAAATGCCCCGTGGGGATCGTAACCCGAACCGGTAACGCTGAACCGTTTTTCCGGGAAACCGACCGAACGAACGGTCATCTCGTTGCGCGTCAGAGTTCCGGTTTTATCAGAACAGATCACCGAGACAGAACCGAGGGTCTCGACTGCCGGCAGTCGGCGAATGATCGAACGCCTTCGAGCCATGGCTTGCACACCGATTGCCAGCGTAATGGTCATAATCGCGGGAAGCCCTTCCGGTATAGCCGCAACCGCAAGCCCGACTGCCGCGTTGAACATCTCGGCAGGCGCGTACCCGCGGACATATCGCCCGAAGACGAACAGAAGTGCAGAAAGCGAGACTATGGCAATCGTCAGCGACCTGGCGAACTCTTCCAGGCTTTTCAGAAGCGGCGTCTGGAGCGTTTCAACCTTGCCCAGCATCGAACTGATCCTGCCGATCTCGGTGCTGTCGCCCGTTCCGGTAACGACCCCCTCGGCCTTTCCGTAGGTAACAAGGCTTCCGGAAAACACCATGTTCAGTCGATCCCCGAGAGGCGTGTCGGCATCGACCACATCGGTGTTTTTTTCAACCGCAACCGATTCGCCGGTCAACAGTGACTCATCGACTCTCAGGTCTTTGACCGACACCAGCCGCATATCGGCCGGCACCTTGTCACCCGACTGCAGCAGCACGATATCGCCGGGCACCAGTTCCTGCGCATCAAGGTCGAGAGTTCTCCCCCCACGCCGGACAAGTGCGCGAAGAGAAAGGAGTCCCTTGAGGGCATCCATCGCTTTTTCGGCCTTTCCCTCCTGGATATACCCTATCAGGGCGTTGATCAGCACAACACCGAAAATCACCCACGCATCAATCCAGTGATCAAGCAGCGCCGTCACAACACATGCCACCAAGAGCACGTAGATGAGTATGTTATTGAACTGGACCAGAAACCTCATCAACGGATTCTGTTTCCCGGGAGGCGTCAGCCTGTTCGGACCGTACTGTTCCTGCCGTTTTTGAGCCTCGTCCCGATCAAGTCCTGCTTTAGATGACCCGAACGCCTCGAAAGCCTCTTCACCCGTTCTGTTGTGCCACTCGTTCTGCATAAGCCATTATGTACTGTTTCTGTATACCTCTCTATTCGTAAAAACCAGACTATCACCAATACAACCATCGCAGCCAATCATCCATTCCATAGAATTTGCGTCTCCATCACCATGCTCTCCTTCGCCACAGCCGTCAACGAAATAGACAACGCCGCCCCCTGTTAAGGCAAGCATCACATGAAGAATTTTTTCGAGCAGTACGGAAAGAAAAATAGTGCAGAATACGTTCTACTGAACGTCCAGAGCTTTTCAAAATCAGGCATTATTCTGAATAAACATCAAATTCAAGCGGAATAACGTCTCCGTTTGGACGTGCCTCCCATTAAACTGTTAAGGCTCATAAACTCTAACCCGTACGTCAGCATTCTAACCTGTCAAAAGGAGTGAACACCTGTTACTTTATAATCTTTTTTCACTTACCGGGCAACGCTCAACCCTTTCCCTTCCAGGTCCTGGTAACTGCAACCGCAATCCGCTCCGGCTGCTCCTCTTTCATCACCAACAACCTCAAAATTCACTCAGACGAAATGCTTGAAATAATCTCCGTCAATGCTATGAAAAAATAAATGGAAATAGTATCTGGACTTTTAAACCTAATAAACTACATCCCATAGCCGAAAACGCCGGTCAGCACAACAATGCTGACCGGCGCAGAACAAATGAAACACCGATAAACGTCTTCACCTTTCAGAAAAAGCAGACATTGGCTTTCTCTGTTAAAAAGCTACTGAAGCTGAAACGTTCCCACCGACATATCCCCATGAATAATCACCAAACCATGAAGCATTTGCATCGTCACTGTAAAAATACCAGCCGCCGCCACGGACCCAGTAACCGCCGTTAACACCGGCTTTGAGAGAAAACGATTCCGTGGGCCAGTACTGCAAGCCAAATTCGGCTTCGAGAATGGTTAACAGCTTTTCACCGTCATTGGCATTATGATCATAGGGTTCACGGGGAACCTCATAAAGCTCCTGGTTTTCCTGGGTGAACAGAAACGAAGCCGATCCGTCTCCGTAAAGGCTCAGACACGTTGACACGGGGAAGGACCCCTCAAGAAAAATCTTCGGACCTGCACCTTCCAGTGTATGAAACGCGTGTATCTCGTCGCAGCCTTCAGTCTCCCAGATACGGAGAGTTCGGTCAAGATTCACATACCGCGCACCGCCGCCAAAAATAATGTCTACAGCGCCGATCCCGGCTCTTTTATAGATTTCGAGGTCGGCGATCCATGCCTCCAGCTTGTCTTCGGCACCAAGAGCCCCGCTCACATAAATATCGAGATCATTTGAATCCACATCGAAATGTACTTCCAAGGATCCATAGAGATCGTTTTCCTCCTGGAAGAAGCCCGCCTCAGACTTCATATAGACCCCTTTTGCCCTGACGCCAAGCCCGCCGCTTCCTTCGTATCCCAAGGTCAGCTCCGGCACAAACACGGCATCGTGCTCAAGGGACAAAAGCCTTGTATACCCGTCGTCATAATCCTCTGAGGCGCCGATAACGGCCGTATCAAAAACAGGCCTTACATAGGAAACGTTAGCCTCTGCAAAAAAACCGCCGATCTTTCTACAGGAATCATTGATGGTTCCTGCCCCGGCAACACCGGCATCACTTTCTTTTTTCATCCTGTCGAGCTCCACATTGGCTTTCTCGGCCTCTGCCTCGGCATCAAGGGCTCTTTGTCCAAGTGCTTTGATCCTTTTCTGATTTTCCAGGAGCATCTTATATAACGTCTCGTTCGCAGGAACGGTTTGGGCAGATGCTCCGGATGAAAACACAGTTATCAGACATGCCGTGAATAGAAGAATCAATGCAGAGAAGTGTTTACGTTGATTCATAGCAATCAAGGGTTTTAGGTTTAGCAATTATTTTTCTGAGAAACAAGCGCCGATTACACCGCTCATCTCAAAATATAACAAATAACTGTCAACAAAAAACACTTGATAAACACAATATCTTTTTCATCCAGAGACCCCCTCCCCACCATTTCTCCAGATGACAGCGATTTTCCACGGCTTGATGATAAAAATGAAGGGAACAAGAAAGGCTATGCTGGAATGGCGCATTTTAACAAAAAAAATAAACATACAGACAGTCACCGGAATGAGATTCGGCTTTATCTCCTGATACTTCTTTGCTCTCTGCTTGTCAATCGTTGTTACGACAGCCTGGTTCAAATTATTGGCCGAACAAAAAGACGATTGCGGCTTCAATTTGGGGGAATGCTCATCAAGCCTGAAAAGATCAGCTTCATCTCCGGGCGCGACCCGTGAATTCCCGGCCCGTTCGCCCTGATAAGAGGAAGAGCCCTGACCTCCCACCTGATCCGCCGCTCAACTCATTACAGACAAGAAAAAAACCGAACACTTATTTCACTTACGGATGTCCCCCGCCACTTTCTCGTCCGTTGGATGACATCAGTAAGAATAGTATACTGAAGTTGGATTTTCCAACAAATGTCATACCTATATGCCAAAAATAAGAGTAAGACAAAAGAACCAGATCACCATCCCGCTTCGCATTGCCGAGGAAGCCGATATCAAACCGGATGACGTGCTTGAGATCACCTATATAAATGGTGTTGTAACATTAGTTCCTGCCGGCAGAACAGGAAAGAAACGATCTGTTATGGAATATGCCGGTATCGCTAAAGGAACTTGGGGCAAAACGACCGAGGATATCGAGGAAGAGCTGAATAAGGACAGGGATTCATGGGAAAAGTAGATGAAACCATTACAAGAATGCTTGGCCATCGGGCATATCTCGATACCAACATCTTTGTCTACTTTCTTGACCGGAATCCAGACTTCTTTGATGTTGTCAGGCCGATCATCGAAGCTATTGACTCAGGAAAAATTATCGGTGTTACCGGCGATGCCGCTCTTGCAGAAACACTGGCAAAGCCATATCGGACCGGCAACCTCGAATTGGTCGCTACTATCAGGGATTTTTTCAGAACCGAAGGATTCCTGTCAATTCAACCGCATGACAGAGAAACATTCGATCTTGCAGCACAATTACGAGCGAAACGCAGCATAAAATTCATCGATGCGCTGCATTATGCAACTGCAATCCGCTCCGGCTGCTCCTTTTTCATCACCAGCGACCTCAAAATTCACTCAGACGACATCCTTGAAATAATCTCCGTCAAGGCGCTGAGAGAGTAAATGGAAGTAGCGCATGGACTTTTAAACCTAATAAACGATGTCCACTAGCCCTATCCCATAAGTCCCACCCCTCTCAACCACTTATCTCTTGCAAGGAGTTGATATAGACGTTAACTTTCCCCATGCGTTCAATCATTTTTTATAAAACACCGTCGGGTCAGTGCCCGGTAAAGGAATTCCTGACAAACCTCCCGGACAAAGAAAGACAGAAGATTGCATGGGTGTTGACGCTGGTCAGAGATTTTCAGATTGTTCCAAAAGAATACTTCAAAAAACTCCGGAATACAGACGAAATCTGGGAGGTGCGATCCTCGCATGGAGGCAATGCTGCCAGGCTTTTAGGTTTTCTGCACAAAGGAAACCTTGTCATACTGACCAACGGTTTCATGAAGAAATCACAAAAAACTCCGGCGCAGGAGATCGCGCTGGCAGAACAGAGAAAAAAAGATTATGAGAAACGAAACGAAAACGGATGAACTCCAGTCGTTCATCGACGAACAGAAAGCGACGCGCCCTGGTTTTGCCGAAGGCTATGACGAAGGATATCGTAATTTCCGTATAGGCGTCATGCTCAAACAGGCCCGACTTAATGCTGGCATGTCCCAGGCTGAAGTTGCCCAAAAGCTGAAAACCCACAAATCAGCAATTTCCCGCATCGAAAACCATGCTGAAGATGTCAAGCTCTCAACCCTTGTCAACTATGCTGAAGCGTTGGGCAAAAAACTTGATATCATGATTCATTGAATAAACGATAACCTTATGATCTGGCTCCAGCCAGATTCTTTATCCGGCCCATTCGCTCTGATTGCATGAAGCCCTCTGCTCTTTCGTTGTGTCGCCCGCTCAACCCATTACAGGCAAGGGAAAACAGAATACTTATTGGGGTTACGGAAGTACGTCCCCTAATACCTAACGGCGGTACCCAGCCGAGCCAGTGGTCAGTTTCAATTCCACATTGGTACAATTATAAGACCGCTTTGTGTTTGGGAAGGATGCGCGCTGTATTACGTTTCAATTCCACATTGGTACAATTATAAGCAGGACGGCACACTCGAAATCACAAACGGCGGGAATTTGTTTCAATTCCACATTGGTACAATTATAAGTGAAACGGAAGCGGGAGTTGCCATAGAGACAGAAGAGTTTCAATTCCACATTGGTACAATTATAAGTGGTCAGGCAATGTACTATGTGGGCGCAACATATGGTTTCAATTCCACATTGGTACAATTATAAGCTTCGCCGCCACCAGTCATGACCATTGACGAACTGGGTTTCAATTCCACATTGGTACAATTATAAGAACCAAATTCAGAAGGGACTGAAGATAAGACTGAAGAGTTTCAATTCCACATTGGTACAATTATAAGTGAGATGGTGCTTTTGATGTGGCCGATCGCAGGGTTGTTTCAATTCCACATTGGTACAATTATAAGGGAGACAATACATCCTTCTGGTCCGGGAGAGGGGCAGAGTTTCAATTCCACATTGGTACAATTATAAGCCGAAATATAAACCCTATCCCTCATTTTTTCCATATTGTTTCAATTCCACATTGGTACAATTATAAGGAAGTTAGAATTGAAAACATTAAAAATTTACGTAAGTTTCAATTCCACATTGGTACAATTATAAGAAAAATGTTGTAAATGGATATGAAATAGTTTCACAGTTTCAATTCCACATTGGTACAATTATAAGTCATTAGATGAGTTTGTTCAAGATATTTTAGTTCTGTTTCAATTCCACATTGGTACAATTATAAGTGAGATGGTGCTTTTGATGTGGCCGATCGCAGGGTTGTTTCAATTCCACATTGGTACAATTATAAGTGCAAGCATACTCGGCAAGGCCATTCCTCGTGTACCCAGTTTCAATTCCACATTGGTACAATTATAAGAAAAAACGCAGGGAACACAAGGAGGTACATTTAACAGGTTTCAATTCCACATTGGTACAATTATAAGGTTATAGACGACAAAGAGCATCTCACTAAGCGCACCGTTTCAATTCCACATTGGTACAATTATAAGATGGTTAGGCGAGGAGATTATCTAAACTAGTTCGGGTTTCAATTCCACATTGGTACAATTATAAGATTATAGTGAAATTAGAGCAAAAGGAGCTTTTATTACGTTTCAATTCCACATTGGTACAATTATAAGGGCGTCGTGGCATCAGAAGATTCAGTCTGAGCAATGTTTCAATTCCACATTGGTACAATTATAAGATTGAGTGTTTGCGTGTGGCTGTAGGAAGAGAATTTGTTTCAATTCCACATTGGTACAATTATAAGCAGTATGATCAGACCGCAAACGACCAGTTATCAGACTGTTTCAATTCCACATTGGTACAATTATAAGAAGAGGAAAAAACAAATGACCCGAACGAAATATTTTTGTTTCAATTCCACATTGGTACAATTATAAGCAGGACGGCACTTTGACCGTTACAAATGGCGGTAACTTGTTTCAATTCCACATTGGTACAATTATAAGAACGGGTGAAAAGGTAAACAGTTCTGCATGGCGTGAAAGTTTCAATTCCACATTGGTACAATTATAAGATGGAGATGCAAGCAAAGCACATCGAGAGGCTTTTCCAGTTTCAATTCCACATTGGTACAATTATAAGCAGTTGCAGCCACGCAGGAGCGGGCAGGAGCTTATGTTTCAATTCCACATTGGTACAATTATAAGAAGCCAGCGAGGCCGTGCTGTGGAATGACGAGCAGGTTTCAATTCCACATTGGTACAATTATAAGGACCCCATCCAGAATTGCAGGCGCAGTGCTTGCAAGTTTCAATTCCACATTGGTACAATTATAAGAAAAGTAATAGAAATGCATACGCATATTATCCATGATGTTTCAATTCCACATTGGTACAATTATAAGTGATAAAGTCTAACCTGAAGTGGCTGAACGCCATGATGTTTCAATTCCACATTGGTACAATTATAAGGAACCCTGTTCTCGACGAGTATTGGGTTTTTGTCAGCGTTTCAATTCCACATTGGTACAATTATAAGACAAATGGACGGCGGAAAAACGCTCGAAGAGTATGTGTTTCAATTCCACATTGGTACAATTATAAGGTTACGGTAAGCAAAAGGGTACTGATGCAGAGTCTTTGTTTCAATTCCACATTGGTACAATTATAAGCAACCTGCTTTTCAGATCCCGTGAGCTGGGCAAAACCAGTTTCAATTCCACATTGGTACAATTATAAGGAGGAGGTGATTATGCCGTTATCATCTGAGATCTAGTTTCAATTCCACATTGGTACAATTATAAGTACTATACCGGCAACACAACAAACGACGAGGAGGTAGTTTCAATTCCACATTGGTACAATTATAAGCTTCGAGTATGTGTCCCCAGTGTGCAGCAATTTGTCTGTTTCAATTCCACATTGGTACAATTATAAGCTCGAAACAGGGTAAGGACATTCATGCAAAAACCAGTTTCAATTCCACATTGGTACAATTATAAGCGCCTCGATCATCGTCAGCGAATCAAACAAGAAATGGTTTCAATTCCACATTGGTACAATTATAAGCCGTCATATACTCGACTGGAGAGTAGCAATTTTATTGATGTCTGGTAAAATAAATCGCCAGAAATTGTCGTCGGGGCGCAATGACTGGAAAAGCCTGGGGCTCTGACGACAATTTTAATTTATTATTTTCATTGAGGATAGAAAAACAAGGTGGGTTTTTTCGGCAATATGTCCACTTGCAGACAGGTTCATCACAGCTGCTCGACGACATCCCGATCAGTGCGTAGATACGCTAAGCCCAGCAAAATTCATAATATGCACATGTTTTGCAGAATTTCTTGTTAAGTCGTTCGGGTGTGTTCTCCTGATTGACGATAACTGTCATATCCTCGAAAATCCCCTGGATTTTCTGCTCGTCATCTTTTGTCAGTTCAACCTGAAGAGTTTTTTTGAGCTTTGGGTAGTCAAGCTTTCCGGTAACATCAGTCACCCCAGAACTCTTCAGATAATATAGATAGTACTTCAGTTGCCAGAGATGGGCTTCCTCCATCTTATCAGATTTTTTTACCTCATGCACAATTTTGTGCCGTTTATCGTAAAAATCGAGTACAGCACCATCGCTTAACTTAATCTCATGATGCTTGTCAGGATAGGTCGTTTCACTGATGAACTTGCCCTCTTCCACTGCATTGAAATCGCTCTCGAACTGTAGCTGCCTATCGAAAAGCCACAATTTCCGGTGACAAATAAAATAGTAACTGATTTTTGTTCCGTTGACTTTCGGATTGAGCATAAAGCATCAGATAAAATTTGAAGCGGGCTTTTTTTCCGTCCCGATTATTTCCTTGTTCATATACTTGCCGTTCAACTCGAAAAAGATAATCGAATCCGTTTCGTCATTGCAGAGCCGAGCAGCCTCATATTTGAGTTTCTGATATGAAGCTGGGGTCATCTCGCCTTCGAAAACTGAATTCTGGATATGATGCATATATCGACGGAATATTTTAAGCATTTTGCCCACCCGCTTTTCGCCGACATCATAAACGGCTATGTAGTACATTTTTTATTAAAAAATTATGAATTTTAGATTATGGATGATTGTCATCTCTTTTGAGGGAACCAGCAGTTGTTTTTACAATTGAAGTTAAAACTCTTATTAACCTGTCAACATCTTGCAGATAATCTGTGTAATCGATTTTGGCAATTCTTGTTTGATCCATCAGCCTTAACCAGTATCGAGCCTCCCGCGCTTCTTTTGCCGCAATTGACATTTTTGACAAAAAATCTCGTCTGCTTTGCGCGGCAATCCCCTCCTCAACATTAGCGCCGATACTCGTTCCCGCTTTCAATAATTGCTTCGATAAAACATATTCACCCTTCTCGATAAGCCTCTTATAAAGCCCAATAATTTTGAGTGCGAAATCAAAGCTTTTTTCCTGCACAAGATTCTCCTTCATTTCCCTAAAAAATCAATAATCAGCAAGTTCATAATCCATAATTCATAATCTAAAATCCAAAAACAATGTAACTACCACCAGCTTCGGAATGCTCGGTAGGGTTCCTCACCAATGAGGTGTTTGATGAGTTTATAGCATTCGAGACGAATGAGCCTGCGGTACGAAACATGCCTGCCAAGACCACGATGCTTTATAGTTGTACGCATCCTCTCTTCAAATTCCTTGACCACGATTTTTCGTCCTGCATCGTTCAAGTGACAGAAATTCAATGCACTGGTAAAATGTTTGGCCTGAATCGCCCTGGTATTAACCAGTTTGAAAATCATTCGGTCAATAAACATTGGTTTGAAGATTTCAGCCAAATCGAGGGCAAGCGAAAACCGGCGCTCCGAAGGTTCGTGAAGAAAGGATACTGTGGGATTGAGCTGCGTCCGGTAAATTTCCGTGAGGCACGCTGAATACATCAGGCTGTTGCCGAACGATACGATTGCATTGACTGCATTATCCGGCGGACGCTTGACCCGTTCTGAAAATGAAAACGCTGGATCAGCCGAGCGAAGCAGATGTTGCCATGCCTGATAGTACACCTTACGGATGTTCCCCTCGATACCCATCAGTTCGGAAATATCCTGAGCTTCCACGATACCGGCCGAAAACGTTTCGATTTGTGCCATGGTCAGAAACAACAACTCGAGACTGTGCGAGTTCAAAACACCTTGACGTGAATCGGCTGTATAATACTTCAAGTTTCGAAGGATGTTCGCAGTGGCGGCCCCAATAATTTCACGTGCAAGCTCTATCCGTTTTTTCTTTGCACTGTAGTGCTTCACCTGATGCACAACAACATATCCTGACAACAAATGCTCACGCGGATAGTACGAACCGGAATAAAAACCGTAATAGTTGAACAGGTGCATGGGAATGCGGTTCCTGGTCAAAAAGTTCAGAAACTTCGAATTGAAACTCACTTCCCCGAAAACGAAAAACGAGTCGATGTTGTTTATCGGAATCACCCTCCTCCCGCCTGTATTGAGCAACGAATCATCAACCGGATTGAGCGCATAGGTCTCCAGCTCGTCCGGTTCAAGATAGAGCGACGGATATGTTTCAACCGTCACTTCTTCCTGTGTCGCGTACGGCACAAAACAGACGGTGTTCTCCTTCCGCATGAGAACACCGTTCGAGAAAATGTAAAACGGCTGTTTTGTCGGAATCGTGAGTGGCATGTCTTATCTCAAATAAAAGAATTTTCTATTCCCGCAAGGGAAATGCCTTTTTCAAATGAGTAGTCATCTTTTTGAACTAATTTCTTAATCCCTAAAACCTCTTCAGTAGCTTGGGGGGCGAAGCCTTTTTTTGACTCATGTAACCGAATCACAACGACGCGCTCTGACATTGAACTTAAATGGGTCTCCAATCCTACTTTTATTTTCTTCGCTTCGGCAAAAGGCTTTCTACCTCGAACTTGTTCTTGAAATTCTCTCAATTTCTCGAAAGCATCATCATCTTCATCTTTTGGCACATAGTAACGATACTCCTCACCAAACTCTTTTTCATCTATCAATCTGAATTGCCCAAGCGTTTCAAACTGAGCATTTTGGATACAGTCCACCATATTAATTTCTCGATCAGAATTTGGATTATGAATACCAATGTTTAATTCTTTACCAATCTTTTCAAAAAACTTCTTCTGGATATGAAATAATTCATTTTCTGAAACTGATGATTTGATTTCATTTTTACAAAATTCCAGAAATTTTTGACCAACATCTTGCTCTCTATAAATATAATTTGCACGAAGAGTATTATTTATTTTATCCCGAAGCTCAAAAAAGTATACATTTCCCTTTTCAAGATTACCATTACGATTACAACGACCGGCAGATTGAATCAAACTTGGTAACGGACATATATCTCGATAAAGTACTGGAAAATCAATATCAACACCAGCCTCGATAAGTTGTGTTGAAATCAGAACAACACGCTCACCGGCCTCTAACTTTTCCTTGCAATACTTGATTTTTGCTTTTCGGTCTTCAAGATGAAAGTGAGTATTCAGTAAAATGAAAATATCAGGTTGATGCTGAAATTTATCATACAAGTTTTTCGTGTCTTGAATTGTATTGAGAATAATAAGGCAAGATTTCTCTTGTGAACGAATTTCATCGGCTAAATCATCAACTGTAAAAGAATCATTATCAATACTTGAAATCGTATAGCGATTAAATATATTATTTGAAAAGAGAGCTTCGGCATTCAGCAATTCTCGGTTTTTAGCCTCACCGCATTTTGGGTAATTTCTAAAGAGATTTCGTGCTGCCTTTCCGTTATTAGTTCTTTCTTCAATTTCCAAATATGGCATGGTGGCTGTTGAAAGAATTGCATAACTATCAAACCTTTTACAAAACTCATCGAGCAAAGCTGCAAAGAAAATATACAGCCTTGGTGGAAATGCCTGAATTTCATCAATCAGGAAAACGCGTTTTGAAAAATTCGAAAGTTTTAGGAGCTCGGAATTTCGATTGCTGACAAGCGTTTCAAAAAAGCGAACAAAAGTTGTGATGATAAATGGATGATCGAAAGTCTCTTCGGAGAAAACACGGCACAAAAGTTTCTGAAGTTTTTCCGGCTCGCTATCACTCTTTTCCAAAAGAGTTTGGATTTCCTTATTCTCGGATTTTGAATCCACCCTTAAAACCAAAACCTCGCCAAGAACTTCCTTCACGATTGCTTCAACCTGTTCGGTGATGGAAAGAAACGGCAGTGCATAAAGAATATCATGTTCAGGATTACACCTGATAATCTCATTTGCCAGTGCAAGAAGCATCATTGTTTTGCCTGAACCTGTTGGCGATGTAAGCGTAAAGACTCTTTCACCATTTGCAAGTTTTGATTTAAGATTTTTCAGCGCTTCATTTCTGATTTTTGTTCGCAAACAGTTTAATGCACTATCGTTTTTGTATTGGCTTAGTTTTTCTTCGAACTTCTGGGTATAAATTTCCCGAAGCTGAGTTCCACGAATGACTCTTTGGTAGTCATCATTATCACCTGCATCGCGCTTGTCGGCTTCAATCAGACAAGCAAAACCGAATTGGGTATTATGAAAGAATTGTAAAGGGTTTCGAATTTGCTTTTTAACTTTTGCATAAAAGAGATGTTGAGTGCCGTCAATAAATTGCGTCGCTTCTGCATCTGAAAGATTCAGTGAAAATCCTTGATGAGGAATTAAAACCTGAAAAAATTCAGAAATCGGTAAATCAGGTTTTGAAAGCAAAAATTTTTTTAATTTTTCACGAGGCTCTTCCGAAAAAAAACCATTATCCATATCGGGTAAATTCCCATGATGTTTTGCAATGATTGTTGCTATTGCAAAAACATTCTCATGATCTCTTCCAATCAAATTTTTGACCACAGATGAATTTTTATTAAAAAACAATATCCAGGCCAATGCGGAAGGATATGAATGATTATCATACCCTGTTTTTATTTCTTTTAACTTATTCTGAAAATTTGGATTAATTTTTCCCAAATCATGGAAAATTGATATGATCTCAACAAATTTTGAATCCCAGTGCATTTTTGCTTTTTCAGCTACGCCCCTCAAATGATCATATAACAGCTTATCTGGGTGTGATTTGAACTTTTTTTTTAAATCAGCATCCATCTTGATCCATTAGTAAATTGATAGTGAAGATTTTCCGTAACTGGAATTTCATTTTGCTCTGACGGATAAAGCACTTCAACATATTTATCCGGCAAGTTCCAGAAATCATCATTTTGATATGTTGGTATGCGCTCAAATCCTAAACGGATTTGTTTTCCTTCACGCATTAACTTTGCTATATCAACACCGCAATCTTTCAAAACAAATGCTTTCGTTTCAAATTCTCCTGTTTTTTTTGTAAACAGTCCTTTTTGAATCAGAGCAAGATTTGCAGGGCAATTATGCAATCCCAAAACAGGTGTAAATTTGGCTTCGCTATTCTCGACAGCTGAAATAAATTGCTCAAAAAGTGATTTAGAACGAAAATTTTTGAATGCAAGGGCAACGATAAAATTTGGATTTCGCAAAAATTCCATTTGCTTTGGTGCTTTCTCAAATAAATTTGATGCTCGCCTCAATGTAAAAGCCCATGATTCTTTTCTAACAGCACTTTTGATTTGAACACCATAAACCAAATCTTCCGAAAGCTCAGGAAATCGATTTTTCATTGCATCTCGCTCAATTCCAAGAACAGCACCTATCATTCCGATCAGTGCTGTTTTGGTAATAAAATCGTGAGTCAGCGGGTTATTATTTGTTTCTGGTTTTTTGAAATGTGCCCAATTTCCTGAAACATGAATTAACGCTCCATTCATAGTGTGATTGCTTTGAATTTTTCACCCTGAATCTGTGAGGCAATCGCATCGACTTCTGTGAAAAAGCGAACTTCTTGCACAATTTCTTTTTGAGCAGCCTCCCGCAGTTTGCCAAAATCCAATGTATAATCTTCGCTTGATCGGATTTTTTCCTCCATTGCTTTTACAGTATTCAGTTCAACCAGCCTGTCCGCTCCATATAATTTCTTAGTCGGTTCAGAATAGACAATTTGAAGCAGAAGAAGGGAGTTTTGATTTTGCTTTGTGCGAGTGTTGGCGTTATTGATACTTTCCCAAAGAGCTTTAAGCATCAAATTGATGTCGGATTCAATAAGGCCCGTATGTTTTGCGCTGTAAGGGCTTACCCAACCGTGAATTTGGTTAAGAGCATAAGGGACAACAGTTGTTGTTCCAATTGCTCCCCTTGATTTCTCTGTGCTTGAAGAAAAGACAGATGTATTTTGATGCATCCTCAAATCAACTGAATTAAGTGATGGATTAAGCAATGAGAACTGAACTGGCCCTGTAAGGTTTACTGCATCTCCCTCTTCTGTTGAAATCCCGCCAAACAGACGAACATCAATACACTTTTGCATAACTTTCAAAGCATCTTGTTCTTTCTTTTTCTTTTCACCTTTTCCAGCCTCAACATAAACCTCAGGGTATTTATCGACATCATCGTATTTCTTTTTTAATGATTGCATTCGTGCGGCAGCACCCGAAATCTTTTTACCTTCTTCAACACTTGATCGGTCATTAAATACATAAACATCATGCTCTCCGAGCGCAATAAAATAATCCCTTATAAACCTTTTGATGCGAACATCACTTACTAGGATTTTTTTTGTTTCCTCATCATAACGCTGCTCTCCTGTAAAAGGATCGCCGTTTGGTGTTGAGTAAGTAGCTTCATAGAAAAAGAGAATTTCAGATTTCTCTACTGGTAATTTTTTCTGTTCTGACATAACTGTATAGTGGTTTAATTATTTGAAGAATTTGTTTCAGCTCCATCTGATTTATTCGATTGATACTTAAAATAACTTTCAAAAAACCCAAAAGCACATTCGTTTTTCAAATAATCGTTTTCATTCATTTTACTGATAAGAGAAGCAAATTCAACTGATGCTTTTTGCAAATCTGGATAAGCCATGTCATGAATCGCCAATTTTTCATTAATAAAGTTTGAAAAATCAATTAATCCTCTCTTGTCGGAAATTCGTCGAGAAAGTAATCCAACATAATTTTTTTCAAATGAATTAATTTTGTAACCAAGTGGTTTTGCCATTTTTCCCAGCAAAAGACCTGCTTTATAACTTGAAGAATTTTCCATTTCCATGATTTTATCTGTGTTTGAGTTTTGAATTTGAGTCAGGAAGTAATAATCATACTTAAGAAGATTATAATTCCCCTGATCATTACGAATATTAAACTCTATTTTCTCAACAAATGCAGGAAGCAAAACATTATCGTGACAATATGTTCCAGTGTAAATTTTTGGAAGAACTTTGAATAAATGACTTTGATACTTTTTACTCTTTTTCTTTTTTCCACTTCCTTCGTAAAGATTTAAAATATTCAGAAATGAATATATGATCTTAAATGGCTTTAATTCACACCGAAGCTCTTCTTTACGAATCTCCTCCAATCTTCTCTTTACAAGATTTATTTCATCAAATCTTTGACGCAAGTAACTTTTCCTTATTGCAGATATTTCCAAAACGTCACTATCGACATTTCCACCAACCTTACAAAAAATCACATCAAACTCAACAACAGCTTGACCTGCATTAGATAAAATTAAAGAAAAACATTCATCAAAAGATTGATCCACGTTAGTTATCTGATTTAATACATCTTCTGTTATTCTTTTTTCAGAAAACGCTTCAAGGTCCTCACAAGAAAGATTATCTCCTCTTGGAAGAACAACTATTTTTATATCACTTTTTGTATCCCATTCTGTAATCAATGCTTTTTCAGAATAATTAACAGCATAAAAAATATTTTTTATATCCTCAATCGTAAATCCAATTGAACGATATTTTTTTGATTTATCAAACTGTGGAAATTGAATATCATTTTTAACATCTCCAGAACAAATAGAACGATAAAGCATACTATCAAATGCCCATTGTCCACTTTCTGAAAACTGAGTTGCAAATTTTGAAACCATTAAATCGCTTATTTCATCCAAAACACTTCCATCAGATAGCTCATACCAATTCTTTCCATCAAAATCAAAATGCAAGAACACACTACCATTACGACTCAAAACCTCTTCAATTTTATTTAATTCTTTAATCAAAGAATCCCTAAAATGCTTGACAATATCAGACTCTAATAAATCAGCATGTTCATCGCCCCTTTTAACAGAACTATATTTGGATAACTTTACAGATCGATAATTTCCTCCTTCTTTACCATTTTTCTTTTGGAAACGATAAATATCTCCAAAGAGTGTTTTTATCGATGTGTCAGAATCTGAGGTTTGATATGTCAAATAAAACAGTTTATCTCTTTCATTCTCCGGAATTTCTCTTATCCCATTAAAATCAAAACTAAAATCTTTTTGAACAGGGAGAGACAGAAAAGTAATTATCGTTTTCTTATTATGAATAGGAGCAGGCTTAATGTAACGATGATGTTTTAATCGTCCTGCCTCTCGAAAAGTTTTACCGATTTGTAATAATGTCTCAAGCATTTCAAGCGTCTTTTATTAATCTTCCTTGTTCGAAAATCCCATCTTGTTCGCTCGGTTTTGTTCATAGGAAAACCCTATGTTTGTTTTTTATCGAACAAAATGTTTTTTCGAACAAACCGTATTGTTCATGAGCTAACCTTCACCATCCCAAACCCCATTGAATTGTTCTCCCCAAACCCACATTCATAACCAACCTTAATCAGTTCAGGATTACCGGTCACCGTAAAGGGGCATTGTATAGCCTTGACTCTGGTCTCTTTTCCACTGGAATCCTTGATGGTGATCAGCTTTTCCACGCTCCTGCCTTTCTCACGCAGCCGCTTGAGATACTCCTCCTCAAATTTCACCGAAAAGGGAACACCATTCTCAGGAGGTTCACAGTCAAACAGACCGCGATACTTCGCCTGCAGATTATGCAAGAGCATGTCCGAAAGACGACTGTCATCGTATCGCAGATATTCTTTCGTATTCATACCGGTTGACGGATCGCGATAGACCGATACCGCAAGCGGTGACAACATCGAAAAAGTCATGCTCTCCGACCATTCCGGCTCGGGTAACTTCTCGACACACTCCTTGCCGAACAATGCATTGTGAATCCGCAATGGCCCTTCGGCAAAAAGGCCGAGAATCAGATGCTGGAGAAACTTTTCCTTCGGCGACGAGAGATAGAACGTTACTTGCCGTGAACGGGAAACAATCTCACCGTTCTCAATTGTGCGAACTGGAATCTGAAGGTTTGAAAAGGTGAAATATTTGAATTTTTGCCGGCTACCTTCCGGAGCATACCCACGATCATGCAATTTAGTTGCATACTCATCTGATGACCGGGTAAGGGTACTGTATATCGTAGCGGCCATGTGGTAGCTGTAATTAAGGGGAATTCGTTCTACCGGCCTTTGCTGCCGGAGCGTCAATTTAAGCCTCATTTTTTAATCTATGTTTGTTACAATATCACCAAACAACAATACATCACACTATCCATACACCACCCCCATCTCCCGAACCTCATCCCTCACCATTTCCCGCAGTTCCTGTGGTCCAAGCACTTCAGCCTCTTTACCGTAGCGCATGACCCAGCGTTTGACCGCATCAAGAGCACTCACACGGAAACGAATGGTGATTGTACCGTCATCATTTTCTTCTGTTGTCTGGCTGGGATGCCAACGATGCTCCCTCATCCATGGCGTTTGGTAAGCCGAAAAACGGATCGATACCTCCTGCTCGGTTTCGCCGACAATATGATCGAATGTTTTGGACAGGTATTCATCGACCGAAAAATCCGGAGAAATATCATATTCCTCCTGCAGAACACTGATCTCCTTGATCCTGCCGACAACAAACGTTCGTACATCCTGACGAAGCTCGCAGTATGCCACCAGATACCAGGTCTGCGACCCATGTGAATAATGAAGCCGGTAAGGATGTATTGTTCGCTGCGTCGTACGTCCGGTTGAATGCGCTTCGTACTTGATAACAACTTTCTTTTGGCGACGAATAGCGCCTTCAAGCGCCATGAAATTATTTGAACACTCAAAGGTTCCTGTCGGCTGCTCGAACGAGTAGATGCTGTATGCCTCGTTTTCTGGAAGGGTTTTAGGCAGATATTGCATCACTTTGTCGAGTGCTCGACTAACCTCATCATAGTATGGGGTTCCCTGATACTGAACCAGTACTTTCCGGGTTATCTGTAAAGCCTCTCTTTCCTGCTGTTCCAGTAACACCGAGGGGAAAAAATTCCATTCTGACTCGTAGTAATAGCCCTTCCGTTTATTATCATAGGCAATCGGTGCCGAAAACCTGTACCGCAGGTAATCGATATCCCTCTGTATGGTTTTCGGATGGACTTCGAGAATTCTTCCAAGCGTCGAGCAGTTCGGGTAGGAGTTGTCCCGTAACTGTTCATCGAGCCTGTACATGCGAACAAGTGTCGGACGCGTCTTATTCATTTCCATCAAGCTCCCGGAAGTTGTATACGCCTTTTTTACAAAATAATATTTGACGTAGGACAATTGCAGCTCCAGATCCTGCTTTTCGGAATAAATTCGGCTATAAATACCGCTAAATTAGAGCATCGGGCTAGGCATTCACGAAAAATCCACCATGTTGAAAAAATGAGACTATCGTGATTATTGATGTTCAGCGGTTAGTTAAGAGCATTTACCCTGCATGTATGGGATCCTGAGGAGATAGGACAGCTAATGCAGAGAATATACAGGGGAATCTGGAGGAAGGGAGTGAACCAATAAATCGTATATTTTTTTCCAAGACTATGGGTCGTTGTTTAATAGAGATAAAAGTCCTCTATAAAAACATTCACCCTACCAACTCCCCGAAGCCCCACCACCACCTGATGATCCACCTCCTCCCGAAAAACCCGATCCGCCTGAAGACCACGATGAACCGGAACTGCCGGAACCGATCGTAAAGCCTCCGATCGAGGCCTTGCCCTTGGTGCGCAGATCTTTTTGGGCTTTCTGGTACCAGTCGGTGTTTCGTATATAGAGCCTTGCTGCCGGGAAGCCGATCAGATACGTGATAAATAGCTTAAAAGCACCGCTTGGTCCAAGGATTACGATAGGAAAAGATGCCCAGAAGGGTATCAGGAAAAAGTACAGGAACCACCCGAAACCCGGTGTCATTATCCCGATCGCGGTAAATAACCCGATGATCCCGAAAATAAACGCCCCCATAAGAATACGTTCGGTGATCGAAAGGTCCGGTCCTTCCATGTCAAAGAATTTCGACTTTTCTTTCGAACCGGTATTGACAGCCTTCTGCGGCAATGCTCCGCCCTCGAGCAGTTCCATCACAGCCCCGGCGCCATCGGCAATTCCGCCGTCAAAGTCTCCGTTTTTGAATCTGGGAGCCATAATGTTTTGAATGATCCGTCCAGCCATTGCATCGGTGAGCGTTCCTTCGAGACCGTAACCCACTTCGATGCGCATCCGCCGGTCGTTGGGCACCACAACGATCAGAACACCGTTGTCCTCGCCTTTCCGGCCGAGTTTCCATGACTCGAAGACCCTCAGAGCGTAATCTTCGATGCTCTCCCCGTCGAGTGTGGGAATCGTCAGAACGGCGACCTGGTTTCGAGTGCGTTGTTCATGCGCTTTCAGGTTCTCCGACAGGGAGCGTTTGACCTCCGGTGACAGAATTTCCGCGTTGTCGGTGATCCTGCCGGTCAGATAGGGAACATCGGCGCCATTGAGAGCAGAACTGCTGCAGAGCAGGATTAGGAGTACGAGGAACAGGGGGCTCGTCTTCATACTCCCTTCTCCTCGATGATCTCGTTGGGCAGTTCGTCGTCATGGGCTTCAGGAGAGGTGATCGTCAGTTTGTCGGAGAGGTAGTCCAGACCGGCATCGAATGCCCCGGCTACCTGCTGGCGTTTCAGGAGCGGGGTCATTGCGGCGATCATGTTTCGTATATCCTCCTCCTGCAGACGCCGATCGAGTCCCTTGTCCGGCAGAATGACAACCCGGTGCTCGAACAGACTGACGAGCAGCAGAATGCCCGACCTGTTCCGGGTATCGAACAGCTGCCGCTCAAGAAAGAGTGATTTTGCATACTGCTCCACTTCCACCTCGGCGCGATAGTCGGAGAGGAAGAGTTTCGCAAAGCGCGGAACCATAATGGAGAGCAATGCCGGAAAGGCACCGCAAGCGAGCATGCCCACCACCATGACAAGCGCAGGCATATCCGGATACCATGCAGAGAACCGCCAGGAGAACAGAAGAAGGATCAGGCCGGTTGCGGATACTCCCAGGGCGAAAGCTTTCCAGGGCAGCTCCACGTAGGAGTCGCTCCGCTGGATGACCGACAGGACGATCTGGGTGCCGGTGTGCTTTTCCGTCTCGGCAACCCGTGCGTCCAGACGACGGCGATCATGATCTGATAAGTGCTCTCTCATTGAATTTCTGTCCTGTAATCATTCTTCAGGATGAAAGTGCAACCCTACGTCTCTCGCCCCATGCAAAACACGGATAATCTCAATACCTTCTGTGATAACCACATAGTAGATCATGTATCGGCCCACCGGAAAGCTCATCAATCCAGGATAGAGTTCATCACGTAAACGTCCAATCCCTGGGGAGGCTGCGATTTCATGAAATTTGGAATCGATTGTTTCAATAAATTTGTCTGCACGATTTTCCGAGTCTTCCGCGATATATCCCCAAATCTCAGCAAGATCGCCTATAACAATAGGCCTTTTAAGAATACGCGACATATTCTCTTTTTTATTTTGGAGATTTCCGGGTTACTCTTCTTCTTGCAACCTTCTTTACTTCCTCTGCATCCCAGGTAGTTGCCTCACCACTGTCGAATCCGGCTTGTATATCCTGCTGCAGTTGTTCCAGTTTTGCCTTACGAAAATGATCCTTTTCTTCCATAAGGCGCAAAGCCTCACGGATAACCTCACTTGCTGATGTATAGAGGCCTGATTTAACTTTCCGGCGAACCATCTCTTCAAGCTGAGGGGTAAGATTGACATTGATAGGCATAATACCAGCTTTTGTACTTACAGAATACGCATACACAATAATTGTCAAATTATGACAATTATTGTCACCATTCAACCATTTGCTGCTCTTAAGAAGCCATCATCTCCGACATCACAAATCGAGAAAAAATGCTCCGGGAATACTTAACCATTGTTTGCTGTTCAGTAGTGTCCGGTAAAAAATAAAAAAGGTCTGAAAACTCTTGAGAAACGGTGATATTAAAAGTGACCAAACCTTTTCTATCAGCTGTATTCAAAA
>JANQMO010000036.1 GCA_028280025.1 Chlorobium sp. | reverse complement strand
CCGCGGGCCGCGGGGGATTGTCGTTCCGTTGCTGATCACCATTATTGCCGTGTTCTGGACAATCGGTACCATTGGAGCGATCGGTTTTACCATGAATCTGCTGAGCATTGCCTTGCCGACCATGCTCATCTGCGTGGGGATCGGGGATTCAATGCATGGCATTACCGCTTTCCATGACCATGTGGACCGGGGTGAATCGCGGATCGCTGCCCTGAAAAAAGCGTTCGGCGAGGTGGGGGGGCCGATCATGCTGACTTCGCTGACGACGGCCACAGGATTTCTGGCATATCTGACAACTTTTGTGAAGCCGTACCGGGAAATGGGTGTCTATATTGCCTGCGGTGTCTTTTACGCCTTCATTCTTACCGTGATCCTGACCCCGATTCTCTACTCGTTCGGAAAAAAATATCCCAAACCAAGCCGTAAAAGAAGCAGCAAAGCAGGTGCCGGGGACTTTTTTGACCGGTGGCTTCAACTGGTGTATCATGTCGTTGTCAAGCATCCGCGAACGATCATTGTTTTTTTTAGTACCATCCTGATAGTGACGTTCTGGGGTTTCACGAACATGAAGGTTGAATCCAATACCGCGAAGCTGGTTTTCAAGAGTCAACCGCTTCGCCAGACCATTGATATCATCGATGAACGACTGGGGGCGAACTTCTCACTGGAATATCTGCTGAACACGGGAGAAGAGTCCGGGATAAAAGACCCGGAGTTCATGGGAAAGCTCGACAAGCTGATGGTCATGGCCGAAGAGCATCCCCTTGTGACCAAAGCGACCTCCGTAACAACGGTGCTCAAGAAAATTCGTCGTGCGCTCAATGGCAATGATCCTGATTTCTATGCCTTGCCTGAGTCCAGGGAGGCTCTTGCACAGTACCTGTTCCTCTATGAGAGTTCAGGAGGGAGTACCCTTGACATGCTTGTCGGTTTTACCTATGACCAGGCCCGGCTGTCCCTGAAAATGAAATCGCTCGATACCTATGATGCGCGCATGCTTTCAGATTTCATGAATGCCAACATCGATACCCTGTTCGGGGACGGGAAGGTGGAAGTCGTAGAAGCCGGCGGAATGAGAAACTATCTTGCCTTGAACGATATTCTGTTCGAGGGGCAGAGAAACAGTTTCATTGCCGCCCTTTCGGTAATCACCCTGGTGATGATCATTGTCCTTCGTTCTTTCAAGCTCGGATTGATCAGCATGATCCCCAACGTGCTGCCGGTTTTTGCGACCATGGGTTTCATGGGCCTTTTCGGATTGTATCTTGATGTCATTACCATCAGTTTCGCCGCCGTGATTATCGGTGTGGCCGTTGATGACACGATCCATTTTTTCACCCGCTTCAAATCCGAGTTCGGCAAAACAGGCAATTACGAGAATGCATTGAAAAATACCCTCAGCAGCGTTGGCCGGCCTTTGACCTTTACAACCATGATACTGGTCATCGGCAACGGGGTGTTTCTTTTTTCCTGCCTGCTCGGATTTTTCAAACTCGGCATCCTGTTCGGCGTTGCGTTTACATGGGCACTGATGGCGGACTTCTTTTTTGCCCCTGCATTGATAATGATTTTAAAACCTCTCGGTCCTGAATTGCCGGGGCCGGCATCCATTGAAAAGGAGAACACATGATACGAATGACTATAAGCCTGATCTGCATGATCCTGTTGTCCGCCGGGATCGGACATGCGGAGCCCACCGGACGCGACATCATGCTGAAAGCCGACGAGGTCGATACCAGCCGGGATGCGGCGATGTCCTCCAGGATGGTGATAGAACGGGGCAGCCTGAAGCTGCAGAGGAGCATGGAAAGCCTGACAAAGCAGTATGGAAAAAACCTCAAGGACGAACGTACCCTGATCCGGTTTGTCGAGCCTGCTGATGTCCATGATACCGCTTATCTTACCTGGTCTTATGACGATCCTGAGCGGGAAGATGACATGTGGGTATACCTGCCGGCGGAAAGCCTGGTGCGGAGGATCAGCGGCGGCGGTAAAAAAGGCGCTTTCATGCGTTCCGACCTCGCCAACGAGGATATCGAGGATCGGGCTGTGGATGACGACGAACATACGCTGACGGGCGAAGAAAACGTGTCGGGCACCGCCTGTTATGTGATCGAGTCGGTGCCGCGTCCGGAACTGAAAAAAGATACCAACTATTCCAAGCGGGTGCAGTATATCCGTAAGGACCTGTATCTGCCGGCAAAAATAGATTACTACGACAAGCGCGGCAAGCTCCTGAAGACCGCGACTTTTGGCGGTTATAAACAGATCGACGGGATATGGACCGTCACCCGGTTTCTTTACGAAACCCCCAGGCGCAAGACCCGGACCCTGTTTCAGCGCTCGAATATCTCCTATAATCAGGGTCTTGACGATGCCTTGTTTCTGCAGAACAATCTGATGCGATGAGGATTGGATAACCATTGATCAGAGCTATTACCGGAGTATCAGTCATCAGCCGGGCCGCGAGAATTCTTGTTCTCCTTATTTCCCTGCTGATCCCCTTGACAGGCGTCCGGGGAGATGAATCCCCACCGGATGTTGAGGCGGAGGACATAGACGTTTCAGGGAACGGGATAACGGGAGATCCATTTGCCGACGATAGTCTTTTCTCGTCGGATTTTACCAATGAACCCGCTGATACAGAGGCACAGAAGAGCCGGGTGAAGCTGGATATGCACGGCTATCTTGAGAGCAGGAATCGCTTGAGGACCGGTGATTCAAGATTGGTATCCGCAAGACAGCGTCTATGGCTCGAGGCCCAGGCTGGATACGGTATTGTGGAGACCATTGGAGCCGAGCCTCCTTTTCGTTTTTTTGTATCGGGTGCCGTTGATCTGGACCCCGCTGCGGCAGACCTGTCAGATGACCATGATACTGCAAGGCTCTATCTCGAAGAAGCCTTTCTGACCGTTGACAGGCCGGGCTGGAATGTGGTGATCGGCCGCAAGATTCACCGGATAGGAACCGGGGACGGTATCAATCCCCTGGACCTGATCAATCCAATTGACTATCGTGATCCGTTCGCCACCGGCAGGTCCGATGCCCGATTGCCGGTTCTGCTCGGATTGGCGACGATCAACCTGCCGGTCCCGGAACCTTTCCAGGAGGCAAACCTCGATGTGATCGTGGTGCCCCTGGCAGAGGTAAACCGTCTCAATTCCCCGGGTTCGGCCTGGGAGCCCCCCGGACTTCAAAAACTGAGGGCAGGACACCGTGAGGGCGCTTATATCCTTGAAGATCAAAAAGAGCCGGATCGGGTCTTTGAGCAGACAGAGGTTGCAGTCAGGCTGGCCGCCACCCTGTCCGGATGGGATATGTCGCTGATCGGTTTTTACGGTTATCTCGACTCGCCGGTATTCGAACGGGAATACCGTTCCGGTTCCGGCGCCATGCAAACCCTGCATATTACGCCGATCCATCCCGACTTTTCCGCCTTCGGATTTGCCTTTGCCAAGGGGCTCGACCGCTCCACCCTGCGCGGCGAACTGGCGGTCAAGCCGGATCTGCCGGTGATGACGAAGGATGAAACTATGCCAGGATTTTCCCGGACACCGGTGATGGAGGGAGTGCTCGGTATCGACCGTACCTTCGGGACCAATCTGTATGTCAACCTGCAGTATTTTTTAATCCATACCTGGGAGGCCGAATATCTCATCAGCGACACATGGGCTCACGGTATCACGTACGATGTCCATGACTCCTTTCTGCAGGATGATCTGGAGGCAGGTGTGAGAGGTATAGTCGGCTTTACCGGTCAGGGTTGGAGTTTTGAAACCTATGCTGAGTACCAGCTTGCCGACGACTGGCTTTTCCAGGGTTCCTTGCTCTTGTTTGAAGGTTCAGAATCCGGGGCGTACGGCCAGTTCGACGGTAACGATATGGTGACACTGCGTGTCCGGTATTCGTTTTAGGGCACCTCTAAAAACTTATTGCGCGCCCAAATTGCTTCGTTGCTTATAGGGGTACCGTTGAAGAGCAGAGTTTTTTTCTGTTTTTTCAATATTTTCTTGTTTTTCTTTTTGTTTATTGTTAGTATTGCTAACAAAGTCTGAAAAAGCAGCGACAGGTGTTACGGTCAAGGTTGAAAATCCTCTGTGGAGCAGGCAGGTTATTGGAACAACTATAGTTGTGTGCAAACATGTCAGAGAATAATGCGAGAGAGAAAGAATTTCACCGCATGAACGATGCGATTATGGATATTGCGAAAGTCTATATGAGGTGGCATGACGAGAAGCAGGATTTCGGCGTGGAGGAGACTCTCAGGCGTGAAGAGATTCATACGATCCAGGCGATCGGCAACAATGAGGGGATAAACATAACGGAGCTTGCCTCCATGTTCAAGGTGACCAAGCCGACCATATCGGCGAGGATCGGAAAGCTTGCTGCGGCAGGGCTGGTTGAGAAAAGAAGCGGTTTCGGAAACAACAAGGAGGTGCTCTTGTTCCTGACGGCGAAAGGGTGGGCTGCACACGCAAACCACGAAGAAAAGCACCATAAACTCTTCGAGGTTTTCGAAGAGCATTTTGGCGATGATGCAGCACGTTTTCTGGGTTCCTTCATGCATGACCTTGACAGATTTTCGCTGTTTCTCTCCGATGTCAAGAAGAGAAAGGAGGAGTTCTGATTTTTTTTATAATCAATGTTAGGTTTACTAACAATAATGCAAAACAGTTGTTGATATGATGGTTGAAAAGCTGAAAAACGCGATGATCGATTGGGCGATCAACAGAAGCAGGGTCGTTGCGGCACTGATGGTTCTGGTTGTGATTGTTGCCGGGGCGTTTTTATCGAAAGTTGTGATGGATACCGATCCGGAGAACATGCTGATGAAAACGGAGCCCGCAAGAATTTTTCACAATGAAACGAAGAAAGCGTTCGAACTCAGCGAGATCGTCGTTCTGGGCGTCGTCAACGAGAAGGACCCTCAGGGTGTGTTTACCGTGGAAACGCTTGGGCGGATTCATGAGTTGACGGAATTCGCCAAGACCTTGAAGTGGAAGAACCCGGACGATCCTTCCGGAATGGAAGGTGTGATCGAGGTCGATATGGTGGCCCCGTCACTCATGGATCATATGAGCCAGGCGGGGCCGGGAACGATCTCTTTCGAGTGGCTGATGCCGGAACCGCCGAAAACCCGGGAGGAAGCGTTGTCGGTGCGCGATAAGGCGTTGTCGAATCCGTTGCTTGTAGGGCAAATGGTTTCAGAGGACGCAAAGGCGCTGTGCATTTACCTGCCGTTGACGGACAAGTTGCTGAGTTACAAAGTCTACACGGCGTTACAGGAGAAGATCGCCGGGTTGGAGGGCGATGAAGAGTGGCATATCACCGGCTTGCCGGTGGCTGAAGGCGCTATCGGTGTGGAGATGTTCACACAGATGGGTCTGGGGTCGATGTTGTCGATGGCGGTTATTTTTGCATTGCTCTTTTTCTTTTTCAGAACGGTGCACATGATTGTCCTGCCGATACTCATCGCCACGGTGTCGATCATCGTGACCATGGGGGCGATGATAGCCGCAGGCTATCCGGTTCATATCCTGAGTTCGATGCTTCCGATATTCCTGATGTCGGTTTCGATGGTCGATACGGTGCATATCCTTTCTGAGTTTTTCGACGTATACGACAAGCGAAAGGGTCGCAGGGAAAATATCAGGCAGGTGATGAACACCCTGTTCACTCCGATGCTCTATACGTCATTGACCACGGCTGCGGGGTTCTGCTCGCTGGTGTTCGCCCCGATACCTCCCGCGCAGGTTTTCGGGCTGTTTCTGAGTATCGGCGTGCTGGTGTCGTGGCTGGTTACCATTCTGTTCGTGCCCGCGTATATCATGTTCATCCCCGATAAAAGGCTTGAATCGTTCGGGTTGCAGGTCAGGGAGGTGGAAAAGAGAGGTTTGCTGACTCGCGGGCTGAGGCGTATGGGCTTCATTTCCTGGAAGCATTCGAAATTCGTTCTGGCCTTGTTTGCAGGGCTTGTGCTGCTCGGGATCTGGGGGATAGGGCAGATCCAGGTCAATGACAATTACGCCAAGCGGTTTGTCGGGAGCCATCCTATCCGCAAGGCCGATGCTGCCTTGAACAGGCATTTTGGAGGAACGTATATGGCGAACCTTATCCTCGAAGGTGACGTCAGCCCGGAAACGACTGCGGAAAGAAAGCGTGCAATGGAAGAGGGAATGACGGCCAGCCTGAACGATCTGGGCGCCCGGTTCGGCATCGGGCGGCGTGCAACAGGTGAGATTGCAAGAGAGATCAGGAGCATCGCGGCAAGCAGCGACTCGGAGCATGCCATGCTTGCCGCGGTGATAGACGAGTTCGATCGCAGGTTTCAGGAGCCCTTGTCCGATGAAGAGTCCGATTTCCTGCTGGCCCTTACGGATTCGGCGTACCGTCAGGAGGAATATCTGCGCCTCTTCAAAAGACCGGATGTTCTGCAATACGTTGCAAAGCTTCAGGGTTTCCTCGAATCCGGTGACCTGATCGGTAAAAGCTCGTCGGTTGCCGATGTGGTTAAAAAAGTGAATCAGGAGCTGACGGACGGCGAACCGGAAAGTTTTGTGATTCCCGGCAGTCTGCAGGGAGTTGCTGAATGCTACATGCAGTATCAACAGGGGCATCGGCCCCATGATCTGTGGCATATGGTGACACCTGATTTTCAGCGCATCAATGTGACATTGCAGTTCAGGACCGGTGACAGCAGGGGGACGAAGGCTTGTGTCGAAGCTGTCGACAGGTTTTTTGCCGAGAACGAACCTCCCGTTCCTCTGCAATACAACTGGGCGGGGCTGCACTACATCAATCTGGTTCTGGAAGAGAGGATCGTCGGAGGGTTGTTACAGTCGTTCGCCGGCAGTTTCATCATTGTTTTTCTCATCATGAGTTTTCTGTTCCGTTCACCGTTATGGGGGGCTGTATGCATGGTTCCGCTGACCATCACTCTTTTGATGATCTACGGGATGACAGGGCTTATCGGAAAAGATTATGACCTGCCGGTTGCCGTGTTGAGCTCTTTGTCTCTCGGCATGGCCGTCGATTTCGCGATACACTTTCTGTCCAGAAGCAGGTCGTTGTACGATGAAAAAAAATCGTGGAAGTCGATACTGCCCGAACTGTTCGGTGAGCCGGCCCGGGCTATCAGCAGAAACGTCCTTGTCATCGCTGTTGGCTTCCTGCCCCTTGTGGTCGCTCCGTTGGTGCCGTACAAGACCACAGGTGTCATGTTGTTCGGAATTCTGACGACATCGGGTATCGTGACGCTGCTTTTGCTGCCGGCGATGTTAAGGCTTTTCGAGAACACATTTTTTAAAAGGAGAGGGTGCCGCTCATGACAATTAATAGAGGTGCCCTAAAAAGGAGGAATGAAAATGAAACGTTTTTCAAAGATGGTTGTCGTGGTTGCCGCTCTGTTATCCGGTGGAGTGGCGGTTGCAAAGGCTGAAGGACCGAGTGTCAGGGAGATTGTCGATCACTCGAATTACGTGTCACTCTATCAAGGTGACGACTGTAAAGGGAAACTGCAGTTTACCATCACCGACAAGCAGGGGCGAACGAGAAGAAGAGTGCTGAACATATTGCGCAAGGATATCGGAGCTGACGGGGGAGATCAGAAATATTTCACCTGTTTCATCGCTCCTTCGGATGTGCGGAACATGACGTTTATGGTTCACAAGCATGCGGATATCGGCCATGACGATGATCGCTGGCTCTATATGCCCGGTCTCGATCTGGTCAAAAGGATCGCTGCAAGCGACAAGAGGACAAGTTTCGTCGGTTCGGACTTTCTGTATGAAGATATTTCCGGGCGCAGTCCCGAGGAGGATGCCCATGAGCTCGTCGAAACCACGGACAGGTTCCATGTAATAAAAAATACGCCTGAAAAAGGGGGTGTCGAGTTCGACTATTATCTGGCCTTTATCGATAAAGAGACCGGAATAGCCATGAAGCTGGAGTATTACAAGAAGAACGACGTTCTGTACAGGGATATCGTTGTCAAGGAGGTGCAAAATGTTCCTGCCGGCGATAAAAACTATCCGACCGTGACCAGATCCGTCGCACGGGATCACGAGAAGGGAAGCAGTACGGAAATGATCTTTTCCGGTATCGTCTACGATACCGGAATACGCGACAACGTATTTACGGAACGGTATCTCAGAAAACCTTCGAGGGATGTAATGAGATGAAACCTTGCAAAACGCTTGCCGGTATGCTGTTCTCCTGCGCAATGGCGATCACGTCCGTTACGGCCACTGCGCAGGAGGAGGCTCCGGTACTGGAAGTCAATGGATTCGTGGAAGTACTCGGCGGGTTGCGTCTGAGGGATGATCCTTACGAACAGGATGCCTCGGTGATGGAGCAGCGTTTGCAGATCGAGTGCCGGGGATATGCGGATGCATTCGATGTGCAGTACAGGGGGGATATCTATGCTGACTGGGTGCTCGAGGAGGTGAAGTATGACACACGTGAACTGTGGCTTTTTACGAGGCCGACAGAGTATATGGATGTCAAGATCGGCCGCCAGATACTGACATGGGGTACGGGAGATCTGGTTTTTTTAAATGACCTTTTCCCCAAGGACTGGCAATCGTTTTTTATCGGTCGAGATCCGGAATATTTGAAAGCGCCGTCAGATGCCGTGAAGCTGGGGTTTTTTTCCGACATCGTCAACGTCGACCTGGTCTATACTCCCCGATTCAATGCGGACAGATACATAACGGGTGAATACATCTCTCACTGGTCTCCTCTGTCTGGGAGCGTAGCGGGAGACGAGGCGGCAACGGCTGTCCGGACTCCCGATATGTGGTTTGCAGATCATGAAACAGCAATTCGTATCCATAAAAACGTGAACAATTATGAATACGCGCTGTATGGCTATCGGGGATTCTGGAAAACGCCGGATTATGATGCTTTGTCCCGTGAGAGGAGCCACCACAGATTGCATGTTTACGGCGGCAGTGTCCGAGGGAGCCTCTTTGGCGGAATCGGGAATCTGGAATTTGCGTATTACCGGTCGTTGGACGATAGCGAGGGGTGTGATCCGTCGGTAAGTAACTCCGAGATTCGCGGTCTGATAGGCTATACGCAGGATATAGCGAAGGATTGTAATCTCAGTGTCCAGTATTTTCTGGAAGCGATGCTCGACTATGACAAATACGAGGAGACTGCGGGCGAGACGAAAAAGGACGAGTACCGCCATGTGCTGACAATACAGGCGACGAAGCTGCTCTTGAACCAGACGCTTGAATTGTCGGTTCCGGTCTACTATTCCCCAAGTGACAACGATGGCTATCTGAGGCCGAGAATTACTTACGACTATACGGATGACGCAAGCTTTGTCATTGGAGGAAATCTGTTTTTCGGTGATAACTCCTCGACATTTTTCGGTCAGTTGAAGAACAATACAAATGTATACACGGCATTTCGCTTAACTTTTTAATAACAAATGGAGGAAAATATGAACATGCAAAGACCAGAACATGATTTTTCCGGTATCGAGAGCGCCCTTATCGACGGTATCGCGTCGGGATTGTTTATGGAGTCTGTTCGCGTAAAGCTTTTCGATATCATGGAATCGCCCGTGACTCCGGATCAGATTTCGGGGCACATTCCTCTCGACAAGGCGATTTTGCAGGCGTTGCTTGATTTTCTGGAAGCAAGGAAACTGATCGTCAACAGTGACGGTTACTATGTCAACTCTCCGCAGACGGCAGAGTTTCTCGTGTCGACCTCGCCGTTCTATCAGGGCGGTATACTCGATATGCAGGCCCGGCTCGGTGAATCGGCATGCGCTTCGATGCGGAAGCAGTTGCAGGAACATGTGAAGAAACAGGACGAAACTGTTTCGGAACGAACCATGCAGGAAGGCGGTTCCGGGAGCGGTTTTCTGTCAGGGCCCGCCCAGTTCGCCGTGCGCGGTACGTTACAGGATGCGGTGGCGTTCATAACCGGACTCGACCGGTTCCGGGAGGCGGAAACGATGTGCGATATAGGGGGCAACCGCGGGCATTATACAACGGCGTTGCTGGACAGGCATCCTTCGCTTTCCGCCGTGATTGCCGAAGTGCCCAAACTTGCCGCCGTGATTGACAAGGAGTTTCAGTACTCCGGGTATCGAGACCGGATTTCCGTGCTGCCGTTCGATCTGCGTCTCGACGTGCTGCCGGAACGATCGTACGATCTGATTCTCGCGTCGTTCGTGCTTCACATCCTGGCCGACGATCTGCCGGCTGCTGTCCGGAAAATCAGCGATGGATTGAAAAGCGGTGGGGTTTTCATTACCCAGAATCTGGACTCCGGATCGTGCAACGGCCGAAGGGAGGAGAAAACCGTCAGGGAACTGATGACCAGGGCGCTGGGTTATCCGACGCACTATCTCGACAGGGGACGACTCGAAGAAGCTCTGCGTGCAGCCGGGTTTATTGACTTTACGGAGCGAAGAACGGGGTCCGAAGGATCGAGCTGTATTCTCGCCGCTGTAAAACACTGAATTTCAAGTTTTATTATTTTTATTTTGTCTAAATATAAATATATGATATATTGTACATGACACGTTAATGTGTTGCCATTGGTTGTTCTTCATGCTGGGCTCCTCTGTGACCTCCTCACAGGGGGGCTTTTTTTGTTTTTTTGAAGTTTGTCTAAATAAAGGTAACTTCGCCTACGTGTGAATTTTATCTTTTTGCTGATGCTGTATGTAAGAGAAAAAGAGGCTTTTGGGTTTTTCTTCTCAGTGTATTAAAAGTCTGTTTTATAATTGTTTGCAATGAAATCGTTATCTGAAATGCATGAGGGTTCCACCGGTGAAATTACCGGTATCGTAAATGAAGGGCGTCACCGGAAAGGCCATATGCCAGGTGTGAATCATAATGGTGCTGCAAAACTGCGCGAGATGGGCTTTTACGAAGGGCAGATGGTTACCGTTGTGCAAAACAGGGGAAATGGCCCTCTCGTTATCAAACTTCAGGATGCAAGGATGATGCTCGGAAGGGGGCTGGCGATGAAAATTATGATTAAAAACAACCGTTCATGAAACTTTCGGAGTTGAAAAAAGGACAAAGCGGCAGGATCAGTAAGCTTTCCTGTTCCGGGTCGCTGAAATCAAAACTGATCGACATGGGAGTTCTCAACGGTGAGAGGATACAGGTGCTCCGTATTGCTCCGCTTGGTGATCCGGTCGAAGTATTGATCAAGCGGTACAAACTCTCGCTGCGAAAGAGAGATGCCGAAGGGATTCTTGTTGAGGAGGTACAATAATGGCAGATACGATGGTAGTGACTGAGCATGCCGTAGATGGAAAAAGCGAGGCGAAAAAGGCCGTTATTGCCCTTGCAGGGAATCCCAACAGCGGGAAAACAACACTATTCAATGCACTGACAGGCCTGAACCAGAGAACAGGAAACTGGCCGGGTGTGACCGTTGACCGGAAAACGGGAACATTTTTCCATGAGAACCTTGAAGTGGAGCTGGTTGACCTGCCGGGCGTTTACTCGATGAACGCCTCTTCAGTCGATGAGGAGATAGCGCGGGAGTATATCCTTTCAAGAGAAGCACAGTTGATTGTCAATATTGTCGATGCGTCGAATCTGGAAAGGAACCTGTATCTCACAAGCAGGATGCTTGAAATGAATGCTCCGGTTCTGGTCGTTCTGAATATGATGGATGTTGCTGATGAGCGGGGGCTGGAAATTGATGTACATGCGCTGGAGGCTGAGCTTGGCTGCAGGTTGATCCCTGTTGTTGCGTCAAAAAACAAGGGAATCGATGCTGTCAAAATTGCAATATATCAGGAGATCGGCAATGATAGGCGTTACCGGTCACCGGTCAGTTATCCAAAGAATCTCGAAGGCGCGATCAATGTTTTTACAGAAAAGATCGAGGCAGCCGGAGTTGCCGGCATGGCTGATCCGGAATGGCTGGCGGTCAAGCTGCTCGAAGGTGACCAACGTCTCGAAAATCTTGTCGGACCGGAGCTCCGTTCAGAAATCTCTCAAGCGAGAGAAAAGCTGTCAGAGGAACTCGATGAAGATATCGATATCATTATAGCCGATAATCATTACAGAGCGATCAATGCTATCGTCAATGCCGTTGTTCGAAGAAAACATGATATTTCGGAATCTGTCTCTGACAAAATCGATAAGGTTGTACTCAGCCGGGTCTGGGGAATTCCGATTTTCCTCTTTGCCGTGTATGTCATGTTCATGTTTACCATCAACCTCGGTGGAGCGTTCATCGATTTCTTCGATATCTTTACCGGAACGATTTTTGTAGACGGATTTACCGGGATACTGACTCCGCTCGGCACCCCCGAATGGCTGGTGACTCTTCTTGCATCAGGGTTAGGCGGCAGTATTCAGACCATGGCAACGTTTATCCCGCCTATCGGTTTCATGTTCCTGTTTCTGTCGTTTCTCGAAGATTCCGGCTATATGGCCAGGGCGGCATTTGTCATGGACCGGGGAATGCGCGTACTCGGGCTGCCCGGAAAGGCATTCATTCCGCTGCTGGTCGGATTCGGCTGTAACGTTCCGGCTATCATGGGCGCAAGAACTATAGAAAACCAGCGTGACAGGATCATGACGATCATGATGAGCCCGTTTATGTCCTGCGGCGCAAGGCTTCCGGTGTATGCGCTGTTCGCAGCGGCCTTTTTCCCGGTTGGCGGACAGAACATTGTCTTTCTGCTCTACCTTATCGGTATTGCTTTTGCCGTGGTAACAGGTCTTGTGTTGAAAAACACTGTTTTGAAAGGTGAGGCCGGTCATTTTCTGATGGAATTGCCGCCCTATCATCTTCCTTCATTGAAAGGTGTGTTATTACGGACATGGGACAGGTTGCAATCGTTTCTTGTCAGGGCCGGAAAAGTTCTCGTTCCGGTTATCGTGGTGCTGAGTTTTCTGAACTCACTCGGAACCGATGGCTCGTTTGGCAATGAGGATACTGAAACATCGGTACTTTCCTCGATCAGCAAGTCCATCTCACCCGTGTTTGCGCCGATGGGTATTACCGAAGAGAACTGGCCGGCAACGGTGGGTATTTTTACCGGTATTTTTGCCAAGGAGGCTGTTGTCGGTACGCTCGATGCAATGTACGCCCAGATCGGTGCCGGCGGGGCAGAAAAAGGTAACGGGGAAGACGAAGGTTTTGATTTCTGGGCCGGTATAGGCGAGTCATTCGAAACGATACCTGCCAACCTGGGCGATCTTGCCGGAACGGTGCTCGATCCGCTCGGTATATCTATCGGAGATGTCACAGATCCTGAAGCCGCCAGTGAAGGGCTTGAGGTGGACGCAAGCATCTTCGGTTCCATGGTGAACCTGTTTGACGGCAGGACAGGCGCGTTTTCCTACCTGTTATTCGTCTTGCTCTACTTTCCCTGTGCTGCTGCCATTGCGGCGGTGTATCGGGAGACAAACCTTGGCTGGACGGTTTTTGCCGGATTCTGGACGACCGGTCTGGCCTATATCGTAGCTGTCATATTTTATCAACTCGGTAATTATGCCGCCAATCCTCCCGGGGCTCTTCTCTGGACGGGCGCTATGCTCGCAGCCTTTGTGGTGGCTGTTGGAGCTATGTGGTTTAAGGGTAAACAGGATGAAAAAGCCTGAACGAAAAACAGGAGGCTGTCTCAAAAGCACTGCTTATCGGTCGCCATGCATAAGTTCCCAGAAAATTTCCAGCAGAGAGTCATGCCGCCCCGTGAAATCAAGAGCATCTATTTCACAGGGCAGGCCCGAGGATGACTATAAAAAGACAAAATGCAAGACTTTTGAGACAGCTCCATCTTTTGCTTACTATTCACAATGGATAAAAAATGGCATCACTTCTTGAACTGAAAGGGTATCTGAAGAACCGGAACATTGTTTCCATACATGATCTCGGCCTTCATTTCAAGGTGTCAGCAGAGACGCTTGAACCAATGCTCGAACACTGGATACGTAAAGGGAAGCTTCGCAAGGAGACCGCGGAAAGTTCATGCGGCGGCAAGCATGGCAACTGTTCCTGCGGAGAAAACAAGGATATCTGGTATCAGTGGGTAGAGTAATCGGAGACGCAATTCGGTTGACCTCTCTGTAATCTTCTTTATTGACGAACCCCTCTTCCTCCTCTATATTTATAGGTGATGATAATGCTCAAACTGTGGTGATCACGGCAAGCAAAAAAACGCCTTATAAATGTCTCACAAATCAAGGAGGAGATCATGGCTTTCACAATCAATCCGGATGCATGTGTTATGTGTGACAGTTGTCGTACAGCATGCCCGCGCAATGCCATCAAAGCGCATGAAACAAAAAAGACCTATGTGATCGATGGCAGCCTCTGCAACGACTGCAAGAATATGTCTGCCGTACGTTGCGTACCGCAGTGCCCTTCTGAAGCTATCAAGAAAGATTAAGAGAACGGTACACTATTATTTATAACAGTTTAAACGGAGGGAAACAATGGCTCTATTTATTAATGAAACATGCACATACTGTGCGGCATGTGAACCAGAATGCCCGGTAGAAGCCATTTCTGCCGGAGAAGAAGTCTATGTGATCGATCCGAACGTCTGTAACGAATGCGAGGGGCTCGATGCACAGGCTTGTGTATCGGTTTGTCCTGAGGAATGCATCGTACAGGGGTGAAGGATAAGCGCCTCTATGTCATCGCACCTGAAATGAGTCACATACATAGAGGCGCTATAGCTCTTTCTGTGCCTTAAGCTGCCCGCAGAAGCATTTCAGCTCTTTTGCGGGCGTTTTCATATCGTGCCCTGATCCTTCTGGACGGTTCGGGGTCACCGAATATCTGCCAGCCGCAACTCCCGTTGCATCTGAAATTGTTCAGTCCCATGAAACCCCAAACATCCTTCAGAGGATAACCGAGCGCGATCCCGATTTCATGGGGGATACGGCCGTTTTGCTGCCATCGCCGGGAAAGTTCAAGGAGAAATGTTTTCGCACTGAGACCAAAGGGATATTTAAGGTGACAATGAAGGATTTTTTTTGACGCGCTCTTCAAACGGAGGTTGACAGCCTGCTCATTGTAAATGATGAATTTCAGGGCTCTTCCGTTCATGACGAGCAGGGAATAGCTTAAACCCCATGACGTGCAGAAACATCCGATATGATCGAGACATCTGTCGAAAGGCACCTCGCAGATTTCTTTTTTCAGGATGAGCAGCTCTCCTGATTTTCCTCCCAGGATCACACCTGATACCTGCAGGAAGAGCCAGCGCTCAAATGAACTTTGTGACATATCGGAGGAGTCCAGTTTGTTTTTCCATTCCTGAAAAACAGGTGTATGAGTAGTCGGCGTTTCAGTATTCATGATGGGACTTTTGAGTGTTTCTTGTCACGTATAACGACTTCAATCATCGAGGCGAGATTATGTGCGACAGCAATGTTTCTTCCTTCTATGTCAATGGTCAATGGGCCGTCAAATGGCGCTTTTTCCAGAATTATGCATTTTGTCTCGGGCTTCAGTCCAAGCATGTCAATGTATTTCAGCATCTCAATATCGGTGGCGGTGATTGACGATATCGTTGTCGTTGTTCCTGGTCCTGCCGTCGAAAGCGGTACTGTGTCAGTGTTCTTTAACGTTCCTTCTGTTGTTGGTATCGGGTGGCCGTGTGGATCATGAGTCGGATACTCGAGCAATTTGTCAAGTGCTTCCGTCAGGCGATCGGAGACCACGTGTTCAAGACGGCAGGCATCCCGGTGAACCTCGTAGGGTGAGTAACCTGCCATATTGACCAGAAACGTTTCAATCAACCTCCTTTTTCTGAGAAGTAATCCTGCTCTGCGTTTTCCTTCTTTGCTTAACGCGACCCCTTCACGCCATTCATGGAGCAGCAAACCCTGATCGGTCAGTTTTCTTACTTTTTCCGATACGGTGGAAAGGCTGTGACCCATTGCTTCTGCAATCTGACCGATGGTCACGTCATTTCCTTTCTCTGACAAACGAAACACCGCTTGCAGGTACATTTCGCTGGATTCGCTGAGCATATCCCATACAGGTATAGACACTAAAAAACATCCCTCTGTAATCCTTGCAGAGGGATGCCGGTAAAGAATCAACAGTGGAAGGAGGACCAATGTCAACTATAATATACCAGCCTGATTTAATTTGACAAAATTAAAATAAGAGAATGTGAAAAAACAAGCCCCTCCATGGCGCTGGCGAAGGGGCTTGAGCAAGGAGAATCAACAATGGTATGAGAACCAGTGTCGTTACTAATATAGTGAATTGTTTTAATTGGACAAATTATAAATAAATAATTCATAAAAAAACAAGCTCCCCTGTGGCACAGTCAGAGGAGCTTGAGTAAGGAGAATCAACAATGGTAAGAGGACCAATGTTGATTACAATATAACGGAATAATTTAATTAGACAAATTATAAATAATTTTTTTCGATATGATGGCACTGTTTTATAGTGACATCCCGTGGGCCGCTGCGTATGCTTCTATCCTGTCAGCGTGATCCTTGTCTCCGAGATTGAGCTGGCGGAAGAGTTCGTCGGACAGGGAGCAGGTTCTTCTGCTCATGAACTCCTGGTAGTGTACTTCGCCGACTGACATTTCAAGTTCATATGCTTTTTTTAGTGCCTCCTGCCGTGCAGGAGGTGTTTTTGTATAGCTGTCGATAAGCGACTCGATGTTCGCATTCGCGGATTTGAGCGCTTCGATATCTTCAGAGAGCAGGTTTTCAGGGAGGGTATCCGGGTGGTAGTGTGTATCTTTTTCGTTGCAGAGGAGGGCGGCATGTCCGCGTTCCTCGATCGACAACTGCCACCAGAAATCTTCGTCTTCTTCAAAGAGCTCATGAAAAAGCGAGTACAGCTGTCCGATGCCGAGTTCAAGGCTTATGGAGATATCCAGGAGGTCCGAATGCGTTTTCTGCATAGGTATGTTAATTCACGTGATAGTGATAAAATCTAACAGTAGTTTTCAGTGTTCAGTTTCCAGCAGAGCAACATTGATGAAGGATAGGTAACCATTTAATGCAGCGATTGGATGTTTCGTAAAATTGTGTCGGGCGGGCAGACTGGTGCGGACCGGGCAGCGCTTGATTTTGCTCTTGTCAACGGGATCGGTCACGGCGGGTGGTGCCCGAAAGGCAGGCGGGCCGAGGACGGACCGCTCGATGAGATGTATTTGCTGGATGAAACACCGCGAAAAGATTACCGGCAGAGAACGGAATGGAATGTCAGGGATTCTGATGCGACGCTGATTGTTTATAATCATGAGCTCTCAGGCGGCAGTGCCTATACTGCGGAAATGGCGCAAAAACACCGGAAGCCGTTTCTTGCGGTCGAAGAGGGAGGACGCGGTATGGAGCGGGACGTTCGGGAATGGCTGGAAGAGCACAAGGTGAAGGTGCTTAATGTGGCAGGACCGAGATCGAGCACCGAGCCGGATATCTATGCCATGACACGCGGCCTGCTGGAAGCTGTTTACCGGTCACGGTAGGCTGCGTATTCCTGGAGGCTTTTGATCCCGAATTCCTGACGGCGGATGCAGGCTATGGCTTGTACCGATGCTTCGGCGGCTTCGATTGTCGTAACGAACGGAACGCCGTTCATGACCGAAGCGGCCCCGATAGCTTCTTCGTCATGAAGGGCCCTTTCGCCAAGCGGCGTATTGATGACCAGATCGATTTTGCCGAGGCGGATCGTATCGAAGACATTCGGCCGGCCCTCTTCGCCGACCTTGAAGACTTTTTTGCATTCGATGCCGTTATCGGTAAGGAACTGATAGGTGCCTGCCGTTGCGATAAGGTCAAATCCGATGTCGTAGAGTTCCCTTGCGATACGAAGGATCCTGTCGTCCTTGTCGTGGTTGTTGACACTGATAAATACCGATCCGGACAAAGGAAGTTCCATGTTCGCGGCCTGGTATGCCTTGGCAAACGCCTCCGGAAAATCGTAAGCAAGGCTCATCGCCTCACCGGTTGATCGCATTTCCGGCCCGAGGTATACCCCGGACTTGAGAAATTTCGAGAACGGGAAGACCGGTTCCTTGATCGCAAGGTGGTTCATGCCGAGCTCATCACAATCCGCCAGACGGTACTCCTCACGGAGGTCGGCAAGTTTTTCGCCGAGCATGATCCGTGTGGCTATCTTGACCAGCGGTATGGCTGTTGCTTTACCCACAAAAGGCACAGTCCGGCTTGCCCGGGGATTGACCTCGATGACATACACACTGTTGTTCTGTACCGCATACTGTATATTCATCAGGCCGGCCACGTTGAGGCTTTTGGCCAGCCTTCTCGTGTAGTCCTTCATGGTTTCGATGACCTGCGGATCGACTGTATGGTAAGGCAGGACCGATGTCGAATCACCGCTGTGAATGCCGGCTGCCTCGACATGCTGCATAATACCGCTGACGACGCAGTCGGTGCTGTCGGCAAGGGCATCGACGTCGAATTCGACTGCGGTCTCGAGAAAGCGGTCGATAAGCAGAGGGTACTTTTCGGAGATGAACAATGCCTGATCGACATACTCCTTGAGCGAATCGTCATTGTAAATGATTTTCATTGCCCTGCCGCCAAGGACGTAACTGGGCCGGACCAGGACCGGGTAACCGATTCTTGCGGTTATTTCCTGTGCTTCTTCAAATGATATTGCCGTATCGTAATCCGGATGGGGTATTTTGAGCTCACGGAGCAGCGCGCCGAATTTCTTACGGTCTTCGGCAAGGTCGATGCCTTTTGAGGACGTTCCGAGTATGCTGACACCTGCCGCTTCCAGCCGGGTCGAGAGTTTCAGCGGCGTCTGTCCGCCAAAGCTGACAATGACCCCGAGCGGATCTTCATGCTCGATGATACGGATAGTGTCTTCGAAGGTAAGCGGCTCGAAATACAGTTTGTCTGCGATGTCGTAATCGGTGGAGACGGTCTCGGGATTGCAGTTGATCATGATCGCCTCGTATCCGGCCTCCTTGAGGGCGAAAACAGCCTGGACGCAGCAGTAATCGAATTCAATGCCTTGTCCGATGCGGTTCGGTCCCCCTCCGAGGATCACGACTTTTTTTCTCCCGGAACTGATTGACTCGTTCTCCTCGTCATATGTCGAATAGTGATAGGGCGTTTTCGCATCAAACTCAGCGGCGCAGGTATCGACGGTCTTGAAAACTGAATGGAGATTGTAGTGTGTTCGAAGGTCGCGGACTGTCTGGTCGGTTACATTGAAAATGTAGGCAATCTGGCAGTCTGAAAAGCCGTGCTCTTTAGCTTTGTGAAGTTTTTCTCTCGATAGCAGGCGAGCCAGGTTCAGGACTTCACCGGACGGTTCGGAAGCTGCTGTGGTCATGCAGTGTCGATGTATTTAGAAGCACTTACAGGAATAGCACAAATTTGCTACAAAGATAAGAAAATACCGATGCAGCTGAAAATCCGTGCAGTATACAAAAATGATGAGGGTTATCAAAGAGAGGGTTTGTATCCGAAGTTTTTTTACATTATGGTTCGAATGGCTCCGGGTTCATTACAACGGCGCCTGTACTGTACAGCGTATAACTATCTGTTATGTAAGGGTATGGAAAAAGTGAGAATTGATTCAATCGAGTCTGCTATAGAAGATATAAAAGCGGGTAAGCTTGTCATTGTTATCGATGATGAAGATCGCGAGGATGAAGGCGATTTTATAGCCGCGGCTGAAAAAGTGACTCCGGAGATGGTTAATTTCATCACCAAGGAGGCACGGGGGCTGCTTTGCGTTGCGGTAACCATGGATCGGTCGAAAGAGCTGCAGCTCGATCCCATGGTGCAGCGGAACACATCACAGCATGAAACAAATTTTACAGTGTCGGTCGATGCCATTGCAGAAGGTGTGACAACCGGGATTTCGGCGTATGACCGGTATATGACCATAAAAATGCTTGGTGATCCGGTGTGCCATGCAGACGATTTTTCGCGTCCCGGCCATATTTTTCCTTTGAGAGCAATGGAGGGCGGGGTACTCAGAAGGGTCGGTCATACGGAAGCGGCCGTTGATCTGGCCGAACTCGCAGGGTGTTCTCTAGCGGGACTGTTGTGTGAGATTCTGCATGATGACGGGAGTATGGCGCGGTTACCCGAGCTTCTCAAGATCAAGGAGAAATTCGGCCTCAAACTGATTACAATCAAGGATCTTGTCGCTTACCAGATGAAGCGCAAGAAGCTTGTTACCCGGTCGGTGGAAACGCGTTTGCCGACACGACATGGCGAGTTCCGGCTGATTGCGTATGAAACCTGTTGTGACGATCATCAGCAGAACCATCTTGCGTTTGTCAAAGGTGATGTCGATACCGATGATCCGGTTCTTGTACGCGTCCACTCCCAGTGTGCCACCGGGGATGTTTTCGCTTCGCTTCGATGCGACTGCGGCAACCAGCTTGCGGCCGCCATGCAGCAGATCGACAAGGAAGGAAGAGGTGTTCTTGTCTACCTTATGCAGGAAGGGCGCGGCATCGGTCTGATCAACAAGCTGAAAGCCTACAACCTGCAGGATCAGGGCCTCGATACGGTCGAGGCTAATGAAAAGCTCGGGTTCAAGGCCGACCTCAGGGATTACGGTATCGGTGCACAGATTCTTCAGGATCTGGGCGTGAAAAAAATGCGCCTGATGACAAACAACCCGAAAAAGATCGTAGGACTCGAAGGGTACGGGCTTGAAATAATCGAGAGAGTGCCGATCGAAATAGAGCCCAATCCGGTCAACCAGGGATATCTCGAGACGAAACGGGATAAAATGGGGCATATGATCGATTGTTCCTGTACCTGCGAGGATGAGGGGGATGTGAGTGACAAGTGATGAAACGTGAGTTACAAGTAACGAGTGACGAGTAACGAGTGACGAGTGACAAGAGAGTTGGCTGGACGGCAGGAAATGTGGGGTGGAAGTAGCGCACTTTGTGCGCAGGAGTAGTTCGCTCCGACTCGCAGGAGTATGGTTTAAGTGCTGAGCAATGAGCAACGAGTGCTGAGTAAGAAGGGAGAATATTTGAATGATTTGTAGGGGCGAAAAATCTTTCGCCCGTCTGGGTGCGGGGAATAAAACGCCAATGAGTATCAGCGTTCGATGAGAATAACTATTTACTAATCACGATTTACGATTCACGATCATAGCCAGCCAGCCATTTTATTAACCAAACAGAAAGGGGAAACAACGTCAGATGAACATGGATGTTCTTCGCAAACAGGATGAGGAAATTTACGGTGCGATAGCCGGTGAGGTCAGGCGCCAGACGGAAACACTTGAACTGATCGCATCGGAAAACTTCGCGAGCAGGGCTGTGATGGAGACCTGCGGATCGGTGATGACAAACAAATACGCCGAAGGATATCCCGGCAAACGGTATTACGGCGGCTGCGAGTTTGTCGATATAGCGGAGAACGTCGCAAGAGATCGTGCCAAAAAACTGTTCGGCTGCGAATATGTCAACGTTCAGCCGCATTCAGGTTCAAGCGCGAACATGGGCGTCCTTTTTGCTGTTCTCAAACCGGGTGACAGGATCATGGGTCTCGATCTCTCGCACGGAGGGCATCTGACTCACGGCAGCAAGGTCAACTTTTCCGGCCAGTTCTTTGACGCGCATACCTACGGCGTGGAAAGAGAAACGGGCTGCATCGATATGAACCGTGTTGAAGAGATGGCCCTTGACGTCAGGCCAAAGCTCATCATCTGCGGTGCGAGCGCATACTCCCAGGGATTCGATTTCAAGGCGTTCAGGGATGTTGCCGACAAGGCCGGTGCGTTCCTGATGGCCGATATCGCTCATCCTGCCGGTCTCATTGCCGCAGGTTTGCTGAACGATCCCATGCCGCACTGCCATTTTGTGACCACCACCACGCACAAGACCCTTCGCGGTCCGCGAGGTGGCATGATCATGATGGGGCAGGATTTCGAGAATCCTCTCGGTATCACGGTCAAAACAAAAAAAGGTGTGCGGACGAAGATGATGTCCGAAGTCATCGACGCCGAGATCATGCCGGGTATCCAGGGCGGCCCCCTCATGCATATCATTGCTGCCAAAGGTGTCGCATTCGGTGAAGCGCTGCAGCCGGAGTTTCGCGACTATGCCGTGCAGGTCCGGAGCAACGCAGCGGCGATGGCTGACTGGTTCAATTCCCTTGGCTACAATATCGTCAGCGGAGGAACGAAGAATCATCTCATGCTCATCGATCTTCGCAACAAGGACGTCACCGGAAAGGTTGCCGAGAACCTGCTTCATGAGGCCGGGATAACCGTCAACAAGAACATGGTTCCTTTCGATGACAAATCGCCGTTCGTGACGAGCGGCATCCGTGTCGGTACGCCTGCGATGACGACGAGAGGCATGAACGAGTCGCATTCCGAAGCGATTGCCGGTTTGATCGACAGGGTCATCAGCGCAGCGAATACCGATTCGATCGAAAAGGTCTGCAGGGAAGTGAGAGAGGACGTCAAAGCGATGTGTCAGGATCTACCGCTCAACGATTTCGGCCCAACACCGTAAGGTGCCTCGGAAAACCGTAGCAAGCAGTCCAATAGCTGCGTTGAGCGGTGCTCGGAATCCTCATGTACTTGCATGTACACTCCGGTTCCTGTGCTCCGTTCGCCTTGCTCTTGAACCACTTGCCACGGTTTTTCAAGGCACCTTGGGGAGATCGTGAATCGTAAATCGTGAATGGTGAATAAGAAGAAGGGGAGGGCGGTTTTTCGAGGGGAAGACTGACAGAGCTAAGAATCAAGAGTCAAGATACAAGACATTTCTCTTTCCACTCAGCACTCATGCTCGGCAACTGAATCATCTTCCTGCGCACAAAGTGCGCTACACCTTCTGGTCACTCGTCACTTGTCACACGTCACTATTTATAATGTTCTACAGTCTGGCGGCGGATGCTGTTCTTGTTCTTCATCTCCTGTTCATTCTTTTTGCGGTTGCAGGCGGTCTGCTGCTTTTCCGGTGGCGATGGCTTCTTGTGCTCCATCTGCCTGCGGTGGTCTGGGCGGTGCTGATCGAATGGCGCAGCTGGATCTGTCCGCTTACTCCTCTGGAGAATTATCTGCGCCATAAGGCAAGGCAGGACCCTTACGAAGGAGGGTTTATCGAGCAATATCTGCTGCCTGTCATCTATCCGGCGGAACTGACCCCTGACATACAGTTCATTCTCGGCCTTTTCGTTCTTGTGCTCAATGTCCTTGTCTATGCATCTGTACTGCTTCGGGTTATCGTCAGGAGACGCAGATCAGGTTCTCATTTTTAGAAAAGAAGGCAGGAGTCTGACTGCGGGTACGAGCATTCTCACTCGTTCATTGTTCCTTGTTTATCGGCTTTGCAGGATGGCGTCGATCATCTTTTCGACCTCTTTTTCCGTTGTTTTCTGTTCTTTGTTCAATTGGTGGAGAGTTTCGGTAAGCTTTTTTTCCGTATCGAGATTCTGTGCGGTGCGGAGCTTTTCGGTAAGGAGCTTTCTTTTTGTTTGAAAGTCTTCAATGATCAGTTTTCTGACTGCGTCGAGGAAAGCGGTCAGGCAGCGTTTTGCTTTTTCTTGCTGTTCATCACCCGAGTCCTGCCAGTGATTGCTTACGGGATGGTCCATCAGGAGCCCGGATGCAAGATCACGAGCCTCGGGGAGTTCGAACGAGCTGATCTCCCTTGTTATGTCGAGGTAGACGCCGGTTTCTGTATGGTGCTCCCTGTAGCGGTTCACAAGGTGCCGCAGTATGGAGGCCGCCACGGGGTGCGAGAGCTTCAGCAGGGCCTGGTGGGACATGCAGAACTCAAGCACTTCATTGCCGTAGAACGTGCTTTCGAGCAGTGCTTTTATGAACGTTTTCTCGACTACGGAAAGATGTTGTTCCTGTTCTTTGTGTGCCTGTGTGCCGTTTGTTTTCCTGTCCGCTGCTCGTATCCGGTTTGTGCCGAGCCGTTCTTCGGCAACGATTGTTTTCAGTACCGGTACGCTGATGCCCACCTGTTTCTCGAGCTCCTGCAGGTAAAACTCTTTCTGTACTGTACCGGGGACAAGCATGATGGTTTTCAACATGGTTCTGACAGCCGCGGATTTCTGTTCCGGCTGATCGAATGAACCATGCCTGCGAAAAAATGCAAGCTGGAAATCGGTGAAAGAAATCCGTTCTTTTTCAATAAACCGGAGGAATCCGTCCTTGCCTTGTTTGCCCACGAGGCTGTCCGGATCTTCTCCTTCCGGCAAAGCGGCTATCCACGGGGTCAGACCGTTTTGGACAAGAATGTCGATACCTGAAAGCATCGATCTCGATCCGGCCTGGTCGCCGTCGTACATGAAAAGAACATCCCCGGTATACCTCTTCAGCAGTTTGGCTTGCGCACGTGTCAGCGCCGTACCGCATGAGGCAACTGCGTTGCAGAGCCCTGCCTGGTGAAGGGCAATGACATCCATGTAGCCTTCCACGAGTATTGCAAGTCCTTCTTTTCGTACGGTATCCTTGGCGGCGTGCAGGCCGTACAGGATCGTTGATTTGTCGAAAACCCTGCTTTCCGGAGAGTTCAGGTATTTCGGTGTGTTTTTGTCATTACTGAGGGTGCGCCCGCCGAAACCGATAACCTGACCGCCGATCGAGAAAATCGGGAACATGATCCGGTTGCGGAAGTAGTCGTAAGAACTGTTCTTTTTCGGGCTGTGCTGCACCAGGCCGGTCGAGATGAGTTGTTCCGGCTGCAGACCTGAACGCTTCGCGTGGACGAGCAGGTAATCCCACTTGTCGGGCGCAAAGCCCAGGCCGAAAGAGGCTATGGTTTTCGGTGTCAGTCCCCGTTTGGATACAAGGTAGGACAGGCCCTCTGTTCCATCTGCTGAATTCAGCAGCCGGTTGTAGAGTCTTGCCGCCCATTTCAGGGTTTCATGGGCCGTTTGTTCGTCCTTGTCCGGCACGACAGGACCTTTGAGGTAGCTGCTGATATCGATGCCGCACCGTTTGGCGAGCATTTCCACAGCTTCGGGAAAAGAAACTTTTTCCATTTCCATGACGAACGTGAAGACATTTCCCCCCTTGCCGCTCGAAAAGCACTTATAGATCTGTTTGTCCGACGAGACCATGAACGAAGGCGTTTTTTCCTGCGTGAAAGGTGACAAGGCCTTGAAATTTCTTCCTGAAGCCTGCAGTTTCACATAGTCCGATATCACATCGACTATATCACAGCTTTCTCGTATCTCATCGATTTTGTTTTCGGGTATCATCTGTCGAATAATCCTTCTTGCATACAACGTCCCTCTTGTGTTCATGCGTGCCTCACGCAGGCGCATGAACGGCATGCTGTTCCTTACATCGTATGATAGTGTGAAAAAGAGCGTTAAACAATTCTCCGGGCAGGACGGTCCTGAAGTCTGAATGTCTGCAGATATGTTACAACAATCAGATGGAAAAATTGTTTTTCTGAAACATAGCTTTTTCCTAAATTTTGCGTTCAATACTGAAAAAATGCTTAGGTTACGGGCCGATTCCGGAGTTATGTTTTTCAGGTTGCTCTTATTTCTCTACTTTTTATGATACACGATCGGCAGATTCCTCGATCGGCAATACAATCACAATACGGATTAAAATCAATCATGCTATGAAACAGGGATTATTCACGGCACTTCTGATCATTGTCACGTTCGCAGTGTCGTTTGCGTTCTATGTCTGGATGGGGACCACGCCTGATGACTCCACCTTTCATGCGGTGTACAAAGGAGGCCCTATTGTTGCCGTCCTGATGGCGCTTATCCTGATGGTGGTCGCCTATATTTTCGAGCGTCTGATCGCGCTGAACAAGGCAGCAGGCAAGGGCAGGATCCCCGAATTTGTCAAGGAGCTCAAACAGGATGTCGATACAG
>JANQMO010000035.1 GCA_028280025.1 Chlorobium sp. | reverse complement strand
GACTGCTCATCGATATTTTGTCGTTCAACGAGCGTTCCATCAAAAAGGCGAGGGAGCCAGTGCCTCAACTCGCCCTATTTTAACCGGACAGTAGTGATGTGCGACAAGTGTTTGAAATCCTTCAGGAGGTGTTTGTAATGTTCTGTGGCTTTGGGAAAGTGAGTGACAAGGGATATGATCGCTGCATAGTCATTTGCCCCGACTTTCCAGACATGGATATCTGAAATCCTGTTATCGGCATCGTTTTCAACGGCTTCCTGTATCGCTTGACGGTAATCCTTTTCGATGCTTGCGTCGAGCAGGATCGGACCGGTTTCCCTGAGCAGGCCATATGCCCAGCGGGTGATGACCGCGGCTCCAACAATACCCATGAGCGGATCGAGCCAGTTCCATCCGATATATTTTCCTCCCAGAAGAGCGAAAATGGCAAGCAGGGAGGTCATGGCATCGGCAAGAACGTGCAGGTATGCAGCACGCAGGTTATGGTCGTGGTGGTGGTCGTGACCGTGATCGTGGTCATGATCATCGCTCAGGATCAATGCGCTCAATATGTTGACCAGTAAACCGGCTCCCGCTACCGCAATAGCCTGGTTGAACTGGATGGTCTCCGGGTTCATGATCCTTTCCAGGGATTCCACCAGCATGACAAGCGCAACCACTGCCAGTGCTACTGCACTGGAAAAGCCGCCCAGCACGGTTACCTTTCCGGTGCCGAACGAAAAGGCGGGATTGTTTTCATGTTTTCTGGCATAACGGTACGCGTAAATCGTTATGAAAAATGCTGCCACGTGCGTCCCCATGTGCCAGCCGTCTGCAAGGAGTGCCATCGAACCGTAGACCGTACCGGCGATAATTTCGGCTACCATTGTGATAGCAGTCAATAACAGTACGTAACGTGTTCGCTGTTCTCCCTTGTCATTCCAGGTTGAAAAATTGTGGATGTGGCGCCAGTTATCGAGTGTATGGATATGCATGATCTCTACGCTTGGATAGTATATAATGATTTAAGGTCAACAGGCTGGTGCGTCGTCTCAATCAGGAGCGGATACCTGTCGTGTCTCGTTCGATTCCATGATTTCGGCTGCATACTGTTCGGCGGTATCGACAATCCATTGTTCCAGGTCGGGATCGGGAAGAATGGCATCGGGTTTGTATCGCACCCTGGATTGATGATCAGTGACAGCGGCAATTCCTCCCCCGATTATTTCTATCTGGAATTGTTCACTGCTGGATACGAGCAGTGGCAGAACCAGTGCGCGTTTGTTTTTTTCCAGTATCCGGTGTATTGCGGCAGTGGTCGAATCGGGGCTGTAATGGGCAATATGGCCGCACCAGGCGATGGTAAAATCGCTGATGCCGGATTTTTCGCAGACATAGGAGCCGACATTTTCGAAGAGCTCGGTCCATTGTGCATCGAAAGCTGTCGATCCGTATCCGACAAGAACAACACCCTCTTTTTCAGTGTTTTTCGAAAGAGCAAGCGTTCTTCTGAGTGCGTTTGTTTTCAGGATATCCGGATAATCGAGAGGAGGCGCAAGGTGTGTCTTTGCATTGGGTATATAGCGCTCTATGCCTTCGAGTTTCAGCTTTTCCATGGATGCAGGATTTTCCTTCATGCCGATGATGGTCGGGATGTCGTCGAACATGTGGGAGCCGATCGTGAGAAAGATCGGAATCACGATGATATCGCTGTATCCTTCCCGGTCATATGCTTTCAGTCCATCGGCTATCGATGGAGAGGCATGTTCCATGAAAACGGTTTGTATCCCGTCGATGCCCTCGATTGAGAGAACTTTCTCTGCAACATTCTTTTCCAGCTTGACAAAGTTTTCTCTCCAGCGTTCGGAACGGGAGCCGTGATTGAGGAGAAGAACTCCCGTTTTCTTTTTAACGGAAGTCTTTCGCTCACTGTTTTCAGGCTGTTCCGGGGCGCAGGATAGCGCAGAAAGGCAAAGGAATGCAAATACCAGGGTTCTCGACAGGGATCGGTGCAATCGCATGGCGTTCGTAAGATTGTTGTAAACGATACAGAAATTCAGAGTTGCTGAAAGACCAGCGCTATGATTGGCGGGATAAAGCCTGCTCCGAAGAACCACTTGCCTCTGCCGGAAAATCCGTTCGGTCCCCGAAGCATGAGCAGCCCGGTGATCGTTATGATGATCAGCATTGCCGCAAAGACATCAGAAGCCCATTTCCACCAGTCCACACTGTTTCGATGCAGGACGTTTACCTGGTAAAAAACAGGGCGGCGTGAGATTTTTTCATACAATCCTTCACCCTTTTCCAGATCAACCATCAGGGTTGCGTCCTTGTAATAGATCTTTACCTGGCGCGAGGAAGGGAAATCATAGAGCCTGTAGCTCGATTCTCCAGCCTTCGCGCTGAAATCTCTTATCAGTTCAGGAGAGATATCATTCTTTTTATACGATCCTTTCAGCTCGATCTCGTTTTTGCTGATGATAAAATCGGGATTCCATTCATCAACATGATTGAGGGCGATCCCCGATAACGAGTAAGCAAGTATCAGGGCGGCGAAAAAATAGCCGAGATCGCGGTGGAGCACCGTGTTGACTTTTCTGAACGTATTTCCGGTTGTTTGAGTCATGCCGTGTCAATTGTTACTTATTGTTTACTGATGTTTGCCGCATACTCCTCAGAGATGTCGACAATCCATTGTTCGATGTTGCTGTCCGGCAAAATCGCGTCAGGCTTGTACTTCACTCTTGTTTCATGGTCGTCTACTTTTTCGATACCTCCGCCGATGATTTTTATCTGGAAATTTTCATCGAACGCCACCAATGATGGTATCACGAGTGCTGTTTTTTTCTTGTCAAGGACCCTGCTTATCGCGGAAGCTGTCGAATCGGGACTGTACCGGACGATATGACCGCACCAGCCGATGGAATAGGCATCGATTCCTGTTTCAGCATGGACATGGTTCGCGGCTTTATCGAAAAGTTCAGTCCATTCCTTTTCGTAGGGTTCCGAGCCATAGGCGATGATGACAAGTCCCTCATCCTCAGGATTGTTTGAAAGGTTTCTTACTCTTCTCAGCACATTTTTCCGGAGTATGTCGCTGAAATCAAGCAGGGGCGTTATATGCGGCGTTGCTTTTGGTGTGTATCGTTCGATCTTTTCAAGCTTGAGCATTTCCACCGATTCCGGGTTTTCTTTCAGGCCGATGATTGTCGGAATGTCATCGAACGAATGAGAACTGACGGTAAGCAGTATGGGAATGATGACGACATCGGTATAGCCTTCATTGTCGAACTCCTTGAGGCGCGTTGCAATCGATGGTTCAGTGTATTCCATGAATGCTGATTTCGTGCCGGAAACCTTTCCATTTTCCTGAATTCGATCACTGACGTTCTTTTCGAGTTCAAAAAGGGTATTACGCCAGGTTTCTGAATGTGAGCCGTGGCTGATCAAGAGCACGCCGATTTTCCTGTCATTACCCGGTTGTATTTCCGCGGATTCTTCCGGTTTGGCGGTACAGCCGGCTATCATGAGCAAAAGGATGACAAGCAGGTTGCGGGTGTAGTCGGTTGTCGAGCGTAACATGGTGTATGTTGGTTTATGTTTTTACGGAAAAGTCCTGCTCAATATATTTATTTAAATTTATTTTGTCTTAATAAAATAATCTTGTTGCGACCATTCACAATATTGATTCTATTGTGTTGTCCTGGAATGTGCTTTGAAGAAACTGTTACTTTTTTTGCTTGGATTATTGCAGCTTATTTATATTTTGACTCCGTATAAATAAATTTGTCAAATGCGTCATCCCGTGAGGTGGCGTTTTCCTACAATTCAAGCAATGCAGCAACATGATTTTGAGAAAACGTTTAAAACAATTCTGTGCTCTCCTGGCACTTTGTGCAATCCCGTTGCAGGGGGGGATTGCAGATACAGTGACGGGCCGGGTGCTCAGTAACGGGGAGCCGGTTCCCTATGCAACTGTAACGGTCAAGGGTACCACGATCGGGGTTGCCGCCGACAAGGACGGTAACTATACGGTTACCGGTGTGCCTTCCGGATCAAGAACGGTCGAAGTCCGTGCCATGGGTTTTTCCAGCATGCAGAAGAGCGTCTCTGTGCAGGACGGCCAGACGGCTTCACTGGATTTCAATCTTGCCTCCACTGCGGTCCGGGGCACTGAGATCGTCGTGACCGGCTCAAGGGACGAAGTCCCCCGCAAGGAATCGCCCGTCATTGTCTCGACTGTCTCGGCCGAAGATTTGACCGAAGTGACAGGATCGACAACTGTCGCCGAGGGCCTCAATTTCGCTACCGGGCTTCGCATGGAGAACGACTGTCAGAACTGCGGTTTTAACCAGCTTCGCATGAACGGTCTCGAAGGACCGTATTCCCAGATACTGATTGACGGGCGTGCCGTATTCAGCGCGGTTGCAGGCGTCTATGGGCTCGAGCTTTTTCCGACCAACATGATCGAGCGTATCGAGGTTGTTCGTGGAGCCGGTTCCGCGCTTTATGGCAGTAACGCGATCGGTGGTACGGTCAACCTGATCCTGAAAGATCCTCTGGTGAATTCCTACGAGTTTGATGCGTCATACGGCAGCATAGGGGTCGGTGAGGATGGTTTCGGTGATGCGGCAAACGACTACACGGCAAAAGTCAATGCATCGGTGGTTTCGGACGACAGTAAGATGGGTATGACCGTTTTCGGTTTTTACCGTGACCGGGAGCCGTTTGACGCAAACGACGATACGTTTTCAGAGATTGCCAAATTGAAAAACACCACCCTTGGCCTGAGGGCATTTAAAAGAGTCGGTGATCGTGGCAGGCTGACTGCGGACTTGTTTACCATCAATGAAGATCGTCGCGGCGGTGACAAGTTTGATCAAATCGAGCATGAGGCTACCATAGCCGAGTCGATCCAGCATGAAATCATCAATGGTGCGTTGACCTATACCCAGTATTTCCGGGATAACGATAAGTTGCTGATGTATGTCGCAGCGCAGAATGTCGATCGCGGCACCTATTATGGTGAAGGGGGGCAGCTCGATGCTTATGGTGAGACCGACAATCTCAGCCTGCAGTTGGGAGCACAGTACAAGGCGGTTTTCGGGCCATCAGAAGTGATTGTCGGCGTTGAGAATAACCGTGAAACCCTTGAAGACAGGAAGCTTGATGCTCCCGGTGTGCCGGGCTTTCTTATTACCGATCAGGAGAGCGATATTCTTGGCGTTTTTGGCCAGTATCAGGTGACCGTAGGTGATCTCAAATTGACTGCCGGTCTGCGATGGGATAACTACGAGATAACCAACGCCGCTGACCCGGATGCGGATATCAAAGATGATATTCTGCTGCCAAGAGCGTCATTGCTGTATTCGATTACCGATGACCTTCAGGCAAGATTTAGCTATGGTCATGGCTATCGCGCACCGCAGGTGTTCAACGAAGATCTTCATATCGAAACGTCGGGTTCCAAAAGGGTTATCTTTGAGAATGCACCGGGCCTGGTTGCGGAAACCAGTGAAACCTACATGGTTTCCCTTGATTTCGATACTTACCAAAACGGTGTCGATTACGGCTTTCTCGTCGAGGGCTTCTACACGAACCTGAGCGATCCTTTTGATCCGTCCCCGGAGTTTTATATCGATGATACTTACACGACAGAATTTGTGGATCTTAATGATGATGGGTTCCATGATGGTGACGGTGTATCCGAGCCAAAATATGTAAAACAAGTTCGAGCGAACGCCGAGGGTGCTGTTGTCCAGGGTGTTAACCTCGAGGCTCATCTGGTTCCGTCCTCAAAGTTTGGTATGAAAGCAGGTTTCACCATTCAGTCGAGCGAATATGATGAGCCACAGTCGGAGTTCGGGACCAAGAAGTTTTACAGGACACCGGAAACCTACGGTTTTATGACGGTGGACTGGGAGCCGGCTGATAAGCTGGGTATTTCATTCTCCGGTACGTATACCGGGAAGATGGATGTTCCCTACAACGAGGACGAGGAACTTCGCGAGAGCGATCCGTTCTTTGATGCAGGTGTTAGAGTGCGCTACACTGTTCCGATTGACGACGCCGGTCTGCAGTTCTATGGCGGCGTAAAGAATATCTTCAACTCCTACCAGGATGACTTCGATTTGGGAGCCGGGCGTGATCCGGGCTATGTGTATGGTCCGATGTCGCCGCGGACGTTCTATCTTGGCTTGAAGTTCGGCAATCTCCTGTAGTACATGGAGACTTGCAGATTCCGGTGCCCTCTTGAGAGGGCGCCGGTGTTTTTTTTAATGTTAACGATTGACTACGTAACGATATGAAACAGGGATTATTCACGGCACTTCTGATCATTGTCACGTTCGCAGTGTCGTTTGCGTTTTATGTCTGGATGGGGACCACACCTGAAGACTCCACCTTTCATGCGGTGTACAAGGGTGGCCCTATTGTTGCCGTCCTGATGGCGCTTATCCTGATGGTGATCGCCTATATTTTCGAGCGTCTGATCGCGCTGAACAAGGCAGCAGGCAAGGGCAGGATCCCCGAATTTGTCAAGGAGCTCAAACAGGATGTCGATACAG
>JANQMO010000030.1 GCA_028280025.1 Chlorobium sp. | reverse complement strand
ATGTTTTCGTGCCATGCTTACAGGTTGTTTTCACAAGATAACCGTAAGATAACACAATTCTTTGTTATAACATAGAATTAACCGGACGGGACACTAGTGCCCGGCAAACGGCTTGTCGGTAACGGTTTATAACTTTATAGTTGATATTTATTAGTAATATTGCTTTATTTAAACCATAAAGTTATTTCTGGGTAAAAGAACCTTTATTTGTTCTCCGTATGTAATGGCAATCAATCAACAACGGGTTCGAGAATTCCTTCGTGATTTTACAACCAAGGCAAAGGTGTGGGATATTTTGTTTCGTGATGATCGCGGAAAGAATGCGCAGACTTTGCTCGACCTGGAGTTAAGACCAGTTGACAGGAAGAAAATTCTTCTGCAGTTGCAAGTTGAAGACTATTGTGATGGCCCTATAGAAGATCAGCTCAATAAAGGACCACAGATGTGGGTTTTTGGGAGAGAAGTGAAGACAAAAGACGTGTATATCAAAATTACCATGGGGGCGCCACACAGCAGCGTCATTTGCATTTCTTTTCATGTGGCAGAGTACAGGCTTGACTATCCATTCAAAAATCATTGACGTATGAAAAGCCCGATAACCGGTAATGATATGGTGCTCGTGAAAGAGCCCAGGACTATGGTGTTCAGGAAAAAAGAGTACACGGTTAACTATCATTACTATTTGTGCCCCGATAGCAATGAGCAGTTCACGTCCGAGCACCTTGACGAGATTAACCTGATGCAGGTGTATAACCAGTACCGGGTTGAGCACAAGCTTCCATTTCCTGAAGAAATAAGGGCATTACGTGAATCTTATGCGTTGTCAGCTACGAAAATGGCTGAGGTTCTGGGTTTCGGTGTCAATACGTACCGCAATTACGAGCAGGGTGAGGTGCCAAGTGAATCCAATGCAAGGTTAATCCAGGTTGCGCAGGATCCTGAAGAGTTTGAGAAAATCGTCTCCTTGAGTGGAGTGTTGAGTGGTTCGCAGCTGGAAAGGGTAAAGGGGAGAATTCACCATATGAAGGAGGAGCGTGCTAAAGAGCAATGTATTGATCTTGAAAGTTATCTCATGGGAGAGCTTCTTCCGGATGAATTTTCCGGTTATAAAAAACCGAGCCTTGAAAGGCTTGTTGAGGCTGTGGTGTTTTTTGCCCAGCGACTCAGTCCATGGAAAACCAAGCTTAATAAGCTCTTGTTTTACTCTGACTTTCTTCATTTCAAAGAGCATGGGGTGTCGCTGACGGGCTGTCGTTATTGTGCTATTCCACTGGGCCCTGTACCTGAAAATTATCAGAGTGTTTTTGATTATGCTGCAAGGAAAGGAATTGTCAAGGTTGAAGAGATATCATTTACTGATGGTGGAATAGGCGAGAAGTTTAGTATTGGTGAAGATCGTGAGTTTAACTCAGGCTTGTTTGAAGAGCGGGAACTGCAGATTATGGAACGCGTTTGTAAACAGTTTGAAGCGCTGAAAACACAGGAGATTATTGATATCAGCCACCATGAGCCAGCCTGGATTGACAATCAGTCAAAACATGCTCAAATAAGCTATCTCAAGTATGGTTTTGATTTGCGAGCGATATAGTCGGGGATTAAAATTCTCCATGAGTTATTTTGCAATAGGGGGATGTTGTTCCGTAACAACAAGAAAAAGTTTTTCTATTCATTGGATACAGAGGAAAAACGATCAAGGAGTTGAATCGGTCAAATGTCATTTGTGAGAAATGAAGCTGCCAGAAACATGAAGTACGAGTATGGATTTTACTGATTGAGAAAGGAAGGTAGATGGCTGTCACGAACATTGCTGTCAGTTTAAAACTATAGATTGAGAGGTGTCGGATTTATTTCTTTTTTATTGTGTTTACTTAACAACGTTGCCAATTGTTTATGAGCCTTGTCTATCCAATGATTTTATGGATATAAAAAGAATGTATTAATATCTTAAATAAGAACTTCAATATCGCTCTAAAGATACTTTGCAAAGTGGTAAAATTCTTTAGCTATAAATGGCAGTTTTTAATTTCTTAATAAGAACAAATAAGAATAATGTTTGCTTAAACGTAAATATTATTATTGCATTCTGTATCATTTGTTTGTCCGGGTGTGCCTCGTTCAAAGCGGAGATGTCTCCTAGTGCATATGAGCAATTTGAAAGTGCCTATAAGGAAGCCTTTAATTGTTTTGAGAACGGACTTTCAAGGGAAAGTGAAATATTTTGTCAACAAGCACTAGCCTTACTGGAGAGTGACGATGAGTCAATATTATCTAAAGGAGCTCATTTTAAGTACAGCATTGAATCTCGGTTACTCTATTTGCTTTGCTACAATAAATTAATGGCAGGCGATGAGGAGTATGTTTATCAAAAAACACGTTGGGCACTAAACAGTCTGAAAGGCGACGAACAGTATATCTATTTAAAAGACTGTTTCAGCATTATTCATGTCGTTAATACTGGTGATCTGTCACTTAGTAAGGAAATATTTCAAAAATGTGACTCCCTCTTGGATCGAGGAAATCTTAGAATGAACGTTCTTGAAAAACTCGTCGACAGAACCTTTGTAGATATTTTCTTGGTCTATCTCGACCTTAATTCAGGCAATATCAAGGCTGCGGAAAAACTTCAGAATAAACTTGAAAAGCTTTATGGTAACCTGTTTATGAAGGGATTGTTGCTAGGAGGAAAGGTTTTGGGGATTAATAAAAAAGAGCGTGCAATCCTTTTTTCTATAGCAGGTTATGGTTACGGTCAGCTGGGTCGATATCATGATTCAGCAGTTTTTTATAAAAGAGCGAGAAAAATATTGGACGGAGTAAAAAAACAAGAATTAAATTGGTTGAAGGGGGCTACAGATATATTGTATGCACATATAAGCCTTTTCCCATCAAATATGCTTGCAAATGCAAAAGAAAAAATTTCTCAAGGGATATCGAAACTAAAGCTTGACGATACATCCTCTTCGAGTATTTATGGTAGTAAACGGTTTAAAAATGACATATTTATTCCCTATGGCCAGGTCGTTTCTGCTAAATGCCTCTATTACGAAAAGAAGTATGATCAGTGCATTGAAATGGCAAATGCGGCGATTATCCAATCTAACAATGCTACGCCTAAATTTATCATACTCGACGCACTCTATTATACAGCATTGGCTCAAAAGAAAATTGGCGTTGTTGACAATAGCATTTTGGACTCCTTGGTTAAAGGTGTCGAACATAGATTAGATGGCTACAAAGGTTGGGACCTCTGGAAGTTACACTATGCCAAATCAGTCAATTTTGAATCTAAAAATCATATTGATGGTGCAATATCAAGTATACGTAAAGCCATTTCGATCATTGAGAAACTCCGGGAAAATAGATTCGACCTTATTTCACAGCAGTTGACCTTCATGGAAGACAAGAGCGCTCCTTATGATCGATTTATAGACCTTCTTCGCACTTATCGTCTTGACGATGAGCTGTCCAAGTACGAATTATTTTTAGCCATCGAGAAAATGAAAGTTAACTCTTATATCACAGGAGCCTCAAAAAAACGGAAAATTTCCAAGATCGGCCCTCGCAATATAGTTGATGTTCTCGGTTCAGATGAAGCCGTTATCCAGATGTACTATGGAGGCGGAGCTCTCATTTCAATGATGCTGGATCATCAAGAACTGAAGGTTTCTGTAATTCATGATAAGGTTGGAATCAGAAATACTGTCGATGTTTTGAGGCGTTCAATGGACGGGCATGATCTAAAGACATTCGACGAATGTAGCAACAATATCTACGAGGCTTTCCTAAAGCCATTTGAGGAGGACCTTGCTAGCATGAAGAAGGTATATATAATTGCATACGGCGATTTGAACTACGTCCCTTGGTATGCCCTTAAAGTTGATATTAAAGAAAGGGTTGCGGAGAGAGTGATCGACAAAATCTATTGCGTTTCTGTTCTCCCTTATGCATCGATTGTTTTGTCAAAAATGCAGCCAATAGATTATTCAAAACAAGTTTCTATTTTTTTAAATAAAATTGGAATACCTTTATATGACAATGTTGGATTGAAAATTGAAAAAAATCATAGAGTTCTAGATAAGCATAATAAAATACAGGAATATACCGGTGACGAATCAAACGTTGGACTGTTTCTAGAAAAGTTGCGTGCAGGAAATAATATTGTGTTTTTTGGTCATGGTTTTTTTGACAAATCTAGTCCTCTTGAATCGAGCATTATTTTTAATGATACAGGGCTTTCCTTGCTGGATATTCCTGATTATTCGATAAAAAGTGATTTTGTGGTGCTGGCGGGCTGTCAAACAGGTTTGGTTATGAGGTATTCTGAGATGAAACTTAAAGATCGATCCGATGTGTTTCGAAGTGAGAATGATATGGTGGGTTTGTACAAGGTATTCTTGAACAGGGGCGCTAAATCTCTTATTGTTACTTTGTCAAAGATTAATCCACATGAAACAAGAAAGTTTATCCGGCTTTTTTTAAGCCTATACTATTCGTCAGCTTATTCAGATTTTGATCAATTCTTTAAGCAGTTGCTGCTTATGTTCAAGAAAGATCGTTATTCAGTGTTTTATTGGGGGAGCTATAATTTTATAAGGGGAGGGTAAAAATGCACAGGAATTTTCTATCAATTCTGATTTTATTTTGGCTTTCTATTCCAAGCGGAGAGTCTGTTGCAGCCAGTACCGAAAGTATTAAAAGTATAAATATTGATGATTACATCATTATTCGACAGGAGCACCAACTTGCTAATAAATTAAGTAAGGTAGACCAGAAAGTATTCACTAATTCATCGAATTATGCATCATTTATATTTTTTCTTTTTCCGGATAGAAAGTGGATAAAAGAGCAAGGCGAGGAAGATCTAGTTTCATTGTTTTCAGAATTCTACGATTTTGGGGCGGTAATAGGATCAGATAATCTTGCTATAATGCTGATCGATAAAAATGGAGATATCGATACAATACGCTCTGCAAAGTATGCGCATATGCTTGGCAGGAACTCTGGAAAAGGACCTTATATAGTGTATGTCAAGCCGCGTAAATCCTATGCACTTGAACTTGCCAAAATTATGGAGAGCCGTCTGACATCGACAGGGTTAAAAATTGATGATCTCAATGAAATCAGTAATTCGGAGCTCTTTGATTATTTCGCAATTGATTTCGAAGAATTGGGAGCTGAATATGCAGAAAAACTGTTGCAATCCATGAAAATCTATTTGGCTTCTATTAATAGTAGGGATGAAAATCTTATACCGTTGTTAGAGGAAGAGATTAGGAAATATCAATTCGTGAAATTTACCCAGTGGACAACAGGGGCAACTGATGATGCTTTGGATTATATAAGTGCAAAGCTAAGTCGTTTTGTTCGAGATTGTGGTTTTGAAAGCCTTATCAAGGTTGGGGATTTGAACCCGAAAAAATAAGCCAACTGTCCAATAGAAAAATTTCGTTTGTGCATATGCATCATTAACTAGATTGTATAATATAATATTTTACCATGTGCCACCTCCCCTCGCGGGTTAGGGGACGGGACCGTTGTTCCGTAGCAATAATAAGTCGTTAAGAGCTTTTCTCTTGATTAGATAAAGACGAAAAACGATCAAGGAGTTGAATCGGTCAACTACCATCTATGAGAAATGAAGCTGCTAGAAAGATGGGGTACGAGTATGGTTTGTCACTGGCTGAGAAAGGAAGGCAGCTGGCTGTCAGTCACGAACAATACTGTCAGTTTAAAACTATGCAATGATTGGATCTGGCTTTATTGTGGTTACGGAACAACGCCTGTCTATATATGCCAACCATCTGACATATTTTCCACATGTTTTTCGTGAAAGATGGATTATTTTCTTGACTTTTACGACGACCGGTCGTATTGTATTTGTATGACAAAAAAGCAACGCATTCAGGATACCAGGGAAAAGATTCTCCAGCAGGGGGTCGATCTCCTCTCGGAATATGGATACCACGGGACAGGGCTGAAGATGATACTCGATGCGGCTCAGGTACCGAAAGGCTCTTTTTATAACTACTTCGAAAGCAAGGAGCAATTCACTGTCGAGGTTATCCGGGCATATAATGATTCCCTGATGAAGCAGTTTGACCGCTATGTCGAAGAGAGTCCCCAGGATGAATTAGGGACAATCAAATCCATGTATCACCATGTATTGGATCGAGCTGAAGAACGGGAGTGTCTCAAAGGGTGTCTGCTCGGCGATCTTGCGGCAGAAATCGGAGGGCAAAGCAGAAGCTGTGAAGAGGCATTACGACAAGCCTTTCGGGAATGGCAGAACCGTATGGTTCGATTGATAAAAAAAGGTCAGAAATCCGGCAGCATTCGAAACGATCTCCCTGCCGAGCACCTCGCTGAAATATTTTTGAACCACTGGGAAGGAGCGTTGTTGCGCATGAAAGTAGACAGAGATACTGCAAATGCTCGACAAACCCTTGATAGTATGTTGGATGTGCTGTTTAAAAACTAATGTTGTGAGTGTAGTTTTTTATTGTATATTTAAGACGACCGGTCTACTATTATTAAGGTATGGTGCAACAGCAAAAATAGTTTGCACATAAATTTCAATGGGAATTCCTGCACGTGGCACACAGCAACATTATAAAAGGAGTAAATGCGATGAAAACACTGTTTGAAACATGCACAGTTGGAGCTATTGACATTAAAAACCGCATCATCCGTTCAGCGACCCATGAGGGGACTGCCGTTGATGGGATGGTGAGTGATACGTTTGTTGAACTGTATGAAGAATTGAGTAAGGGGAATATTGGATTGATCATTACCGGGTATGCCGCGGTGTCCGAGACGGATCATGCTGGTCCTGCGACTCTTGCGCTGACAGATGACTCGGTCATTGAAGGCTTGACTCACATTACGAAAATCGCCCACGAACAGGGGACGAAGATCGTGGCGCAGTTGAATCATCAGTCTTCTTCTTTGTGGAGCGCTCCCAAAGGACCGGTATTCGGTCCTTCCGCCGTCACAGATCCGGTCAGCGGGATCACGCCGCAGCCGTTTACAACCGAGCAGGTCAGGATGCTGATCGATGAATTTGCCGATGCTGCTCTTCGGGCGCAAAAAGCTGGTTTTGATGGTGTTCAGATCCACGGCGCTCATGGCTATCTTTTCAGTAAATGGCTGAGTCCACGATATAACAAACGGACTGATGAATACGGCGGAAGCCCGGCCAACAATGCGCGGGTCATCGTGGAAACAGTCAGGGCGATCAAGGATAAGTGCGGAAAAGCGTATCCGGTTTGGATCAAGTTGAACTGTTCCGACTTTGATCCGGAGGATGATGGCGTGACAGAAGAGATCTTCCTGGCCACTGCCAGCATTCTGGCGGAACACGGGATTGACGCTATAGAGGTGAGTGGGGGAACTCAAGATGGGAAATACGCTTCGGCAAGGCCTAGAAAATTTTCAGCCTATCATCGTGAATCTGCCGAGAAGCTCACCGGCATGGTGGATGCGTCTGTGGTGCTGGTTGGGGGAATACGCAGTCTCGATCTGGCCGAGGAGATTCTCGCAAACACAGAGATCGAGGCCATTTCCCTGTGCCGTCCGCTCATCCGTGAACCTCAACTGGTGAAACGCTGGGCTGAAGGGGATCGAAAGGATGCGGCTTGTGTAGCCTGTAATGGCTGTTTCAATCCAAACGGGACCAAATGCTTCTTCACACTGAACGACGCTGAGAAAGAAGCACAGAAAAACATCATGAGAATGCTGGCGAAAATAAAGTCGGCGTAGTTGATAACGAGATGTTCATGCCTGTAAGGGGGAGACGTGAGAGCAAAATGAAAAAAACCTTAAACTGAAAACACATGCAATTGTTCGTATGCGCCTCGATGGGCAGTGCCAAACAGTAATTATATACAGACGATTGCAGCCGGCGAAAAAAACAAAGAGGAGGTTAACTATGGAAAATGCAAATCAAAAAGCGGCGCCGAGAATTGAGATCGACAAACACTTGCAGGATCACTGGACTCCACAGGAAACCGATAATGTCAGGGTTGTTCTGGATTTCTTTCAGCACCTGATGAATGAGCATGATTTCGAATACACGCTCGAAAAGTATGGAAACGGCTCATATACGCAGCACAACAGAGCGATACCAAACGAAATATCCGGGCTTGTAGGTTATGTGAAAACACTTACACAAAGATTTCCGGATTATTCATTTGATGTCAAACGGGTTATGGCTGATGGAGATTTTGTTGTTTTGCACAGCCATTCCACGATGAATGCGAAACACAGGGGAGACGAGACAAAAGGATTTATCATTACGGATACGTTCAGGCTGGAAAATGGTAAATTAGCGGAACATTGGGATGCTATACAGCCGGTTGATACGTTTTCAAGACTTTTGTTTTTGATGACAGGCGGCAGTATAGGAAACAACAATCCAACGTTTTAGCAAGGTTTAGTGGTATGGCTTCTCACTTGCTGAGAAAGGAAGACAGCTGGCTATCGCTGCAACTGAAACCCCAGGCAGGGAGATATGATGGACAATTCAAACCTGAAACGACCCATTGAACCCATGCCGGAGTTTGTCCTGGCAGCACTGGAGAAAGAAAACCTTCTCGGCGATTACGAGTCCCGGCCGGCGTACCAGCGGAATGATTACCTGCTCTGGATCAATTCGGCAAAGAGACAAGACACAAAGGAAAAACGGCTGAGGCAGATGCTGGAGGAGCTCAGGACTGGTGGAGTGTACATGAACATGAAGCACTCTCCCTCGGAGAAGAAAAAATAGACTGAACTGCCGAAGAATTTGCTCCATACAGGATGTCCCCTTGTGGGCGCGGCCACAAGCTTGCGGCTTATTGATCAGCAAGCGCAAGTGCTTTTTTGGTCGGGTTTTTCGGTCGTGAGGGGCGGGCCTTGGGTAAGGTGGGAAAGTATTGAAGTTTTTTGCGATTACAGGAAACGGGTTGTACCTTAAAAAGCAGATTTTTGCTACTTTATATGGATTAAAGAGCAACTGCCTCATGTGGCGTTTTATTCGTGCAACCTATCCCTTAACGAAAAGGAGCCTGGTAACATGCAAAAAAACATTGGTCCTCTTGACCGGACTGTAAGAATACTTATCGGGTCAGTTATGATCGTCGCCGGTTTTGTCTTTCAGGCCTGGTGGTGGCTTATCGGCGTTATACCGCTGCTTACCGGAATTCTGCGGTTTTGTCCGCTGTATGTGCCTATGGGATTCAGAACAGAGGGCCGCTACATTTTTACGGTAGGCTATTCTGAAGAGGCTGTCAAACCGGCAAAGAAGTAGCCGTTGTATCCTGATTTTCTGAGGGTATTATTACCCGATCAAGGGCTGTCTTCATGGCAGCCCTGTACCATAGTTATGTTATCTACGGAGTACATTATGCCTGTTTCGAGATTTATGATGAAGAGTATTGTTTTTATTCTTGTGGGAAGCCTTGCTGCCTCAACCCTGTTGACCGGGTGTTCCTCGGTCAAAACCCATTCAACAGGTGATGTTTCCGCACGATACACCTATGCCCAGGAACTGCTGGCTAAAGAGAAATATGACCGTGCGATTGTCGAGCTTGAGGCGCTCATGTTCGAAACCAGGGCGACGAATATCGAGGATGATGTTCTGTTTGATCTGGCTGAGGCATATTACAATTCCAAACAGTACCTGCTGGCGGTGGATATTTACAAGCGTCTGCTGGAACAGATCCCAGGGTCACCATATGCTGCGGAGGCTCAGTTCAAACTTGCTGAATCGCATAAAGAATTGTCTCCGGTTTATGCCCGTGATCAGGAGCACACCAGAAAGGCTATCCGTGAGTATCAATTGTATCTGGAACTTTATCCTGTCAGGGATGCCGCTCAGCTCGAGAGCGATGTGGAGCTGTATACCGAACTCTTGAAACTCAACCCTGACAGTGAACAGTACAAGGCAAGCCTTGCGGCGGTCAAGGCCGAGTATGCACGGCTGGAAAAGTTTAACACAAGCCGCTCAAGCATCATCGAGCTCCGGGAAAAACTTGCACAAAGCGAATACAATGTTGCCGAACGGTACAGGAAGCTCAAGAAATACCGCGGGGCGATAGTTTTTTATGAAAATGTCCTGCGCTTTTTTCCTGACACCAGCTATTTTGAACAGGCATGGATAGGCAGGATCGAGGTGCTTCTCAAACGTGAGAAATGGTTTGAGGCCAAGGCTGCGCTTGACGCCTATGAAGGGCAGTTTCCCGACAACATCGATAAGGTGGAGGGGTACCGGAAAAAGGTCATGAAGCATTTTGGCAATTCATAACAGGACGCTGTGCGACTGGCTGTTTTCGGAGGAGCATTCGATCCGCCGCATAATGCGCATCTTGCGTTGTGCCTTTACGCACGGGAACTGCTTCCCGTCGATCGGCTTATCATTTCCGTTTCAAATAATCCGCTGAAAGAGCCTGCCCGGTCAACAGACAGAGACAGGGTAAAGATGGCTGACCTTTTGGCAGAGACGGTCAATGCCACCGGATCTTTTGCGGAAGCCTGCTGCTGGGAGGTCAGCCGCGGGCAGCCGTCCTATACGATCGACCTTGTCAACTATCTCGAAGAGGTCTATTCCTGCAGGGAGATTATCCTTCTTATAGGGGAGGACAACTACCGGCTTATCACGAAATGGAAATCCTGGGAAGAGCTGGTCGAGCGTTGTTCCTTTGTTGTCTTTGGGCGGAGCGAAGAAGAGTGTTCCGCCGATGCTGCTGCAATCCTGGACGAAGAGCAGCGGCAGAAATTTCGTCATGTCGATTTCAACCTTTCCCTGTCTTCTACGGGCATACGTGAGCGTATCGCATCCGGTAAAGACTGTTCCAGCCTGATCCCTTCTTCAATCCGGGAGTATATCGTCAAGGAAGGACTCTATCTTCCGGAGGCACAGTAGTCACAAGCCGGCGCCATATTATTTTCCCGAAGCCCGGCTTTTCCTTTTTTCTACATCGATTCCGGGGCTGTGATGCCCAGTATCCTGAATCCGTTACGGAGTACCTGACGGGTTGCCATGGAGAGCAGGAGCCTGGCTCTGCGGATATCGGGTTCTGCTTTGAGAATCGGGCATTCCTGGTAAAACCTGTGGTATCGTTCGGCGACACCGTGAAGGTATTCAACCATTTTCTGCGGCTCCAGAAGCCTCGCGCAGGTTCCGATCGCTTCCGGATAATCGAGCAGGAGAAGTCCGAGCCGTATTTCGTGTTCGTTGTTCAGTTTCCTCAGGTGAGATATGTCGTCAGGTGGAAGATTGCATCCGGCTTCTCTTTCAGCCATACGAAGAAGGCTGCAGATACGCGCATGTGCATACTGCAGATAAAAAACCGGATTATCTTTCGATTGGCTTTTGGCGAGCTCGATATCAAAATTCAGATGAGAATCCTTGCTGCGCATGATGAAGAAGAGCCTTGTCGCGTCTGCCCCGACATCATCGATGAGGTCGTCAAGCAGATCGGCGTTCCCTTTTCTGGTCGACATCTTGACGGTCTCACCATTTACCGTTGTCGTTACAAACTGGTTTATTGCGACGCGTATGCGGCTGGTGTCGTAACCCAGCAGTTTCAGCGCTTCAATCACATCGGGATACTCATCGATATGGTCCGCCCCGAAAATATTGACGATTTCGGAGAATCCCCTCTCGAACTTGGTGATATGATAGGCTATATCGGGGAGGCGGTAGCTGGGGTCGCCGCTTGACTTGACAAGTACCTTGTCTTTTTCCTGTCCGAGCTTTGAGGTCATGAACCATGTAGCACCGTCACGTTCTTCGATGAATCCCCGTTGCCGGAGGGCGTCAATGACCTGACGGTTCGGGGAGATGCCGTGTTCATCCGGGAGATAGAGTTTATGCTCGTTGAAATAGCTGTCATGCTGAATGCCGAGCCGATGCAGGGTGCTTTTGATATGCGTGAAAATCCAGTTCTCGGCATGCTGCTTGAAGTGATCGAGAGCTTCAGATTCTTCAAGAGCGTTACCATGTGTTTCATGCAGTCTTTCGGCAATGGCGGCAATGTAATCCCCCTGGTAATGGGTGTCGGGAAAATCGACCTGGTGTCCGCATGCCTCGAGGTAGCGCAGGCGGACCGACTCGGCAAGAATCGTCATCTGCCGGCCCGCATCGTTGAAATAGTATTCCCTTGTAACGGTGAATCCCTGTGCTTCGAGAATGTTTGCGATACAGTCACCAAGTACTCCACCGCGTCCCCGGCCTATTGTAAGGGGGCCTGTGGGATTGGCGCTGACATATTCGACGACTGCTGTTTTTCCCGACCCCAGGGAACCCTGGCCGAAAGTCTCTGCTTTACCGATGATATCCTCGATCTGCTGCATGATATAGCAGGGCTCGAGGTAGAAGTTGATAAAGCCGGGACCGGCGATAGATGTTTTGCTGACGGTTTGCGGTTCAAATGTGAGATTTTCCGATATTCTTGCGGCCAGTTCACGCGGGTTGGAACGGCATTCTTTTGCCAGGACCAGGGCGATATTGGTGGAGAAGTCCCCGAACTTTTCTTCGGCGGGTTTTTCAAGCTGTATCGCTTTGTCCGTTTCTATACCGGATTTGTCGAGGGCGTCACGAATGGCTGTTATCAGGTAGTCTCGCATATCGATTGCGGTTGCCTCAGGTTGCTGATGGTTGTGCCATAAAGGCGTTTTCGAGGATTTCTTCCGGATGAAGAGGGGTGAAATCATCGGTTACCGTGATGACTCCCGGAAGATTATTCATGATTTCCGCGGGATTTGTCGTGGCAAGGGCTATGCTTTTCATGCCTGCTGCACGGGCGGCTTCCAGGCCGGGCAGGGCATCTTCAAAAACAATACAGCGTTCAGGATCTGTTTCAAGCAGCTCCGCTACACGGAGGAAGATATCAGGGTGCGGCTTGCCCTCTTTGACTTGATGGGAACCGACAACGGCCTGAAACCGGTCCCTCAGGCCGGGAATACCGAGTGTGTACTCGATATTACGGGCGGTGGCGCCAGTTCCGACACCAAGCCGTATGCCCATTGCGGCAGCCTTGTCGAGAAAACGTTCCAGTCCGCCGATCGGCCGGATCTCGCTGCGGTACATGAAGCGGTAGAGAAAGTCCTTGAGCTCGGTCAGCGTTTCGGCCTTTTGCGGCGTAATGTTTTTATCCAGGAAATGGCGGAGCACATCGAGCCCTTTCATGCCGGCGGTTTCACGGAGATAGCGGTCGGGATCCAGCCCTTCGAGCCCGTAATCGCGAAAGAGCTCAACCCATGACCGGGCATGCATCTGCATGTTGTCGACAAGGACGCCGTCCATGTCGAAAATAAATGCATACGGTTCGTTGCTGTTCACCGTTCAGGTTCCTTTCTACTGTTTGCTGTACCGGATGTTCATTTCCATGCACGATACAGGTGATTCTTTTATTCAGCCTAACTGCATTGCTTCGCGGACCTCACGCATGGTTTGGTCTGCCGCCTTTCGTGCATAGTGTTCCCCTTCGAGGAGGATATCCTTGACTGATCCTGGGCTCGCAGCATACTCCGCCCTCTTTTCGAGGATCGGGGAAAGCTCGCGGGAAATGGCTGCAGAACAGCGTTTTTTGCAGTCCACACAGCCAAGAGCGCCGGACCGGCAGTCCCGCTCTATTTCAGCAACGCTGTCGGGTGTTGAAAAACGCTGATGATAACTGAACACCGTACAGACCTCAGGCCTTCCCGGATCGTTTTTCCTGATTTTCTCTGTGTCGGTGACCGCTTTGCGCAGCTTGTTCTGCACGTCTTCGGGCGAATCGCAGAGGAGCATGGTGTTGCCGAGAGACTTGGACATTTTCATTTTGCCGTCAAGACCGGCCAGGCGGGAAAAGCGTGTGATTTTCGGCTCGGGCTCCTCGAAAACATCCCCGTTCAGAGGATGCTGGTACTGCTTGTTGAAGCGGCGGGCGATTTCCCTTGTGATTTCGACATGCGGAAGCTGATCCTCGCCGACAGGGACGATGTTGCCCTTGTAGAGAAGGATGTCAGCCGCCTGCAGGACCGGATATCCGAGATGGCCGTATGAAACAGCTGCCATGTTAAGGTCTCTCACCTGATCCTTGAGGGTCGGGTTGCGTTCGAGCCTTGACGCGGTGATCAGCATGGAGCAGATCAGGAAAAGCTCGGCGTGTTCCTTGACCTGTGACTGGCGGAAGATGGGGCTTTTCTCCGGGTCTATGCCCGCGGCAAGCCAGTCGGTTACCATGTCGATGGTGAAACTGAAAATATCGTCTGTTTCAAGAGAGGTTGTCAGGCTGTGGTAGTCGGCAATCAGGAAGTAGGTCTCATACATCCGGTTGCCGGACGCATCGAGTTCGTTCTGTCGTTCAACCCAGTTTTCAAGTGCGCCGGTATAATGGCCCAGGTGCAGTTTGCCCGTCGGGCGCATGCCGCTTAAGATTCGTTTTCTGCCCATAACGTCGTGATCGGAGCGTGTGCTGAGCGTACGGCGCCACTCCGCAGGCTCAGGCTGGTTGTTCTGTAAAATGCACTTGAAGTTATAACAGTTGCCATAAAGATAAAAGCAGTTTCTGAGCGGTTTTGACAGGGTTGTCATTTTTTTGTTTGTGTGAAACGAATATTTCATGCTATATTAACAGCCCTCGTAAAGAGAAAGATTTTGGGAGCAAGTCCTATACAACATTCGGTTACCCAACCATGTCAGGTCCGGAAGGAAGCAGCATCCGGTAATTTGAATGTGTGATATAGTCAGCTTGCTCTCTTTTTTTGCCCATCGCCCCGCTATCGATTCAATTGGAAAACACGTATCATATATCTGAAAAGCCTTTCCTGACCAAGGCGTTTTTTGGACAAATGTATTGAGGCGTCTTGAACGGGAAGACGAATCAAGCACAGAGTCATGCCGCCCCGTGAAATAGATGTTCGGATTTCACAGGGATGCGGCATCCATAAGGACTTCCGTTAGAAGATGGAGCCCCGGGTAAGCCCCGTGAAATCAAGAGCATCTATTTCACAGGGCAGGCCCGAGGATGACTGAAAAAAGAAAAAATGTAAGGCTTTTGAGACACCCTCGACATTATTAATGGAGAACATACATGAACAACGATATACGAAAAGAGGATTTCCTGAAAGAACCGGTCAGGCATATCGATATAACGTCGATCGATATTGTTCCGCTTGTCGAGCAGATGGCTGATACGGCTTTCCAGGCACGGAATCTTGCCAGAGCTGCAACAATTCTTGACAGAATGCAGCGTGACAAGGACTGTGCGGTTATCCTGACGCTTGCCGGTTCGCTTGTCAGCGCCGGATTGAAGCAGGTGATCATCGATATGATAGAGCATAACATGGTGGATGTTATTGTTTCCACGGGAGCCAATATCGTTGACCAGGATTTTTTCGAGGCTCTGGGATTCAGGCACTATAAAGGCGATCCTTTTGCAGATGACGCCGTTCTGCGGCAGATGCATATTGATCGCATCTACGATACCTATATCGATGAGGATGAACTGAGGGTCTGTGACGACACCATGGCGTTGATTGCCGGAGCCATGAGGCCCGGCACATACTCCTCCAGGGAGTTTATCATGGAGATGGGGCGATATATCGCGGACAACAAGCTTGACAGGAACTCGATTGTCTGCAAAGCCTATGAAAAAGGTGTTCCTGTCTTTGTCCCTGCTTTCTCGGACTGTTCAGCCGGGTTCGGTCTTGTGCATCACCAGTGGAACAATCCGGAAAAACAGGTTGCGATCGATTCCGTGAAAGATTTTCGCGAACTGACCGCCATCAAAATTGCCAATGACAGGACCGGCATATTCATGCTTGGCGGCGGTGTGCCGAAAAACTTTACGCAGGATATTGTCGTTGCGGCAGAGGTGCTTGGCTATGAAGATGTTTCGATGCATACCTATGCCATTCAGGTTACTGTTGCCGACGAGCGTGACGGCGGACTTTCCGGTTCGACGCTCAAGGAAGCCAGTTCCTGGGGCAAGGTGGATACGGTTTTCGAGCAGATGGTCTTTTCCGAAGCTACGATCGCCCTTCCCCTGATTGCCGGTTATGCGTATCATAAAAAGGGATGGGTGAATCGTACCGGCAGGAACTTCAATGCAATGCTTGCCGGAAAGCAGGAAGAAGCAGTCTGAAGAAAATTGTGTTGTATGGTCGAGAGGAGTATACCTTAACAACGAAACGGAGCAGGAGATGCAATTCTTTATTGATACGGCCGATCTTGAAGAGATCAGTGCGGCTAACGAGCTCGGTGTTCTGGACGGAGTGACGACAAACCCGTCCCTTGTCGCAAAAATCGTCCGCGACCCGGATCATTTTACCTATGCCGATTTCAAGGCCCATATCGCCAAGATCTGTGAGATCGTCGACGGGCCTGTCAGTGCAGAGGTGACAACCCTGACTGCGGACGAGATGATCGCCCAGGGCGAAGAGCTTGCCTCGATCGATGAGAATGTCGTGGTGAAATGTCCGCTCACGCTTGACGGACTCAAGGCCATGCGCGCGCTTTCCGGTAACGGTATACGGGTCAACGCCACGCTGGTCTTTTCTGCAACACAGGCAATTCTTGCCGCAAAAGCCGGGGCTTCGTATGTCAGTCCGTTTGTCGGGCGTCTCGATGACATCAGTACTGAAGGCATGGGGCTTGTCCGGCAGATTGTTACGGTCTACGAGAATTACGGCTATCCGACCGAAGTGCTGGTTGCAAGCATCCGTCACCCGCAGCATGTTGTTGAAGCCGCTCTTGCGGGCGCGGACGTCGCGACGATACCCTACAAGGTCATCAGTCAGCTGGCAAAGCATCCCCTGACCGACAGCGGTCTCGAGCGATTCATGAAGGACGCTTCGATATTCGGCAAGGAGTGAAACGGTAGAGGTGATTGTCGAGGTCAACCGAACCGTCCGCTCTGAATGTCACCCCCTCGGTTTCCAGCATGCGCCGCATTGCTTGCGGGGAGGAAAAATGCGCTTTGCCGGTTAAATGGCCGTTGCGGTTCACGACACGGTGCGCGGGAACCTCTGCCAGGTCGGCTTTATTGAGTGCCCATCCGACCATTCGTGCGGCGGACCGGATACTTATCTGTTCGGCTATGATACCGTATGTCGTTACTTTCCCTTCAGGTATACGACAAACGAGCTCGTATACCCTGTCGTAAAATGATCGATCGGCAGTCATTGAAACGTGCTGGCTATGTTTTGCCTCGGATGTTATCGGCTTGCGGTATCGGCTCTCAGGGAGACAACCTCCACTGAAACCCTTGCGGTTCCCTTTTCATAAAAGCCGAGCTTTTTTGCGGCACCCGCACTCAGATCGATGACCCGGTCATGGGCAAAGGGGCCCCGGTCATTGACTCTCACGATAACCGATTTTCTTGTTTCCAGGTTCGTGACCCTGGCATAGACGGGGAGAGGGAGGTATTTATGGGCGGCGCTGAGTTTGTCCGGATCGAACTTCTCTCCATTTGCCGTGATTTTGCCGCCGGCTTTCCTGCGGGTTTCTTCGCCGTACCATGAGGCTATTCCCGTTTCGCGGTAGTTTCGTGATTCCTCGACGCTCATCGGGACATATGTCTTTCCGTATACGACATACGGCGCATTTTTTACGCGCCCCTGTCTGACGGCCTCCTCTGGCGACAGTCCGTCGATAGATTCGATTTCGTCATGGGTGAAGGGGGCTGTAATGGTGTTGACCGTAAATTTTCCGACCGAATAAACCGCTTTGGTCGTCGTAGAGACAACGGAACAGCCATTCAGCAGCAGCACAACCGGCAGGATGAATGGCAGATATCGCCGCAAGCGGCAAACTGTTCGTCTGAAGTTATGCATGGTTGATACTTTTGCCTGCAAAATAATGAAAAGAGTCGACATAAGCTATGTCCCCGGCCCTGCAACTGAATGCGTGCGCTTGTAATAACGGCTCGATTGGCTTTATTACTAATGGGTAGGATTACGCAACGAGCCGGGGATCGAGTATGATGCAAAAACAGTATGGCGTCCTGGTCATTCATGGTTTTACGGCATTTCCCGGAAGCGTTGTCCCCCTTGTTGACGCTCTTGCTGCAAGAGACGTTCACGTTGCTGCGCCCGTACTCAAAGGGCATGGTGAGTCTTCTCCTGAGCATCTTCGGGGTGTGACATGGCAGGACTGGATGCTGGATGCGGAAACGGCGTTTACAGAGCTGTCACGCCAGGTCGATCACATACTTGTTGTAGGCCACAGTATGGGCGCCTTGATCGCGCTCAATCTTGCAGCAAGATTCCAGGATGCTCAACTGGATTCCCTTGTTCTTGCCGCTCCGCCTTTTCGCGTGACGTCAATGCTTGGTCCGGGAAGACCTCTGCACGCCTTCGCCCCGTTGTTGAAAAGGCTGTTCAGGAGCTGGGAGCTTGACACCGAGTTCGGCGACCGTGAAGAAGTGTGCCGCTCTGTTCATTACCACTGGGCTCCTACTGACGCAATATTTTCATTTTTCAAGCTGATAGCCTATACCGAAGATCGCTTGAAAAATGTGCGCGCCCCCTTTCTCCTTCTTCTCGGCGGCCGTGACAGGACGATCCGCGCAGAGAGTGCGGAGGTGCTTGATAAAGGGGTGGCGACGCGTGCGGAGGAAAAGGAGGTGCTTCTTCTGGAGCTTTCCGATCACCAGATGTTCTGCGATTCTGAAAAAGAGCGGGCTATCGATGCTGTGACGGCGTATCTGTGTTCCCGTTTCCCCTGCAGCGAACAGTTGTGATGTCTGCAAAAGTGCTTTTCTGCATTCAGCCGGTATGTCCCTGCCGCTCGCGGATTATGCCAGGCAAGGGATTGCCAAAAAGGCTCATCGAGGTCGCCGGATTGCGGCGATAATACGGGCGATGTTTTTTACTTCCTTCCGCAATAGCTAACTTGGCAGCGAAACAGTTGCTTTTTTTATGGTGCCCTGAATATTCAGGGCACAGTTTTTTATATCTTTTTTGCATGGCGGGTCAAGAGATGTTTCCATGTAAGGGCAAATCCCGGTCCCGCATCGTAACAACAAGACTGATGGAGGAATTATGGCTGACCTGTCGACAACATATATGGGTATGAAACTGAACAATCCGGTGATTGCCGGGAGTTCCGGTATGACGGGGAGTCTGGAAAACGTCAGGAAGGCGGCTGACGCCGGCGCGGGGGCGATTGTTTTGAAGTCGTTGTTTGAAGAGCAGATCCATCACGAATCCGGATATGCGATCGAAGCCAACGAACAGCTGTACTATTATGCCCAGGCGGAAGACTATATCAGCCGCTACACACGAGGCAACGACCTTCGTGAGTATCTTGACCTGATCAGCGAAAGTAAGGAGCAGGTCGATATTCCTGTCATCGCCAGCATCAACTGTGTGTCGCCATCCGAATGGACCGAGTTTGCAGCTCAAATAGAACGGGCCGGTGCCGACGCGCTCGAACTGAACCTTTTTATGCTCCCATCGGATCCTGCGATTGACAGCGGACAGCGTGAAAGGACCTATCTCGATATCCTGGAAGACGTGACAGGCAGGCTGCGGATCCCGGTGGCGGCTAAAATCAGCAGTTATTTTTCCGGTCTTGCCAATATGGCCGCCAATATAGCCGGTACCGGGGTAAAAGGGATTGTGATGTTCAACCGGTTCTACTCGCCGGATATCGACATTGACTCTTTCGAGCTGAAGCCGTCGAGCGTTTTCAGTTCACCGGATGAAATAGCCTTTTCACTTCGCTGGGTTGCCATGCTCTCCTCAAGGATACCGTGTGATATTGCAGCATCGACCGGAATCCATGACGGGACAGCGCTTATCAAGCAGCTTCTCGCCGGGGCCAGGGCCGGCCAGGTGGTTTCGGCGCTGTATAAAAACGGGTATTCGGTTATCAAGGGCATACTCGAGGAACTCGACGCCTATATGGCGCGTCACGGTTTTTCGTCGCTTGACGAGGTGATCGGCAAAATGAGCATCGGCAAGACCGAAAATCCTGCCGCTTACGAGCGCGTACAGTTCATGAAGCACTTCGGCGGGATATCGTGACGATCATGTAACAGTTTTTTTGAGCCGGGACTCAAAAGTTTTTACGTGAGAGTCTGTTTTTCAGACTAATCCCGGCTAAAACACAAAGGCCCCGGAACATGCCGGGACCTCTGGTACTGCAGAAACGTCAGCGGGGTCGAGAGATCTTGTCTTAGTTCGATGCCAGCGTTCCAGGGCTCTGGAGGTGGTTCATGACCTTTGTTATGAAGCTTTCCAGTTCTGCCGGGAACTTTTCTGTGCTTGTTCCGTAACCGGGAGCTGTGAAGTATGCGAAAGCTTCTGCCCAGTATTCTTCGAGGTTGGTGTTTGCATACTTGCTCGGGCTGAATCCTTTGGCTTTCATCTGCTTGACCAGGTCTCTCCACTCGCTGCCTGTGACGCCCAGCCTGCGGTCTATGACGTGCCCGAATTCGTGGCGAAGGGTGTGCTCGAGTTTATTGGTCGAGAAAACTATTTCGTCTCGTGTGTAGTTGTAGAATCCTCTGTTTCTGTCGGTGACGAACAGGACGTTGACTCTCGGCAGTTCGATGCCGTATGCTGACTCGACTCTTGAGCCCTCTTTATTGATCCTGTTGAGCTTGTCGAGGCGCTGGTCTTTGGAGACTTTTTTACCGTAGTAGCCGCGGCCGTTGTAGGCTATGAAGTTGTAAGTCTGTTTCGCGACAGCTTCAGCTTCTGAGAGTGTTGCGGCAGGTGAGAAGGTGTTGGCAGCTATTGCCGGAGCAGCGGAAAGCATGGTGAGTGCGATTGTTGCTGCTGTGATCAGTCTTGTTCGTGTTGAGCGTTTCATGATGTCCTCCGGCCTGGTTTCGTTGACGTTTCTACCTCTGTAGAGACAACGGCTGTGCCAGAAAGCATCTGCTCTCCTCTATGTTTTTATTTTATAATCGTTTATGGCTTGCTTTCGTGTTTGTTTCCCTAAGCTGATACGGGCGGACGTTTGAACAGTTGCGAGGCGGATGCGCGATTGCGGGACAACTGTTTCATGCTGCCGGAGGAGAGGCCGGGGCCGAAGGGTTTTTTCTTTTTTTGGTATTCAGGTGTGTACATTGAAGCAGATTCCGCTACAGCAAGCATCATCAAATCAATACTGACCGCTATGGAACATTCAGATCCGAACTGCCTTTTCTGCAAAATTGTAAGCGGCGATATTCCCGCCGGGATTGTTTACCGGGACAACTATGTTCTGGCATTCAGGGATATCAAACCTGCCGCTCCTGAGCATCTGCTTATTATTCCGCAGAAGCATATTCCTTCGCTGAACGACCTTTCGGGAGAGGAGGATACGGTGATTGCAGGGCATATTCTCCGGGCAGCAGGAACCGTGGCCGAAAAAGCAGGTATTGCCGGCTCCGGTTACCGTTTTGTCTTCAATACGGGTCCGGATTCGCTGCAAAGCGTTTTTCATATTCATGGCCACCTTATCGGCGGCAGAAAGATGGGGTGGCCGCCATTTCCTGAGGAGTCTGTCGAACACGGTTAGGCGGGAGAGATATCATGAAGACGATCAATGATCCATTCGGAACTGTCAGAACCCTTGAGATTTCTGACGGCGGGGTTCGCTATTTTTCCCTTGACGCTCTTGAAACCCGCGGGCTCGGGGATGTATCGCGTCTGCCCAAGAGCCTGAAAATCCTTCTTGAGGCGGCCCTTCGGCATCTGGACGGTTTTTCCGTGCGTAAGGAAGATGTCGCATCGATTGCATCGTGGTCGCCTGAACAGTCTGCGTCTTCGGAGATACCGTTCAAACCGGCAAGGGTTGTGCTGCAGGATTTCACCGGTGTTCCCTCTATCGTCGATCTTGCCGCGTTGCGCGAAGCATGCCGGAGATTCGGCACATCCCCTTCCAGTATCAATCCCCGTGTTCCCTGTGACCTAGTTGTCGATCATTCGGTTCAGGTGGATTATTACGGCAGTTGCGACGCATTCGAAAAAAATCTCGAAAAGGAGTTCGAAAGGAACCGGGAGCGGTACGAATTCCTGAAGTGGGGGCAGCAGGCGTTTGATAATTTCCGTGTTGTCCCTCCCGGTACCGGGATTGTCCACCAGGTAAACCTCGAACATTTCGCTGCAGTCGTCTGCAGCGACAATAACATGCTCTTTCCCGATTCCCTTGTGGGGACAGACAGTCATACGCCCATGATCAACGCCCTCGGAATTCTCGGCTGGGGCGTCGGCGGCATCGAAGCCGAAGCGGTTATGCTTGGTCAGCCGATCTACATGCTGCTTCCCGGCGTGGTGGGCGTCAGGCTTTCCGGAGTGCCGGGGGAACGGGTCAATGCGACCGATCTTGTCCTTACGGTGACCGAAATGCTCCGCAAAGAGGGGGTTGTGGGAAGGTTCGTCGAATTTTTCGGCCCGGGCCTGAAACAGCTATCCCTTCCCGACAGGGCGACCGTTTCGAACATGGCGCCTGAGTACGGTGCGACAGCAGCATATTTTCCGGTAGATGAGGAAACGCTCGATTATCTCACACTGACGAACCGGGCTGGATACCGGGAGCGGGTAGAGCGTTATTGCAAGGTGCAGGGGTTATGGCATGAAGAACAGGATGAACCTCGTTTCAGCCGGATCATCGATCTCGATCTCGGTCCACTCCGTTCTTCTCTTTCCGGCCCGAAAAGGCCCCAGGACAGAATTGATCTGTCGGCGATGCAGCCGCAATGGCGGAAAGCGCTGAAGGAGGTATATGGAAAATCTTCAGGCAATTTCCCCTCAGACGAGACTTCGGGGGCAGCGAGCGCTCAAGAGGACGCTCTTGATCCCGGCAGAAACGGTATCGAGGTAGCCATGAGCGGGAAAACCTTTTTGCTTGAGCATGGGGATGTCGTCATTGCCGCAATCACATCCTGTACCAACACCAGCAATCCCGAAGCGCTCGTGTCGGCAGCTCTCTTTGCAAGGAATGCCCGAATGCGGGGCCTTGATGTCAAACCCTGGGTGAAAACCTCGTTCGCTCCCGGTTCGAGGGTCGTTATAGACTATCTGCAGGCTGCCGGTCTGATGGACGATCTGGAGGCACTCGGATTTGCCAATGTCGGTTTTGGCTGTACAACCTGCATAGGAAACTCCGGGCCTCTGCCGCAAGCTGTTGCCGGGGCCGTCAGGAAGGGTGATCTTGTCGTGGCAGGCGTGCTGTCGGGCAACAGGAATTTCGAGGGGAGGATCAATCCTCTGGTGAAGGCCGGCTATCTGGCAAGTCCTCTTCTTGTTGTCGCATACGCGATAGCCGGTACTGTCAACATTGATTTCGACAAAACCCCGCTTGGCAGGGATTCCGAAGGGAACGATATTTTTCTCAACGACCTCTGGCCGGAAAAAGAGGCTGTCCGCAACATGGTCAGCAACATCGTCAGACCGGACTATTTCAGGGAGCGGTATGCCGAAGTGCACCAGGGCCCGGAACAGTGGCGTTCGATAGACTCGGTCGAGGGTGAACTGTTCGCATGGGACCCTGCATCCGGTTACATCAAGGAACCTCCGTTTTTCCAGGGAATGGAAAAAGAGCGGCCCGGTATACAGTCCGTTACCGGCGCCCGATGTCTTGCGTTGTTCGGTGACAGCGTGACAACCGACCATATCAGTCCTGCAGGGGCCATACAGTCCCATCAGCCCGCCGGGAAGTACCTGCTGGAAAACGGTGTTGACGTAGAGGATTTCAACAGCTTCGGTTCGAGGAGGGGAAATCACGAGGTGATGATGCGGGGGACCTTCGACAATATCAGGGTAAGAAACCGGCTTGCCCCTGGAAAGGAAGGAGGATTTACAACCTGCTTCACATGCGGGGATGGCTCCGGGGAGGTCATGACGATTTTCGACGCCTCGGTGAGGTATCGACAGGAAGGTGTTCCGTTGATCGTCATCGCCGGAAAGGACTACGGTATGGGCAGCAGTCGTGACTGGGCGGCAAAAGGAACAGGGATGCTTGGCGTGCGTGCTGTAATAGCCGAAAGCTTTGAAAGGATTCACCGTTCCAACCTTGTCGGAATGGGCGTACTGCCGTTGCAGTTCCTTCCGGGAGAATCTGCGGAAACACTCGGTATCTCGGGAAATGAGGTGTTTGACATTCTTCTTGACCAGGCCCTTCTTCCAGGCGCTCGTGTAACTGTCGAGGCAAGCGATACCGGGAGCGGCAGTAAAAACCGTTTCGATGTTGTTTGCAGACTCGATTCGTCAGTCGAAAAAGAGTATTACCGCAACGGAGGAATATTGCACACCGTACTGAGAGACATTGCCGGGCTTTAACCGTTTTTTCTTCCCGTCTGTTTTTTTCGGCCATATTTTTTTCCGAAAGTTTTTCATTATATCTTGGCTGCTATTAAAAATTAGTCTAATTGATTTTTGTCTGCTTCTCTGATAGATTTGTTGGTTCATGCTGTTGTCTGATCTGAATGTTGGTGATAAGGCGCAGGTAACCGGACTGCACGCGGAAAGAGCCGTTAGAAGGCGAATCCTCGATATGGGGCTGATAGCGGGTACCCGTTTCAAGGTGCTTCGGGTTGCCCCGCTGGGAGATCCTGTCGAAATTGTCTTCAAGGGAGTTCATGTTACGTTGAGGAAAAACGAGGCGGCCGGGATCGAGGTTGAAAAAACCGGTGAAGCCGGTGATCGGAAGCCGATGGGCCGGGAGGGACGTAAACGCTGGTTCGGAAGGTAACCGATGATACAAGGACATGAAATAAGGGTCGCCCTTGCGGGCAATCCAAACTGCGGCAAGTCCTCTCTTTTCAATGCCCTGACAGGGTCGCACCAGAGGGTGGGCAATTTTTCGGGCGTGACGATAGAAAAGCACGAGGGGTTTGTTGATTACGGCAAGTACAGAATCCGCTTCGTCGATCTGCCCGGAACCTATTCTCTGACCGCCTATTCACCCGAGGAACTGGTCGCCAGGCATTACCTGATCGAAGACCCGCCGGATGTCGTTGTCAATGTTGTCGAAGGGCCGAACATCGAGCGCAATCTTCTCCTGACGCTTCAACTGATGGAAATGGAGGTGGATCTGCTGGTGGCGCTCAACATGTTTGACGAGGTTGAGGCAGAGGGTATCGAGATCGATGTCAAACAGCTGCAGCGGCTGCTCGGATGCCATATCATACCGACATCGGCAAAGAAAAAGCAGGGGCTTCGGTCATTGCTCGATCATGTTGTCAGGGTTTACGAAGGCGATATCGAGATCAAAAAAAACAAACTTGCGTTTCGGCAGGAACTCGAACATGCGGTCGATGCCATTACAGGTATGCTCGACGACGAGCCCGAACTCGGCAAGTACAATCGTCGATGGCTTGCAATCAAGCTGCTCGAGAACGACAAGGAGGTCTATAACGTCGTCCGGCAGTACCCGGTCTGGGTAAAAACCGAACTGGCTCTGCAGCAGATCATGCAGGAGACCGGGACGCTGTACAAAACGGACCCGGAAACAGGAATAACCGAAGACCGTTACGCGTTTATACGGGGAGCAATGCAGGAGTGTGTCCGTCATCCTCGTGAAAAAAAGCAATCGCTGACGGACTATATCGACAGTGTCGTGCTCAACAGGGTTCTCGGTCTTCCGATTTTTCTTTTTATCGTCTGGCTGATCTTTCATATGACCTTTACTCTCGGGACGCCGCTTATGGACGGTCTGGATTCACTCTTCGGGCTGCTTTCCGTTTCGGTATCCCCTCTTCTGCCGAACGAGACGCTGCGCTCCCTGCTTGTTGACGGTATCATCGCGGGGGTCGGCGGCGTTCTTGTTTTTTTGCCGAACATACTGCTTCTTTTCCTCGGTCTTTCGTTTCTCGAGGCATCCGGGTACATGGCGAGGGCGGCTTTCGTGGTCGACAAGGTCATGCACCGGTTCGGCCTTCATGGCAAATCATTCATTCCGATGATAACCGGCTTCGGATGCTCGATACCGGCAATCATGGCGACCCGGACATTGAAAAGCCCTTCAGACCGGCTCGCGACGATCATGATCATCCCGTTCATGAGCTGCGGGGCGAAACTGCCGGTTTATGTCCTCCTAGCCGGGGCGTTTTTTACGCCTGCGGCGGCAGCGAATGTCATGTTCGGTATCTATCTTTTTGGAATTGTCGTTGGTCTCCTGACGGCGCTGGCGATGAAAAAAACAGTCCTGAAAAGCGACTCGGAACCTTTCGTCATGGAACTCCCTCCCTATCGCTGGCCGACATTCCGGTCCGTTATCGTACAGGCGATGAGGAAAGCCTTGATGTATTTGAAAAAAGCAGGAACGATCATTCTGCTTGCTGTGCTTCTGATCTGGGCGTTCAGCAATTATCCGAAAAATCCCGAACTCGATGAAGTGCTCGATCGCAGGATTGCCGAAATAGAGATGACGGTAACAGATCAGGGGCAGAAAGAACAGGCAATTACAGAGGCGGAAAACACAATCAGCTCGGAACAGCTCGAGTACTCGATCGCCGGCAGGGCCGGAAAAATCCTGGAGCCGGTGATCCGTCCGCTGGGTTTTGACTGGAGAATCGGTGTGGCTCTCGTGACCGGCCTTGCGGCAAAAGAAGTGGTCGTCTCGACAATGGGCACTATCTACTCTCTCGGGGAAGCAGACGAAACCTCCACCGAGCTCAAAAGTATTCTGAAAAGTGATCCCGGTTTTGACCAGGCCACCGCATTGAGCCTCATGGTGTTCGTGCTGCTCTATATCCCGTGCGTTGCCGCGGTCGGCGTCATGAGAAAGGAACTCGGCCAGTGGAAGGCGGTTGCATACTATGGAGCGTACGCACTCGCTGTGGCGTGGATCTTCTCGTTCCTGACGTTCCGGCTGGCGCAAATGCTGGTATAAGTGACCAGTGATTAGTGAATGGAAAGAAGGATACGGGGGAGAAAACAGTCCCCAGTCAGGGGAATACGGTTCACAGTTCTCGGTTTACGGTCCGCAGTAGAACGTCAACCGCCAACCGCTAACTACCTACTGACTTTTTCTGCTCCTGAACTTCGCTTTCTTCAGTATCGATGAGTCCTTTTTCCTCTGCGGAGGCGATGATGTCGTCGATGCTGAGATTCATGTTGACCGGTGAGCCGTCGAGCATGCGAATCGTTATGGCGGGATGTTCTGCCTCATGTTCTTCCATAACAGCTTGCCAGTGATGCTGGATCGATGGTTCGAGCTGTCCCCATGCCTGTCTTCCTCTGCACTTCGGAAATTTTGAGCAGCCGAGCCAGGGGCCCCGCTTGCCTCTTCTCAGATACAGAGGCGCACCGCATTTCGGGCACGCAAGGTCGGTTTCAAGCGGTGGTGTTTTTGGCGGCTCGATCCTGCGCTGTTTGTCGAGTTTCAGGATCGTCTCACAGTCAGGATAGGTCGAGCACGAAAGAAAAGGACCGAATCGCCCGTTACGGAGGACCATACTTCCGTCTTCGCAGCCTGGGCAGCGGATGCCTGTTTGACGGGGTTTGACTTTAGAGGATGCCAGAGGTTTGATGTTTTTGCAGGAAGGGTAGTTGGAGCAGCCAAGAAATTTGCCGCTGGCGGTCCATTTTATGATCATCCTGCCCTTGCCGCACTTATCGCAGGTTTCCGCATCGTTGTTCTGGGGAAGGAGCGGGTCGTTTTTACGGACGCTCAATGCCGCTTCAAGCGGCTTGTAAAAGCTGTCGAGCACCTCTTCGTATTCGTCTTCTCCGGTAGCAACCTTGTCAAGTTCGTTTTCCATATATGCCGTGAACTTGACGTTGAAAATGTCGGGAAAGTTGGCAACAAGGATCAGCGAAACATCCCTGCCCAGTTCGGTAGGGAGGATTTTTTTCTTTTGCAGTTCAACATAACGCCTGTCCTGAAGCGTCGAGAAAATTCCCGCATAGGTTGACGGGCGCCCGATCCCGTAGTTGTCGAGTTCCTTGACAAGGCTTGCCTCGCTGTAACGGGCAGGCGGGCGGGTAAAACTCTGTTTTTTATCGAGGTTGTCCAGATTCAGCTTTTCATGAACCGAGATTTTTTGCGGGAGCTGGACGATCTGTTCTTTCTCTTCCTCATCCCTGGTGGATTTCCTGGCCTCGTAATCAAGTTCTTTCTGTTCGTTGTATACTTTCAGGAAACCGGGGAAAAGCACCTTGCTGCCGCCGGCACGGAAAAGGAACTGTTTGTCGTGATCGGATACCTCGACACGGGTTTGCTCAATCCTGGCAGGGGCCATTTGTGAGGCGAGAAATCTTTTCCAGATCAGTTCGTACAATTTATACTGATCGGACGAGAGATACCGCTTCATGGCATCCGGCGTATGGGACACCAGGGTCGGCCGTACGGCCTCGTGAGCGTCCTGTGTTTTTTTGCTGCTTTTTGCCGCTTTTACGCTGCCTCTGTATTCCGTTCCATAGCTTTGCGTAATAAACTGCTCTGCCTGTTGGACCGCCTCGGCACTGACTCTTGTTGAATCTGTTCTCATGTAGGTGATCAGGCCGGTTGCTCCCTCGGCGCCGATCTCTATTCCTTCATACAACTGCTGGGCGATGCGCATGGTTTTCTTCGAGCCGAAACCGAGCTGGTTCGAGGCCGCCTGCTGCAAGAGCGATGTCGTAAAAGGCAGCGGAGGTTTGCGCTGCTGCTCTTTGGGTGTGATTGACGAAACACCGTAGAGCTTCGACAGGATGGCTGATGCCGTTTTCTCGGCGTCTTCGCCGTTGAGGATATCAGCCTTTTCGCCGTTTATTTTAACCAGTTTTGCAGAAAAGCTTTCGCCTGAAGCAGTTGTGAAGTCAGCGATGATCGTCCAGTACTCTTTCGGCTGAAACTGCTGGATTTCCTCTTCACGTTCACAGATCAGCCTGAGCGCTACGGACTGTACCCTTCCTGCCGACAATCCCCGAAGCACGACATTCCAGAGAAACGGGCTTATTTTATAGCCCACAATCTTGTCCAGTCCCTGGCGGGTCTGCTGGGAACGAACAAGGCTGTGGTCGATCTGATGCGGATGTTGTATCGCCTCAAGAATGGCGTTTTTGGTGATTTCGTTGAACAGAACCCTTTGAACGGGTTTGCGGGAAAAGTCGACTTCGTTGGCAATATGCCAGGCGATAGCCTCACCTTCCCTGTCAGGATCCGTGGCGATAAGGATATCATTGGCTTCACCGGCGAGCTTTTTCAACTGCCTGACCACCTTCTCCTTTCCTGAAATGACTTCGTAGCGGGGTTCGTAGTGGTTGTCGAAATCAAGGCCGATCTCTTTTTTTGGAAGATCCTTGATATGCCCTACCGAGGCGAAGACCATATAGTCCCTGCCAAGATATTTATTGATGGTTTTTGCCTTTGACGGGGACTCAACAACAATGAGCGTTTTGTTTTTTGCTGATGCGGCTGAAGATAATGCCATAGATCGATTCCTGTTGCATTGAAATTCTCGAAAAGATAGGGGTTGACCGCTAAAAAACAAATTTCGTAAGCTGAGACGGTTGGATCGTGCCGCTGAACCGGAAACGTTCTGCGCGGCGAGCATGAATATTTTTAGTATTATTTTCATAACACAACGGTCTCGACAAGTCTTAAAATCAAGGTCACGTGAGAGAGTCCTCCAGCCGTTCCGGATTCGCTGTTTTTCTGATGCTGCTGCTGACGGTTATACTGCCGGGTAAAGCGCATGCTGTATCGCTCGAAAATGCTCCCTCCGAAAAAATAACCCTGCATGCGGTCCTTGATTTTAAGGTCCGTTATACAATCGGAGTGAACGCTCTTCGGAAAAACGGCGCCGTGTATGTCGACTTGCGATCCATGTCCCGCGCTCTTCGCCTCCATAATACAATTGACGGGAAGCGCCTGTCGGTGACATGGAGTGACAACGGCAAAAAAACGGTGTGTCTTCTTTCGGCAGGGAGTAATTTCGCGAGTGTCAGGGAGGAGAGTGCCGCAGATGTGGAAAGGGTTTTCCATATGAGGTCGGTGCCGGTGCTGATGGACCGTTCACTGTGGCTTCGTGCAGAGGATGCCGCACGCCTTTATTCACTCTGGATGAACCGGCAGATTTCTTACAACGGAAAAAAAGGCAGGATCGATGCCTTTTTATGGAGCCCCAGGCCGGGTTCGGTTCACCGCACGGTCGGTATTGTCGATGCTGAGGACCGCACGACAGGTCCCGGCTTTGTTCCCCGATATACCGGGCCGACAACGTTAACCGGCCTGAATGTCACCGAACTTGCTAACGGGGTTGTCATCAAGCTCAAGGCAACCGGGTCGAAAACCCCTGCATCATACATCAGGCCTGACAGCAAAGGGCATGCGACACTTACCTTTCAGCGTGCCAGGGGAACTCCTGCGGAATTGCTCCGGAAGTTCAAGGGAGGATACGTGAAGGATATCCGGGCGATACCCCTCGGAAAGGGCGCGATGCAGATAGATATTGCATTCAACACCGAGTTTTTCAATGTCAAGTCCAGCGACTTTACGTGGGAGCCGAAGACCAATACCTACAAGATAACGGTCATGAGCGATGTCGATGTCAAATCGGTGTATCGTGCAGAAAAGGAAAAACGTATCGCGCAGGATCTTTCCAGAGATGCCCGGAAATGGCGTTTTGATACCATCGTCCTTGATGCCGGTCATGGCGGCAAGGACCCGGGCGCTGTTGGCCGCGCCGGAACCAGGGAAAAAGATGTTGTTTTGAATATTGCCTTGTATCTCGGAGAAATTATCAGAAAAGAGTGGCCTGATGTCAAGGTGGTGTACACGCGCGGCAACGACAAATTCATTCCGTTGAAACAGCGGGGGAAAATAGCGAACAAAAACGACGGCAAGCTGTTTGTGAGCATTCATTGCAATGCCGCCAGGAACCGGTCCGCAAGAGGGGCGGAGGTTTACATTCTGGGTCCGCATAAAAACCAGGATGCGTTGCGTGTCGCCATGCTCGAGAACGAAGCTATCAAGCAGGAAGAGGATTACAAGAAACGCTATGAAGGCTTCAGCGAGGAGCATATGATCATGAGCAGCCTTGCCCAGAACGCCTTTACCTTGCAATCCAAGGAGGCTGCAAGATATGTGCTTGAGGGGATGATGAAAAAAACCAGGATGAACGACCGGGGGGTTCGTCAGGCAGGATTTATGGTGCTCTGGACACCTTCCATGCCAAGTGTGCTTGTTGAAGCGGGGTATCTGTCAAACCGGGAAGAGGAAAAAATGCTCAGGCGGTTGAGTTTTCAGAGAAAAATTGCCGTCGGTATCTTCGACGGCCTCAAACTGTACCGGGCCTCGTATGAAAAACAGCGCCTTGCATCGGATATGGAGACGAAGGCAAAAGGGTAACAGAACAGAGCTGTTTTGAGCAAAACCGCGGTCTCTGCGTCATGACAAAAGGGCAGAAAAGAAAGACGGGCCTGCTTTTGGCCTTGACCGCCATACTTTTTTCTGCCGGGATATGGATCAAGATTCCTCACAATCTTCCCGGGCAGATTGCCGTACCTGATCCGGCCGCTGACTACAACGAGTCGATCAGCCTGGTCGAGGCGTTACAAAAAGCTGAACCGGAGAGCATGAATCCTCTCTGCCGGCTGCAGCTTATGTCTCATGGAGGCAAAAGCAGTCAGGCGGTTGTTCTTGTGCATGGGTATACGAACTGTCCGCAACAGTTCAAGGCGCTTGGGGAGCGTTTGTTCGTTTCCGGAAACAATGTGCTGATCGCACCGCTTCCCCATCACGGTTTCCTCGATCGAATGACGGAAGACCATGCTCATTTGCAGGCTGAAGAGCTTGTCGACTATGCCGACAGGGTCGTCGATATTGCCGGAGGGCTGGGTGAACGGGTTGTCATGATGGGGATTTCCGCGGGCGGTGTGATAACAGCATGGGCGGCACAGCACCGGCCGGATATCGATCGTGCAATTATCATTTCCCCGGCCTTCGGATTCAAGGCCATTCCATCATTCATGACTTCAACAGTCATGAATATCGTTCCGGTTCTGCCGGACAGGTTTACCTGGTGGAATCCCGAGCTGCAGGCCGACACGCCGCAGACCTATACCTATCCGCGCTATTCCCGCCGCGCCCTGGGCCAGATACTCCGCCTCGGTTTTGCCGTCCGAAGAGACGCCCGGCAGAGTGCTCCGCACGCACAAAAAATTATCATGGTGTTCAACCCTGCCGACGACCAGGTAGACAACGATGTGACATGGGAGCTCGTGAAACGCTGGCAGTCGAAGGGCGGGAACGTCACGACATTCGAGTTCGATCCATCCCTCGAACTGGGCCACGATCTCATCGATACCAACCTGCCTCGCCGGAGTATCGAGGCCGTTTACTCGAAACTGGTTGAACTGGTGATGCTGCCATTCTGAACATCCGGGAAACCGCATGTTTTTACTCACGACATAATGAGTGTCTCTCCTGCCTTGGATGTGTAGCTATTGCAGGGTTTCTGCAGCAATATCCAACCACTTCACTCCAGTCTTTTTTTCGACCATGATCCGTCCATTATCAAGGGTATAGGTCAGATAGCTGTGGTGGCGGGGGTTGGAGAGAACGTCCGGATTCAAAACGGCATAGAGGTTGCCATATTCATGTCGGGCTGATATGGTTACGAGGCCGGGATGCCCCTCGCGGTGCATCTTCGAGCCAACCGATTGGGTAAAAGAGTAATCGGTTTTATGGATGAGGAGCGGATAGTCTTCGAGTAGAGGACGAATATCCAGCATCGCAGCATCGCAGTTTACCGAGTAGAGTTTGCGCTCGATCACAACAGGTTCTTTCTCAAAGCCCGCATCGGTGAGCAGTCCCCGGTACCAGTGGTACGCCGTCTCATAAACGGTTGTTTCGATGGTATCGCTGCCGTACCAGACGCCGAATGATCCGTCCGAAAACCTGCTTTTTTGCCAGTTTTTAAATGGCCAGATGATGGCGTTGAACCAGATGACTTCTTCAAACGGGCGATGGATTTCAGGGGAGTGCGATTGGTAGGGGTATGGTTTGGCGTCCGATTCCGCTTTTTGAGCAAGTAACCATTCTTCCGGATCGTTGGTCAGGTCATCGAACAGGTCCTCTGATTCTCTCAATGATATAATATTGCGGATCAGTTCTTTGTGTGTATCGATCAATGTGATTTGCGAAAAGAAATCGTCCATAGTGTTACGAATTTCAAGAACCTCGTGCATGGTCAAGATAGGAGCGGACCAGCAACATTCCGGCAAACCCCCATTCCCTGATCACCTCGACGGGTGTTAGGTTGTCGAAAGCTTTGTTACGTGTTGACATCCAGCGATAGGCGAGAATCCGGTTTTTCGGGAACAGCAGGCGCAGGTTTTTGTGAATGGCCATCAAATGCCCGATCCGCTCATACTGATCACGGTTCGTTCCAATTGGCTCGCCCTTCCGGTATCGTGTCAAGGCTGCGCGGTTTGTTGATGCGAGCCCCAACAATGTTGCCTGATCGGCAGTTGAAATGTTCCAGTGGTCAAAGAGCTGCATCACCATTCTGGCAAGAGCTCCCCGTTCTTTCGGACTCATAGCCTGACGTTCTGTTGCTGCATCCATAGTGGTTCTCCGCTATTGTTGTAAAGCTTACAGGGTAAAATAGATTATTTGTATTAATAGTTGCAAAATGTGTTTTTTTTGTAACGAATTTGGCGTGTGTTGTGTTGCTGTTTGCAAACTTGTCAACCAGATTGTAAATTCCGGTTGACAAGTGGCGGGCGCCTGTTGGCGCCCTTTTTTTACCTTTCATGTAAACCGGTTGATGAACACACTGACGTCTGACATTCTCGATCGCCTCAGGGGGGCTGACGGATTCCTTTCCGGGGGCGAATTGTGCAGTGAAATGGGGATAACCCGCAGTGCTGTCTGGAAGCACATCTCTTTGCTCAGGAAAAAAGGGTACTCCATCGAGGCGGTTTCCGGCAGGGGGTACCGTTTGAGCGGGAGCCCCGGACTCCCGGTGCCGGAGGAAATTCAGCCTTTTCTTTCGACCGCTCGCTTCGGCAGAACCGTGGAATACCATGAAACGCTGGAATCGACGAACCAGAGGGCAAAAACCCTCGCCAGAGAAGGTGCTGCAGAAGGATGTGTTGTGATTGCCGACAGCCAGACCGGCGGGCGCGGCAGGATGGGGCGTGAATGGATGTCACCGCCGGCCGCCAACCTCTATTTCTCGGTTATACTTCGCCCGCCGGTACCTCCGCTTCGGCTTTCGCAGATACCGCTTCTTGCCGCGGCAGCGATTCACCGGACTGTGGAAGCGACAGTTGACAATGTTTCTGCGATGGTCAAATGGCCTAATGATATTCTGATAGACGGCCGCAAGGTCTGCGGTATTCTCTGTGAGATGGAAACAGAGCCGGATATGACGCATTTTGTGATTGCAGGGATCGGGATCAACGTCAATCTGCGTGAGATTCCCGCCGATCTGGAAGGGATTGCTACATCGCTCAGTATCGAATCCGGCAATGAGTGGTCGAGATCGGAGATCCTTGCCGCTCTGCTTAACTGTTTCGAGCCGATGTACGATGAGTGGCTCGAAGCCGAAGATCTGGGAGATATTCTCCCCTATCTCGACCGTTACGCGTGGCTGAAAGGTAAAGAGGTCTCTGTTGAACGCTACAAGGGAAGCGTCAGTGGAAAGGTAACCGGCCTGGGACGCTCAGGTGAACTGCTGCTTATGGATAATGATGGAACGGAGCATGCCATTACATCCGGAGAGGCGACAATCAGAAAAGAAGCATGATGACGATGATCGGGATCAACGGTGCAATTGAAAAAGCCTACGGCGTACTGGAAACAGGCGATCCGCTTCCCTACACCGATGCACTGGAACTGGCCGAACTTGATGGCGAGGATGTTATGGACCTTGTTTCGCTCGCCAACAAAGTAAGGAACCGTTACGCGTCCTTTTCGGATGGTTCGGGATACCACACCTGTTCGATCATCAATGCGAAGTCCGGTGTCTGTGCAGAAAACTGCCGTTTTTGCGCACAGTCGCTTCATAATGACGCCGATGTCGAGCAGTATTCCCTCCTTGAACGGGGCGACATTCTTTTAGCCGCAGGGGAGGTATATCGCGAGGGGATCAGGCGTTTCGGTATTGTGACGAGCGGGTACGGTTACCGGAGCGTCAGCCCCGAATTTCTCAGGATCATCGAAACGATCGATACGCTGCATCAGGAATATCCGGACATGCAGGTCTGCGCCTCGCTCGGAATGCTTGGAGAAGAGACGGCAGCCATGCTTGCCCGGCACGATGTCGCACATTACAATATCAATGTACAGGTTGCTCCCGGCCGGTACGGCGAACTGATAGCCGACAGCCATCGTGTCGAAGATCGCATCGAGACCATCCGCCTGCTCTGCAAATACGGGATTCCGGTCTGCTGCGGCGGAATTCTCGGCGTAGGCGAAACCATGCAGGATCGCGTGGATTTCATCTATTCGCTGCAGGATCTCGATATAGCGGTTATTCCGCTCAATGTTCTTGTGCCGATCGAGGGTACTCCTCTGGAAAGCGCAGAGACGCCGATGGTTGCGGAGGTTCTCAAGACTTTTGCAATCTGCCGCCTTGCCCATCCGCAGAAGGTCATCAAGTTCGCTGCCGGAAGGGAAACCGTCATGAAAGATTTTCAGGGACTGCTCATGCTTGCAGGAGCGAACGGTTTTCTGACCGGAGGATATCTGACGACACGGGGGCGCGATGTCGGTGACGACCGGCGTTTTATGCGGCAGCTTGCGGGTTTTTCAGGAGGATCAGGCCGGTGAGCCTCGTTGGAAGAATACAGGATGAACTGGACAGGCTGAAAATGGAAAACCGTTTCCGGGAGCTTCCCGAGATCGGCGAGCGTTCGGGCAGGTTTATCCATTCGGGAGGTCGCCGTCTGCTCAATCTTTCGTCGAACGACTATCTCGGCCTGGGGGACGACCAGTGTCTCCTCGGTAAGTATCTCGGTGCTGCGGGAGGGGAGCTCGCCCGTTACGCAATGACCAGCTCGTCATCGCGCCTGTTGACCGGCAATCATAAGTTCTATGGTGAAATCGAGGAGTTTCTTGCCGCATGGTACAAACGGCAGAGCGCCCTTGTGTTTAACAGCGGTTATCATGCCAACATCGGTATCCTCCCCGCTCTTTCGAGCCGCCACGACCTGATCCTTTGCGACAGGCTGAATCACGCAAGCATTATCGACGGCTGCCGAATAGCCGAGGCGGCTTTCAGGCGGTATCGCCATCGTGACTACGACCATCTCGAGTTTCTGCTTGGCGAAGCACAGGCCGGATACCGGCAGGTTTTTATTGTGACCGAATCGGTCTTCAGTATGGATGGCGGCTGTGCCGATCTTGAACGGCTTTGCGAAATCAGGGACCGTTACGGAGCGTTTCTGATCGTTGACGAGGCGCACGGCGCGGGGGCGTTCGCAGAGACCGGTCAGGGACTTTGCGAGGCTTCGGGTTGTACCGATTCGATTGACATTATTGTCGGGACGTTCGGAAAGGCGTTTGCTTCCATAGGGGCGTACGGTATTATGAGTGCTCTTCTCCGCGACTACCTGGTCAACACCATGCGCCCCTTTATTTTTACAACCGCATTACCGCCGGCGGTGCTTGGATGGAGCCGCCTGGTGCTGGAAAAACAAATGGCGATGGGGCCTGAGCGCAGTTTTCTGCAGTCGCTTGCCGAACGTCTCCGGAGAGCATTGAAGGCAGAAGGTTTTTCGGTTCCGGGGGAGAGCCATATCGTACCGGTTGTCATGGGATCGAACGACAATGCTCTGCGTGCGGCTGCCCACCTGCAGGAAGAGGGTTTTCTTGTACTGCCGGTGCGTCCTCCGACGGTCCCGGAAAACACCGCACGGATACGGATTTCCCTCCGAGCCGATCTTTCCTGGGACGATATTTCCCGTATACCGGAAATATTGAAAAGCGTGAATGGTGATCCGTAAATCGTGAATCGTAAATGGTGAATAGTGAGTAGTAAGGAGCAGCGCACTTCGTGCGCAGGGGCAGGATTTTGGGTAATAGGTATTGGGTGAGGAGTCAATAGTCTGGAAAGGTAAGGCAAAAGGTAAAAATGGGAGGTCGGCGCTTGTTTTTTGTCCCTTAAGTCCTTTTCGTCCTTTGGGTCCTTTTAGCCCGATATCAGAAAAAACGCAACAACTCAACAATTCAACAGTTCAACAACTAAACATTCTGTGAAAACACGGTGGATTCAACGAAAAGGGTATGACCGGCTGCTGATTTTTTTCAATGGCTGGGGGATGGACGAAAGCATTGCTCTCTACCTGCAGGCGAACACTTCCGGGCGGTTTCAGAGTGACGTGCTGCTGTGTTATGATTATCGTTCGGTCGACATGCCTGCCGGTATTCCTGATATTCTGGGTGACTACGCTGAACGAACGGTTGTCGCCTGGTCTCTGGGGGTATGGGCAGCCAGTTGCATTGCCCTGGAAGGGATCGACAGTGCTCTTGCCATAAACGGAACCCTCAAGCCGATAAGCACAGGGGAAGGAATTCAGCCGGATGTTTTCAGGGCGACGCTCGACTCGTACGATGAAGACAGCCGTATACGTTTTATAAGGCGGATGTGCGGGAGTGCCGCGGAGCTGGAGCGTTTTTATGCGATCGCTCCTCAAAGAAGCGCACATGACCAGAAGGCGGAGCTTGGCGCCATAGCAGGGCATGTTGCCGCCGGGAGGCCGTCTGCAATGCTGGAATGGTCTTTTACACATGCTCTTATCGGCGGTTGTGATCTGATCTTTCCGCCGCAGGCGCAAGAGCAGGCCTGGTCCGGTACACGCCGGCGCATGGTGAAGGAGTTGCCCCACTTTCCTTTTTTTGCATTCAACGACTGGGAGAAAGTCTGCTCATGCATGGAAGATTGAACAAGGAACTGATCCGGCAGCGCTTCGCACGCCGTCTGCCGGAGTACCGGCGTCACGCTATCATACAGGAGCGTATGGCTGCCGAACTTGCCGGGCTGATTTCTCCTGAAAAAGGAGGGGCTTCGTTCCGGAAGGTCCTGGAGATCGGGGCGGGTTCGGGAGCATTCACCGAAGCTTTGCTTCGCCGCTGCAGGATTGAGACCTATATCGCCAACGACCTTGTTGCAGAATGTTCCATCGTCGTTGGAGATATTGCGCATAAGCATGGTGTATCTGAATTTGCGTTTCTCGGCGGGGATATCGAGCAGCAGGAGCAGTTGCCGGGAGAGCTTGATCTTGTTGTCTCCAATGCAACGCTCCAATGGCTTGCGGATATTCCAGCTCTTTTTCAACAACTCTCCGCTGCCCTCCGGCCAGGCGGTATGCTGGCATTCAGCACGTTCGGGAAAAGGAACATGCTGGAGATAGACTCGATCGAACATGTGTCGCTGGGTTATTATGACCTCGATGAGCTCCGGGATTTTGCCCGGCAGTGGTTCGAGCCCGTGCAATGCCGCGAGGAGGTGCGGAGGCTTGATTTCAGGAGTCCGGAAGAGGTACTGCGCCATATCAGCCGGACCGGTGTCAATGGCCTTGCACAGAGAAACCCCTGGACAAAAAGCCGCCATTACCGCTTCGTGGAGCGTTACCGTTCGTCCTTTTCAAGCCACACCGGCGTTCATCTGACCTATCATCCGTTGTTCTGTGTGTTTATAAAGAAGGAGTCAGGAGTAGCGCACTTCGTGCGCAGGAGTAAGGAGGAAAAAGCGAGAGTCAAAAGTTAAAAGGTGAAAATGGGAGGCCGGCGCTTTTTTTTGGTCCCTTAAGTCCTTTTCGTCCTTTTGGTCTTTTTTCAACTGGATCAGGACCGACAACCCCAAACAATTCAACAGATCAACAGATCAACAGATCAACAACTCAACAATTCAACACTCTTTTACGTGTCGGGAAAAGTCATTGCCATTTCGGGGATTGATACGGGAGTCGGCAAAACGGTTGCCACCGGTTTGCTTGCGTACTCTCTCAGGCGGGCCGGTATGCGTGTTATCACCCAGAAGCCGGTCGAGACCGGCGGCAGGGGTGTTTCGGCAGATATCCGGAAACATCGGGAGATGATGGGGATGCCGCTGCAGGACGTCGATCGTGACGGAACAACGTGTTCATACCTGTTTGCCCACCCGTCTTCGCCGCACCTTGCTGCAGCGCTGGAAGAACGGGTTATCGAAACGTCTGTTCTGGACCGCGCGACACAAACGCTTCGGGAGACATTCGATATCGTTCTCCTCGAAGGGGCCGGCGGTCTCCTGGTGCCTTTCAGGGAGGGGATGTCGTTTGCCGATTATGTTCAAGCGCGTTCATATCCGTTGATTCTCGTGACATCCGCCCGGCTCGGCAGTATCAATCACACCCTACTTTCACTGGAGGCCTGCCGGAACAGGGGTATGCGGCTGTGTGCACTCTTCTATAACCGTGCAGGAGGGAGCGACAGGATCATTGCGGATGATACGTTTGCTGTTTTGCAAAACGCTCTTGCCGGGTACGGTTTTGACTGCCCGGTGATTGACTTTCCCAGAATCGGCAAAAACTGTCCGGGCCTCAAGGAAGATGTTGTAACAAAGATCGTTCATGAATCTTGATTTCGACAGGGAGCATATCTGGCACCCCTATACTTCAATGCAGGATCCCCTGCCGGTATATCCGGTGAAATCCGCCAAAGGCGTCCATATCGAACTGGAGGACGGCCGGAGACTGATCGACGGCATGTCGTCATGGTGGGCGGCGATTCACGGCTATAATCACCCGGTACTTAACGAGGCGGTAACGCGCCAGCTTGGACATATGAGTCATGTCATGTTCGGCGGGTTGACTCATGATCCGGCAATTACATTGGCGCGTCATCTCGTGGGACTGACGCCTGAGCCGTTGAGCAAGGTGTTCTTCTGCGATTCCGGTTCGGTTTCGGTCGAAGCAGCCATCAAGATGGCCCTTCAGTACCATCAGGCGGCGGGACAACCACAAAAGCACAGACTGCTGACAGTAAGGTCGGGTTATCATGGGGACACGTTTGCCGCCATGTCGGTCTGTGACCCTGTTACCGGTATGCACAGCATGTTCAAGAGGGTGCTGCCGCAGCAGCTCTTTGCTGAAGCGCCTCGATGCGGATTCAATGAACCGTGCTGCGAAGAATGCATCCGTGATCTGCGGGCAAAGATCGAAACGCACCATCAAGATATAGCGGCGCTTGTCATCGAGCCTGTGGTCCAAGGCGCAGGAGGTATGCGTTTCTATTCTCCCGAATACCTCAAGATGGCTCGCGATCTCTGTGACCGTTATGGTGTGCTCCTGATCTTTGATGAAATTGCGACCGGTTTCGGGCGGACAGGCAGGATGTTCGCTCTCGAACATGCCGATGTTATCCCTGACATTCTCTGCCTGGGCAAAGCGCTGACGGGAGGGTATATGACTCTGGCCGCAACCTTGACGACCGATGAGGTCGCGGCGGTGATTTCCGGCGGAACACCGGGAGTGTTCATGCACGGCCCTACATTCATGGCCAATCCCCTGGCCTGTTCCGTGGCAGCGGCCAGTATCGGGCTGCTTGAAGTCTCGAAGTGGAAAGAGAGCGTGATGAGGATCGAAAAGGGGCTTCTTTCCGGTCTCGAAGCATGTCGAACCATTCCGGGGGTTCGAGATGTCCGTGTCCTTGGCTCAATTGGCGTCGTAGAACTTCAGAAGCCGGTCAATATGGCTGCCGTCCAGAAGCAGTTTGTCGAAAGAGGCGTCTGGGTTCGTCCTTTCGGAACGCTGGTTTATCTCATGCCGCCCTATATTGTTTTGGAAGAGGAGCTGAAGCAGCTTACAGATGCTGTCTGCGATGTTGTCAGCAGGGAGGCTGCATCAGACGGAGAGTGCCATGACCTCTGATGAGCTTCAGCAGCTTCTCGAGCCGGGGGTGTTGGAAGAGCTTCGGGTCCATGAGCATGTCGATCCGGCTGAATTTGCCATGAAGCATCATGGCCGGGCAGGTTTTCCTGTCAGGGCGATTGCCGAGCAGATAGCCTGCAGAAAAAAAGCGCGCAAAAAACTGCCGGAGCTGTCGCGGCGGAGCCTGTTGTACACTACTCTTTCCCTCGAACAGGCATCGGGCGAACGGAGCGCCCGTTACAAATCGGATCTTGAAGGAATGCAGGGCAAAACAATGCTCGATATGACCGGCGGACTCGGCATCGATGCCCTCTTTTTCTCCAGACGTTTTGACAAGGTCATCTATGTTGAACAAGATCCCGTGCTTGCCCGGATAGCAGGCCACAATTTCAATGAGCTCGGTGCCGGTACTATTCAGGTGATCACCGGCGACAGCATTGCTTATCTTATGGCCTGTCCGGACAAGAGTTTCGACTGGATATATGTCGATCCCGCCAGGAGAGCGGCAGGGAAACGTCTGGTTAACCTGCAGGAGTGTGAACCGGATGTTGTCGGGCTGCATGATCTTTTTCTCCGTAAATCGCACAACATCTGCATCAAGGCCTCACCCGCACATGAAATAACCGTGTTTCGGGATATGGTTCCCTCACTCAGGGAGGTCCTGGTGCTTTCAGTCGATGGTGAATGCAGGGAAATCCTGCTTTTTTGCAGAAGACATGCTGACGTATCCGTTCATCAGGTGACCGTCCGTGCCGTCTGCCTGACCGAAAACGGGGCGTCGGTTATCTCCTCATGCCAGGAAAACGTTACCGGGAAACCGATGGCCGAAAATGTCGGCGCGTACCTTTATGAGCCTGATCCGGCGATTATCAAGGCGTGCCTTGTTCCTGTTCTCGCCCGAATTCATGGTATGCACTTCTTCAATTCCCATGTAGAGCTGCTGACATCGGACAAGCGGGTCGCGTCATTTCCCGGCAGGCGTTTCAGGGTCTGTGACACCCTGCCGTATAAACCCAGGTACTTCAGCCGCTACCTGAAAAATAACGGTATAGGCGCGGCAAGCGTCCATCGTCGTAATTTCCCGTTGTCTCCTGACGAAATCAGACGCCGGTACCGTTTGAAAGAAAGCCGCCGCCGCTTTCTGTTTTTCACCAGGAACAGAGACGCTGCGCTCATCTGTATTGTCTGTGAGCGGGAACGTGTATCGGGTGATCCAGGGTAAACCGGCGTATTTTTTTGTTGCGGTAAACATGGCGTTGGGGGAGTTTGGAGTGTTGTGTTTCTGTTAAATGTGCTTGGTGATTACGTTTTATTTGGATAAATCGTTGCAATATATGTACATTGGTAGTCCGACATGGAATATGCGTGTCGGATGAGAAGTACATATAATGGCGTTTTTTTGATGGAAACGACCCCCATAACCCCCAATCATCAAGGCCATGAAACACACACCCTTACTGCGTACTACGCTCTGTATGTTGCTGGTTATGTTCTTTGCACCGATGCAGATGCTTGCTTTTTCCGCAAAAGATGTTGACGGCAATGAGTACAAGGCTGTTGAGATCAACGGACAGGTATGGATGGCAGAAAACCTGAATGTAAGCCGCTACCGTAACGGAGACCCCATCCGCCACGCAGCGACACCTGCCGAGTGGGAGGATGCCGCCAGGAAAAAACAAGGAGCATGGTGCTATTATCGCAACCGTTCAGGAGATGGTGTCGTCTACGGTAAACTCTACAACTGGTATGCGGTCAATGATCCCCGCGGTCTTGCTCCGAAAGGATGGAAGATCCCATCGGACAAGGACTGGGGAAATCTTGAACGTTCTTCCGGTGGCAAAGTCTTTGCAGCCGGTAATCTCAAGGCTGCCGATTTCAGTGGTTCCTATGGTAAGCCGGTTGCCGGAAAGCCTGGGTTCAGCGCTCTTCCCGGCGGGTATCGCCGCAGTGACGGCCGATTTCTTTACAAAGGCATCAACGCATTGTACTGGACGTCAACGGTTTTTGTGCGGGGCTATGCCTGGTTCAGGAACATGTCCGAAAGAAACGCGTTTCTCTTCCGCAACGACACCTGTATGGAAAACGGTCTGTCGGTACGCTGCGTGAGAAGCTACTGACTCCCGGAAAGCATAGATACCGCGCCGGGGATGTTACCGGTGCAGTATCTATGCTTCTGAAAGCAGTTTCTGCAGTTCGTTCAGGGCAAGCCCGTAGCGGAGCCCCTGGACGCTTACATGCAATTGTATTACTCCCAGGAGCCTCATGAACTGGTGGAGGATCAGGGTGCCCATGGTAATGACATCCGCCCTGCCTTCCGGAACACCTCTTTCCAGAATCTGTTCCAGAGAAGATTCCCTCAGTTCATCGAGGAGCTGCCGTACTTGATCATAGGAGAGCGTAACATTATGAATTGTATCCGGGTCGAATTCTTTCTCGCCGGAGACAAGATGCGCAATGGTTGTCAGCGTACCCGCAACGCCGTAAACATGTTCCCTGCCGCTGAAAAAAGGTTCAAGAGCACCGGTTAAATTCTCGTTGATCTCGTTCCGGGCAGCCAGGAATTCTGTTTCCGAAGGAGGATGCGACGTGAAGATACGTTCCGTCAGCCTGACAGAGCCTATATCGAGGCTGATGCTCTGCTCTATTTTTTCGAGGCTGCCCATAGTGATTTCCGTGCTGCCGCCGCCGATATCGATAACGGTAAACAGTTCGGGCACGTCCGGCATTCCGGCAACGGCACCGTTGAAGGTCAGGGCGGCTTCTTCATCTCCGGTCAGCGTTTTGATGACAATATCGCTTGACATGACAACCTCATCGATGATTTCCATGCGGTTTTTCGCATCACGCAGCGCGCTTGTTCCTGCAGCAACGATGCTCTGGGCGCCGTTTTCCTTGCTGATCTCCTTGAAATCAAGTATGCATTGAATCAGGCGCTGCATTGCTGCATGGTCGATGATTTTCTGTTCATCGACGTTTTTTCCCAGCCGTATGATGGTTTGTCGATGGGCGACCGGAACGATGCGGTTGCCGGCCGGATCGAGGTCGGCAACAAGGAGGAGCGCGGTATTGGTCCCGATATCGATAAAAGAAAAACGTTTCATGTGCTGATGTATAAGAATTATGAAACCGGATCGAAGAGACAGGAGAGCCATTCGTCTTCATAACGCATCGACGCAATGCTGTAGTCGAGTTGTTCGATCAGTTTCCTTAACCAGGATTCGTCATAAACCAAAATGCCGGAAACCAGTACTCTGCTTTGCGGAGCCCTGGCGCGTATAGCCGGAAGCATGGTACCGATAACGTTTCGGTTGATGTTTGCCAGAATGAGGTCGTACGGTTCGTCAAACAAGGTATCGTCTTCAGCATCCAGCATTGCTACGTCAATATTGTCAGCATTGTTGTCGGTGACATTTTCTCGTGCATTGTCAATCGCCCAGTCATTGTTATCAACCGCGAGAATAGGGAGCGTGCTGCCCAGTTTTCTGCATGCAATGGCAAGGATGCCTGTTCCGGTTCCGATATCCAGTATGCGCTTGTTTTCCAGGTCGAGACTCTCAAGTTGACGGAGCATAAGGCGGGTCGTTGCATGATATCCCGTGCCGAAAGACATTTTTGGATTGATCCGTATGACGAGCCGGCCGGTGTTGTCGTCGAGAGGCTCGTTTTTCTGGACAATACGTATCCTGTCGGAAATATCGATCGGCTCCAGATGAGCTTCCCATTCGGCATTCCAGTTTCTGTCAGCCATGTGTTTGACGGAAAAAGAGGGCGGTGAGCCGAATGCCGCAGTCAGGATCCGGGTGATGTTCTCTTTTTTATCGTCTGTCCATTCTTCTTCAGGCAGGTAGGCGAAAAGCATGTTTTCGTCTTCCTGGAAATAGTTGATGTCTTCTCCCGCAAGGAGCCCGATACAAAGCTCGATGCGTTCCGGAGGAAGAGTGAAGGCCAGTTCGATGAAGTCCTGGGGACGTGGCATAAGCTGAACAGTTTGCGCCTGTCAAAATGAATTGTGCGGAGCAATATACACTAATCCGGCATATCTTGTCCACGCGTTAAGTGTTTTGGCTGCAGCGGTTCCGGTTCAATGATTTCCAGGAGGCGAACAGCTTTTGCAAAGCGCGTTCTGTAATATTTGTTGTTGAGGTTGCCCATGGAAATACCACGGCTTTTGGAGGCATGGGCAAACAGGTCCCACCCAAGGTAAATCCCGACGTGATCGATAGCGCCTCCCTTGATCCTGAAAAAAACCAGATCACCTCTTCTCAGCCTGGCGGGAGCAATTTTCTTTCCGTATTCAGAAAGTTGTGCTGATGTTCGGGGTATGTGAGCATCAAAGGTATCCCTGTAGACGTATTGAACAAAACCTGAGCAGTCGAAGCCGCCTCTTGACTCTCCCCCCCAACGGTATTCGATACCGAACAGTGAGCTGATTTTCTCCAGCATGGTGACGAGCTTGTTCTCGGGGATTCGGATGGGAAGCGGGGTATATTTTTTTGCATATTTTGCGCTATATTTATCGCCTTGAACCCAGCTGCTCGAGGAGCAGCCGGATAAGGAAAGCTGTATGCATACAAGCATGCACAGAACCGTTATGGCATGAAACAGGTAAACGGTTCGTTCAGGATTTTCTTTTGCCTGTTGTATGCTGTGCATATTTCGTTTTGCTTTTGAACGGGAGTACATCCGTAAAACGTCTTTGGTGACGGATTCAATTGCAGGAGTCCGGACAAAACATATACATATATCGAAGAAAGATAAGAACTGTTATGGCTGTAATGAAATTTGGCGGAACCTCCATCGGGACGATTACGGCGATGAAGAGGGCTATTGATATTGTGACTGCTGAGCGTATGAGGACTGCTCCTGTGGTTGTCCTGAGTGCGTGCGGTGGTGTTACGAACAAGCTGATCGAGATCGCGGAATCTGCAGGAAAAAGCGAGGTTGAAAAAGCGATAAGGCTTTCGGGTGAGATCAGGGCGCATCATCTTGAACTCGTCGATATCCTTGTTCAGGAACCGTCACGGCGGGAATCCGTCATCACGGCGGTGATGACCTATGTCAGCGAACTGGAAGAACTGATCAAGGGAGTCGATATTGTCGGGGAGCTGACCGCCCGTTCCTATGATTCCTTCTGCTCGTTCGGTGAACTGCTCTCAACCACCGTGTTCTGCCAGGCACTTCTTGACTCAGGATATGAGGCCGAGTGGGTCGATATGCGCAGGGTGATGATTACCGATGATACGTTCAGTATGGCTCGTCCTTTCGAGGAGATATGCTCGAAAAACGCCCGGGAGGCTATACAGCCGTTGCTCGATAGCGGGAAAATAGTCGTTACCCAGGGATTTATCGGTGCAACAAAGGAGGGGAAGACAACGACACTCGGCAGGGGCGGCTCCGATTATACCGCGGCTCTTCTTGGTGCGTGGCTCCAGTCTGATGAAATTCAGATATGGACCGATGTTGACGGGGTCATGACCTGTGATCCGAGACTGGTGCCCGAGGCTAAAAGCATACGTGTGATGACCTTTACCGAAGCTGCCGAATTGTCCTATCTCGGTGCGAAGGTGCTGCATCCCGACACCATCTCGCCTGCCGTACAGCAGAATATTCCAGTGTATGTTCTCAGCTCGCACCATCCCGAATCGAAGGGTACGGTGATAACAAGCAATCCTGCGACGCTCGAAGGTACAAGCTACAGCGGGCTTGTGAAATCCATAGCGGTGAAAAAGGGGCAGTGTATCGTCAATTTTCGATCAAACAGGATGCTCGGCAGGTACGGATTCATGGCCGAGATTTTCAGCATCTTTGCACGTGCCGGCGTATCGGTCGATATGGTATCGACCAGTGAAGTGTCGGTCTCCCTGACCGTCAGCAGGACGGCGTCCCTTGAGGCTGTCCTGGATGAGCTCAGGAACATGGGCGAGGTTGAGATCGAGCCGGATGTCGCGACAATAAGCATTGTCGGCGACAATCTCAGAACCTCGAAAGGAGTGGCCGGAAGGATATTTACTGCCATGAAAGAGGTGAATATCAGGATGATTTCACAGGGTGCTTCGGAGATCAATGTCGGACTGGTTGTCGAGGAGAACGATGTTCCCAAAGCGGTCCAGGCCTTGCATCATGAGTTTTTTTCCGGCAATGACACGAGCAGTATATTTGAAAAACCGGCCGATAAAAGATAGTTGGCAGTCTGCAGTGAACAGTCATCAGTATGCGGAGCTGTCAGCGGTTCTTGTTTGCGTTGCGGAAGCGATTTCAGACGCTTGCCGGGAGTTGGAAACGATCCTGCCGGCGGAAAAACGCAGGGTTATAGTACGTTGAAACGCTAAAATCAAAGAGCGATATGGATTACAAGGCGGCAGGAGTTGATATAAGTGCAGGCGAAGAATTTGTCCGTTTGATCAAGCCGCAGGTCCGCAAGACCTTTACGTCTGGTGTCATGACCGATATCGGGGCGTTCGGGGGATTTTTTCGGCCGGATTTTTCCGGCTGTGCCGACCCGGTGCTCGTAAGCAGTATCGACGGTGTCGGGACCAAGCTCAAGGTTGCGGCGGAAATGGGCCGCTACGATACCATAGGAGCATGCCTTATCAACCATTGCGTCAACGATATCCTTGTTTGCGGGGCAACGCCTCTTTTTTTTCTCGATTACTATGCATGCGGTCAGCTGCGTCCCGGGACGGCAGCAGATATTGTCAAGGGGATGGTTGCTGCCTGCAGGGAAAACGGCTGTGCTCTTATTGGAGGTGAAACAGCGGAAATGCCGGGAGTCTATGCTGCCGGTGATTTTGATCTTGCCGGGACCATTGTCGGCGTCGTAGACCGGGAAAGGATCATCAACGGCTCATCCGTGACGGAGGGCGACGTTTTGATCGGGCTTCCGTCAACAGGTTTGCACACAAACGGGTATTCGCTTGCCCGAAAAGTATTCGAAGGCAGAATGAAGCAGACCTTCGACGGGCTTTCAGGTGCGGTCGGAGATGAGCTCCTGAACGTGCATCGCTCTTATCTGCAGGTGGTGAAACCTTTTCTTGATTCCCCCGATCTCCACGGCATGTCGCATATAACCGGCGGCGGACTTTTGGGAAACACCATGCGGATCGTTCCGGAGGGGCTTGGCCTCGATGTGGAGTGGCGTTCATGGCCGGAGCCGGTTATTTTCGATATTATTCGCAGGGAGGGGAAGGTTCCCGAACATGACATGCAGAGGACATTTAACCTCGGTATCGGGCTGGTGATGATCGTTGCGGCTGACGCTGCCGCCCCCTTTCTCGATAAGTTGAAATCCTCTGGTGAAAATGCTTACATTATAGGCCGGACCGTTGCTCAATGACTTTTGGGCGTTCTTTCTTTTTTCGAAGCAGCGCATTGTGACCATGAAGACGAACAAAGCAGTCCTTCATCGTTTGCAGGCATGTAAAACAGAACCTGTACCATTATGCTTACTTTAGTTATCATTCTGGCGATCAGCTATCTTATCGGCTCCATTCCTACAAGCATTATTGCCGGTAAACTGCTCAGAGGGATCGATATCCGCAATTTCGGCAGCGGTAATGCCGGCGGAACGAATGCATTCAGGGTTCTGGGCTGGAAAATCGGCCTGGCCGTTACTGTTCTCGATATTGTCAAGGGTGCAATCGCAGCGATATCCGTCGTGGTCTTTTTCGAGGCCAACCCTGTTTTCGGGCCTCTTCCGGACATGAACCCTGTTGCGCTGCGTCTCATAGCCGGGCTCTCTGCGGTTTTCGGGCACGTTTTTACCGTTTTTGCCGGGTTCCGCGGCGGAAAAGGCGTCAGTACAGCAGCCGGTATGATGTTTGGTATCGCACCGGTAACGACACTTATCGTCCTGGGGATTTTCCTTCTTGTAATATTTGTTTCACGGTATGTTTCCGTCGCGTCGATGCTGGCTGCGGTGGCGTTCCCGGTCATTATCGCGGTCAGAAAATACCTTTTCGATCTCGGCAGCGCAAAGGATTACTATATCAATCTGTTCAATACAAGGGTCTATATTCAGGACAGCCTTGATTATCATCTTCTGATTTTCGGGTTGATTGTCGCTCTTGCTATTATTTATACACACAGGGAAAATATCAGGCGCCTTCTGTCGGGCAATGAAAACCGTGTGAAATTTCATGGCCATTCCTGACGCCGGATGGCCGGGAGAGGATAATGAACATTGCCGTTCTGGGTGCGGGGAGCTGGGGAACGACGCTTGCCGTTCTGCTTGCTGAAAAGGGATTGGATGTATGTCTCTGGTCACATCGGCCCGATTTTGCCCGCGAACTTGATCGAACCCGCCAGAACAGCCGGTATCTTCCCGGGATCACTTTTCCCGAAAACCTCAGGGTTGAAGGCGATATTGACCGCGCAGTTACAGGTGCGGACATGATCGTTACCGCAGTTCCGTCCCAGGCGTTGCGGGAAACGCTGTTGTCCCTTGGAGAATATTCGCCCGGCGATACGATCTTTGTCAATGTCGCTAAAGGCATTGAACTTGAAACCGGTAAGCGCCTGACCGAGGTTATCCTGGAAATATTGCCCGATGTATCCTCCGGGAGGGTTGCCGTGCTCTACGGTCCGAGCCATGCCGAAGAGGTGTCGCGAAAACATCCTACCACGCTCGTATCGGCATCCTCTTCTATCGAGACGGCGGAAAAGGTTCAGGAGGTTTTCCATACGGACATGTTCCGCGTCTATGTCAACACCGACGTCGTCGGCGTTGAAATCGCCGGATCGGTGAAAAACATCATTGCCATTGCTGCAGGAATTTCAGACGGTCTGGGTTTTGGTGACAATGCCAAAGCCGCCATCATTACCAGAGGGCTTGCGGAAATCTCGAGGCTGGCAGCGAAGCTTGGCGGCGATCCGTTAACCCTGTCCGGCCTTTCCGGTATCGGCGATCTGGTTGTGACCTGTCTCAGCCGCCATAGCAGGAACCGTTATGTTGGCGAGGAGATCGGCAAGGGAAAGCATCTCGATGAAATTATAAGCGAGATGAAGATGGTTGCCGAAGGAGTGTCTACAACGAAAGCCGTGTACAACCTGAGCCGAAAGCTTGGCGTGGACATGCCGATTACCGAAGCGGTCTACGGCATGCTTTTCGAAAACAAACCCGCCGAAGAAGCCATCCTGGACCTGATGACAAGGGAGTTGAAAAAGGAGCGTTGACCTCCTTTTTCAGTTCACAGTATTCGGTTCTCAGTTGGCAGCCAGGGGAGTTTGGAGGTGCAATTGGCAGTTTCCAGTTTTTAGTGTTCAGGTCTTTTTTATTTGCATAAGAAATCGCCAAAATTATATTCTCTCACTGCCCACTGCCTATTTCCCCTTACTCTTGCGCACAAAGTGCGCTACTCCTTATTTGTATTTTTTCGGATACTCGTACCACACCAGTTCGCCCGAATCTATTCCCGTTTCCTGCCAGGAATCGATGCTCATGGCAATCCTGACGATACCGCAGGTGACGATGTTGTCAAGGTGGGTACCGGTAACGAAATTCGCGAAGACCGTGAATGTGGGATTATGGCCGAACAGCATGGGTGCCGAAACATTGTCCGGTATGGCGCGGACAATACTCAGCATATGGTTGAGCCCGCCTTCATATATCTCGATCCTTTGCTCGATTTTTTCGACCGGATATTCCAGGATTTCACAGAATGTTTCCGCCGTTGTCAGTGCGCGGTTTGCGGGGCTCGAAAGAACGAGGTCGGGGCGTACCTCTTTTTGACGCATCAGGTTGGCCATGAATGGAGCGGCTGTAAGCCCGCGCTTGTTCAGGGGGCGGTCGAAATCAGCAAGGTTTGCGTTGTCCCAGCTTGATTTGGCATGTCTGACAAGGTAGAGTGTTTTCATGGAGATGCATTGAGGTAGTGCTGTTTGATGGCCGTGATGCGGCGGTAGGAACTGTCGATCCTTTCAGGGGAGATCGTGCCGGTGTCCACAAGGGAGCGGACGATCGAGACGGCTTTTCTTGCGATGTCGGGATCATAGCTCGAATTGTTGGCAAAAAGAAGGATGTCAACACCGGCCTCGACCGCCAGGCGGATCGATCTCTCGAGACTGTAGTGTCCGGCAACGGCGCGCATCTGCATATCGTCGCTGATCACAATACCGTTGAATCCGAGCGAATCACGCAACAGCCCGGTGATCACAGGTTTGGACAGTGTTGCAGGGTGCTCGGTATCGAGCATGGCATTATAGACGTGGGCGGTCATCACAAGGTCGTCATAGCCGTTTTCGATCAGGTTCCGGTAAGGTGAGAGTTCGTTGTTGCTCCAGCTGTCGGTGATATCGGTGAAATCCTTGTGCGTGTCGGTTGACGAGCTGCCATGGCCGGGAAAGTGCTTCAGGGCCGCGATCACGTTTTTCTCGTGCAGCGCTCTGATGACTGCTGCAGCCTGGGAAGAAACAGCGCCGGGATCCGATGAAAAACTTCTTTCCAGTCCGCCGATCACCGGATTGTCGGGATTGCTGTCGAGATCGACCACCGGGGCGAAATTCATGTTGATGCCGGCTTTTTCAAGGGCGCCGGCGATTGTCAGTGTTGCCCGGTAGGTGCTGTCAGGATCGTTGAAGGCGCCCAGCTTTTCGGCTGAGACGGTTTCCGGGAAACCGTATTTTGCTTTCAGCCTGGCAACCCTGCCTCCTTCCTGGTCGACCGCTATGAAGAGCGGTGTCTCAGCAGCATGCTGCAGCTCACGGGTGAGCTTTCTCAACTGCTCAGGCGACGTGATGTTTCTGCCGGGGGATTTCGTGGGGACATCATAGTCGAAAAGCACGACACCGCCAAGGTTCAGCGTTTCTATATCCTTTTCGAGTGCCGGGGCATCGGCAAGCGATGCCCCCCTGAAGCCGACCATGATCATCTGGCCGATTTTTGCGGTCAACCCATCCCTGGCCGTTGAGGCTGCCGCACAGGTCGTGAGTGTGGTTGCAAGCACTGAGCACAAGAGCAGCATTACGGCTGTTGTGCTACGGTACAGGGGCGTTTTCATCAGCCGGTTGTTTTTTCAAGATTGAGGTCGCCGTTTTTTATTGATATGTTGACGGTATCGCCTTCCTGAACGGTGCCTTCAAGAATCATTTCCGACAGCCTGTTGGTGATGTTGCGCTGCATGACGCGCTTGAGCGGACGGGCTCCGAATGCCGGGTCGAATCCTGCATTGGCAAGCCATAAAAGGGCGTCTTTCTCAAGGTTCAGGTTGATTTTCTGCCTGTTTGCGAGTTTCCTGATCATGTTGAACTGTATCGTGACAATTTGTTCGAGATCCTCCCTGCTGAGCGGCGTGAAGAGAATGACTTCGTCGATACGGTTGAGAAACTCCGGCCGGACCTGCTGTTTGAGCAACTGGAAGAGTTTGTTCTGAAGGTTTTCGAGAACGTCGTCACGGTTTGCATTGTCCAGCTTTTCCATTTCGCTCTGTATGAGCTGGGCGCCGATGTTGCTCGTCATGATGATGATGGTGTTCTTGAAATTGACCGTGTGCCCTTTGCTGTCGGTCAGTCTTCCGTCATCGAGGATCTGGAGCAGGATATTGAAAACATCGGGGTGCGCTTTTTCAATTTCGTCAAGAAGCACCACGGAAAAAGGTTTTCTGCGGACCGCTTCGGTAAGCTGTCCACCCTCTTCATAGCCGACATATCCCGGAGGCGCGCCGACAAGGCGGCTGACAGTGTGCGATTCCATGTATTCGCTCATGTCGATCCGGATCATCGCATCTTCATCATCGAAGAGGTATTCGGCAAGAGTGCGGGCAAGCTCGGTTTTGCCGACGCCTGTCGGTCCCAGAAAAATAAATGAACCGATCGGCTTTTTTTCGTCTCCCATGCCTGCCCGGGATCGCTTGACGGCTTCGCTGACAGCTTGAACGGCCTTTTTCTGGCCAACCACGCGTTTATGGAGCTCTTCGCCGATGTGCAGGAGTTTCTGCCGTTCCGACTGGAGCATCTTGCTGACAGGGATGCCTGTCCATTTCGACACGATATCGGCAATGTCTCCGGCGTCGATCTCCTCTTTCATAAGCAGTTCGCCCCCGGCCTGTTTTGTTTCTATTTTTTGTTTGTTTTCCTCTATCTCTTTTTCGATATCGGCGATCCGTCCATAGCGGATTTCGGCAACCTTGCCGTAGTCACCGCTTCTTTCGTATTCTTCAGCCTGGTGCTTGAGATCTTCAAGTTCAGACTTGAGCTTGCTGGATTCCTGGATCAGTTCTTTTTCCGCATCCCAGCGGGCTTTTATTCTTCGCTGTTCCTCGTGGAGGTTTGCAAGCTGTTTTTCAATGTCTTCCAATCTGTGCTTTGTGTCAGAAGAATTCATCGCTTTATATGATGATGAGTTATAGAATTGCAATACATACAAATATAATTTATCAGCCTTCTACAGTAAAGAGGCTGCTGTGTAAGAAAGCACACAAGAGGAAACCATCACCATGGTTCGTTGGTTCCTTGCGAACCATGAGAGGCCGTGGCGGTACGTTGGGTTTATGTTTCACGTGAACAGTTGAATAATTGTCTGCGGAGTGGCTTCACATCACATATATCAAATGTCGTCTTTCAGAAGAAATCCTTGCAGTGCCCATGTTCGAGCTGTAAAAGCATATATTTTGCAATATGGCGCAGACCGATGTATGTTGTTTTTCCGGTTTGTGTCTGGCGGTCATGTGAATGGATAAGCAAAAGTGAATTGGTGCCTGAGCTAGAGAGAAAACAGATTTCAGTTGGCAGCGTTACTCTTTCGAGAGGCGCTCAACTGTTCTTTATTGCAGGACCCTGTATTATCGAAGGCAGGCAGATGGCTTTTGAGGTGGCGTCAGTTCTGTCGACGGTTCGTGACAAGCTTGCGCTTCCCATTATCTTCAAGGGGTCATTCAAAAAAGCAAACCGATCTTCAGCTTCTTCCTTTACGGGTATCGGGGACCGGGAGGCCCTTGAAATCCTGGCCGAGGTCAGGGAAACATTCGATCTTCCGGTTCTTACCGACGTTCATGAAACCGGCGATGTCGAACATGCATCCCGATATGTCGATGCCCTGCAGATACCGGCGTTCCTCTGTCGCCAGACCGACCTTTTGACCGCGGCCGGGAAATCCGGTCTCTGCGTCAACATAAAAAAGGGGCAATACATGGCCCCTGAAGATATGACAATGGCGCTCGAAAAAGTAACCCGTACAGGTAATGCGAACGTCATGCTGACCGAAAGGGGAACCATGTTCGGATACCATAACCTGGTTGTGGATTTCAGGGGGATCCCCGGAATGCGGCGTACAGGCGTTCCGGTTGTCTATGACGCTACTCATAGTCTTCAGCTCCCGTCAGCAGGTAAAGGTGTTTCCGGCGGAGAGAGGGAATATCTTTTGCCAATGGCGCGGGCCGCTGTAGCAGCCGGGGCTGACGGCCTGTTTTTCGAGGTGCATCCCGATCCGGATAAAGCGCTTTCAGACGCTTCGACACAGCTGGCACTCCAGGATTTTCCAGCGGCCGCAGAACAGTTGGAGGCATTGTACCGCTTTATGAAGAAGGAACACATTTCTTAACCTAACAACACAAGTAACGTGGCAGGTGTAAACTATTTCGGAATTCAGTTATCGGCCGGCGACGCGTCGGAACGGCTGCAGAACGCACTTCGACAGGTCAGGGCGCTGATTTTTCCCGTAGAGGGTGTGCTGACCGGCAGCCGGATAACCGTCAATGACCGGGGAGAGGAAAGCTGTTCCTGCAATGTGAGGGATGCCCTTGCTGTTAAGGAGGCACGGAAAAATGGCCTTCATATCGCCGTTCTTTCTGAACATTCGGGAGATGCGCAACGGCAGCTTCTTGAAAAGATCGGGGTTGAGCATGTCTATCTCGGCTGCGGCAGCAAAGTGAACGCGTACGAGGAATTCAAGGCGCTACGCGGCCTTACCGATGACGACTGCGCCTATATTGCCGATGATATTGTTGATGTGCCTCTGCTGGAAAAAATCGCATTCACCATCACTCCGATCGATGGTGTCGAGTATCTGCGCAACCGTGTAACCTATATCTCGGCTTACGAGGGAGGAAAAGGGTGCATCCGGGAGATGGTCGAACTGATTCTTCAGGAGCAGGGTAAGTGGGAGTATAGCAGGTATACCGGGATGTAGTGGGCAGTCTTCAGTTCTCAGTCGGCAAGTTGTAGGGGCGAAAAATTTTTCGCCCGCATGGTACTGGTGAGGAAAATGCGGAATGGAAGAAGTAGGATGGAATCGGTATTGGGGTGCGCCGGGAGACCGGCAGGAGATAAAGGGTGCAAGTCCCTCCAGTGAAGGAGTAGCGACCCACACTGTCCCCGAGTCA
>JANQMO010000014.1 GCA_028280025.1 Chlorobium sp. | reverse complement strand
CGGCCACCTGTGAAAAATCTTCCGGTGCTGCAAGCTTCTGAAATCGGGATGGCGAGATGGCGTCTGTCCCAGGGTCAACACCCCTGACGGCCGCAATCTCGTCACTTACCTTGTCTCCCGGCAGCATGCCTCCAACACCGGTCTTGGCTGCCTGTCCGGCCTTGAAATGAAAGGCCTGGCACCGCTTTACCTGCTCGATGTCCCAGCCGAATTCTCCTGGAGCGAGCTCATAGAAATATCTTGTGTTTTCAGCGCGCTCGGCTTCGAGCATACCGCCCTCTCCGGAACAGATGCCGGTTCCGGCACGTTCCGCACCCTTGGCGAGCGCTATTTTTGTTTCTCTGCCGAGAGCGCCGAAGCTCATGTCGCTGACTATGATCGGTATGGAAAGTTCCAGCGGTTTTTTTGCGTTGGCTCCTACGACGAGACTTGTCCCGACCGGGGCATCGTCGAAGAGAGGGGGTCTTGAAAGCTGGGCCGTAAGAAGCTGGATATCCGACCATTTCGGCAGTTCTGTCAATGGTACTCCCATGGCGGAGACCGCTCCGTGGGGATCGAATGACCCGGGATCAGCGGCGGCAAGAGAATGGATGTGACTGTTGAATGGTTCCTCCGGGGCTTTGCTGCTGTCTGCATACAATCCCTGGTAGGATTCTCTGTTCCATGGCTGGGGATGCTCCTGTGCCCAGCGTGCAATTTCATCTTCGTCGACATACACGGCATCGTTTTTGACGTCGATCCATGCGGAAAATTTTTTCAGCGATTCGTCGTTGTTATATTCGCTTACGCCGGTATCATAGCGGTAGTCCCATCCGTGAATACCGCACAAAAGGTTTTGCCCGGTGACTGTGCCGTCTGCCATCAGCGCCCCCCTGTGGTGGCATCTTCCGTAGAGTACCGAGACGTCGTTCCCGTAACGGATAATTACAAGATCGACATCGGCAACAAGGGCGTAGCAGGGCTTTTTTTCTTCCAGCGCGCTCCATGTTGCAACTTTAACTTTTTTTGTCTTACCATTGTTATACATAAGCGGAAAGTGAGTTGTTTCTTATTCTTTTGAAGATAAATATACACTATGCAGTTCGATCCAAATAAATTCACCGTCAAAGCCCAGGAAGCCCTGCAATCGGCGGCCACGCTTGCTGGAAGCCGACAGCACCAGCAGATCGAGCCGGCTCACCTGCTTTTTGCAATGCTGACCGACAGCGAAAGTATCGGTTACCAGATAGCGCATAAACTCGAGGTTACTATCGGGAATCTGCTTGCGGTTCTTGACCGGGAGCTCGAACGTACGCCAAAGGTTACCGGTGCCTCGGCAAGCGGCCAGTATGTTTCCCAGGAGCTTGGAAAGGTCTTCGATCTTGCCCTGAAAGAGGCTGAAAAGCTGAAAGACGACTATATCAGTTCGGAACACCTCTTCCTTGCACTGAGCGAGGCTGGTGTGAGCGTTTCACCGCTCATGAAAGATGCGGGGTTGACCCGTGACAGCATACTCAAGGTGATGGCAGGTATTCGCGGATCACAGCGCGTGACCAGCCAGACCGCCGAAGAGACTTACAATTCGCTGAAAAAATATTCTCGTAACCTCAACGACCTTGTGCGTAAGGGAAAACTCGATCCTGTTATCGGTCGTGACGAGGAAATCCGGAGGGTGCTTCAGATTCTCAGCAGGAGAACAAAAAACAATCCGGTTCTGATCGGCGATCCCGGAGTCGGCAAAACGGCAATTGCCGAGGGTATCGCGCAGCGCATTGTTGCGGGCGATGTTCCTGAGAACCTCAGGAGCAAGCAGATAGCGGCGCTCGATATCGCCCAGCTTGTTGCGGGGGCGAAGTTCCGCGGTGAGTTCGAGGACCGGCTCAAGGCGGTCATCAAGGAGGTACAGGATGCCAACGGAGAGATCGTTCTTTTTATTGATGAACTGCATCTTCTTGTTGGTGCCGGTTCGGCTGAAGGGGCGGTTGATGCGGCAAATATCCTCAAGCCGGCTCTTGCGCGCGGGGAACTCCGCTGTATCGGTGCGACAACTCTTGATGAATACCGGAAGCATATCGAGAAGGATGCAGCTCTTGAGCGCCGTTTCCAGACGGTACTGGTCGATCAGCCCAGCGTAGAGGATACCATTTCGATTCTGCGGGGTCTCAAGGAGAAGTACGAGATTCACCATGGTGTCCGGATAATGGATTCGGCGATCATTGCTGCTGCGGAACTTTCCGACCGCTACATTTCCGAACGTTTTCTGCCTGACAAGGCAATCGATCTTATCGATGAAGCTTCATCGAGGCGCCGGCTCGAGATGGACAGCGACCCCGAAGAACTCGACAGGGTGAATCGTGAGATCCGCAGACTTGAGATCGAGCGTGAGGCACTGAAAAGAGAGCTGTCGAACCCGTGAGGCGCAGATGTAGAATGTATATTATCCTGACTTGAGCGGTCTGTATTTCCCGTAAATGTGTTGGATGTCACAGGTGGTTTCATTTAATTTCAGCAACAAAAACCAGCGTCACTATGAACATGAAATGGAAAGTATTCAGTCTCCTTGCGGCACTCTTTGTGATGGTTGTCACTACGGCATATGCAGGATGGGACCCCCGCAAGGAAGAACATGCCCGTCAGACGGTCCGTCTTTTTCAGAAAGCGGATCCGGGCCTGCAGGTTTTTTTCGATGAAGCGTATGGTTATGCCGTCTTTCCCGATGTGTACAAAGGAGGGATCATTCTGCTTGGAGGCGCACGCGGGAGTGGTTATGTCTATGAGCAGGGCCGCCTGATCGGTCGCTCGTCGATTACCCAGATCAATGTCGGGCCCCAGATTGGAGGCCAGTCGTTTGCAGAGATCATTTTTTTCCGTACCCAGGCCGATCTGGAGGATTTCAAAAAAGGAAATTATGAACTCAATGCGCATGCGAGCGCTATTGTTGCAACATCGGGAGCTGCAACAAACAGCGATTATTCGGATGGTGTCGCTGTCTTTGCGCTGCCTAAAAGCGGTCTGATGGCAGAAGCATCCATAGGCGGCCAGAAGTTTTCTTTCAAACCGAATTAGCATGACTGATCGTCTTGCTGCTGTACCGCGTTTTTTTCGATCGTATCAAACGTTCCGGATATGGAATATGAATTAGTTGTCGGACTCGAAGTCCATTGTCAGTTGAATACCAGCAGCAAGGCGTTTTGCGGCTGTTCTACCGAGTTCGGCAAACCTGCAAATACCAACATTTGCCCTGTATGCCTCGCTCTTCCCGGGGCACTTCCCGTGCTGAACCGCCGCGTCATTGAAGACGCCATCAAGCTCGGGCTTGCAACCGACTGTACGATCGCCCGCCTGTCGCTTCTTGCAAGAAAGAATTACTTCTACCCGGACCTTCCCAAAGGCTACCAGATTTCCCAGTACGAAGAGCCGGTGTGTTCCGAAGGCATCATCCATATCGATACAGGTGAGGGAAGGAGGGATGTCAGGCTGATTCGCATTCATGTCGAGGAGGATGCAGGAAAATCCATCCACGATATCGGGGACGATACCTTTATCGACGTGAACCGGTGCGGCGTGCCGCTGCTCGAGATCGTCAGCTACCCCGATATTCGTTCTGCCGCAGAAGCTTCGGCCTATCTTCAGAAGCTGCGTCAGATTGTCAAATATCTCGGTATTTCGGACGGCAATATGGAGGAAGGCAGCCTTCGCTGCGACGCTAATGTTTCGGTTCGTTTGCACGGTGCTGAAGAATACGGTACACGGACAGAGATCAAAAATATGAACTCGTTCAAAAGTGTCGAAAAGGCAATAGAGTTCGAAGCCCGGCGCCACATTGACGTACTGGAAAGCGGAGGGACGATTGTGCAGGAAACCCGCCTCTGGGATGCCGACAAACAGGAAACCCGCTCGATGAGAGGCAAGGAGTTCGCTCATGATTACCGTTACTTTCCTGATCCGGACCTTGTTCCTGTGCATATTGATGACGATATGCTCGAACGGCTCGAGCGGGAGCTGCCGGAATTTCCGGAGGCTCGTGCCGGACGCTTTGTCCATGAGTTCGGTATTCCCGGGTACGATGCAGGGGTGCTGACTGCTGAAAAGGAGGTTGCAGATTATTTTGAGGAGGTTCTGCGCTCCTGCGGAGATGCAAAAGCCGCCTCAAACTGGGTGATGGGCGAGGTGTTGCGGACACTGAAGGAAAAGAGCATGGCTGTTGCGACGTTTCCTGTGCTGCCCCAAAAGCTTGGAGAGCTTATCGGGCTGATAAAAGCAGGTACGATCAGCAACACAATTGCCAAACAGGTTTTCGAGCGTATGCTGGAGACTGGTGATGATGCAGGGGCAATTGTTGAAAACGAAGGGCTCGCGCAGGTATCCGATACAGAAGAACTTGAGCGGGTCGTCATGAAGGTGATTGAAGACAACCCGGGTCAGGTTGAACAGTACAGGAGCGGAAAGACGAGGATTTTCGGTTTTTTTGTCGGTCAGTGTATGAAGGCCATGAAAGGCAAGGCAAATCCATCGGTTGTGAACGAGATTCTCAAAAAGAAGCTTGACGGTTAGGCCATGGGGATTCAGGAGTCGTTGAACAGTCCGTAGTCCGTTTTATTTTCGGTTTGTCTGTCGGGGTTGTCCGGTTTGATAATCTCTATTTTCTGTTTTGCACTCTGGAGTCTTTTTCTGCATTCATCGGCGATTGCAAGCCCTTCCTGGTAGAGTTTGATCGATTGGTCGATTCCCGTATCCGGATTTTCCATTTCTCCAGTTATCTCTTCCAGTCTGGCGACAAGCTCCTCTATGGTGGCTTTTTTTTTCTGGCTCATTTATTTTTCAGGATGCCTGTGTGTTCGCTCTGTTCTGTCAGATACTATAATAGGTAATGAGCGGTAGTATTCAAAGGAAGATTGTGGGGTGGTAAAGGAAGTTCTGAGTACTGAGTTCTGAGTGCTGAGTTGGAAGAAATGTAGGGGCAGCCCCCAGTGGTTGCACGTGATTGTTTGGGTTGGCTTAAGATTGTGGGGTGTAGGAGGTTCTCGGTTCTCAGTGAAAAGAATGTGGGGGGGCTGACATGTCGGGATGGTTGACCGTGGCAGGCCGGGAAAGGACTAAATGATTTTGACTGTTAACTGTGAACTGCCTACTGAAGACTATTACTCGGGGAGCGAAAGAAGATAGCCGGCAATTTCCAGTAGGCAGTCGGCAAGTTGTAGGGGCGGGTTTGAAACCCTCCCGTAGTGAGCATCGTTAGTGTGAGTATCAATGTAATCCAGGGGCAGGCTCCCGTGCGTGCCTGCATGTGGTTATACTATGAGTTATGAAATTTGTTGATTCGGCAAAAATAGAGGTGCAGGCCGGTGACGGCGGAAACGGCTGTATGAGCTTCAGGCGCGAGAAATACGTCCCGAAAGGCGGGCCTGACGGCGGCGACGGAGGCCGCGGGGGACATGTCTATCTGAGGGCCAGCAGCCAGATGTCGACCCTGCTTGATTTCAGGTACCGCAAACGCTACAAGGCACAAAGGGGTGCGCATGGGCAGGGGGCCAAGAAGAACGGAAAGATGGGCCGGGACGTGATCATTCCGGTTCCCTGCGGGACTGTTGCAAGGGACGCTGCAAGCGGCAGGATGCTTGCCGATCTGACCGAAGAAGGCCAGGAGGTGCTTGTTGCAAGGGGGGGCCGGGGAGGCAAAGGTAATCCGCATTTTGCCTCGGCCACCCACCAGGCGCCTCGATATGCCGAACCAGGGGCAAAGGGAGAGCGTTTTGACCTTGATCTCGAGTTGAAATTGATCGCCGACGTGGGGCTTGTCGGTTTTCCCAACGCGGGAAAATCGACATTGATTGCCGCAATGAGCGCGGCCAAACCAAAAATTGCCGATTACCCGTTTACTACCCTTGTTCCCAACCTCGGTATTGTTGCGTACCGGAACTACCGGTCGTTTGTCATGGCGGATATTCCCGGGATCATTGAAGGTGCGGCGGAAGGAAAGGGGCTGGGGATCCAGTTCCTCAAACATATCGAGCGGACGAAAGTGCTTGCCGTTCTTGTGTCATCCGACTCCCCGGATATTGCAGCTGAATACGGGATGCTTCTGAAGGAAATGGAGGCGTTCGATCCGCGTTTGCTCGAGAAGCCAAGGATGCTCCTGATCACGAAAATGGATATAGCTCCTGAAGAGTTCAGCGCGCCGGTCATCGGAGATGATAGAGAGGTTCTCAACGTTTCAAGCGTGACCGGTCGGGGACTTGATACGTTGAAGGATATGTTGTGGGCGGCGATTGAGTCGGCAGATGGAACGTTTATTGAAAAACCCGAAAAGGGCGGGGAGACATGACGAAAAGAAAGATTGCCATACGAACGGCACGTCTTACAGACGCGGATGCGATCAGACGCATTACCGATCGCTATGCAGAGGAGGGGGTGATGCTTCAACGCTCGACAGAAAACATTATCGAGAATATTCGTAACTTTCTTGTCGCTGAAGAGAACGGGCAGGTAATCGGTTCATGCGCCCTTTCTTTTTTTACCATGCATCTTGCTGAAATCCGCACCCTTGCAGTTGTTGACGCTTTCACGCGCCGTGGCGTAGGCGGAAAGCTGGTGAAAAGGGCTGAGGAGGTGCTTGCTGAAGAGGGGGTCAGGACGGCGTTTGTTCTGACACGCACTCCTGATTTTTTCCTCAGCCTGGGGTACCATGCTGTCGATAAGGAGCGTTTTCCGCAGAAAATCTGGAGGGACTGCACGTACTGTCCGAAACTGATGGCCTGCGACGAGATTGCAATGATTAAGGAGCTTGATGGCGGGATGGCCGGATAGCTGTAAGGCTTGTACTGTTATTCCATTCAGAAGAACTTCGTATCTTCCGGCTATCAAGCTATCAAGCTATCAAGCTATCAAGCGTCTAAATTTTTGCCTTTTGAATTTTCACTTTTGCCTTTTGATCTATCCGTGATTGTTCGGGAAGTTGTCATAAAAAACAAGGCCGGGTTGCATACAAGGCCGGCCGCTGCTGTTGTCAAGATAGCATCGCGTTTCAGATCCGATTTTTTTATTGAAATGCGCGGATCGGAGGTGAACGCAAAATCCATTATCGGTGTGATGAGTCTTGCCGCGCCGAAGGGCACCAAACTTGTCCTGAAGTTCGATGGCGATGATGAAGAAGAGGCGGCCGATCAGCTGACCAGTTTTTTCGAGCAGGGTTTCGGCGAGCAGTGACCTTTCTTACGGCCCTCTTTTCCGACGCCGGAACTCAGCGGCAATGGGGTGCTTTACAGTAACCCTAAATTGAGCGATTGTCGAGCATGCCACAGATGCAAGGCACAGGAAATGCCGCTGTAGTGATCTACCGCAAGTTTCCTGTAACGAAGCAGATGTGGTATGATCGGCAATCCCGAAGGGTTTCAACAAATGCGGTTCTTTACCTATTTTCACGTTCACCCTGCAGATGAGGGATAATCCCTATAAAAATATAGTATAACAGATTGTCTTTGATAAACTTACTATTATGGAGCAGTTGTTGAAACGCTCAGTTTAGGGTAACGCCGTTCAATATCAGGCCGGTGAACTGTTCGTACAAACTTGATCATTTCCGGGGTTGCGAACCTTGCGTATAGCTTTTGTCAGTCCTTTTTTTCCCCTGAAAGGAGGTATTGCCCGTTTCAGCACGATCCTTCGTGACAAACTGCTCGAAAAGGGACATGCGATCGATGCGTTTTCTTTCAGTCGGCTTTATCCCCGTATAGTGTTGCGCGACAAATCTCCATATGAGCCGGGTATGCGTTCGCGTGAAGGGATTGCAGCGGTTCTGGACATGCTGAATCCTGTCACCTGGATTTCGGTTGCGCTGCAGATAAGGCGTCTCGGGTCAGATGTGATACTCTGCCCGTTCTGGCAGGGGCTTTATGCTCCAATTTTTGTCCTGATCAGAGTGTTGTCCGGAAGAAAAATGATTGTGCTCATGCACAATTTCTCGTCGCACGAGAGGTTTGCCGGTGAAAAGCTGCTTCGCGATCTTCTGATTGCCTCGGCTGATGGTGTTGTCACACTGTCGAGGCATGTTGCCGGAAAGGTTGAACAATCGTATCCGAACGTTCCTCTTCGATCCCTTTTTCATCCGGTATACGACAGGGAATCCGATATGCCTTCACAGGCTGAAGCAAGGAGAATACTCGGTTTCAGGGATGATGGGCGGATTCTCTTGTTTTTCGGCTATGTCAGGGCCTATAAGGGCCTTGATATTCTGGTGGAAGCAATGCCGGAAATCCTCCGCCGCTCTTCCGGAACAAGGCTCCTGGTGGCAGGGGAGTTCCACCATGGCGAAAAAACGATACGGGAGCGTATCGAGAGGCTTGGGATCAGCGCTCAGGTGACGATAGAGTCGGGTTTTGTGCCGAACGACCGCATCCCGGTGTTTTTTTCGGCAGCCGATGTCGTGGTCCTTCCTTACAGGGAGGCGTCTCAATCGGGGGTGGTGCAGCAGGCATACGGTTTCGGCAGGCCGGTTGTTGTTTCAGACCGGGGGGGATTGCCGGAGTATGTTCGTGAAGGCGAAACGGGAGCGATTGTGAGGAGTCTCGAACCGTCGGATTTTGCAAAGGGTGTCTGCGACTTTCTTGATTCCATGGATACTGTCCCATGCGAAACGATGGTTGCCCGGCAGGCAGAAACACTGTCCTGGGACGTTTTCGCCATGAAGCTGGAGGCGTTCATCCGGGAGGTGGCGGATTGAGCGGTTCCGGTAAAAGCGTGTTCGTCATTGTGGTGAACTGGAACAATCAGCAGGATACGGTCCGGTGCCTTGGCTCGCTTTCTTCTGTTGACTATCCTGGAATGCAGGTTCTGGTTGTCGATAATGGTTCGACCGACCGGTCCGTGGAGCATATCCGGCACAGTTTCCCCTCTCTCGAAATACTGGAGCTTGACCTGAACAATGGATACGGAGGCGGTTGTAACGCCGGCTTTGCACATGTCCTCGGGGAGAATCCGGAATATGTGGTGTTTCTCAACAACGATACTGTCGTCGACAGGAATTTTCTGGAACCGCTCATCACTCCGCTTGCTTCATGCAGCGATGTTGCGATTACCGTCCCCCGAATCTGTTTTATGGAGCACCCGGAAAGAATCTGGTATGCGGGCGGGAAGGTCAACCTGTTTACCGGAAAGGTTGCCCACAGGGGGATCCGCAGACCGGACAGTACTGTCTACGGTACGGAGCATGAAACAGAATATGCCACAGGATGCTGCATGGCCATGCGTACCGGTGATTTCAGGGAAACGGGAGGATTCGATCCGGCCTTTATGATGTATGGCGAGGATGTCGATCTTTCACTCAGGATCCGGAAAAGCGGAAAACGCATTCTCTATGTTCCGCAGTCGAGAATATGGCACAAGGTAAGCGCTTCTGAAGGAGGCGAACTGGGAGCAAGGAAGTTGTGGCGAAAAAACCGCTCGATGTTGAAGCTGCTCGTTAAGCACCGCGCATGGTTCGGGATTGTGCCCTACCTGCTGCTGTTGCCGTTCAGGTTTCTCCAGGGAGTTCTTGCGGTGAAATCATTCAGACATTTCCGGTCGGGAACATTTCCATGAAGAGCCAGATCGTCATAGCAAGGGAGGCAGGGCTTTCGTTTGGAGGGCTGGTTTTCGGCCAGGTGCTGCGTTTTCTGATCAACCTTGCGATTGCCGCTCTTTTCGGCGTCCGGTATCTCGGAACCTATGCGCTTGCTCTGGCAGTCATTCAGATTGTTGAAGTATGTGCCGTAAGCGGACTCGACATCGGCGTCCTGCGATATATCAATATGAGTGGCGGTTCTGCTGATAAACAGCGGGAGTGTATTGGATCAGCGCTCAAAACCTCGCTGTTGTATGCGTTACCGTTTATGCTGCTTCTCATTGTCGTTTCGGGACCGCTCTCGGCACTCTTCAATGGCGGCAGTCTTCTCAGTCTCGCTCTGGTGTGTTACTCATTGTCGGTACCGTTCAACGTCCTTACAACTGTAGCGGCCCATTCCATCCAGGCATACAAGAATCTTCGGCCAAAAATTCTGGCCATGCAAATCATTTTTCCGGCAACGGCTCTGCTTGTTCTTTTGCTTTTCGATGCGACTGCCGGCCATACAGTTGCGCTTATGGCCGCACCTCCGCTTGCTGCATCGATAGCCTTCGGCTGGATATGGAAACAGCTTGGCGCTCTGACAGGAACGACCCTGAGGGATGTTCTGCATGCAGGTTCCCACAGGGATATGCTGAACTACTCCCGCCCGATGATGTTTGTCGCTCTTCTGAGTATCGCAAGCCACTGGCTGGATATTCTGATGCTCGGTATGTATACCGGTGTCGATACGGTCGGTATCTATCAGCCGGCTGTCAGGACAGCCGGGCTCATGCGTTCTGTTCTTGTCGCGTTTACCGGGATAGCCGCGCCGTTTTTTGCCGAAATGCACGGACGCGGCGAAAGAGAGGACCTGCAGCGCACGTTCAAACTCCTGACCCGATGGGTGATACTGGTGTCCCTTCCTTTTGCCGTCTATCTCATGGTGATGCCCGAAACATTCCTTGCCCTTTTCGGAGAAGCGTTTATCGCAGCAGGTCCGGTGCTTGCAGTTCTCGCCATGGCTCTTTTTGTTCAGTCTGTTTTTGGTTTGCACGATGTGCTGCTGCAGATGACGGGCTTTTCAAAAGTCTGCTTCATCAATGGGGCTGCCGGTGTGATCCTGCATGTTCTTCTCAACATGATCTTTATTACGCATTTCGGCATGATCGGTGCCGCATGGGCGCTATTGATACTGTATGTGCTTCTTGGAGTTGTGAGGACTGTCGAGGTGGGTGTCCTGCTTCGTTTTCATGCGTTCAGTTTCACCGTGTGCAAGCCGGTTGCGGCGGCTCTTGTCACTGCAGCAGCGCTTGTTTCAGTCAAGCCGTTTCTCGATTCCCTGCATGTCCTTGTATCGTTTGCAGGAGGGGGCATCCTGATTGCGGCCGTTTACCTGTTGTGTATCAGGGTATTACAGTTGGAACAGGAAGAACTGGACGTTATTTTGGAAATGTTCAACCGGTCGGGAACTGACCGGCACTCGAGAAAAGCGCGTTAAACGCACTCTGTTGAGCAGATGAAAAAAACGATGCTCCCATATATTCTTTCCCTTTTTGGGTACCTCTTCCTGACATCGATCATTTTTTTTCCGGTTCTTTTTCAGGGGATGGTTCCCGCTACCCCCGACAGCGTGAGTCCCATGGCGACATCGATAGCTCTCGATGCCCTCAAACAGGACATCGGCCGATACCCGTTGTGGCAGCCATGGTCCTTTTCGGGTATGCCGACAGTCGAAGCGTTTACCTACCTCAACGGTCTTTATTATCCCGGTATGCTGCTCGGTATAATCGGAATTGACGGCTTGCTTCTGCAACTGCTTCATTTTGTTTTTGCCGGCCTGGGCGGTTTTGTGCTTCTCCGCTATTTCAGGCTTCCTGATACAGCGGCGTTTCTGGGCGGGGCCGCTTTCCTGATGACGCCATACATGATCACCATGTTTGTCTACGGGCACGGGAGCCAGTTGATGACAGCGGCTTACATGCCGTGGATAGTATGGGCAGCGCTCCGTCTGCTTCAGAACATGCAGCCGGCGGACATGGGAATGCTGGCTCTTCTGGTCGGATTTCAACTGCAGCGCGGTCATGTCCAGATAGCCTACTATACATGGCTTCTGCTGTTTCTTCTTCTTCTGATGACAATTGCCTGGGGCGAACCCGCTCTGCGATATGTCAGGAAGTACACAATGTTTTTTGCCGCGCTCGGTATAGCGCTTACACTTTCGGCAGTTGTCTACCTTCCCGTGTTCGAGTATACTCCTTTTTCAGTCAGGGGCGCCGGTTCCGGGGGAGGGGCAGCATACGGGTATGCCACGATGTGGTCGATGCACCCCCGCGAATTCATTACCTACCTGCTCCCCGGAGCTGTTGGTTTCGGCGGGATAACCTACTGGGGCGAGATGCCGTTTACCGATTATCCGAACTATGCAGGCCTCGTTGTTCTTCTTCTTGCCGTGGCAGGTTTCATACTGGAAAGGGATCAGGCTTTTGTCCGTTTTCTGGGTGTGAGCCTGGTCGTGATGGTGTTGCTTTCTTTCGGAAAGTATTTCAGTCCGGTCTACGATTTCTTCTACCATACCGTTCCTTTTTTCAATCGTTTCCGGGTTCCGTCAATGGCGCTGATCGTTGTTTCTCTCAATCTTGCTCTTCTTGCCGGGTTCGGCCTGCATGCGGTCACGAAAGCGTTTTCAGGGAAATGGATGCGGTATCTCACTGCCGCTGTGCTCGGCCTTGCGGTGTGTACGCTGGTTTTTCTGATTGGTCAAGCGTTTATCGGAGGGTTTGTTCAATCACTTTTTCCTCCGCCTCGGGTCGAAAACGTTGAACTGGCCGGATTGATAGATACTGTCCGATGGAATCTTTGGAAAAGCAGTTTTCTTTGGATGGCGGTAATGTGCGGTTTGTTTGCCGCTCTCATGTGGCTGCATTCAAAGACGCTTGCCGGTGCGGCGCTCACAAGTGTTCTTGCGGTGATTCTTGCCCTGGCGGATCTTTATGTGGTCGACCGTCAGATCGTTTCGCCGGCACCGGATACCCTCAGGCCGTCTCGGCTTGTGGAGGGCCGCACGCTCGCAAAGGCTTTTGCTGAAGATGATATAACCGGATTTCTCAGTGCCGACACGACCTCCCGTTACAGGATATATCCGGCCGGTACTCTTTTCCCGGAAAACAAATTTTCGGTTTTCGGCATCGAATCCGTCGGCGGGTATCATCCGGCCAAACTCAAGCTTTACGATGAAACGCTCAGGGCAACGAACAATCTTGCCAGTATCAGGTTTCTGCGGCTTCTCAATGTCGGGTATGTTCTCAGCACCCTGCCGATCGATGATCCAGAGCTCGACCTTGTTCATGAAGGCGAACTCAGTCTTGCAGGAGGCCCTCTGAATGTGGCAGTCTATCGTCTTGCCGGCGCTCTGCCGCGTGCATGGTTTGTCCGTGAAGGGATTGCTGCAGAGCCGGGCCGAGATGTTGTTGCATCGGTGCTTGGAGGCTCATACGATGAGGGTGTGCAGGCACTGGTGGAAAATGCTCCATGGCGCGGCAAGAGAACGTTTGGCAAAGCGGAAATCCATTCGCTGTCTGTCGATCCGGAAAGAATCGACGTTTCTGTGACCGCCGAAGGGGAGGCCTTCCTGGTTTTGAGCGAAGTTTTCTATCCGCTCCGATGGAAGGTGAGCATCGATGAAGAGGAGCAGAAGATGTACCGGACAAACGGGCTCTTGAGAGGCGTTCTTGTGCCGGAAGGAAAGCATGATATTGTTTTTTCTTTTGACAGGGGGGCATTTGAAAACGGCAGGAAACTGTCTTTCGCCGGATTGGCGATGGCGCTGGTGCTGGTCGGTACGGGACTGTCTGCGTCGCGGTTTGGCCGCAATCCTCTCTGAGTCTGGTCAAATAGAAGTGAAAGACATGAAAAAAATTCTGTTTCTCAGCATGAACTTTCCTCCCATGATGACTGAAGGGTCTTCAAGGGTAATGAAGCTGGCTTCCTTTCTGCCTGCTCATGGCTGGGAGCCTGTCGTCATAGGAAATCATTCCCTTGCAGGAGAGCGGATAGAGGAGTTCCCTTTCGAACTGCTTTATGCGGGAACCGGTCTGCAGAGAAAAGAGATGAATGATGAGCAGCTTTTCAGGATCCTGCATGGCCTGGCTGAGAAAAAGCCTGCTTTCGGGACGAGAAAATCCGGAGGCGTGCATATCCCTCAAGGCAGGGAAGGTGAAGAGTTCTGGCGGTCGAACGCCGCATCCCTTGCAGGAAAGCTTTTGCAGGATAATCCCGACATTGAAATGATCTACGCCCAGTCGCCTCCATTTGCCCCGCAGCAGCTTGCCCTGGAGCTTTCCCTTGCTCATAACCTTCCGGTGATGTTCGACTGCACAGGTTTTTTTCCTGTTCAGAAACAGGAGATGAGCGTCCTTCTGTCCGGTCAATACGTTACTGTACCGTCAAGGGCTGTGAAAGAGCATTATCTGCGAAAGTACAAAGGGAAGCTCGGTCATGACGATGTTTCGATTCTTCCTAATGGTTATGATTCAGGCACGTGCAGGACAAAAGCCCCCGGCCTCAGGGACGATGCCTCGATGTTGTGCGTTTTCCATATTGAAGGTGCTCAGGGAAAAGGGATCAAAAACTTTTTTCTGGCATTGAGAGCGTTTCTGGAATCACATGAGGCTGCCAAAAGGCGCTTCTCCTGCACGTTCATCGGCTCGGGAGCAGTTGACGTGGACAGGTACCTCAAAAAGCACGGGATCGAGGGCCTTGTACGTCTGTCTTCCCCCTGCTCGCGAACCGAAGAACTCGACCTTTGTATGCGTGCGGACATGTACTGTATCGTTCTCGGCAGGGAAGACTGGTATGAATACATTGTCCCTGAGCGTCTGTATGACTGCATGGCCATGCAGAGAGCTGTTGCAGGTATCGTTCCGGACAGTCAGGCAAAACAGGTGCTCGAAGAGGCGGGAGGCAGAACGGTATTGACCGATCACACGCCGCACATTATCGATTTTCTGATGGATTCATTCGATCTCTGGCGTACCGGCCAGCTCCGGGCCGTTGACCCTGAACGCCTCGATCAGCATGATTTTCGCCGGGTGACACAGGTGTTTCTCCGGGAGATCGTTGCCAGGTTTCCATCGGTATAATCGGTCGGGTTGACCGAGCATCGTTTCTGAAAAAAGCCACTAAAAAATGTGGCTTTTACTTTTGTTTTTAGAGAGAAATGTTATACCTTGGTGGTCCTTATAGATTTTTCGATCGGTCCGTACTATGGATGTCGATGGTTAACAACTGAAGAGAGTTTAGAATATGCCGACGATTCAGCAGCTTATCAGACGCGGAAGACAGACCAAGGCGTCGAAAACAGCCTCACCTGCTCTTGAAAAGTGTCCGCAGAAAAGGGGCGTATGTACCCGTGTGTACACGACAACGCCGAAAAAGCCGAATTCCGCACTGAGAAAGGTTGCTCGTGTGAGGCTTTCGAACAAGATCGAGGTAACGGCTTACATCCCCGGTGAGGGCCATAACCTGCAGGAGCATTCGATTGTGCTTATACGCGGCGGAAGGGTCAAGGACCTTCCAGGTGTCCGATATCATATCGTGAGGGGGGCGCTGGATACCTCCGGTGTCAGTGACCGCAGGAACGGTCGTTCAAAGTATGGTGCGAAGCGGCCGAAAGAGGGTGCTGCCGGTTAAGTGAATTCCTTTAATTTCTGACGTCTACTATGGGTAAGAAAGTTGTATACAGCGGTGTCAAGCCTGATCTGCGTTTTGGTGATGAAAGTATGTCGCGGTTGATCAACGCGATCATGATTGACGGCAAGAAAAATGTTGCAGCCAGGATCGTGTACGGGGCGATGGATATTATCGCTGAAAAGATGAAGGACGAGGAGCCGCTCGAGGTGTTCAGGCGTGCGCTCTCGAATGTCGCTCCGCTTGTAGAGGTTCGCAGTAAACGCGTTGGCGGCGCCACCTATCAGATCCCGATGGAGGTGCAGCCTTCGAGGCGTGAGGCGCTGGCTTTTCGCTGGATAAAGCAGTTTTCGCTGCGCAGGGGAGGCAAGTCGATGGCCGAAAAGCTTGCCGCAGAACTGATGGATGCCGCATCCGAACAGGGTGCGTCAGTCAAAAAGAGGGACGAGGTGCATCGGATGGCTGATGCGAACAAGGCTTTTGCACATTTCAGGTTTTAAATAACACTTTAACTCGGGCGCGGATATATATCATGGCACGTCAAGTTGGTTTGGCGAATGTTCGTAACATCGGCATCATGGCCCACATCGATGCAGGAAAAACGACGACGACGGAAAGGATTCTGTACTATACCGGTCGGCTTCACAGAATGGGTGAGGTTCATGACGGCGGTGCGACCATGGACTGGATGGAGCAGGAGAAAGAGCGTGGTATCACGATTACATCCGCAGCGACTACCTGTTTCTGGCAGGCGAAAGTCGGAAATTTCGAGGGTGTCAAGCATCGTATCAATATTATCGATACGCCGGGGCATGTCGATTTTACCGTGGAGGTCGAGCGTTCGCTGAGGGTGCTTGACGGTGCGGTAGCTCTTTTCTGTGCTGTTGGCGGCGTAGAGCCCCAGTCGGAAACGGTCTGGCGGCAGGCAAACAAGTACAAGGTGCCGAGAGTCGCTTATGTCAACAAGATGGATCGTGTCGGTGCGGATTTCTTCGGGGCCGTCAAGGCTATCAGGGAGCGTCTTGGCGCAAACCCGGTTCCTGTGCAGATCCCGATCGGTCAGGGTGAGATGTTTGCGGGTGTTATCGATCTTATTACGATGAAGGGGATCATTTACGATAAGGAAGATGGAAGCACTTTTGAGGAGGTTGATATTCCTCACGATCTCGAAAGCGAGTCGAAGCACTGGCGGATAAACATGCTCGAGGCTGTTTCGGAGCTCGATGAGACCCTGCTCGAAAAATACCTGGAAGGAGAGGAGATTACAGACAGCGAAATCCGCGATGTGCTCCGCCAGGCGACGCTGGACGGTACGATCATTCCCGCATTGTGCGGATCGTCCTTCAAGAACAAGGGCGTTCAGTTCATGCTCGATGCGGTGATCGAATATCTTCCCTCCCCGGTCGATGTCGGTGAGGTTGAGGGTCATCATCCTTCTACAGATGAAGGTATTACGAGAAAGCCGAAGGACGAGGCTCCGTTTGCCGGACTTGCTTTCAAGATCGCGACTGATCCTTTTGTCGGAAAGCTGACATTTTTCCGTGTGTATTCGGGCGTTCTCAAGGCAGGCAGCTATGTGCTCAATACAATTACCGGCAAGAAAGAGCGTATCGGACGGTTGATGCAGATGCACTCCAACAAAAGGGAGGAGCGTGATGCGGTATACGCAGGAGATATTGCCGCGGCCGTAGGCCTCAAGGATGTGAAGACCGGCGACACGCTCTGCGATGAGAGCAAGCCGATCGTTCTCGAGAAAATGGTGTTTCCCGAGCCGGTTATCCAGATCGCTATCGAGCCCAAAACAAAGGCCGATTCCGACAAGCTCGGGCTTTCTCTTTCAAAGCTTGCAGAAGAGGATCCGACCTTCAGGGTCTCTTCCGATGAAGAGACGGGACAGACGCTTATTGCCGGTATGGGCGAACTGCATCTCGAGGTGCTTGTCGACAGGTTGAAGCGTGAGTTCAAGGTGGAGGCAAATATCGGCCAGCCCCAGGTTGCATATCGGGAAACAATTCGTTCCGCTGTCGATCACGAGGGTAAATTTGTTCGTCAGTCCGGCGGTAAAGGTCAGTTCGGTCTGGTCAATATCAAGCTCGAGCCTCTCGAAGAAGGAAAGGGTTATGAGTTTGTCGATTCGATCAAGGGAGGCGTTATCCCCAAGGAGTATATTCCAGCCGTTTCAGCCGGTATTCAGGAGGCGATGAAAGACGGCGTGGTTGCCGGCTATCCTGTTCAGGATGTGAAGGTGACGCTCTATGACGGCAAGTATCATGAGGTTGATTCATCGGAAATGGCGTTCAAGATTGCCGGTTCAATTGGCTTCAAAGGTGCGGCAAGAAAAGCCAATCCGGTGCTTCTCGAGCCGATCATGAAGGTCGAAGTGATTACTCCGGAAGAATATCTGGGTGATGTGATGGGTGATCTGTCAGGCCGAAGGGGACATATCGAGGGTATGGGCGAGCGTGCCGGTGCGCAGTTTGTCAAGGCCAGGGTGCCGCTTTCCGAAATGTTCGGTTACTCGACCATTCTGCGGTCCATGACCCAGGGCAGAGCGAATTATACCATGGAGTTCGAATGCTATAAAGAGGTGCCGAAGAATATTGCAGAAACGCTTCAGGAAAAGGTTGCCGATGAGGCTGCCGGCTGAGGCTGCTGAGTGTATGCGATTTTTTATCAAGAACAATAACAACAGTTAACCGTTAGAGGGAGACGAGATATGGCAAAAGAGGCCTACAAAAGGGACAAGCCCCATGTGAATATTGGTACCATCGGTCACGTTGACCATGGTAAAACAACCCTGACTGCAGCGATCACATCGGTTCTTGCCAAGCAGGGTAAAGCGGCTATGCGCGAATTCGGTGATATCGACAAGGCCCCTGAGGAAAGGGAGCGCGGTATTACGATTTCAACCGCTCATGTCGAATATCAGACCGACAAGCGTCACTATGCGCATATCGACTGTCCGGGTCACGCTGACTACATTAAAAACATGATCACCGGTGCGGCTCAGATGGACGGAGCCATTCTCGTTGTTGCCGGTACCGATGGTCCCATGCCGCAGACACGTGAGCATATCCTGCTTGCCCGTCAGGTGAACGTTCCTGCTCTTGTTGTCTTCCTGAACAAGGTCGATATCGCTGACCCCGAGCTTCTCGAGCTTGTCGAACTGGAGCTTCGCGAGTTGCTCTCCGAATATGAGTTCCCTGGAGACGATATCCCGATCATCATGGGTTCCGCTCTCAAGGCGCTCGAGGGTGATCCGGAAGCTGAAAAATCAATTATCGAGCTGATGGATGCGGTTGACGAGTATATCCCCGAGCCGGTTCGTGACGTCGACAAGCCGTTCCTCATGCCGATCGAGGACGTTTTCTCCATCTCGGGCCGCGGTACTGTCGGTACCGGCCGTATTGAAAGCGGTATTGTCAAGATCAACGAAGAGGTAGAGATCGTCGGTATCAAGCCGACCCAGAAGACGGTTGTTACCGGTATCGAGATGTTCCAGAAGACACTTGACGAAGGGCAGGCCGGTGATAACGCAGGCCTTCTTTTCCGGGGTATCGGCAAGGATGAGATCGAGCGCGGCATGGTTGTGGCAAAGCCCGGCACCATTACACCGCACACCAAGTTCAAGGCGGAAGTCTACATCCTGAAGAAAGAAGAGGGTGGCCGTCACACGCCGTTTTTCAATAACTATCGTCCCCAGTTCTATTTCAGGACCACGGACGTGACCGGCGCCGTTACACTGCCGGAAGGTGTTGAAATGGTTATGCCCGGTGACAACCTTTCTATCGAGGTTGAGCTCATCGTGCCGATCGCCATGGATGAAAACCTCAGGTTTGCTATCCGTGAAGGCGGGCGTACGGTAGGCGCAGGTACGGTAACCAAGATTATCGAGTAAGGCGCGGAAACAGTGCTGCAACGGGGCGGGAAAGTCAGCTCGCCCCTTTTTTATTCTAAACATTGAATGAGGATTACGACAAGTGGCTGTTCAGCAAAAGATCAGAATCAAGCTAAAGTCCTACGATCATAGTCTGGTTGACAAATGGGCCGTCAAGATTATCGAGGTGGTAAAACAGACGGATGCGATCATTTTCGGCCCGATTCCGCTGCCTACAAAGACGCATGTGTATACCGTGAACCGTTCTCCGCATGTTGACAAGAAGTCCAGAGAACAGTTTGCATTTTCATCGCACAAAAGGCTTATCGAGATCATTAATCCGACAGGCAAGACGATTGATATGCTGATGAAGCTGGAGCTTCCGAGCGGTGTTGATGTTGAAATCAAGTCTTAACGAAAACAGAAAAGCGAATCTGAAATGGCTGCGATTCTTGGTAAGAAAATAGGTATGACCAGCATCTATGACGAGAACCGTCAGGCGGTGCCGTGTACGGTTATCCAGGCTGGGCCCTGTTTTGTGTCACAGGTGAAAACAATCGGTGTTGATGGCTATGACGCATATCAGTTGACCATAGGCGAGCGAAAAGAGGCAAAAGTTACCAAGCCCCTCAGGGGACATTACGCCAAATCCGGAGTTGTTCCCGGTTACAGGATGACCGAGTTCAAAAAAGATAGTATGGGGGCTGATCTTGAAGAGGGCAGTCCTGTCAGTGTCGACATGTTCAGTGTCGGTCAAAAGGTTGATATACGAGGTATTTCCAAGGGTAAAGGGTTTGCCGGTGTTGTCAAACGCCATAATTTCGGCGGCGGCTCGAGAACTCACGGTCAGTCCGACAGGCTCCGTGCACCCGGTTCGGTTGGCGGTGCGTCCGATCCTTCACGTACCTTCAAGGGGACGAAAATGGCCGGTCGTATGGGTGGAAAAACTGTAAGCGTCAGGGGCTTGAAAGTCATGAAAGTTATTCCGGAGTCTAATCTGCTGGTAGTAAAAGGTGCTGTTCCGGGTGTGAAAAACGCGTATGTGCAGATTGTTTCCTCAAAAAAGTAAACGGTGATTACTTGTTAGCATGGAACTTAAAGTATTGAATACAGGCGGTTCGGAAACCGGTGAAGTCGTCAAGCTGACAGACAGTGTGTTTGCTTCCGAAGTGTCCGAGCATGCCATGTATCTCGATGTCAAGTCAATTTTGGCGAACAGGCGTCAGGGTACGCATAAGGTGAAAAACCGTTCCGAAGTACGGGGCGGAGGTAAAAAACCATACAGGCAGAAAGGTACCGGTCATGCACGCCAGGGATCGACACGTTCTCCTCTCATGAAGGGCGGCGGCTCGATTTTCGGTCCTCAGCCCCGTGATTACAGCCTCAAGGTGAACAGAAAGACAAAGCAGCTGGCGCGGCGTTCCGCGTTGACGTCGAAAGCACTGGATGGGGTGATTGTCGTCGTTGAAGATTTCTCGTTCGATGAGATCAAGACGAAGCAGATGTCCGAGATCCTGAAAAACCTGGGTCTTGACAGCAAAAAGACACTGATGCTGATGCCGGAGCATAACGATACCGTGTTGAAGTCCGGAAGAAATATCCCGACGCTCAACATCATGGTTGCCGACAAGGCGTCGACATATGATATACTTGACAGCCAGACGGTGCTGATGCAGAAGGCTGCGCTGAAAAAACTGGAAGATACTCTGGCTTAACAATGGAGAGACAGTAAAAAGAGGTGGTTATGAGAAATCCGTTATTGCAGCCCTGGCTGACTGAAAAAAGCACACGTTTGACCGAGCGGGAAGGACAGTATGCCTTTATGGTGAAGGCCAAAGCCAATAAAACCGATATCAGGAAGGCTATTGAAGAGAAGTTCGGCGTTCAGGTCGAGTCTGTACGTACAGCGAACTGCCTTGGAAAATCAAAGAGGCAGTATACGCGCAAGGGACTTATAAGCGGGAAGAAAAATGACTGGAAAAAAGCCGTTATCACGCTGAAGCAGGGGCAGGTCATCGATTATTATTCCGGTTCGACTGACCAGGGAGAAGAAAAGAAATCCAACTAAAGGTTAGACAATAGGTTATAATGGCGATAAGGAAACTAAGCCCGGTCACACCGGCATCGAGATATCTCACGTATTCGGGGTTTGATGAGATTACAAAGAAGGAGCCCGAAAAAAGCCTCCTGGAGCCCCTGAAAAAGTCCGGCGGCAGAAACCATGCCGGAAGAATTACCTCGAGGCACAGAGGCGGTGGGCACAAGCGTTTTTACCGGGTTATCGATTTCAAGCGAAACAAGGATAATGTTCCGGCAAAGGTCGCGGGTATAGAGTACGATCCGAATCGTTCCTCGAGAATCGCCCTGCTTCACTATGCCGATGGAGAGAAGCGTTACATCCTGGCTCCGAAAGGCCTTCGTGTCGGTGATGTCCTGGAGAGCGGCGAAAAAGTGGAAGTCAGGATCGGTAACTCCATGCCGTTGAGGAATATTCCTCTGGGTACGGATGTGCATAATGTGGAGCTGAAAATCGGCAAAGGCGGCCAGATGGTTCGTTCTGCAGGTTCTTTTGCGGTGCTTGCAGCAAAAGAGGGTGATCATGCGACACTCAAACTGCCTTCAGGCGAAATACGCAAGGTGCGGATCGAATGCCGGGCAACGATCGGCGGTATCGGTAATGTCGACCACGAAAACGTGGTTCTCGGCAAGGCCGGCAGAAGCCGCTGGCTTGGTGTGCGGCCTCAGACCCGCGGCATGGCAATGAACCCGGTCGATCACCCGATGGGCGGCGGTGAAGGTAAGTCGAAGTCCGGGGGCGGGCGGAAACACCCGAAATCACCCTGGGGCCAGATTGCAAAGGGGATGAAGACCAGAAACAAAAAGAAGGCTTCGGGCAAACTGATCGTCCGCGGGCGTAAAGCGAAATAGGAAGAGAAAGAGAAGCAAAACAATCAGAGAGGATTATGCCAAGATCTCTTAAAAAAGGACCGTTTATCGAAGGCAAGCTTGAAAAGCGCATTCTCGATATGAACAGCAAAGGCGAAAAGAAAGTTGTGAAAACCTGGTCGAGAAGTTCGATGATATCGCCTGATTTTGTCGGCCATACTGTTGCGGTTCATAACGGAAAGACCCATGTGCCGGTCTATATCAGTGAAAATATGGTGGGGCACAAGCTGGGCGAATTCGCTCCGACGAGAACCTATCGCGGTCATGCCGGCGGTAAATCCGAGAAAGGCGGAGCAGCACCGAGGAAAAAGTAAACAGTCTAACGCGGAAAGGGTAAAAAGACATGCAAGCTAAAGCAGTATTACGACATACGCCGACATCACCGAGAAAAATGCGTATGGTTGCCGGTCTTATTCGCGGAAAGCAGGTCGAAGAGGCAAAGGCTATCCTGCTGAACACGACCAAGGCGGCTTCCCGCAACGTCATGCAGACACTCAAGTCAGCAGTTGCCAATTACTCGCAGAAAAATCCTGATGAGCGGATTGACGACAACAATTTGTTTATCAAAGAGATATTTGTCGATGAAGGAGCAACCATGAAACGTATGCTGCCTGCACCGATGGGACGTGCATACAGGATTCGCAAACGTTCGAATCATCTCACGATTGTCGTTGACAAGCTAACACCGGGAACATAAAAACTACAAGGAGCTAACATTGGGTCAGAAAGTTCATCCCACCGGATTCAGGCTGGGGATTATCAAGGACTGGACATCACGATGGTATGATGACGGTCCGGTTATTGCCGATAAACTCAAGCAGGACCAGGTTATCCGGAATTATGTCAACGCACGTTTGAAGAAAGAGCGCGCAGGTGTTGCCAGGATTGTGATCGAGCGTACGACGAAGCATATCAAGATCAATATTTTCTCTGCACGGCCGGGCGCTGTGGTCGGGAGAAAAGGCGAAGAGATCAACAATCTGTCGCAGGAGCTCAGCAGAATTACCGGAAAGGAAGTCAAAATCGACGTTGTCGAAGTTGTCAAGCCGGAAATAGAAGCACAGCTTATCGGCGAAAACATCGCCTATCAGCTCGAAAACAGGGTTTCTTTCAGGCGCGCCATGAAGCAGGCGATCCAGCAGGCGATGAGAGCCGGCGCGGAAGGCATCCGCATCCGCTGTGCCGGAAGGCTCGGCGGTGTCGAGATTGCACGTGCCGAGCAGTACAAAGAAGGAAAGATCCCTCTCCATACGCTTCGCGCAAATGTCGATTATGCCAGTGTTACAGCACACACCATCGCCGGCGCTATAGGTATCAAGGTGTGGGTGTACAAAGGTGAGGTACTTGTACAGCGCATCGATGCGGTGGAAGAAGAGGAGCTGAAGAAGATCCGTGAACGCCGGAGCGAACAGCGTCCGAGAGGCGGCGGCCGTGATGCGCGGGGCAGAAGGCGCCGCAGACCGAAGAAAGCTGAATGAAAGGGCCCTGAAAACGTTCTGTGACGGAAACTGTTTCCCGTCGGTGAGGTGTCCCTGAGTACATAACAATCAGAAAAAGAAGTGGAGTTGCCGGTATGTTAATGCCGAAGAGAGTAAAACATAGAAAGGTACAGCGCGGCAGGATGAAGGGAAATGCCGGGCGCGGAACCACCATCACATTCGGTTCGTATGGTCTGAAGGCGCTTGAGCCTGCGTGGATTACCAGCCGGCAGATCGAGGCGGCCCGTGTTGCGATGAACAGGTACATGAAAAGAGACGGAAAAATCTGGATACGGATCTTTCCCGACAAACCGGTAACCAAAAAAGCGGCTGAAACACGTATGGGTTCCGGTAAGGGAAGTCCCGAGTTCTGGGTGGCGGTTGTCAAGCCGGGCAGGATCATGTTCGAAGCCGACGGTGTTCCTCAGGATATTGCAACAGAGGCATTCAGACTGGCTGCAAAAAAGCTTCCGATCAAAACAAAGTTTATCGTTCGGCCTGATCTTGAAGGTTGATCTGCTAAAGGAGACGTAGCATACCATGAAAAAGCACGAAATAGCGGCAATGAAAAAAGAGGAACTGCTCCAGAGTATACGGGAGCTTGAAGACAGACTCGCGGACCTCAAGTTTTACAAGGCGATCGAGCCGCCGCAGAATCCTATGGTGTTTCGCAACTCCCGTCGCGATATTGCGAAAATGAAAACAAGGCTGAGCCAGCTTGCCAGAGAGGAAGGCGAAAAATCCTGAACAGGCTGGGAACAGGTTTATAAACAACGAGAGAATATTTAAATCGGGAAACTGCAATGGCTAATAGTGCAGAAAGAGGCCGCAAGAAAAGCTGGGTAGGAAAAGTTGTCAGTGACAAAATGGACAAGGCAATTGTTATCGCCGTCGAGCGGAGGGTACAGCATCCTGTCTACAAGAAATACTTTAAGAAGACAACCCGCCTTATGGTGCATGACCAGAACAACGAGGCCGGTATCGGTGATATCGTAAAGGTGATGGAGTGCAGGCCGGTCAGCAAAAGGAAAAGCTGCCGCCTGGTCGAAGTGGTTGAAAAGGCTAAATAAGCTTGATTTCCAATATCATTTACAATAAAGGTTGAAGTACGATGATCCAGAAAGAGACTAATCTGGTTGTTGCCGATAACAGCGGCGCTAAAAAGGTTCGGTGCATCCATGTGTTCGGCGGTACGGGCAGGCGCTACGCCGGTCTTGGAGATCAGATCATGGTGACTGTCAAAGCGGCGGTTCCGGGAGGAGTTGTCAAGAAAAAAGAAGTGTCCAAAGCTGTTGTTGTTCGCTGCGC
>JANQMO010000060.1 GCA_028280025.1 Chlorobium sp. | reverse complement strand
GGTCTTGCACGCATGACTCGGGGACAGTGTGGGTCGCTACTCCTTCACTGGAGGGACTTGCACCCTTTATCTCCTGCCGGTCTCCCGGCGCACCCTAATCAACAACTATCTTTCAAGCTTACTCCTCTGGCAAATACCCCCGGTCAACCTGGCCCATAAAGTATCGAGTGCTTTACGGCTTTCTTCAAGGCTGACGGATCGCTGCGGTAATGAATCGGGATCATCCGATATCTCCCAGGCAAAAATGTACCGCCACTTTTCAGGAGGGTCGTTTGGATCGGTTCTCAGTTCTCCGAACCTGAGATCGGCCATGGTAACCACGCCATCAGTTTCTTCGGCAACCCAAAAACCGTTTGAAAACCAATCAACCGCTTCAACATTGCGCTGCCCCTGATAAGGGGCAATCAGCGCTTCATTCCTCTCCACGGCAACAAACTCAATCTCTTCCTCCGCAGAATCTGCGACAACAGAGAAGTAACCTATCAGAATCCCGGAATCGGTGAGCGCCACATGCCGCCACAAAAGCGTGTTCATCGGAGTCGCACCAGTGTAAGAAGCTTGCGCTCCGATCTGTTTTGCCTCCAGTTGACGGCTGAACACCGAATCTGCATATGCATGGGAGACAAGCGAAAAGAGAACGTACGCGGAGCTTACTGCCAGTCCTGCCCATGTGAACCGGTATGCCTGCCCGGATCTGGAAAATACTGCCGCAACAATACCCAGCAACAGCGGTACGGTATAGAGCGGATCGATGATAAATAAGTTGCCGAGGCTGAAACCAAATCGAGAAAACGGAGCAAAAAACTGGGTGCCGTAAATATTGAAATAGTCTATCAGCACATGGGTTGCCAGGATCAGCACCATTCCCGCCATGGCCCGTTGAGGAGAGATATTTGTTTTCCATCTGACACGCCACATCAAGGCACCGAGCAATGCGCCGCCAATCAAAACAAAAAAGATCGAATGGGATTCCCCCCTGTGCCAGTAGAGCTTTTGAACATCGTCGAGGAAGGGAAAGACGACAATATCCAGATCAGGCAGCGTACCGAAAAAAGCCCCCCAAAGAAGAGCTTTGCTGCCTAATGGCCGATGCCACGCGGCATGAGCAACAGCAGCACCAAGGGATGCCTGTGTAATTGAGTCCATGTTGTGGAACGGGAAAAGAGAATCCGTGATTTACTGATTGCAACAGTGCTCAGTATAGACAAGAAAATCAAATAAATCCTAACGGCAGTCTGTCAGCATCTGCACTAATCGCGATTCTCCCGGAGGAGAGAAGTACCTGTAACTATCTCTGGCATCAAACGTTGTCAAGGTTGTATATAGGTCATCCTTGTAAAGCAAATACTATAGAATGTCACCTATACCCTATTTTGCCATGGCAGCACGCTTTATTGTAAATTGTAATTCGCCCCTGCACCCTTCACCAATAACGTCACGTGAAGCGTTTTCCCACTCTTTCAGCGCTCTTTGTGCGATTTTATAGCTAATCCCGCTGTTGCGTATTTTATGCGTCAGCATCTCGGAGATCGAACCGCCCCCTTTTCGCCTCAATCCCTCAAGCAGTCGGGTTTGATAGATCAGTTTATCCTCTATCTTCCTCGCAAGTTTATCAGCAGAGGAATTACCTCTCAACTCAACAACGATCAGATCTGCCACATCATGCGTCATTGCCATCACGAAAAGATCTTCGAGATGTGACGACTGTTCTCTGGAAATCAGGCTCTGTTGACCAGCGATAACCTCTGCAAGCGACATAACTGTTTGGCGAAGCTCATCATAGCGCTCTGCCTCTTTTGGCTGCATTACAAGCAGATAATAAAGGACCAGGAACACAGCCAGACCAAATGTACCAACCAGTTGAACAACCACCGCCCAGGTTTTGGGTAGACCTGGAATACCAACATTGCCATTCTGAGAATCGTCATTGTTTGACATACACTCACCTCGTTTGATTTTCAGTCTCTATCAGTCAGAGATCAGGTTCTACATTGAATCGTATATGAAGTGCTTTATGGACGTACCCCCGTCAGAATTAAAAAAGATCGAATCAGACTCGCCCCTGTGCCTGTAAAGCTGCTTAACGTCATCGAGAAAGTGAAAGAAAACAATATACAGATCAGGCAGCGTACCGAAAAAAGCCCCCCAAAGAAAAGCTTTACGGCCTAACGGTTTATGCCACGCGGCATGAGCAACAGCAGCACCAAGCGATGCTTGTGTGATGGAATCCATGTGGTATAAAAAGATCTTTTATATGCACAAACTTATTTTGTCTTTTTATATGTCTGCTAACGTTTCTAACACTAGCATTTCTTGTACAGACAATCACTATAACAAGTAACACTTACCTCTTTGAATAAATCATCAGACAGCTTATATTAAATCAAATAATAACAAAGAAATATTATCTTTTGCTGATGAATGGATACTTGTCATATTTAGCGATATTAGACTTGATATTAACCAACTGGAGCAATATCTTAATTAAGTCCAGCGTTGATGGAGCACCACTCATAGAACTTTTACTTATTGAAAATGAGTTATTTGATGTTGATTCTGAAGAAAAAGCTGAGGAAGTTTTAGATAAACTGCACAAAATATTAGTTGGCACACCTGCGTATAGTTACGCAAAAAAAATAGAGGACAGATGCAGCACAAATGTACAAAAAGATTTAACAAATAGTCCTGCTTTTCAAGCAAAAAATTTTGGTGATCAACTTAATCCAGAAAAAACATATCCGTTAAACAAAAAGATACGCCACCCAAGCTCTTCTGATAGCATAAAAAAACACACTGAAGCTGTTTCTGAAATAGATTACTGTAGTAGACTTATACATTTTGCAACAAATCGTAAGCCTTGTGATGCATCTGACAATCCATTCAGCGATGAGCCAAATAATAATCTAATATTTGGTAGAGCAAAAATTACTATACCTATAAAACGACATAAAATTGGCAAACTAGAAAAGCATAAATTCTGGGAAATACTTTACGACAATAATGACCCCAGAAGATATATTTTGATTAATGAACTTGAAACTCAAAACTCATCTTATTTTATTGAACAAATAAGCCAAAACAATTCGCACTCAAACAATCTTTTAATCATCACCCATGGATATAACGTAACATTTGAAGAAGCCGCGATGCATGCCGCTCAATTTTCTTTTGACATAAATTTTAGAGGACATGTAGTGCTTTTTAGTTGGCCATCACTTGGCAGAATGCTAGGATATTTTCATGATTGTGAACGTGCTCAGCTTTCTGTGAACAATTATTATGATTTACTAAAAATCACAGAGAATATACCAAATTCAACAGTCCATACAATTGCCCATAGTATGGGCTCTAGAATAATGCTACATGGGCTAAGCAAGAACGACTGGCCAAACAATAACATCGAACAGGTGATTTTTATTGCGGCTGACGTATATACAGATATATTTAAACAACTTTTCCCAAAAATAAATAGAAACGCTAAAAGGTTTACATCTTATGTATCACGATTCGACATTCCCTTATACATATCCTCGATACTTCATAAAGCACAGCGTGTAGGGATAAAGCATAGTGAGAAACCATTTATTATCGACGGACTTGACACAATCGATGCGTCCACAGTAAATAACGATTTTTTACACCACAACTATTTTTCAAAGGAACGACCTGTTCTTACTGACATCAACATACTACTTAATAACGACTTGAGTCCTGCCTCCAGAGGCCTTAGAAGCAATAAAACAAAACCTTACTGGTTTTTCCCTAAATAATAATCATATTCCACTCCACACAATATGAATATAGAGATCTATATCGTAGCTTTGGCTCAAGCAGAAGAGTTAATATCCCAACTTTTAATAAAAGAGTTTGAGGCAGGAAATAGCCTTTGCAAAACGCTATACAAAACAAGAATAAAACCACATATTAATATTCTAAAAAAAGACTCTTGGTTGGTTGCCGAAACCAATTACGTCGATAAAACATACAGAAATAGCTTCTACAACTATTATTCATCCAAATCAAATAGTTATAAAAAGAACTGTATTAGAATATCGATCTTCAAAGACAATTTAGAATATTCTGATTTTAGAAATCCAAAAAAAGAAAAAGAACTGCATAATAGATACCGAGGCTTTTTTATTCTCAGACCGACTTGTCCTAACTTTATTGGCAGAAGCATTATTTCTCCTGAAGCCATCAATAATAATAACTTCTCATGCTGCACAAGCAATTTCAAAACAACGTGCAATGGACTCAAGTTCAGCATTGATGGATTTCCTCATGCCACTCAAGACAATGAAACAATAACTTGTGCAGAAACTTCTCTTTGGGCTATTATGGAATATTTTGGCAACAAGTATTCTGAATATTGCCCAGCACTCCCTTCAACAATCATCAAAACTCTTAACCACTTATCTTACGAAAGACAAATCCCTTCAAAAGGCTTACGAATTGAGCACATCTCTTATGCTCTTAAGCAATTTGGATTTGGAACAAGACTTTATAGCAGAAAGAATTTCAATACTCAATTTGATCAACTTTTAAGCTGTTACGTAGAAAGTGGAGTTCCTTTAATAATAGGCATTGATAATGAACACATAAATGGCAGCATAAGACATGCTCTACTTGTTGTCGGCCATGAAGACATTACAGAAGACCAAATAGATAAAGTTTACTCGCGCACATTAAACCCAACAATGACGAATGATCAAAAAAAACTATTAAACACCAAAAAAATCAACATTTATGATTATGACAGCATAAGAAAAAAGTTCATATTTATAGATGACAATCATCCTGTCTATCAAAAAGCAACGTTAAAAGACCCTGCTAAACATTACGAAGATGAAGAATGGAAAAAGTGCAAAATCACTCACTTCATTGTCCCCCTATATCCAAGAATTTACCTTGAAGCGTTAGAGGCAAAAGCTTATGCTACTGACTTTCTTATTCGATACCACACAAAACAAAGTACACCAACTGATTACGTTTTAAGAGTTTTCTTAGCCTCCACAAGATCATATAAGGCAAAACTTGCACTAAACACAAGCTTTGACCCGAAACCAAAAGCACTGATCTTAGAGAAACCCATGGCAAAGTTTGTATGGGTTGCTGAGTTATCTGACAAAGAACTTATCAAAGATCGGAAGGCAAAGGGACTTATTCTTCTTGACGCTACTGAAGCCAATATCCATAACCATAAACCCTTGATAATGGCTTTCATACAAGGAAAAATGTTCAGTTTGGAAAAAATTTCTGGTATATTAGATAATAGTTCTTTAGATTTATCTCCTTTTTTCATTTATGATCATAACCTCAAGCCATACAACTCATGATTAAGCCAGTTAGCGAAGCGGAAGAAATCAAGGCTCAACTGCAAGAAGCAGGAAAGGTTGTCAAACTTGATAGTGAAGAACACATTGAAACTATGGAGAAAATGAACAAGCATCTTCTCAGAGTTAGACGGGAGCTTCAGATCAATCTTAACAAGTCTAAAGACGCTGCAAAAAACATAATACTCACCGCATAGGGTAGGTGTTGTCACCTATTTTTATCCTTTTTAGACGTTAATTACGCGTTAGCAAAAAAATGAGAGTAATCATTTATTTCCCGATACAGAACTGCCCGAAAATGACATTGAGGACTTCTTCGTTAACAACCTTCCCGGTGATCTCGCCGACGTAGTCGAGGGCGGAGCGGAGTTCGAAGGCTATCAGCTCGGTTTCGGCCTGGGCGTCGACGAGCTCTCTGGCGTTCTGCAGGGCATCTGCCGCGTTTCGCAGGGCTTCGTAGTGGCGCATGCTGGTAACCAGCACGCTTGCGTCATGCAGCTTGTCCAATCCCTCGACCATGGTATTCATCTCGGCTTTCAACGCCTCGAGCCCTTCCTCTTTCAGAGCTGAAATACCCAGCACCTTGCACCCGGTTTTTTCCCCGACAACCTCGGCCCGCCTAATGCTGTCTTCTGCGGTATCGATCTTGTTCGCAATCACCAGCAGTTGTATGCCGGGGTGCTTTTCCCGTAGCTCGTTAATAGCCTCGGTCTCCTCTTCATAATCGGAAGCTCCGATATCCATCAGATAGATGATCAGGTCGGCTTCTGCAATCTTCTCATAGCTGCGGCGGATTCCTTCATGCTCGATCTCCTCCTCCGCCTGGCGGAGACCCGCCGTATCGGTCAGCCGGAACATGGTTTTATCGTGGACGAAGCATTCTTCTATGTAATCACGGGTTGTGCCCGGCATGTGGCTCACGATCGCCCGCTCCTCTTCAAGCAGCGTGTTGAGGAGAGTCGATTTCCCTGCGTTGGGTTTGCCGACAATCGCCGTTGCGACACCTTCGCTCAACAACCTGCCGTGCTGGTAGGACTCGACAAGAGAGCCAACCTCTTCCTGCAGACGCTCCAACTGCTCTGTCAGTTCATCCCTGCTCTGGAACTCCACATCCTCCTCACTGAAATCAAGCTCCAGTTCGAGCAGCGCGCATGAGTGCAGAAGCTGTTCCCGCAGCATGCCGAGTTTCTCAGACAGCCCTCCCTTCATCTGGTTGACTGCAGTCCTGTAGGCCGACTCGGATCGGGCGTGGATCATTTCGCCTATCGCCTCGGCCTGCAGCAAATCGATCCTGCCGTTGAGAAAAGCCCTTCTCGTGAATTCGCCAGGCTCCGCCATTCTGCATCCATTGTCAAGCAGCAGTTTGAGCACCTGTTTGGTCACTTCCGGTCCGCCGTGGCAGGTAATCTCCACCATGTCTTCGGTGGTAAAAGAGTCGGGTGAGCGGAACACGAGCACGATGACCTCATCCACCATCCTCTCGCCATCGCATAATCTGCCGAAATGAGCAGTATATCCGGAAGAGTCGGCAAGAGACCCCTCCGCCGATCGCGCTTTCTTGAACACCCTGTCGGCAATTCCGAGTACCCCGTCTCCTGTCATCCTGACAATCGCAAGCGCTCCCACACCGACAGGAGTGGCAATGGCCGCAACCGGCTCGCCTTGCAGAGATTGTTCCAACGAACTGGTCATAAATAAGGTTCATTCAATTAGAGCGGTCTGACCTGTATCTGGTCCGGCAGCATGGTATCGGGAAGCTCTATCAGGGAAAGAACGAAACGTGCAAGTTCTTCTGTTTTCATCAGCTTTTTTGGTTCTATACCTGCCAGATCGAAAAATTCGGTATCTGTCGAGCCGGGATTGACCGAACAGACCCTTATCCCGAATTCGCGCAAGTCCTCCATCAATGCTTCGGAAAATCCGTTGACGCCGAACTTCGACGCGCAATATGCCGACCCTCCCTTGAAGCCGCGTTTTCCGGCTATCGATGATATGTTTACAATAGTCCCGGATTGCTGTCTCTTCATGCCGGGCACGACTTTTCTGGTACAGAGAAACGGTGCCGTAAGATTGGTCGCTATAAGCCTCTGCCTGGTTTCGGGATGAATGGATTCCACATCCCCGAATACCCCGAACCCGGCATTATTGACCAGGAGGTCAACGTGCTCATGCCGGCTGAATATGGTATCGAACGACCTGTCGATATCGAGCGGCTGCGTCACGTCGGTTTTAAGCCACAAAAAACCAGCATGACCGATACTGGATTCCCTGCGGCTCAGTCCATAAACCTTTGCGCCTTTGCTGCACAGCAAAATGCACAGCTCCAGACCAATTCCCGAGCTCGACCCGGTCACAACCGCAACTTTTCCGCTCAACTCCATTGTCAACCTTTCAGTAGAGACCTTACCCGTCCGCGCCATAGAAGCATTGATCAAAAGTACGGAATATTGCCCATATAATACCTAAATTGAGCGATTGCCGAGCCCCGTGAAATCAAGATCGTATATTTCACAGGGCCACAGATGCAAGGCACAGGGAACGCCGCTGTATCCCGACACGTCGGGACGCAAGTTCCCTATAACGAAGCAGATGCGGCATGATCGGCATTTCCCGACTTGTCGGGATTTCTACAAATGCGGTTCTTTATCGGTTATTTTCCCGCACCCGACAGGCGACGTATAGTCATGCTTGTTAACAGTATAAAAGACTTTATTTTATAAGCTTACTCTTATTGAGCATTTGTTGAAACGCTCAGTTTAGGTAATATTAACTTTGCTTGCACCAGGCCTGGATAGAATACTACAACCGATAACCATGACTCAAGCGCACGAGAAAGATATCGAGAAACTGAAACGGGATATTCTCGAGAACACCGGAAACAGCGTTCAGGACAAATTTGACCGCGTAGTCAAACTTGTCACCGTCCTCCGGTCGCAATGCCCATGGGACAGGAAACAAACTCCGTCATCGCTCGCCCACCTGCTTCTCGAAGAAAGCTACGAGCTGGTCCATGCTATCGACGAGAACGACGACCGGGAGTTGAAAAAAGAGCTGGGCGACCTTTTACTGCACGTGACCTTTCAGGTCGAATTGGCAGAAGAATCCGGCAAATTCACCTTTTCGGAAGTGTTCGACGCTCTCTGCGACAAGCTGATCAGCCGCCATCCGCATGTGTTCGGTGAAATACAGGCCAAGAATGAACAGGATGTCCTGAAGAACTGGGAAACCCTGAAACTCAAGGAAAAAGGACGACGAAGCCTTCTTGACGGCGTACCGAAAGCCATGAGCGAACTGCTGCGGGCATACCGGGTACAGAAAAAGGTTTCGGGCGTCGGTTTCGACTGGGAGAACGCTGAAAAGGTGCTCGAAAAACTCACCGAGGAAATCGGTGAACTGAGAAATGCCGGGACAAAAGAAGAAAAAGAAGCCGAATTCGGGGACATTCTTTTCACCATCGTCAACTATAGCAGATTTATCGGCACCAATCCGGAAGATTCGCTGCGTAAATCGACCAACAAGTTCATAAAGCGGTTCATGGCTCTCGAGGAACTGGTCAAACAGTCCGGAATGAGCTGGCAGGAACACTCCGACGAATCACTCGATGCGATATGGAAACAGGTTAAACAGGATGAAGGATAAACCAGAGTGAATGCATAGAACAAACAATCATGAAACCTATGGTTATACCACGATTCTCCAGCCCGGCAGCTGCTCTTCTGACGTTTTTTCTTGTACTCCTTGGTTCAGCCGGCAGCAACGATGGCCTCTGCCAGACGACACTTCTGCCGAAATTCAAAAAAACAACCCCGTCGAAAGCAATCCTGTCGAAACCATCGTCATCGAGCCTTCTGCCCTCGTCGAAAACCACCGTTCTCCTCTGGGACGGCAGGGGTGAACCAGGCAAGGAACATTTCCAGTGCAGACCGGAAGTGCGGGTTCACATCGGCAGCGAATCGGCTGAAAAGCAGCTTGAAAAATGGTGGGTGTCATGGTCGACCGAACAGACCGGCTTTGCAAAAGCTATCTACCAGGTTTCGATGTTCCCGTTCCCGTCCGGCTTCGACAACTGGCAATCACCTCCGGGCCTATTGAAAACAGGTACAATACAAAAGTGGTCCGGCACCGGACAACAACCATTTTTCACCATCGATCTTTCCGTATCCCTGTCCGGACAGGGAGCATCGACGGCAAAAACACTGGCTCCTACCCTGAAAAAGCAACAGTTCAAGCAGAAGCAGCCGCTGACTTTGCAGAAAAAATCGTTGCCGACGCTGACAAAAGTAACTCAGAAAAAACCGGAATATCAGCAGTCAGACACAACACCGCGCTTCAAACGAACTGCGGAAATCCCTCGCGCCTATTCGCTTTATGTCCGTATTATAACGGTTGACAACAAGAACAATCTGACAGCCACCCCCTCACAGCCCGCAATCATGCGTCTCTCGACACCGGGCAGTTCACAATTCACCTGGTACGGCGATCCCAATCCCAATCCTGAGCGCCCGGATATACACGCACCGGAAATCAGTATTGTCAGCTACGAGCCCTTCCAGCCTTACATGTCCGACTGGGATCGTCACTTTATCGTGACGAAAGACATGCCGATGTTCGGCTACAGCAAAGACGATGAAATTTTTTTCCCGCGTGACGATGGCTCGAAAAACGCCGGGGAAGTGCTCACCGATGCCTGGGAAAGCCTGGTCGGGCTCGTGAAGGACTGCATCAATCGGGTTGCCGATGCCTATGACGACCTGAAGCAAAAAGCACTGGAGCTCGCCATTTCCCTGGCAAAGAATACCGTCGGGTGCGGAGATAACTGTCAGAAGGCTTTCAAACTCGGTCTGGACTACGGCATGGCTGCTATGGGTATGCCACCGTCGATTCCCAATTTCGATGACATGATGAGCCTCGGCAAAGAGTACCTTGTCGCTCAGATCGCTTCGGAGGTCTCGCTTTACCTGTCGGAGGACGATGTGACGCAAGTGATCAACCATCTGGAATCGAAAGTCAGAAAAACCGCGCAAAACGGAGCCGACGGCAGCAAGTGGCTCAGGCTGAATCCCAAATACCAGTACCGCGACGCCATGCTACTCCTCGAGGTTTCCAATCCGACAGCAAAAGCTACCGATGCGATAAGCTGCCTGCTCCATCAGCAGAAAGAGGCCTTTTATTTTCCTTTCCAGCCGAAGGATTATTACATCAACATTCCGCCTCTCAAACCGGAACAAACCATCCGTATCCCGATACTGCTGAGGCCGAACAACGTTCAATGCAACGACGGTAAAGGAATGCTGATGGATCAATGGAACGCGATGATGGATAAAGGGGTGCTGCTGCAGCTCTATCCCGGACACAATGAGCAAATCCTGATCAAGCAATAATTGCAGCGGTCAGCGTATGGATAAAAAACAAAGACTCCCTACATTCACAGTATAGCCGAATCGTTCATAACCAAACGGACCAAGGAGATCATTCATGCAATCAGCAAAATTTTCAGAAATCAGAAAGACACTGCAGCTTGACGACGATACCGTCTACTACTATGCTGTCGATCAACAGGGAACAATCATTCTGCGCAAGAAAAGTGATGATTACGAAATCGATCTGAAGGACATGAAAGACGCAGAATCCGAGGATTTCCTTGAAAACCGCCTCGACCTCTGATTCTTTTTTCCTGTACAAGACAACTGATGCCCGGCAAAAACCCCGCTGCCGGGTACAAGCCAATTTTTGCGTCGCGAATCCTGTGATGCCTTATACTCTTTTGGTGCACAATTGCCAGGCCTGACAATCGATTTGAAAACCATATCGACACTTTCGGAAAAAGCCTGCACAGCATGTAATGAAAAACCGTGAATGGAATATTCCCTTCACCTGACCATACATGCCGTTTCAGGTTATGCACCCGTCTCTGAACAGTGCTTCTGATCAACGCTGTAAGGGCGAAAAATTTTTCGCCCCTACGATCCACCGCCAACTGAAAAATGCATACCGATTCAGCATGTTTCTGCACCGTAACACATAACACCCTACATATCAAGATTCAAGCAGCCTGTGCAACCCCTTCAGCGCAATCCCCACCCATTCGGGCCGGTTGTTCAGTTCATAATTCAGCTCGTAAATAGCCTTGTCCATAAGGTACGCCCTGAGGAGCAGAGCCTGCTGGCCGGGATCTTTGGGAATCAAGCCTTTGCTCTTTATCTCCCTGACATAGACGCTGAAATAGTGCTGTCCCACATAGTAGCTCCAAAGCTCGGCCCACTCTTCGAGATACTCGATATCCTCCTGCCGGATGGATTTGTCGTTGACCAGCACGCTGAACGCCGCGTAGTGGAACGAGCGGAGCATACCGGCAAGATCCCTGAACACCGAACGCTTGAGACGGCGTTCGCTGAGCGAGCGCGCGGGCTCTCCCTCAAAGTCGATGATAATGAAATCCTTGCCGGTAAACAGCACCTGCCCCAGATGGTAGTCTCCATGTATCCGGATCTTGCCTCCTTCGATCTTCCCCTGCTTGATATGGGAAAGCTGCTGGAGAATGGCGGGTTCGCTGTCAAGAATTTCATCGGCAAGTTCCTGGTAGTCGACCGAAATTTTCTTCTTCTGCTGCTTGAGCATATCCATTCCCCTCTTCACCTGCTCACGCATGGACTGGTAGATGGAACGCTGGTAGAGGGTCGTAAACGGTTCGGGGGCGAAATCATCGCCAAGCCTTTTCGACCCCAGCGCCTTGTGCATTCCGGCAGTTCTCTCGGCAAGTTTTTCAACCATCTCAAGATAAAGACCGCCGATAAGCTCATGCATGACATCAGGGACCGGTGCCTTCTCGGCGCTGAAAGGCGGCAGAGCCGGGATCGATTCTTCCAGATGCTGCCTGGCCAGAACATCGTTGTAATAACGGTGGACGAAGTTCTGGGTCACTTTCCATGCATCACCCTGGTTTGGAACGTAGTTCTGCAAGACAACCAGGGAACACTGATCTCTGCGGCTTCTGGAGTAATTGAGCGTCCCCAGGTAGAATGGAACACTTTCGAACCTGGTATTCTCTGTCAGGACACGGCAGATTTCGACCTCGGGCGAAATCCCGGACGATATCTTCCTGTAAATCTTCAGGCAGAGCGAATCGTCATACATGATGGAGGTATTGCTCTGTTCAGCACCGAACAATACCGAATCGATCTCCTCCAGTGGCTTTTCGTCAAGATACTCGTCGAGCCTGGCGCCGCGCAGTGAGGTGATCTTCCCTGATTTGCCCTTGAGATCGGACAGAGATACGATCATTTCGAGCAGGGCGGTATGAAAATCTTTCTGCCAGGCCGCATCACAGAGGTATCCCTCTTCTTCGTCAACCTTGATTTTGACGATCACCTGTTTGGAAAAGTTTTCATCGCCCTGGTCGATCTCCGTGGCAGGCACATAGGATACCGGTAATTGATACAGTTCGTTCGATCCGCTCGGATAGCGAACCTCGACAATCAGGTACCGGATGTCGTCATAGCCCCGGACCTCGATATTTTCAACAACGACAACCCTGACAACTTTCCGGGCCTTGCCCCCGAACCAGCGGCAGCTATGGATATATTTGGGCAGAATTCTGGTCTCCATACGCTCGAGGTATTTGCCCGTGAAAAGCTCACGCCAGTCGGACAGTTTCGCGAACGTATGTTCGAGATACGGCCGGTCTTCGCTCTCTTCATGGCTCTCGACCAGCCTGAACCAGAAATAGCCGTATGGACCGGTCGTCACGGTATACGGCGCAGATTTGATCCGTGGAAAATAGCTGAGACTGAACACCTCTTCAGGAATGAAGCCGTCATACTCTGAAAGCTCGATACTCACAGCCTGCGGATTCTTCGACAGGTTGATGATGCAGAGCATGGTTTCCTCTTCGAATGTCCTGGTAAAGATCAGAACCTGGGGGTTCTCGGTCTTGATGAACGCTACGTCACCCCTGCTGAACGCCTTGTAGCGGCGCGCGGTAACAAGCATGTGGCGCATCCACCAGAGAAGGGAGTTGATGTTGCCTTCCTGCACCTCGACGTTGACCGCTTCGTAATGATATTCCGGATCGATGATCACGGGGAGCTGCAGCTGCTGGGGATTGGCCCTCGAAAAACCGGCGTTGCGGTCGCTGTTCCACTGCATGGGAGTCCTGACGCCGTCGCGGTCGCCGAGATAGTAGTTGTCGCCCATGCCGATCTCGTCACCGTAGTAGAGTACCGGCGTTCCGGGAAGCGAAAGAAGCATGATGTTCATCAGCTCGACCTTGCGGCGATTGTTCGACATGAGCGGCGCGAGCCTGCGGCGGATACCGAGATTGATCCTGGCTTTCGGATCGTTGGCATAGACACGGCGCATGTAGTCACGCTCCTCGTCGGTCACCATCTCGAGGGTCAGCTCGTCGTGGTTGCGCAAAAACGAAGCCCACTGGCAGTTTTCTGGTATTTCGGGCGTCTGGTCGAGGATATCGATTATGGGAAAATGGTCTTCCATCTCGAGTGCCATGAACATCCTCGGCATGAGAGGGAAATGGAAATTCATGTGACACTCGTCGCCTTCGCCGAAATACTCGGCGGCGTCTTCGGGCCACTGGTTCGCTTCGGCAAGCAGCATACGGTTCGGGAACTTCCTGTCAACATGCTTGCGGAGCTTTTTGAGATAGGCATGCGTCCGGGGAAGGTTCTCGCAGTTGGTCCCCTCCTCTTCGTAAAGATAGGGAACGGCGTCGAGGCGAAGCCCGTCCACCCCCATCTCCAGCCAGAAATCGAGAACCTTGTAGATCGCTTTTTCAACAGCCGGATTTTCGAAGTTCAGGTCGGGCTGGTGCGAATAAAAACGATGCCAGTAATATTCTTCCGCAACCGCATCGTAGGTCCAGTTGGAAGATTCGAAATCCTGAAAAATGATCCGGGCGTCGGCATATTTTGAAGGGTCCCTGCTCCAGACATAGTAATTTCTCTCAGGCGAACCGGGCTTGGCCCTCCTTGCTCGCTGGAACCATGCATGCTGGTCGGAAGTATGATTGATGACCAGCTCGGTGATGACTTTCAATCCCAGCCCGTGAGCGTCATCGAGGAATGCTTTGAAGTCCTCGATGGTGCCGTAATCCGGATTGACATCCATGTAATCGGCAATATCGTACCCGTCGTCTTTCAGCGGCGAGGGATAAAACGGCAGCAGCCAGATCGCGGTGATACCGAGGCTTTCGAGATAGGGGAGCTTCTGGCGTAATCCTTCGAAATCACCGATCCCGTCATTGTTGCTGTCATGAAAGGTTTTGACGTGCGCTTCGTAGATGATGGCGTCTTTGTACCAGAGAGGTTCAGGCTGGTAGGCTTCAGGAACTCGCGGCATGTGGAAAGATAATGATAGTGACTATGATACAGGTGCCTTCTTGTTAAGAACAGGAGGACCGTTGATTGCAATCTGTTGTTTGTTGTTACGGATGAAGATTCACCTTGAAAATATGAGCCGGTATCGCCTGGGGATTCAGCTCGACAAAATTCCATTCCCCGTCCCATTCAAAGGTCCGGGCACTCATGAGGTCCTCGACCCTGAAACGATGGGTGTGCGGCAGTTCGAACTGTTCGAGCGGAAAACGCAGCCAGCCGGCTTGCGTGTTCAGCGGATCGAGATTGACGACGGTCAGGATGATGTTGCCGTCCTCCGGTGATCGTTTCACATACGCCATGAGCAGATCGTGCTCACGGCCCTCCCCGGCATCGACACGAACAAATGATATGTTGGCGGTCTGCTGCAAAGCCGGATTTTCCCTGCGAATCCGGTTGATTTCGGTTATCTCCGCCCGGATGTTGCCCGGACGGTCCATATCCCACTGCTTGATCTCGTACTTTTCCGAATCGAGATACTCTTCCTTCCCTTTTCTGACCGGAACATGCTCGCAGAGTTCGTAGGCGGGACCGTACATGCCGTAGTTGGAGGAAAGCGTTGCTGCGAGAACGAGCCGTGTGATGAACGTCGAACGGTGACCTGCCTGCAGCTCTTCATGCAGGATGTCAGGCGTATTCGGCCAGAAATTGGGCCTCATGTATTCATTGAGTTCCGTCGTGGTCAGCTCCGTGAGGTACTCCTGCAGGTCTTTTTTGGTGTTCCTCCAGGTAAAGTAGGTGTAGGACTGGTTGAATCCTCCCTTGGCAAGCCGCGCCATGACTTTCGGACGGGTGAACGCCTCTGCCAGAAAAACCGCGTCGGGATAGATTTTGGTAATATCGCTGATCGCCCAGTCCCAGAAACGGAACCCCTTGGTGTGCGGATTGTCGACCCTGAAGATCCTGACCCCTTTTTCCATCCAGAACAGCATGACGCTTTTAAGCTCGATCCACAGGTTCTCCCAGTCGTCGGATTCAAAATCGATCGGAAGGATATCCTCGTATTTCTTCGGCGGATTCTCGGCAAACTGCACCGTGCCGTCCGGACGCCATTTGAACCACTGCGGGTGCTCTTTCACCCAGGGATGGTCGGGTGAACACTGAAACGCAATATCCATTGCAACCGAAACACCGTGCTCGGCTGCTTTACTGACAAACGCCTCGAACTCATCGACGGTCCCCAGCTCGGGGTGAACCGCCTTGTGCCCTCCTTCACGTGCACCTATCGCCCAGCAGCTTCCCGGGTCGTCAGGCAGTGCAACAAGCGTATTGTTCCTGCCTTTTCGCTTCGTTATGCCGATGGGGTGAACAGGCGGAAGATAGAGGACATCGAAACCCATCCGCGCAAGAAGCGGCAGCATCCGTTCGCAATCCTTGAAGGTACCGTGCTTTCCGGGCTCCTGGGACCAGGATCGGGGAAACAGCTCGTACCATGTGCTGAACCCGGCCTTCTTCTGGTCGACTATAAGTTCGAGAATCCTGTCGTAGCGCGTCGCAAACGCCTTGTCGGGATAGCGGCACATCAGCTCGTCAAGCTCGCTGCACAGAGCGGCAGACTGAGCGACAGCCGCATCTCCGGTCGTCATGACCGAAGCAAGTTCCCTCATCCGTTCAGCATCCCTGCCGGAAGCGCGCGTTGCCGCACGTTCTGTTAAACCGGCACCTGTCCGCAGCTCGAGCGACACATCCTGGCCGGCGTCGATTTTCTTTTTCAGCCCCCTTCTCCATGTTTCGAAATGATCGACCCATGCCTCGATGGTGAACTCCCACAAGCCGGGATCACCGACAGTAAATTTTCCCTCCCACCGGTCGTTGACCATCGGCGTCATCGGAACACGCGTCCATTCCTCTCTTGACTTCACCCTGAAACAGAGTTCGGCACGAACGATATCGGCCCCGTCAGGAAAAATATCCGCCGTGACACGAGCCTTTTCCCCGGTTACCTTTTTTGCGGGGAAACGGCCGTCATCGATCTCGGGCGAAACGCCCTCGATAATGACTCTTCTCCGTCCATCGAAAGTGCCGGTATTTACTATGGGATCGCGCTGATAAAACGTGTGACTCATTGGAAAAAGGGTATAGCTGTTGTAAACTGATGCAAAATAGGGAAAAGTTGCGTTTGCATTATGTGAAAAAAATCATTTTTTAGGATTGATTCCCCTTGATGCAAACCCCGCTTGCAGACACATAATCCGGAGAAAAACAATGTTTGAACCTGAGAAAGAACGCCTGCACGAAATCCGCCAGCGTATAGAACAGTTACGGGGGTATCTTTGACGTTGACGAACGGCTACAGAAAACAGGAGAGCTCGAGCAGATAACCGCCGAGGAGAACTTCTGGGACAACCAGCAGGAAGCGCAGAAGATCCTTGCCGAAATAAGCGAGCACAAGGTCTGGACGGACGGCTTCCGGAAAATCGAAAGCGAAAGCACCGAACTCGAAGAAGAACTGGCAATCGCCGAGGAACTGGATGACGAATCCCTTGCGGAAGGAATCGACTCCCGGCTCGACGCCATAGAACAGGATATCACGGCGATCGAGTTCAAGAACATGCTCTCGGGAAAAGACGATTCGGGCAACGCGCTGATAGCCATACATGCAGGTGCCGGGGGAACGGAAGCCCAGGACTGGGCCGAAATGCTCTACAGGATGTACATGCGATGGGCTGAGCGCAAAGGATTCAAGGTCTACACCGACGACTACCAGGAAGGAGAGGGTGCCGGGATCAAGACAGCGACCCTGGAGATCCAGGGACCGTATGCATACGGTTATTTGAAAGCAGAAAACGGCGTTCACCGGCTCGTCCGGGTGTCGCCTTTCGACTCGAACGCCAGGCGGCACACCTCCTTTGCAAGCGTTTTCACCTATCCGGAAGCGCCGCCCGATGCCGAGATCGATATCCGGAAGGAAGACCTCGAACTTTCGACCTTCCGCAGCGGCGGAAAAGGAGGACAGAACGTCAACAAGGTGGAAACCGCCGTACGGATCAAGCATGTTCCTTCCGGCATCGTCGTATCCTGCCAGCAGGAACGCTCACAGTTCCAGAACAGGGAACGCGCGATGAAAATGCTCCGGGCTCAGCTTTACCAGAAGCAGCGTGAAGAAGAAGAGGCCCGTAAACAGGAAGTTGAGGGCAAGAAAAAGAAAATCGAGTGGGGCAGTCAGATCCGAAGCTACGTCATGGACGACCGAAGGATCAAGGACCACCGCACGAACCATGAACGGCACGACATAGAAACCGTGCTTGACGGTGATATCGACGATTTTATGGAGAAGTATCTGTCGGAATTCAGCAATTGAAGCACGCAACAAATTCACTGACGTGCCCGGACATTCAAAATCACAGTAGACAATGTCACACTCTCCGCTCAGGTTCGGTATCATCACCGATATCCACTATGGGAACGGCGACCGGGAGGCTGAACGCAGTGACCTGCATGACTGCTTTTCGTTCTGGCAGCAGAACAACACGGCCTTTGCCGTCCAGCTGGGCGATCTCATCGACGGCAAAGGGCCTGAAGCTGTCGACAACCTGAAAGGTGTCGCTGCGATTCTCCGCGAGTATCCCGGAAAACTCTATCACGTTGCCGGAAACCACTGCCTCGGAGCTCCCATCAACCTTTACCTGAAGGAAACCGGTGTTAAATCGCCATATTACACTTTCCGCTGGGGCACTATCCGCTTTGTGGTGCTGCACGGCATGGATATCAACCCCGAATCGCACCCGCTTCTGCTTTCCGACAGAAGGAGAAAAAAACTTCTGGACCAGGACCCCTGGGCGACCCTCTATTGCGGGGCCGTGGGAGAACGGCAGATCCACTGGCTCGAACAGCAGCTCGAATCTGCACGCAACGCTGGAGAAAAAGTTGTCATGTTCTGCCATTTCCCGCTGCTCAAGGAAACGTCCGACGAACCGCACGGACTCCTGTGGAACCATGACGAAGTGACGGATGTGCTCTGCCGCTATAAGAACATCGTCGCCTGCTTCACCGGCCACCTGCACCGCGGCGCCTATTTCCAGCGATACGGCATTCACTTCATGACCATGCCGCCCTTCATCAAGCGGAACGAACCGCCGCATTATTCCTGCGGCATGATCGAACTCGACGGAGACTTGCTGAAGGTATACGATCAGAACCTTAAGCTATCGCATGAACTCCCGATCACCTTGTAAAAAACAGCATGCAAAAACATTGCGATGCACCATGGCACAAAGAGCATTCATCATCCCTTTTATCCTGCTTCTCAGCATAGTTGCCGGAATGCCCTCTGAAGCCTCCGAGCGTCCGACCCCGGATTTCATGCTCGATGCGACAACCAAAATGCAGGGAGAGTTCTTTGTCGCAACAGTAACGGGCATATCATCAGCACCCGACCTCCGGTTCAAGGAGGAACATTTTACCATGTTCCGGCAGGATAACGGCAGCTACCGGGCTCTCGTTCCGGTTGAAAACATGACCAGGCCCGGCAGCTACGCATTTCTGGTAAAAAAAGGAAAATGGGAACAGAAAATTCCGGTCGGAATCGAGGCGAACAACCTTCCGGTCCAGAAAATCTGGCTCGACAAGAAAACCAACAGCCTGAAAGCGACAAAGGAGGAAAAAGCACAGGTGAAAGCGGCATTGCGCACCCTCAGCGACACAAAGCTCTGGTCGGGCACCTTCAGCTATCCCTGTGACGGCAGAAAATCGAGCCCGTTCGGCGTCAAACGCTCTTACAACGGCGCACCCGTTTCGAGTTATCATAAAGGCCTCGATATCGCCGTTCCCCGAGGCACCCCGGTCTCAAGCCCTGCAGACGGAAAGGTCGTTCTCACCGGCTTTGAGTCGAACCGTTTCCACGTCCACGGCAACACGGTCGTCATCGACCACGGCCAGGGACTCACCTCGATCTACATGCACCTGCACACGATCAGCGTCAACGAAGGTGATATGTTGAAGAAAGGCGACACGCTCGGCACCGTCGGCAGCACCGGCATCTCCACCGGCCCGCACCTCCACTGGGGAACGTACCTGTATGGCACCAGCGTCGATCCGGAGTTGCTGGTGAGCAAAGAATATTGACAGGAGATGTTGAACTGTTGATTTGTTGAACTGTTTTAGCAGAAAAATATCAGTTCACAACCCAGCTAAACTGTCATACCTCCCTCAGGCTGCTATTGGTTAGAGTAGCAATAACCCCTGATTTCATCGCTTCCTGCACATAATCAAATTTCAATGTATCATCATCGAGAAATCCTTCAGGGCCGAAAAGGATCGACAATGGTTAGTCCGCGTATTTTCTGATGATGGTGCAGGTCTTCAGAATAAAGAATGTCACAATCCGCTTGCAGGGCCGCAGCGATAATCAGCGAATCATACAAACTGTACCCCCAACGCTCCATGATATCAAGTGCCGATCTGTAGAGGTCGATGCTCATAAAAACCCTGCAAAGCCCTGAAAGAACCGTGTCGAGATATTTCCGGCTATCATGCAGTGACATTGGAATATCAAATTTTTTTATCGCAACAGTGATGAATTCCTGAATGACCTGTGAACTGATCAGTCCCTTGCCGTCATAGAGAGCAGCTTTGATCAAACGAACAGCTTCGGCCTGTTTCGCAGGAACTGAAGGATCAAACGAATAAACCAGAACATTGGTATCAAGGAAATACTTACCGCTCATTCATCTCCTCCCTGGTGAACTTTTTGCCTGCCTGAACATAACTCATCGAGTGCATCAGGTCATCAAAATTCCGTGCTCTTGCTTCTGCGCTGACATAGCTCTCAAGCCATTTCCGGAAAGAGGCGTTCAGGGTGGTATGTTCCCGCAGCGCTTTCTCCCTTGCCTTCCTTATCAGCTCCTCATCAGCGCTCAAGGTTATATTCTTCAACATAATCGGTTTGGCATTTAATTTTGTGCAGCACGTGTACACCGGCATCGTGTACAATATAAATAAAAAACATCCTGATTCAGGAATAAGGGACGCTCATAAATATTTCAACTTATAAGCATAACGTCTTATATTTCAAATACAGACAAGACATTGCAAGTTCATAATCCCAATAACATAAACTTATGCCGCGGGGAGCGAGACTTGATGCGCCCGGGACATTGCACCACGTTATGGTCCGGGGGATTGAAGGGAACAGTATCGTTGCCGACGATGAAGACCGGGGATTCTTTGTCTCCCGTATGGGGAAGGTTGCTTCGGAAACAGAAACGAGCATATTTGCATGGGCGCTGATGACGAATCATGCACATATCTTGCTGAAAAGCGGGAAAGCAGGGCTTTCGACCTTTATGCGCAAGCTGTTGACTGGCTACGCAAGTAGATATAATCGCAGGCACCAGAGACATGGTCATCTTTTTCAGAACCGGTATAAATCGATCGTTTGCGAAGAGAAGCCTTACTTCCTCAGACTGGTCAGCTACATTCATCTCAACCCGTTGCGCGCAGGACTTGTTGGCTCGCTTGAGGAGCTGGACCGCTACCCGTGGAGTGGTCACTCGGTTGTAATGAATCGTGTGCGGCATGAATGGCAGGAGCGGGATTATGTGCTCGAATACTTTGGGGAACGGGATTTTTCGGCACGGAAGACGTATCGCGAGTTTGTGGAATCTGAAAGCGGAAGAGGACGACAGCCGGAACTAACCGGGGGCGGCCTGATCCGTTCGATAGGTGGATGGTCGGAGGTGAAGTCTCTGCGGCAAAGGGGGGAGAAGCAGTTCAGCGATGAGCGGATTCTTGGAAGCGGCGACTTTGTAAAAGGAATTCTTCAAGAGGTGGATGATGCGGTAAAGGAGATGTTGCCTTCGATATCGATGGAGGATGAAGCCAGTAAAAGGCTCAGGAATGCTTGCGAGGAGGCGGGTGTAAACATTCTGGCGATCCAGAATGGTTCTCGTATGCGGGAATGTTCAGCGTTGCGTAAGCGGCTTGCTGTGGAATTCGTGCAGGAGCTTGGGATGACCTATGCCGGAGCAGCACGTATTCTTGGTGTTTCTTCGGCGGCGATAAACCTGATCGTGAAAGCAGATCGCTCACCGCTGTAAGTTTATTTACTTGTGAGCGTCCCCTTTTTCTTTTTTGTAAAATGGCTTTGTTATGATTGACTTGTGTTTTCAATCACGTCGATCCCTTTCGAATGCATAAACTCAACAATACTACGTGCATCCTTTTCCTTATAGGCATACTTCTGGCTGATCTTGAACGGGGGATAGCGCAATTTCATAAAATACTTTATCAGATATCTATAGAGAAACGAGGTGCTGTTCAGCCCCACATACATCCGCTCCAGAACTGCACCTGACGAGATTTTCGGATGATAGGCCGTTTGCCCGAGCAAGAGCAGCGTCTTTTTCCTGCTTTCTGCAATTTCAATGCTTTTCAGGATATACGCGTTATACAACAGCGAACAGTCGGCATACTCATAATCCAGACCGATGTATTTTGTGATCATCGCATCATTCGAATCCAGGAACAGAACCATACAGCGAAGAACGCCGTCCTTATCGAATATTTGAAGAAAAAAACAGTGTTCCCCGAGGCTTGCTTTCAAGGCGTGAAAAAATCCCTCATTCAACGGAATGAATTTATATTCACTTTTCTGATAAACCGTATCATACAATGCATAGAATTCGGCGGAAAGATCCTTGTCAAACTCCAACTTGAACTCCAGTTTTTCATCGGCTATTGATCGCTGTATCCCCTTGATCCTGTTCCTCTGCTTGCTTTTCAATTTTGTCAATGAGAAAAAAGACTCCCCTATGACCGGGAAATAAGCGTTTGGGGGGGCTTCAAAGTACTGGTACTCCAGGAAAGATTGCTGCATATAATCAAGCCGTGACCAGGTCACATCTTTCAGCAGAAGAATTTTGCAGTGTAACTCTTTTGACTTTTCGACAACCTCCTCTTTAACTCTGGAAAGCAGCAGGCCTTGCCTGTCCTGAGACAAACCGCTTCGTATCCCGATATAGTCTTTATTGTTTGTCAGGGGTATCCCCAGACAAAAGACCCTTATCGACAAAAAGCGTCTATAATATTTCTTTATACAATCCAGGGTCTTTTTGACCAGGACATTTTCTGATTCCAGAAGCGATAGTGAATACGTAAATGTCGGGATTAGCGCCAGTAGATCATTATCCTCAAAAACACAAAGATAGGTATGCCTGACACCTTCGAGCTTTGCATCTTCAACTGCTTTATGAAACTCATAACTGTTGTAGATATCGTCATCGCCATAGATCGTCACCCAATCATCTCTCTGTATCAAACCAATTGAATTTCGCCATTCAATTGTCAGCATAACGGGAATCTTTTATTGTTTTGTTTTCACCGAAGCCGCGGCAGAGACCGGACTGAGGCCGTGGCCCCGGATGAAGCATGCGAGGTGTTCAGTATACGAAGCTACGCCACTGAGACAGATATCGCAAAAGCCTGACAGTGCAACGCTGGGCTTTTCTCCTCAGACCCTCTCAACGTTCATGCACTATGGTATGCTTGTGCATGCTCGATGTTCGGCATATCCGTGGGAGATTCCGGACTGCTATAGCAAGTTTGTCGTAGGGAAAGGCAACAATCAGTTCATCGGGCGCAAGATCAAGACCGGCGTTGCCGCCGGTGTCTCCAAGCGTAAAGGTCGGCTTTCCGGTTTTGACCACGTAACTCGAAACCATCTCGCAGGTCGATCCCCCGGCAATTCCCTGAACCAGTTCGCCGCTGTCGAAATCGTATGCCCGCAGGATATGCTGGCCCTGGTGAGGTTTGCAGACAATCAGCACAACGTCCGGCCGTAGCGTATCGTCATTCATGGCTGCAAGCGGCCCGACGATCTCTGCTTCGAACTCGCCGTCCTCAAAAGGTTTTGTCGAAGACAGGGCGCATCGGAGAGCATCCATGTTTCCGAAAAGCTTTCCGTCACCGATCATGAATTTCTCGGCTGCTTCGAGCGGCATAGGGCTTCCGAACCCGGCAGATATGGCGCCGCCGCCGCAGATCTGCTGCTCCTTGGTTGTGTAGAAAGGCCCCGCTCCCCTGAGGCAGTCGCCCCACATGGCACAGAGAAACGATCTCGGTCTGGTTTCTCCTGAAGACTCTCCGAATTTTTTTATCCCTTCAGGAAGATCACTCTCTGAGGCGATGAATTTGACCGCAATCGGATTATAGGCAAGGCCTTCGCTCTCGACGAGCGTTTGCGACAGTTGTTCCGGAGTCATGGCAAGCCTTTATGTGATTATGAAGATGCCGGGGTGTGTCGTTCGAGGAATTTCGTATCTGTCGACAACATTCAACGGCGAGGCTCTTTCAGCGTCCTTTGATACGCCTGATTCACCATCAGGAGCGTTAAACCGCACCAGCCGACCATGCAATATCCTTTTTCGAGAAGAAATCTATAAATCTCTGTTCCTTCAACCTCTGAGAACAGAGTGCTGTGTGTTTCCACTGCAATGAGTGTAGGATCATACCGCTCAAAATCAAGCGAATCCAGAACTTCCAGGTCATGCCCCTCTGCATCAACAGAAAGAAAATCTATGTTCCTGTCTTTATACTCGGTTCCGTCTATTATGTCTGTCAATCGAGAACATTGAACAGTTCTCTGAATATACTTCTCTTTATCAACCGCAAAAGAATCAGAAAGAGAGGTGGTCAGTGAATAAAAACCTCTGGACCAGTAGGCGATCTCTCCGTCTGTATTCGAAACAGCTGACTGAATATTGGTGTCTTTCGGCCTGACCAGATTAAAGCCTTGAATTTTGATGGCGTCGATATCGATATTGATCCCTCTCCAGCCCTTCCTGTAAAGCCTCCAGGTGTTATTGTATTTTTTAGGGTGAAAACACCCGACATCAACAAAAAAACCCTTGAACCCCTTTGGGAACATCCTCTCAACAGAAACGTCCTCTGCAAATTGGGAATAATGTGTGAACCTTGTTTTTGTCAGATACAGCTTTCTCAATAAAAAAAGCGTTCTGAAAAACGGGTTGTTCTCCAGCCAATGAGGTAGATTTGTGTAGTTAAGGCTCATTTTCAGATCAGCCTTTGTTGTAATAACGCGACGGGCCGTCCCATACATCCCAGTCGCTTTCCTGATACAGAGTCCGGCAACGGCCGACTGTTCCGCCCCTGCCTTCTTCCGTCTTTTCCTCCACATCCCGCGGATTGGCGCCGACTTCCGCCCAGAAGAGATTTGCCCCGGCGATCGCACCAAGCGTACACGGCTCGTGCGTGCAGTTTCCCATCACCGTCCGGGGCATTCCCAGCCGGGTAACGGCCACGATCTGGGCCATACGCAGCTCGCTGATGACGCCGCGTTTTGCCATTTCTGTTCCGGGTATGGGAATACGTCTGGCAGCACCGCTGAACGCAGGATTGAAGGAAGCCGTAAACTCGATCATCTCTGCCAGTTCCTCGTTGGTATGTTCCGGCCCCACAGGCTCGACGCACGTCCCGACCTCGAGACCGGCTTCAAGAAAGTTTCGGATACTCCGTTTCCTTTTTTCCGCCGAAAGCGTACTGTCCGTCCCCTCCCGCAGCCGCAGTGCATGATACACGCCTGCAAAACCCGCATCCTTGAGCCTCCTGGCATGCAGTAGCGACTGGTCGCCAACATTGGCAACCATGGTCGTTTCCGGTTTCAGGTTCTTCCTCACCTCTTCGGACACCTCGATAAACCGCTCAAACGGATACCCGGCTGTAGACATCATGAAAACAGCATTCGCACCATCATCCTCAAACTGGCGTGCATAAGCAACAGCCTCTTCGGCAGACAGTTCCGTCGCCTCATGAAAGACATCGTTTACTTTGGCAAAAGAGCAAAAAAGACAATCGCCCGAACAGGGCGCAAGGTTGAGAGCGAACTGTGCATGAACTTCCGCCTTCCTCCCGGAAAGCTCTTTAGAAATCCGGGCCGCTTCAGCCATGACCATGTATGTATCGACAGAATCCGGGGGCATACTGAGAAGAAAGACAAGGTCATCTTTGGAAGGTACGTCACCTGATCGTGTCTTGTTCAGTATATCCTCAACGTGCATTTTCTCTTATGGATTATAAGATGTATTGAGAAACAGTATGATACCATAAACGTATCCAGTATTTCAAAATACGTAATACCCTCATCTTACAAATAACAATCTACTTCACAACCATCATCTCCTCCGCCCCTTTCTGAAACCGGTACTTCGCCTTGTGAAAAGAAACCTCCAGACCATTGTCCGTCAGTTCCAACACGACCGGATCAATATGCGCCGAGCGTTTGCCGTCTAACGTCACCAGAGGATAAACCCGCACCTCATCAGCCACGCGGCACAGCTCCGTCATTGAACGAATATGCTGTTCGAGGCTCACATAGCCGCTGTAAAGAAAAAGGTAATGCGAGCATAGGACAAGAATCGAAAGGCGTTGTCTTCTAAAGAAAGCTTCGGTCACGAGACGTCTCTCTATCAACCCCATATCCGCTAAAGTACTGACATCCATCCAGGGATGCTCATAAAGCAAATTGAACAACCCTAACCCTTTGCCAAATATCTGTATTTGACAAAACCATACCCGAGGTCCTGATCAGGCGCTGAACGCTCATGCGCAATAAAACCGTTGCTCTCATAGAAACGGTGGTTTCGATGAGCATAATCCGGGGTCTCAAGTGACCAATGTGAACTTTCCGGGTATAGACCCATCACTTCACGTAAAAGTCTGCTGCCGATTCCCTTTCCCATATAATCCTTGTGCAGAAAAATCCCGAAGAGTTCATAATAATCCACATGGCCTTTCACGATACAGCCGCCGACAATGTTTCCGTTAAGAACACATTTAAAATAATCGTGCGCTCTCATCCACTCCCTGTGAGTTTCAATACTATCGTGACCCGGCGGGCCCTCCTGCCTGACGTTTGACGGCTTGAATTTCCTATCATCCTCAAATGCCGATATGGCAACCGCATGCAGCAGCCGGGCATCCGATTCCTTCGCTTTTTCAATCACCATCATGTGTTGCGCTACCCGTTACCCATCTTTTTTTCGGCGACTTTCCTATCGAACTTCTCCCGGTTGATAACAAAACGCTCATGACGCCCTTTTGAAATCAGACCGGCACTGTCATGAGCTTCGACAGCAAAAACAAGTTTTCGGCCATCAACCTCGATCAGCTTGACGGTTGCCGTAACTTCGAGACCGGGAGGCGTTGCTGCTTCATGACTGATATCGATATGCGTTCCAACAGTTTGCTCTTTCGGCCAGTCGAGATGGGGATTTACTGCCTTGATGCAGGTCCACTCCAAAAAGCCAACCAGATAGCCTGTGGCAAAAACTTCCGGCATCGACACGAATTCTTCCGATTCGGGATAAAGAGACGGAACCGTTTTCGTCTTCGGTACGATGAACTTGTGTTCAAAAACAATGCCGGACTGTAGCGTATCCTTCATAAAAACCTCCTTTTGTGACTTCAGGCAAAACCCGAAAGCATTGAAAACATGACGGCCATGTGTTTTTAGCGGATTATCTGATACATTCCGGGAGCCTTGGGATGACGTTCCCTGAAACCGAACGATTCATAATACTTTCCGAGACCTTCCGCCGCCATGAGCCCGATAAAAGCGCCGGAACGGGCTTTCTTTTTGACAAATGACATCAACTCGGTCATCAGCAATTTACCGCAACCCCGGTGTTGATAGTCGGGATGAACGATCAGGTCCTGGATGTAGAAATACAATCCGCCGTCCCCAACGACACGGCCGCACCCGATGACAGCGTCGCCATCCAGGGCAACAACAGAAAACAGGGAATGACGCAACGCCTCCGAGGCGGCCTGTTCGTCAGCGCCATCCCAACCTACAGCACTTCTGAGTTTGTTGTATTCCGACAGAGAGGGTAAGCGATGCTCGATATTCATGATCTCCATCCAACCGATTGCAGAGGAACCCGGCACCTCACGGCATGTACCAAGGCATAATATCCTCCCCCGCCTTGATTAATTCATTATAAAATGACAAGGGATCTTGCACAATCCAAAAATCAAACCGTTCGCTATTTCGCAATGAGCATCTCCTCCGCCCCTTTCTGAAACCGGTACTTCGCCTTGTGAAACGAAACATCCTGCCCGTTATCCGTCAGTTCCGACACGACCGGGCCGATAAACTCCGATCGCTTGCTTTCAAGCGTCACCAGAGGATAGACCCGCACCTCATCGGCTACACGGCACAGCTCGTTCATTGAACGAATATGCTGTTCGAGACTCAGATGGCTGCTGTAGAGAAAAAGATAATGGGAACACAAGGCGAGATCGAATGCCTTGTCTTTGAAGGGAAGCTCGGGAAGTGAGGCATCGATGTATCTGCCTTCCATTTTGCCCTGTTCGTAATCGGCAAAGAACAGCGCCATTGCATCCATTCGTACCTGTACGAGATGATCGATATCGCGAATCGATTCCCAGATGAAATCGTCGGGGGTTTTCGAAACTTCCGAGACAATGTCCGAACAAACGTCTTTTACCCGCGAGCGGATCTCGTCGACACTGAAACGGTAGATGGGATCAACCGAAATCACCGACCCGCCTGCTTTCGTCAGCCCGGCATTGAATGATGCGGGGCCGTCCCCGCAACCGAGAATTGATTTGCCAAGATCGTCATCGGTGAGGAGGAACATGTCCCTGTACTCCCGGAACGACCGACCCCAGGGAACGACATCATGTAAATGCACAACTAAAGGCCGATTACTTGTCGATCGGCTGCCAGACGAGAATCCCTGTCGCAACTTCGTCACCGACACAAAGCCCCCCGGCGCTCAGGAGGAGATTGCCGTCCTCGAACCGGCAGCGGCGACGCTGATCGGTCCCGGACCAGTTGGGGAACGAACATATCTGCACCTCGTGAATCACTTCGTCACCCTCTATCCTGTACGTCCCGGTATAGGAAAGATGCGTCATCGCCGCAGCAACAAACTCGGCATCATCGCCGGAAATCCGCTCACGGTCAGCCGCCATGATATGAACGAACATCTGTCCGTTTTCCAGATACCCGATAATCCCTTTCGCATCCCTGCCAAGAGGATACTCCGTTCTCCCGGACTCAAACCGGTTCTCCCACGAAAGCAACCGGTACGTACCGACAAGCATTTCTTTATCCATGAACGTTCAAATCTTTACGGTTATATATCCATCGAAACGGACGAAAGATTTTTCGCCCCTACAAATTCATTTTCTTGCCGACTGTTAACTGAAAATTGCCGACGTGTCTTTATCGACCCCCGAGTAACAGTCTTCAGTAGGCAGTTCACAGTTAACAGTCAGAAATCATTTATTCCTTTGTTCCGATCATCAACCTCCAGCCTACCACGGGCAACCACAGGGGGTTGCCCCTATATTCTTTTCACTGAGAACCAAGAACTGAGAACTCATCGCATTGCTCCTCCAATTACCCATTACCTATTACCTATACATCCCTCCTTACTCCTTTCCTGTCTCTCCTTTTCCCCATTCCCTACTACCAATTCACGATTCACGAATCACGAATCACGAACAACTATTCCAAAACCTTATCAAGCACATCGATAACCCGCCGGGTGACATCCCCGTCCCATTTTTCAGGTATTTTGGACTTTTTCCCTATCTCGCCCAGATCGGCTTCGCTGATTGCCTGCAGGATATCTTCTTCCCTGTCGCCGACAAGGATATTGGTGCCGATTTCGATGGTTGCAGGGCTTGCTGTATCGTCCAGCATGGTCAGGCAGGGAACTTTCATCACGGTCGATTCGGCCTGTGCAAGAGTAGAGTCGGTAAGCACGAACAAGGCGTCCTTCACCAGGCGCAGCAGTTCGACGTATCCCGGAAATGGAAGAACCTGAACACCCGGCACGGTCGTAAAATCTTCCCCCATTTCATGCTTCTGCATGATGGTCCCTTCGTCGGGGCCGAGGAGTACCAGAACCTGGTGATCCCTGGCAACCGAAGTGACAACACGAAGCACTCTCTTCAGAGCGGTGTCGCTGTCAAACGCAGCAGGATTGTCGAGCAGGAAAAGTACATATTTTTTTTCCTCGATGCCGAAATCGCCGGTCACGGTCGAGCTGTTGACTTTTTCTATCACGGCAGCAAGGCTGTCGATCGCCAGTTCGCCCACAAAAAAGATTCTCGCTTCGTCGAATCCCTCGCTGATAAGGTTGTATTCGCCGCTGTGCTCGCTGACAAAGAGAATATCGGCAACGGTGTCGATGATCTTGCGGTTTATTTCCGCCTGTGAATTTCGGTTGTAGTCCCGCATTCCCGCTCCGAACGGCGCAACGGCAAAGCCAAGCTTTGAGGCCGCCAGGGCTGCCGACAGTGCAATATCGTCGTATCCGCCGACCAGAAGAAAATCCGGCTGCTCTGCAAGCAGCAGTTCCTCGAACTCCTGCATCGCCGAAGCCGTACGGCCGACGGGTGAGATCCCCTCACCTCCTATCGGCACGATATCTCCATGCATACCGAAAAGATCCGGCAGATCTTCTCCCGACCGCTCGCCTTTCGGCAATGGTGAACCGGCAGCAAGAACGGCGTCATACCGGTCATGTTCACTCAAGGCTTTGTAAACCGGCAGCACTTTTAAAAGACCGTGACGGTCACCGGCAGCCAAAAGTATCTTTTTCACGAGCATATTCCTTTTTACATTGTTTCACAAACAAGGTCAACATATCCAGCTCCACCATGAACGGCGTCAAGACACTTGCATGTATTGTTTTTTCGGTACTGCTTTTCCTTGCAGCTTCCCCGAATCATAATAAAGCCCTTGCCGAAAAAAAGAAAATATATTTGCGCCATGCTGACCGGCTGGAGGGTGGGGAGAAACGCTCGCCATTCGGCAGGATCGAACCGGTCCGGTCGGTTTCAGGCAATGTCGTTTTTTCCCATGACAACTTTCTTCTTACCTGCAACAAGGCCACGGAGTTTCTTGAAAGCGGCGTTGTCGAATTGCGGGGAGATATCTTCATGACCGACCGGCAGACGGAAGTCTTCTGTGACAAAGCCCTCTATTATCCCGATACGGGAATTGCCGAACTCAGGAACAATGTCCGTGGAAGAATGCTGGAAAGCGACCTTGTCACGTCTTCCGAACGCGCCCATATCGACAGGGATAAAGACCGGATAACCATGTACCAGAAAGCCATTGCCTGGCAGAATGAACGCCAGCTCAGCGGTGACAGCATCACGGTGCAGCTCAGGGAAGAAGAAGAAAAAAAACGCGTCGAATCAATCACTGTCAACGGGAAAGCGTTCTTTATCGCCCGGGATACATTGGACCTGGAAAGAAAACTTTACAACCAGCTCAGCGGAAAATCCATACGCTTTGACATGAACGACCGTGAAGAACTCTCCGGCGTCCAGGTCGAGAATCAGGCCAGGAGCCTGTACCACTCATACGATACGGACAATGCACCCTCGGGCGTCAATTTTGCCAGCGGCAACACGATAACCATGTCGTTTTCTGAAGGTCAACTGAACAGAATAGCTGTAACAGGCAACACCGAGGGGAAACAGTATCCGAACCGGTTACGAGGCAGCAGCAAAATCAACCTTCCCGGATTCAAACTGCGTTTTGATGAGAAACCTGCTTTTTAGGTAGTAGGTAATGGGTAATAGGGAATTGGAGGAGCAATGCGATGAGTTCTCAGTTCTTGGTTCTCAGTTCTCAGTGAAAAGAATATAGGAGGCTGTTTCATAAGTCATGCATTTTGTCTTTTTATAGTCATCCTCGGGCTTGACCCGGGGATCCATCTCTCCGCCAAAGTCAGTATGGATGCCGCATCAGGTGCGGCATGACTATTTGTTGGTAACTGATCTATGGTGACTGATAGGCGCCATGCAGTGATTTTGAGACAGCCTCTTTTGTATTCGATCTATGAAAAAATCCGGAGTTACTTGGCGAGAGGGCAGTTGCCTGTGGGACAACCTCCTGACGGTGCGCTTTCGCAGGTCTGCCGGCTGTAATCGGTTTTATGGAACCCTGATCCTTTCAGAAGAAAACCGCCTTCGGCACTGATTACCCTTTCAAATCCCTCCGCGTTGCATTCCGGGCATGTGGTCAATGCGTCATCGGTCATGCGCTGAAAGACATCCTTCTCATAGCCACACTCTTTGCAACGATAATGATAGGTTGGCATGTTGTCATTACCTCCTTACGCTTGTATCGGGCATCCGCTCACGGTTGCAGGCACCCATCTGTCTGTTATTATTTTGTATACTGTTCTGTAATAGCCTCTACGTGCCTGATCGCTGCAGGCTCAGGTATATATAATTATTCTGCCAATTAAAAAAATCCTTACCGTGCTCGCCAAAACCCGGGGGCTGGTCCTCAAGGAAATAAAATACCGCGACACGTCGGCCATCTGCTCCCTCTACACCCGGGATTTCGGACGGATATCGGTAATCCTCAAAGGGGGAAGAAATCCAAAAAACCGGCTTTCCGGACTCTTCATCACCGGTAACCTCCTCGAAGTGGTGCTGTACCGGACGGGAAACCGAAGCCTCAGCCCTGTCAGGGAAGCACGTATCGTCATCAGTCCGATGGCTTCTGAGCCTGACCTGGACCGATTCAGTACACTGTACCGGATTATCGATATTGTGCGGAACACAACCGGGAACGAGGAAAAAAGTCCCCGGCTGTTCGATGCGCTTTCACGAACGGTCGAGACGCTCTGCAAACCTCGTCAAAACACCGATGCCGTCCTGGCCTGGTTTTTCATGAGGCTGGTTTCAAGCATGGGCTTCGAGCCGTCGATCAAACAGTGCGTCCTGACCGGGAAACCTGTCATGGCGACGCTCGAAGCCGAACCGGAAACCAGGCTCTATTTTCTCGACGATCCGGGCGGGGTCATGCTGCAAAACCCGGCAGGCCAAGCGCCTCCTGGAGGAAAACCGATCCCGGTCGGGGCGTACCTGCTTATGCGTGCCCTTCGGAAAATCGATGCCGAGGCAATCGACAGCCTCGAAGCCGGCAGGAATGACTGTCAGCGTGTTTGCGATATCCTGCAGCACTATTGTTCCTTTCACAGCGAATACAACATTCCGGGAAAAAACCGCAAGGTCATCAATCAGATTCTCTCGCTCCCTCAGCGGTAACCTGAAGGGCAATGCGGAAAAGCACAGACGGTTATCACACGATTTCATGCTGTTGGGGGGTTTTATATCTTAACGAGGATTTCTATCTTTGATGTCTGTTACTTACCCGTCTTGTTTTCCTGTAATCTTTAACCGGATTGGTACATATGCCCACATTAACCAGATCAGCAGAACTTTTCGAACAAGCGAAAAAGACTATTCCCGGCGGAGTGAACTCTCCGGTACGCGCATTTAAATCGGTCGGCGGAACCCCCATCTATATGGCTAAAGGCCAGGGCGCCTATATGACCGACGTTGACGGCAACACCTACCTCGATTATGTCGGGTCGTGGGGTCCATTCATTCTCGGCAGCATGCATCCGAGAATTACGGCGGCCCTGGAAGAGACGCTCACCAAAGTCGGCACCAGTTTCGGCACGCCGATAGAAATGGAAATCGAAATCGCCGAACTTCTCTCTGAAATCGTCCCGTCGATTGAAATGGTACGCATGGTCAACAGCGGCACCGAAGCAACCATGTCGGCCGTTCGTCTCGCAAGAGGCTACACCGGCCGCGACAAGATCATCAAGTTCGAAGGCTGCTACCACGGCCACGGCGACAGCTTTCTCATCAAAGCCGGTTCCGGCGCGCTTACCCTCGGTGCTCCCGACAGCCCGGGCGTCACGAAAGGAACAGCAAACGATACGCTGAACGCCAAATACAACGACATCGATTCAGTCAGGCTTCTGGTCAATGAAAACAAAGGCAATGTCGCCGCTATCATCATCGAGCCCGTCGCAGGAAACACCGGCGTCATCCCGGCAAACCCGGCTTTCCTCCAGGCGCTTCGCGACCTGTGTACCGAAGAAGGCATCGTGCTGATTTTCGACGAAGTCATGTGCGGCTTCCGCGTCGCTCTCGGCGGTGCCCAGGAACGCTACGGCATTACTCCCGACCTTACCACAATGGGCAAGATCATCGGCGGCGGCCTGCCGGTCGGCGCGTTCGGCGGGAAACGTGAGATCATGGAGCGTGTCGCCCCGATCGGCGATGTCTACCAGGCAGGCACCCTTTCTGGCAACCCGCTTGCCCTGACTGCCGGACTGGAAACCCTCAAGATCCTTCGCGACGAAAATCCTTACCCGGAGCTCGAACGCAAGGCTGCGTTCCTCGAGGAAGGATTCCGTGACAACCTCAACAAACTCGGCCTCAACTACACCCAGAACCGCATGGGCTCGATGGCCTGCCTTTTCTTCACCGATGCAACGGTCACCGATTACGATACAGCGGTCACATCGGACCTCAAAAAGTATGGAAAGTATTTCCATGCCATGCTCGAAGAGGGCATTTACCTCGCCCCGTCGCAGTTCGAGGCGATGTTCACCAGCGCAGTCATGACCGACGAAGACCTTGAAAAAACCGTCAAGGCCAACTACGTCGCCCTTCAGGCTGCTGAAGCATGAGGCTCACAAGAGAGAAAAAAGAAAAGCGGGAATCGTCTCATGCGGTTCCCGCTTTTTTTAATCCCCGATATTTTCCTGAACACCTGAAGAAATCACTCCCCCTGCCTGACAACAGCCGATTCAACGGCTTCACGGGTCAGATGAACATGCGCTTCCGATTCCTCTACAAGCGCAGCCAGAACCCGCAGAAAACCCTCGATTTTCGCCTCACCTTCCACAATCTCGATCACCATCGGCAGATCCTGTGACAACTCGAGAATTTTCGATGAATGTACCCGGCCGCTCATCCCGAAGGAAAGAATGCCCCTGAAAACAGTCGCCCCGGCAAGCCCTTCATCCCGCGCCCGTGCAATAACCGCTTCATAGAGCGGACGGTGATGATACTTGACCTGTTCGCCCACATACATCCGCAACCGCACCTTTTTTTCAAACCGTATATCCATGAATCCGCTGTTGTTGCTCATTACTAACAAAACCCAACACATAACACTTTCCCACGCCGACCACCGACTGCAAACTGCCCACTGAAAACTGCCTGCTGCAAACTGGAGACTGCCCACAAAGTGGGCCTACCCCCACACCCTCGCCGCCTGCATCCCCAGATACAAACAGACGATCCCGCCGATAACGCTCCCCAACAGGTACAGTGATACATAAAGCAGTTCTCCGTCACGCAGGAGTGCCATTATTTCATACATGTATGACGAGAACGTCGTAAAACCACCGCAGAAACCGGTAGCGAGCAGCAAACGCAGTTCAGGGGATACCAGCGACGTGGTAACCGACAGTTCACTGACAACCCCGATCACGAAGCATCCGGCAAGGTTGACAGAAAAAGTGGCGAAAGGAAAACCTGTTCCGATAAACGGTATGGCAAGCGTGACGAGGTAGCGAAGAAGAGCGCCGACAAACCCTCCCGCACCGACAAGCAGCAGTGCCGCGTAACGTTCCTGCATAACCGTCCCCGAAACTGACGCTAATCCTGCTTTGTCTGACGATCCTCGATACGGCGATGCGCGCAGCACATCTCGTCGAGAATGCTCAGGAGCGTATTGAAAATACCGATTCCGATGATTGTGGGAGCCCACAATCCGACAAAAACAGCCATGATCTCATGGTTGGCCCAGGTACCGAAAAGAAAAACATATATCGAGAGCAGTATACAGAGCCCAGCCCCTATAAAATACACTATCGGTTTCATCGCAATCTGTCCAGCGGTTAACAAACTTCAAGGTTGCCGCGCACCTCAAGAAACCCGCTCATAAACCGGTATTGAGATCAATAGCACTGCCTCACTGTACAAGCTGCCTGTCAAGAGAGAATCAAGTATCCGGCCCGCCTACAGGAAATCCGGACGAGTGAAACCTGAAGTGCAACACCTTTCAATTTATGATTTTTTAAACTTATACTATACTCCGGTTTTATCAACCCTACTGCACCATCATCCGATACCAAGACAATGGCGATTCCGGACTATACAAATCTGATCGGCCTTCCCGGCAACATCCTTGCCCTGCTTTTGAGCGCCTACCTTCTGTACCTCGGGGCGGAGTGGCTGGTGAAAGGGGGCAGCAACCTCGCCATGCAGTACGGAGTAAAACCGTTTGTCATCGGTCTGACGATCGTGGCGTACGGCACATCCATGCCTGAATTCGTCGTCAGCTTTTTCGCCAACGTCGTTGAAGGCTCCTCAACGATATCCCTGGGCAACATCATCGGCAGCAACATCACCAACATCGGGCTTATTCTCGGTTTGAGCGCCCTGGTTTTTCCTATACACATTGCGTTCCAGCGTATTCGAAACCAGTTGTTCTTTCTCTTCGGTATCTCCATCCTGCTCTACGTGGTCTCGCTTGACGGCTCGATTTCGAGGCTTGAAGGCGGCCTGCTGCTGCTCCTGCTTTTCGGTTATCTTTTCGCCCTCTATAAAACACCTGAAATGGTGGAGGATACCTTCGAAGAAGTAGGGGAGAATACGAATAAACGCTCCCTGCTCGCCAACATCGTCCTGGTTGCTGCCGGCAGCGCCCTCCTTTCCCTTGGGGCGTGGTCTTTTGTCAAGAGCTCAGTGTGGGTTGCCGTTCAGTTCAACATTCCGAAACTCTACATCGGCCTGTCAATTGTCGCACTGGGGACATCGCTGCCCGAACTGGCGACCTCGATCGTGGCCGCAGTCAGAAAACAGAGCGAAATCTCGGTCGGCAACATCATCGGCAGCAACGTCTTCAACATTCTTTTCGTGCTTGGGGGAGTCGGTCTCGCCAAACCGCTTTCAGTCCTCGAACCGCTTGCCCCCGGAATCGCCGGGCTGCCCCGCTTCCCGCACGCGGAATATATCATCATGATCCTTTTCGGGCTCGTACTGTTCCCCATGAGCTTCAAGCGCAACAAGATCGGCCGCACTTCGGGAACGATCCTTCTTCTGGGTTATGTCGTTTTTTACTGGTGGCTGTTTACCTGACAGGCGTTCAGATAAATATACCTGACGCCCTGCGGCCCTTTTTCCGCTTTATCGTCAACGCCGCCACGCCGAGAACGGTAAGAAGAATATCCGGACTTGGGACAATCAGCGTATTGGGGCAGATAGTGAGGACTTTTTGGGCAAGTTCCGTGTCCCTTGTTACAAAAATGGCATATACGTCATCGGTATATTCCAGAACCGCTTCAAGCATGGGTATATCCGACGCTGTATCGCCGCAGACAAGATGAGGGCCCCTGTCCAGACGGAGGTTGAGACGGTTGTCGATAAACTTCAGGCCGTCTCCCTTGTCGAAATCCTTTGAACCGTTCTGCCCGTCGACCGTAAGAATAATCTCGATATCCTTCCCTGTATCGAGAATCCTGAACACCGAACCCTCCGGATCGATGTCACGCACGATATCGCTGACACTCTGCAGCAGATTGAGGGACTCTTCCTCGGATATGGAATTGGAGACATCCTGCCGTGCGATGGTCAACTGCCCGAACTTCACCTGGAGCCCGGAACCGACATAAAAAAACTTTTCGAATTCCTCCTGTTTTTCGAGCTCTCCAACACATGAAACGAGCTCATCGAGCCTGGTCTGCTTCATTGGGTCGATAAACGACCGGTTTTCAACAAGATCGAGGTCGAGAAATTCCCGGCCTTTTGAACCGGCGTAGATAAAGACGTTGTCAGGATTGACCGACACATCGACAATCCCGAAGTTTTTCAGGGGGGCCGACGTGATGAAAATCGGGTTTTCTGTACACAGACTTGCAAATCGTGAAAGAAAAACCGCGTTGTAAACCGGCTGGATCGATGACCGGTAGTGGCCGCAATAGTTGTTGGTGGTACCGTCCCTGTCGGTAATAAAGCAGTTGAAGTTGAGATTGTCGAGGAACTCGAGCCCTTTTGAGACATGCTGATCAAACTTGTTATACAGCTTGCTGAGATAATCGATGAAGTAGTCTTCACCATGCTCGAGATAGTACGTGTCTTTTTTCAGTTCCCTGATTTCATAGGAAAGATCCACATTGATGGAATGCAGATCGTCTATCTGGATCATGCTGGTATCGTAATCCCTGAAATAAACGTCCTCCAGAGAGCGCCGCGCGTTCTTGAGGGCCTCTATCGAACGAAGATTGATAACTCTCGCTGAAAAAATATTTTTTACGATAGGTGCACGAATGCTTCTGGTCAAGGCCTTGAGATGGAAAAGGTCCTTGAATGAGCGGATCGGCTGCAAATTGATATCGATATCCGGTATGGAATATTGCTTTGTCGGCAGGGAAAAACCCTTTTCATTCTCCAGCATGTCGGAAGGGGAAATATCAGGGTTTCTCATGGGAACGGCGTTGCATTGCGTTCTGATTACTTTAAAAAATATGCACAATTCAGGAGAATCATCAAAGTCAATCCGAAAAGCCGGGTATGGCCCTGTTATACGCAAGGGAACTCGTTGTATTATGTCCTCCCGAGCAGCCGTCTTCCTGCTGCTGTTATCATGAATACCGCAGCCGCCAGCAAAATGATCATTGCCCCCGAAGCGACGTTGAAGAGATAGGAAAGCCAGAGCCCTGCAAGCATGAACAGCAGGCACAGAAGCGATGAGGCAACCATCATAGTCAGAATGTTTCTGCTGAAATTGCGGGCAATTGCCGGGGGAATGGTCAGAAGGGCTATAACCATCACGATACCGACAACCCTGACGAGAACAACCACCGTCAGGGCGATCAGACAAAGCAGAACAAGATAGAGCATGGTTGTCCTTATACCGGATACCTCGGCATACTCCTCGTCAAACGATGTCGCCAGGAACTCATTGAAAAAAAGCGCGACAACAAGAAGGATCAGCACATCAAGGCCTGCGATCATCAGTAAATCGGATGAGGGAACAGTAAGTATGCTTCCAAACAGATAACTGAAAAGATCGGGCGCATATCCCGGCGCGAGACCGATAAACACAACACCTACAGCCATCCCCGCTGCCCAGAATGCCCCGATGGCGGTATCTTCTGCTACTTTTCCCTTTTTGCTGAGGAGACCTATGCCGAGGGCTGAGAGCAAGCTGAATGGAATCAGGCCGAGGAGAGGATTGATTCCAAAGTAATACCCGACCCCTATCCCGCCGAATGCAGCATGCGCTATGCCGCCACTGATAAAGCCGATCTTCCGGACAACGACATAGGTACCGATAACACCGCAAGCTATACTTGCAAGAAAAGCAGCCCATACGGCGTGCTGCATAAACTCGTATTGAAGAATATCAATCACGCGTCATTCCCGGTTACAGGGCGCTGGTCAGGAGGCCCGTGTTTCACCATAGTTACCGGATAACGGTAGGTATCGGACAGCTCCTCATGCGTTATATGCTCCCTGGTTTTTATCGCAGCCCTGCAGTTCAAACAGGCAACACGCGAAACATGTTTGCTGACCGTTCCTGTGTCATGGGTTACCAGAATGATCGTCATGTCATCTTTCAGTGTGTCGAGCAGGTCATAAATGGTTGTTTTCATAACCGGATCGATACTTGCCGTCGGCTCGTCGAGCAAGAGCAGTGCCGGCTGACCCACAAGGGCTCTTGCTATCAGCATCCGCTGCAATTCACCCCCGGACAGTCCGCCGACATGGTGCTCTTTCAACCCTGCCATGCCGACAGTCTGAAGGGCCTCTTCAACCACAGTCCTGTCCTCTTGATTATAATGCCGGAACAACTTCTTTCTCGACAGGCGGCCCATAAGAACGGCATCGCCGACGGATATGGGAAAATCCCTTGAAAAAGAAGCATGCTGTGGAACATACCCCACTTTTTTTCTTGACAGAAGCGGCTCTTTGCCGAAAACCGTAACACGCCCCGATGTCGGCTTCTGCAAACCGAGTATCACTCGCAAGAGCGTCGTTTTCCCGCCGCCGTTCGGTCCCACGATCCCGAAAAACTCGTTTTCATGAACATCCAGTGAAAGTCCTTCGAGAATTTTCGCCCCTTCGATACTAACCGAGATGCCCTTCAGTGTCACAACTGGAGACGTCATCGCATACTCTCCGCAAAAGCGTCGGCGACGCGTCTCAGGTTTTCAATATACTTACCGGAGAGGGGGTCGGCCGTTGCTGTAACTCCCCCGATTTCACGGGCGATGGTTTCGGCCTGAAGAGAGCTGAACGCCGGTGATACAAAAACAACCCGGATACCGAGCTTTTTTGCTTCCCGGATAACCTCGCTTAATGATTGAGGAGTCATCTCTTTTCCATCTCTCTCGACCGCGATCTGGCGAAGGTTGAACTCGTCGGCAAAATACCCCCATGCCGGGTGAAACACCATGAAGGCCCTGTTTTTCATGTCCGCAAGCGTCCCGGAAATCTCTACAGACAAGGCTTCGAGGGCGCCTTCGAGCGCCTTCCGGTTTTGTGCGTATGCAGCCGCATTGGAAGGATCGACCGACGCCAGCACTTTTTCAATGTTCGCTGCGGCAAGCGCACCGTTTTTCGGAGAGAGCCAGAAATGCGGATCGGTGTGCCCTTCATGACCATGGGAATGGCCGTGCGAATGGTCATGAGCATGATCGTGGCCGGAGCTGTGAGACGGCATGGAAAGCGGAACAAAACCCTTTGATGCATTGCAGATAACCATCTTCGGGTTGAGATCACGGAACTTCTTCATCCAGTCAAGCTCGAACTCGATGCCCGATCCCGCCTCGACAAAGATCTGCGCATCGCCAAGGAAGACCATTTGTGACGGTTTCGGATCATAGGTATGCGGGTTTGCTCCCGGCGGCACCATGACCGTGACATCGACATGCTCTCCGCCGACCCTTTTAACAAAAAATGAAAGGGGCTCTATCGACGTTACAACACGCACAGCAACATTATCCCTGTTATTCACCTCCTTCCCCATCACTTCACCGGAAAAATGAGGAATGATCATGGCAAGGAGCAAGATCATCGCTTTCCAAAAAACCTTTTTCCTTTTCATTTCCTGTTTTCTCCTGTTTTTTCCGTTACACATGACTCACATAATCCATTCAATTGAACGAGATGGCTGACGATCCGAAATCCGTCGATGTTCATCCCCTCACGATACTGACAGTCTACAACGTTGCCGACCTTCCCGCATGAGACACAGACAATATGGTGGTGATGACCTTCCGCATCGTCGTCTGCCATGCACAGCGCGTACCGCTTCCCGCCGCCAAAGGTAACGATCCTGAAAAGAATCCCGCATCCGGTCATGGTCTCGAGGTTCCGGTATACCCCCGGCAACCCGCATTGCCCGATTGTTTCTTTCAGAAAACCATGGACCTCCTGTGGCGAGAGCGCACCGCCTTTTTTCAGAAAAAGATCGATAATTGCTTTTCGGCGCGGCGTAACCTTACATCCCGCCTCCCTGAGCTTTTCAAGCAGTACTTCCATCCTGTAAACGGAAATTATTTCGATTTAGAAATATATAAGAAAACGTTGAACTGTTGATTTGTTGAATCGTTGAGTTGTCAAAAGAAAAGACGGCCGCCTGACATAATGGAAATGCGCCGAGGAAGCATTTATTGAATTCCGGGCACCTCTTTTTATTGTCATGAGCGGTTCAAGTGCAAGGCGAACGGAGCGGAGAAACCGGAGTGTACACGAAGTACATGAGGATTTCGAGCACCGATCAACGATGCAATTGGAGCGCGTAATAAATAAAAAAAGGTGCCCTACAGTCTGTTCATCGCACTAAGCACGGCCTTGATCGAGGCAAGACTGATATTGGAGTCGATACCCGCTCCAAAGGAATCCTCTCTTCCGGCGCTCCTGATTTTTATATAGGCAATCGCTTTTGCATCGTTTCCGTGACCGATGGAATGTTCCGCATACTCATCGACAGCGAAATCAAGCCCGGTATGTCCGAGTACACCGCGGACAAACGCATCGACAGGACCGTTCCCCCTAGCCTCGAACGCAATATCTTTATCGCCCTGCCGGAGCAGGCACTCAATGGTCGTTGCCACTTCGTCATCCCGTTCAGGCTCACTGTCTTCCCAGGAGATCGTGCATTTATGGATCGCATACGGCTCATGAATCCGGATATATTCATGATGAAACAGATCATGGATCTCCCTGGGCAGAAGCTCCCTGCCTTCACGGTCGACTTTCGACTGTACAACGGCACCGAACGACGGCTGCATCCATTTCGGGATTTCGTAACCGTGCTCATTTTCCATGATGTAGGCAACGCCTCCCTTTCCGGACTGGCTGTTGATCCTTACAATGGCCTTGTAGGAGCAGCCGACGTCCTCGGGATCGATCGGCAGATAGGGGACGTTCCACAAACCGTCTGCGGACCGGGCTTTCATGCCTTTATTGATCGCATCCTGATGTGAACCTGAAAACGCCGTATAGACAAGTTCCCCCGAATAGGGCTGCCGCGGATGTACACTCATCCGGGTACTGCGGCAGTAAACGTCGCGGATAGTGTTCAGGTCTGAAAAATCGAGCTCGGGATCGACTCCCTGCGTGCAGAGGTTCAACGCCATGGTGACAATATCCATGTTGCCGCAGCGCTCGCCGTTACCGAAAAGCGCCCCTTCAACACGATCGGCGCCTGCCATTACGGCAAGTTCGGCAGAAGCGACAGCGGTTCCCCGGTCATTATGGGTATGCACGCTGATCAGGGCACTCTGACGGTTCCGGATGTTCCGGCAGAACCATTCGATCCTGTCTGCGAAAATGTTGGGTGTCGACATTTCCACGGTAGAGGGCAGATTGATGATCACCGGCTTATCAGGCGACGCCCCCCAGGCGTCCATAACAGCGTGAGTCACGTCGAGAGCATATTCGAGCTCCGTGCCGGTAAAGCTCTCCGGGCTGTACTCGAACCGGATCCCGTCGTTGCCGGAAGCTTCCTTCAGCTCTTTTACCAGATGAGTGCCTCTGACGGCGATATTCTTTACTTCTTCGCGGCCCATCCGGAAAACAACATCCCGCTGAACGGCGGACGTTGAATTATACAAGTGAACAATCGCCTTGTTCACCCCGTCCAGAGCATCGAATGTTTTGCGAATGAGATGTTCCCTTGCCTGCGTGAGCACCTGTATGGTCACATCATCAGGAATATGATCGTCTTCGATCAGCTTTCTGACAAACTGAAATTCCACTGCTGCGGCTGAAGGAAACCCTACTTCGATCTCTTTAAAACCGATATCGACAAGCAGCCGGAACATATCGAGCTTCTCCTCGACACTCATAGGGACAGGCAGCGCCTGGTTGCCATCCCTTAAATCGATGCTGCACCAGAAAGGCGCTTTTGTAATTCTGTTGTCAGGCCAGGTTCTATCCGGAATATCCACTGCCGGATACGCAGCATATTTTGCAAAGTTCATGACTGCCATTGTTCTGTTCTTTATCACTCTCATAACTGAAAAAGCCACCAACCCTTGCGAGGCAGGTGGCTTTCAATGCCGTACATATTCGTTGATGGAATATCTTAAAACGCACCTTCCCCACATACCTCTTCCTGCAAGAGAAGAAGCAGCCCGGTTAGAAGACGATGTAGCGTTGTTCCATGCATAACGGAATATACTCAATAGTTTTTTAGGTACAACCGGCAAGAACGCTTCAGTGTTCCCGAACTGGTCATGAAACCGTTCATCCTGCTTTGAGGCGCATCAAGAGCCGGCTCCCGTTGTCATAGAGCTCGAGCGTCGTTCCGGTGATCTTCCAGGCAACTGCATTTCTCAATGCGTTGAGAAACGCCTTTTCAATACGAGGCGAACTTCCCGGACAAGCCATGCGGGTGGTGGCCAGCCTCGAAAAAGCAATTGACGCAGGGGCTTTTGCGTACTGCCCCATAAGGCTGTTGCACCCGGTAAATCCCTTGATGCTGTTACTGTTGAGCGCAAGGAGAAGATAGGGCGATTTACCGCCGGTATTCATGACATCCTCGATACCGGTGATGTCAATCACATTCCAGTACGTGCCGGTAAGTTTCACTGCCGATTTCCTGCGGCTCCTGCAGTCGCCCCCCGGCCAGAAACGACCGAACTGCTGAACGACGATATGTTCCATGGGAGGAGCGCCGGCCTGGGGTTTCCTCATGACAAAACTCCCTTTTAACGTAGCAAGCAGCGGTTTGCCGGAACCGGAACGTAATTCCATATATTGCTGTTCAACAGCGGTGTTCCGGGACTGGAAAAGCAGGGGATACTGTTTGCCGGTCTTGCATTCCCTGAATGAAAACGCAGCTCCCCCCTTGCTGAACAAGCCGTCGAGTGCCACAGGGCCCGGCACAATATCGACAAACCGGATTTTCCGCAGACTGTAGTCCAGCTTCGAGACAATTTCGTTCCCCCGCTGGTCAAGCATCCTTATTTCCGTTTCGGTCATATAGCGGAACTGCATAGGCCAACGATCGCCGTTATCCAGGATCAGGCGGTCATCAACTATTTTCCATCTGCCAAGATCATACTCCGTCCTGCTGCCGCCCTGCCTGAGCCCTGTCAGGACACGCCTCAGGCGAAACGTCTTGTCCTGGAACAACGTAACCGTCAGGTCCATGGCCCGGCAGTCAGCGCAGGGAATGGTTCCGGCAAAGGTCACATTCTCGACAGGCTTTTCGGCTGGAGGTTTTTTGTCGGGTGTGACGAGTATTCTCTTTCCGCACCCGGATATTACCACGAGCAGGAGGAGAGAAATCACATAAACAGCGAATCGCATGGTGACACTCCGTTAAGCACTTCAAATACAAGCAGCCTTCTGAACAGAAATCAACGATACCAGTCAGATCAAACGCCAAAGGGGGGACAGGCCGTTCGGGAAAAACGTCAGCTTTGATGCAGCACAGAGACCATTCCCTGCAACAAGTATAGTGACAGGGCAGGGAAAAAAAAAGCGCTAAAACGGTCTCGGGCTCCAGGCTCTCTCATCATAAGCACATTGCGGGAACCGGGGCTCGCATCTTTACATGGGGAGAAACGAAACACAAGCTTTAACGATACATCATGATTCCCATGATCCCTGCCATAAGGCCGCCTCATTGAAAACAAGGACTGGACCTGCCGGGCCATCCGTGTGCAAAAACGGTGGACAACAAGGCTTATGAAGCAAAATGTGAAGAAAAATACTTATCCGATCTGGCTTGCCAGAATCCGGTCAAAAATGCGGTCTCCGAGATATTTTCGCATAAACATCAAAGGCCTGGCCAGTTTTCCGGCCACATAGCGTGTTTTCGGTTTCCCCGACGAAACAGCTTTCGAAACGACATCGGCAATCACCGATGCTGGAGAACCGCCGCCGGAGTCGTATGACCTGCGTGTTCCTTCGGCAATCTTTTCGGCCATTTGTCCATATGGACCTTCCCCGGAATAGTGCAGCATCGGGGCGGAAAGCACATCGCCGAAACCGGTCTCGATAATGCCGGGCTCGATGATCACCACATCGATGTTGAACTGCGAAAGCTCGAAACGAAGACAATCAGACCACCCTTCCAGTGCATGTTTGGTAGCATGGTACCATGCTCCGAGAGGCGTATAGATCCTGCCGCCCATCGACGAGGTATTGATAATCGTTCCCCGTTTGCGTTCCCGCATCGAAGGAAGCACCAGTTGGGTCAGCCGTGCAAGGCCGAAAAGGTTCACCTCGAACTGCCGGCGTACGTCCTCGAGAGGAATATCTTCCACGGCACCATACAGGCCATAACCAGCGTTATTGAACAGGACATCGATACGTCCCTCTTCCTGCATGATCCTCCCGACCCCATCTACAAGGTCCTGTTCGTTCGTAACATCCATTTTCAGAATAATGCCGCCGCTTTTCTTCAGGTCCTCCATCTGATCGATGCGGCGCGCAGCCCCGTAGACAACATGCCCTTCAGACAGCAGTTTTTGGGCCGACGCTTTACCGATCCCCGAAGACGCACCGGTAACCAGAATAACCTTGTTGTTCACTGAGTCACTCATGAAATCCTCCTGTCTTGTTTTTGACACTTCAGCAACATAACGATGACAATACCTTAGACGTTTACACCAATGTAAAAAGGAGTAAGGAAGCAGTAGTAACGCACTCTGTGCGCAGGAGAATGAGGTATGAACAGGTAAATAGGCAATGGGGAACAGAGAATCAAGAGTCGAAAGACGTCAGGCAAATCTGTAGGAGCGGGTTTCAAACCTGCCCATACTGAACATGGTTGTTGTTCGTATCAATCTAATCCGGGGGCGAAAAATCTTTCGCCTGATATGAGGTCGGCTTGTCGATGGGGCATCATGGAAAAAAGGAAGCAAGATTTGAACTGCTTCCTTCTCTTCGCTCCGCGAGTAGGACTCGAACCTACAACCCTGCGGTTAACAGCCGCATGCTCTACCATTGAGCTATCGCGGAATGGCATATATCCCCCGTCGTTTTCGAAGGGTGATTAATATACATCTCTTTTCTTTTTTCACAAACCGGTTTCTCCCCATTTCAAGGCATTTCGATAAAACAATCAAAGAAAACCGTCGTTTTTTTCTTTTTACCGGCAGGATTTTGTAAATTCTTGTTCTTTTTATGACCAAGGTTCAGAAGCACGATGAGCAGGGACAAGGGAATAATCACGCTGAGAATCGCTGGACTGAGTGAGGGTGTACACGAGTATGCTTTTTCATGCCGTGCCGCTGATTTCAAGAATCCTGAACTTGGCGACCCGTGTTTCTGCAACGACATTCATGTCAGCGCTGTAGCCAGCAAAACAGAAAGCGAAATCACCGTTGACATTGAAACCGGAACCGTTGTCGACCTGAGTTGTGACATCTGCCTCGAACCATTGGAAAAGGAGCTTTCCGGTTCATACAGGATATTTTTTGTGTTCGGCGGTTCCGATGCCGGTGAGGAGGATGAAAATTACCGGATCCTTGACAGAAACGCATCAGAAATTGACCTGACAGAAGATGTACGGGAAACACTGCTCCTGTCAAAGCCGATCAAGACTGTCTGTACAGGAAACCCGCAATGCGCCGTTTACCATGAGGATGAAAACGGAACAGATGAAAAACCGAAAGAGAGCATGAGCCGGTGGCGTGAATCACTGGAACAACTGAAGAACAAATATCATTAAGTATCGATAAACAACACCTACTGTTATGGCGACACCCAAATCAAAAGTATCGAAGTCCAGAAGGGATAAACGACGCGCCCAGTTCACTGCCCGAAGTAAAGCTCCGGCAACCGTCACCTGCCCCAATTGCGGTGAACCGACACTCCCTCACCGTGCCTGCAGGCACTGCGGTCATTACAGGGGAAGGGCAGTAACAAGCAAAACTTCAAACAGCTGAGCATAAACAGATAATCTCAAGTCAAGATGCTGACAATTGCCGTTGACGCAATGGGAGGGGATAACGCCCCGGAATGCGTTGTTGAAGGAACGGTTGAGACACTCAGAGAGTCAGGAAACAGGCTGGAAGTCCTGTTGATAGGCCAGGAAGACAAAGTACGGCCTCTTCTTGACCAGCATGACACGTCGAGTCTCAACCTCCGGTTCATGCACGCGCCTGAGGTCGTCACAATGACCGACATTCCGGCTATTGCCGTTAAAACAAAACAGAATTCCTCGCTTGTCCGCGGCCTGACGCTTTGCCGGGAGAAAAAAGCTGACGGATTTGTCAGTGCAGGAAACACCGGCGCCCTCATGGCAGCATCTCTTTTCGTCCTTGGGCGTATTCCGGGCGTTCTGCGCCCTACCATCTATGCGTACTTCCCCAGACTCGGCCCCGGTCTCACAAATATTGTTGACGTTGGGGCCAATGTTGACTGCAAACCGGAAAACCTCGTCCAGTTCGCGGAAATGCTGACGATCTACCAGCGCGACGCCGCCGGCATGGACAAGCCCGTAACCGGGCTGCTGAATATCGGCGAAGAGGAAAACAAAGGTCCTGAATATCTCAAACAGACATTCAACCTTCTGAAAGAAGCCGACCGAAAAAACAGGATCAACTTTATCGGTAATATCGAAGGAAACGATATTCTTTTATCCAAAGCCTCCATCATCGTTTGCGACGGTCTTGTCGGCAATACGCTTCTCAAATTCGGCGAAAGCATTCCCAAATTTCTCGGCTCCATATTCAAACCTTCGATCGAAAAACTCGTAAAATCCGGTCAACTCGACCCGAAATCCGCAGAAATCACCGCCCAAACATTCAAAGCCATGTTCCAGCCGTTCGATGTGGAACAGTTCGGAGGTGTTCCGTTTCTCGGGGTTGATGGCATTTCTATAGTCGGTCATGGCAGATCGTCAAAAACTGCAATCATGAACATGATATTCATGGCAGAACACATGATCGAAAAAAAGGTCAACCAGCATATAGCCGAAGCACTGGCATAACATGTCTCACCTCACAGCACACATGCACCATATCCGCTTAAGACTTGAAAAAGACATATTCGGGAAGCATTTCGTCAGATTTAACCGCAATTCCAATGAAAGCAGTAATCACCGCAACAGCGAAGTATCTTCCTGAAAACGTTCTCAGCAACCATGATCTCGAACAGATTCTCGATACAAATGACGACTGGATTCGAACAAGAACAGGAATTCGCGAAAGGCGGATTCTGAAAGATCCTGACAAAGCGACCTCATTTCTCTGCAGCGAAGTCGCCCGGCAGCTCCTCGATATAAGAGGCGTTTCGGCTGATGACGTGGACCTCATCATTGTCGCAACCATGACGCCCGACATGCTGTTTCCTTCTACAGCATGCCTGGTCCAGAATGCCATCGGTGCATCAAACGCCTGGGCATTCGACCTTTCAGGGGCCTGCTCCGGCTTCATTTATGCCCTCCACACCGGATCACAGTTCATTTCCGCCGGTACACATAAAAGAGTAATGATAATCGGTGGCGAAAAGATGTCGGCCGTCATGGACTATACCGACAGGACGACCTGTGTCCTTTTCGGCGACGGCGCTGCCGGCGTGCTTCTGGAACCCGGTACCGATGAAAACCACGGCATCCTCGATGCACGACTCTATTCCGACGGAAGCGGGGGGGATAATCTCTGTATGCCGGCAGGGGGCAGCAGCCGACCGACAACACATGACACAGTCGACCAAAAACTTCACTTCCTGCAGCAGGACGGCAGGCAGGTATTCAAGTCTGCTGTTGTCGCGATGGCCGATGTGGCAACTGAAATCATGGAAAGAAACGGCCTCGCTGCAGAACAGGTGGACTACCTCATCCCTCACCAGGCAAACCACAGAATCATCCAGGCAACCGCCGAACGCATGGGCATAAGCCTCGATCATGTTGCCGTCAATATTGACCGGTACGGCAACACCTCGGCCGCAACCATCCCAATCTGCCTGGCGGAGCTCGATGAAACGAATAAACTGCAGACCGGCAGCAACCTTATCCTTGTCAGCTTCGGCGCAGGCTATACCTGGGGAGGCATTTATCTGAAATGGCAGTAGCCGATTCGGTTCCCGTCAGCCTCAAGACCTTATCCTGTATGCATCGATAAAAGAAAACAGTTCCTATGAACGCATTTATTTTTCCCGGCCAGGGCTCGCAGTATTGCGGAATGGCCAAAGATATTTTTCAGCAATACCCCGAAGCCCGGCGTCTGATGGAAGAGGCCAACGACATTCTCGGTTATTCCATCACCGACATCATGTTCAACGGCACCGAAGACATTCTTCGTCAGACACGATATACCCAGCCTGCAATTTTTCTCCACAGCATTGCAATCTCCAGATTGCTTGGCGATTGCGGAGCCGCCATGACTGCCGGACACAGCCTGGGAGAATACACCGCCCTCTGCCATGCCGGGGCAATGAGCTTTGAGGATGCTCTGCGCATTGTTTCAAAACGGGGCGAACTGATGCAGCATGCAGGCACAGAGAATCCAGGCACCATGGCGGCGATCATCGGTATGAGTCATGAATCGCTCGAAGCATTGCTTGCCGAAGCCGGTTCATCGGGAACAGTCCAGGCCGCGAATTTCAATTCTCCGGGCCAGGTAGTCATTTCCGGTGACATCGCAGCTGTACGGAAAGCTGTTGAAGCCGCCCCGTCGATGGGAGCCAGGATGGCAAAAGAACTGGTTGTCTCCGGCGCTTTCCACTCTCCCCTCATGAAACCGGCAGAGGAAGAGCTGAAAGCCTCGCTTGACGAAATAGCCATTACAAACGCCCGGATACCGGTTTGCATGAACGTTGTCGCAAAACCGGTCACCGATGCCGGCGAAATTCGGGATAATCTTGTTCTGCAGCTCACAAGCTCTGTGCTATGGGCTCAGTCAGTCGAAGCGATGATCACCGGAGGAGCAGCGTCGTTTATTGAACTCGGCCCGCAGAAAGTCCTGCAGGGCCTGGTAAAAAGAATCGACCGTTCAGTCTCGACAGAAGGCATCGACACTGCTGAACAGGTCGGGAGATATCTCTCGAAAAAAGAGGAACTGTCATGACACAACACAAACAAACGGACAAAACCACCATGTTTGAAGGAAAAACCGCCATCATCACCGGGGCCGCACGGGGTATCGGCCAGGCAATCGCCCTTGACTTCGCTCGAAAAGGCGCCGACGTTGTCATCTGCGACCTCCAGGAGGAATGGCTTGAAGAAACCGCAAAAGAGATCAAGGCAGACGGCAAAAAAGTTATCTGCAAGGAACTGGATGTCACCGATCATGACGCGACCCAGACGGTGTTCCAGGAGATCGCAGCCGAATGCGGTTCGATAGATGTCCTTGTCAACAATGCCGGAATTACCCGGGACGGGCTTCTTCTCCGCATGAGCGAAGCTGACTGGGATGCCGTAATCACCGTTAATCTCAAAGGAACGTTCAATTGTACCAAAGCTGTCTCACGGACAATGATGAAACAGCGTTCCGGAGCCATCGTGAACATCGCGTCGATCATCGGCCTTATGGGAAATGCCGGCCAGGCAAACTACGGCGCGTCGAAAGCGGGCGTCATTGCCTTTACAAAGTCTGTTGCAAAGGAACTTGCTTCGAGAAGCATCAGGGTCAATGCCGTCGCCCCGGGCTTCATAACATCAAAAATGACCGATGCTCTTTCGGAAGATGTCCGCGAAAGCATGCTCAAGGCCATTCCCCTGAAACAGTTCGGCAGCCCGGAACAGGTTGCACATGTCGTCTCGTTCCTTGCAAGCCAGGAGGCAGCATACATTACCGGTGAAGTCATCAACATCAGCGGCGGGATGGTTATGTGATTTGGCAGAGCCTGCACTGGTTTGTATATTTCCTGACATTTTTCATCATTTTCATAAAGCAAGACTTTTTCAAACCCTAATCTGGAGCGGAATACAATGAGTGCTGAAATCAAAGACAAAGTTTACGATATCATCGTAAGCAAAATGGGTGTCAACAAAGACCAGATCAAGCCGGAATCGAAATTCGCTGACGATCTTGGAGCGGATTCACTTGACACGGTTGAACTGATCATGGAGCTTGAAAATGAATTCGACATCCAGATTTCTGATGAAGATGCTGAAAAAATCAGCACAGTTCAGCAAGCAATCGACTACATCGTGAACAATTAAGATAACACAACCTGCCTTGCAGGCTCAACGTTAACGTATCGCAATGGCTCAGGAACGCAAACGCATTGTTATAACAGGAATCGGAGTCTTGTCACCGATAGGCCTCTCGAAAGAGGAGTTATGGGAATCCCTTGTACAGGGAAAAAGCGGTGCCGCACCGATCACATACTTTGACACCGAAGGTTTTGCAACGCGTTTCGCCTGTGAACTGAAAGGCTATAAAGCCGAAAATTACATGGATCCGAAATCCGCATCGCGGATGGACCCGTTCAGCCAGTATGCCATTGTAGCATCGGACCAGGCCCTGAAAGATTCAGGGCTTGACCTTTCAGAGATCGATCCGTCGCGGATTGGCGTGGTTCACGGTTCAGGGACCGGAGGCATGACCACCCACGACAAACAGATGCGTGTCTATCTGGACAGAGGACCCCGCAGAATCAGCCCGTTTTTTGTCCCCATGCTCATAGCAGACATAGCCGCCGGGCAGATATCGATGAGGAACAAGCTGATGGGACCGAATTACGCTACTGCTTCAGCATGCGCGACATCGCTGCACGCAATCATCGACGCATGGATGATCCTTCAGCTCGACATGGCCGACTATATGGTCTGCGGCGGCTCGGAAGCCGCCATAACCCCTATGAGCGTTGGAGGATTCAACGCAGCCAAGGCCCTTTCGACCTTCAATGAAGCGCCGGAAAAAGCATCCCGCCCTTACGACAGGGATCGTGACGGTTTTGTCATGGGAGAAGGCGCCGGTTCTTTTGTTCTCGAAACGCTTGAATCAGCCCGTGCCCGCGGCGCCAAAATCTACTGCGAAGTTGCCGGTGTCGGCGCATCGGCCGATGCACATCACCTCACAGCTCCTCACCCTGAAGGAACAGGTGCACTTGTGGCCATGAAAAGCGCCCTCGATAAAGCGGGAATCTCACCTGATGCAATTGACTATATCAATACGCACGGCACAGCAACACCTCTTGGCGATATTGCCGAACTCAAAGCGATCAAGAAACTCTTCGGGGAGCACGCATACAAGGTAAGCATCAGCGCAACCAAGTCGATGACCGGACACCTTCTTGGGGCCGCCGGCGTCGTTGAGTCGATTGCCTGCATTCTTGCCATGGAAAACCAGATCGTACCGCCAACGATCAACATCGAAAACCTCGATCCCGAAGTCGACCTCGATGTTACACCAAATACCCCGAAACAAAGGAATATCGAGTACATCCTGAACAACGGTTTCGGCTTTGGCGGTCATAACGCAACACTGATCTTCAAAAAGATATAGGTTTCTGCAAACCATCTCCTGCGTATGGAGAAGTTCTGGCACAAACTCGGCTCATTCACCTTGCACCGAAACCGCGGTGAAACCGCCGTTGAGCCTGAAAACACAGAAACAGCCATATCATCTCTGCCGTCTCATACCGCTTCCTGGCTGAAAGAAATTCTCGGATGCTCACCCTCGTCGACCAAACCCTACGGAACAGCACTCACTCACCGCTCGGTGAACCATGATCAGGACGTTCCAGCCGCCTCAAACCAGCGACTCGAGTTCCTGGGCGATGCCGTGCTCGACCTTGTGATTTCCGAGGAACTGTACAACCGCTTTCCCGAAAGCGACGAAGGAAAACTGTCGAGTAACAGGGCCAAAATCGTCAACAGAAAATCGCTTGCAGGTTTTGCGCGCGCACTTTCTCTCGGCAACCATCTCTTTATCGGGGAGTCTGCTGACGAACACAGAATTCGCTCGAGCGAGTCTTCCCTTGCGGATGCTTTTGAAGCGCTCATCGGCGCGGTCTATATCGACAGAGGCCTTGACGAAGCAAAGAATTTCATTAGAAAACATGTTATCACGCACGTCGACCTGAAAAATATAGACGACATTGAACACAACTATAAAAGCCGCCTGATAGAATATACCCAGTCGCAAAACATGGCCCCGCCTGTCTACACGGTTGTGTCGGAAGAAGGAGCGGAACATGAAAAGCGTTTCACTGTCGAGGTCTCCTGTGACGGAATGTCATATGGAAACGGAACTGCAAGGAGGAAAAAGGACGCCGAGCAAATAGCTGCAAAGCACACGCTTTCTCTCTTCGAAAACATGCCATGAAACCCATGATATTTTTTCCGTACAAACCGCCTTCTTTTTCCCGGCACCGTTTGAGCATATGGCCCCGGTCCTCTATATTTTATGTTCTCTCGCTTATCGAGGCGGAACATGTGCAGCCATTGCGTATTTCTTCACACTTATATCATACCCATGAAAGAACCGCTCATATTTGATCTGTCTCGCAAAGGACGCCGAGGCATCTGTTTCGGCACTTCCGATACCCCCCTGCGCCCGATCGAAGAACTGATACCCGGGAACCTGATGCGCCGTGAACCTGCAGATCTGCCGGAAATTCCGGAAAGCGAAGTTGTTCGCCACTTTATCCGCCTTTCAGGTCTTAACTACCATGTGGATAAAAACATGTATCCGCTCGGCAGTTGTACGATGAAATACAATCCAAAAATCAACGACGCCGTATCCGACCTGCGGGGATTCACTTCCATGCACCCTCTGCAGCCTGCGGAAACGGCTCAGGGCTCCCTCAGGCTCATGTACGAACTGAGCGGCATGCTTGCCGAGATCGCCGGTATGGCTGCGGTGTCTCTGCAGCCTGCCGCCGGCGCTCATGGTGAACTGACAGGCATTCTGCTCATCAAGAAATATCATGAATCGAACGGTTCAAAACGCAACAAGCTGCTTGTCGTCGATTCCGCTCATGGTACAAATCCAGCCTCGGCTGCGATCGCGAACTACGAAACCATCTCGGTTGCAAGCAACGCCGACGGCCGCACCGATATCGACGACCTCAAAGCGAAACTCACACCCGATGTCGCCGCTCTCATGCTGACAAACCCCAACACGCTCGGCCTGTTTGAAAAAGACATCCTCACCATCGAAAAACTGGTGCATGAAAACGGCAGCCTCCTCTATATGGACGGAGCAAACATGAATGCCCTGATGGGGATCACGAGACCGGGAGACATGGGTTTCGACATTGTTCACTACAATCTGCATAAAACCTTCTCGGCACCTCACGGCGGCGGCGGACCCGGCAGCGGACCGGTTGGCGTCTGCGAAAAACTTGTCCCGTTTCTGCCTGTACCTGTCATTGAAAAAACCGAGAAAGCCGGACGCCTTTACTACTCGATGAACATGAACAAGCCGCAGAGTATCGGACGCATGATGACCTTTTACGGAAATTTCAGCGTCCTTGTCCGCGCGTATGCCTACATCAGGATGCTCGGTGCGGAAGGTGTGCGCAGGGTATCCGAAAACGCGATACTCAACGCGAACTACCTTCTCTCCCGTTTGCTTGAAACATTTGAGCTTCCCTTTCCCAAACCGGTTATGCACGAATTCTGCCTGTCGGGCGACCGCCAGAAAAAACAGCATAATGTCCGAACACTCGATATCGCCAAGCGGCTTCTTGACTACGGATTCCACGCACCGACCATTTACTTCCCGCTCATCGTGAGCGAGGCGCTGATGATCGAACCGACCGAAACCGAAACAATCGAAACGCTCGACGCTTTTGCCGATGCCCTTCTGGCCATAGCCGACGAAGCGGAAAGCAACCCGGATCTGGTCATGAACGCACCGACAAAAACCCCTGTCGGCAGGCTCGACGAAGCACAAGCCTCAAGAAAACTCAACATCTGCTACTCAGGCGGCTGCTGAGGAAGAGTAGGCAGTGGGCCGTCTGAAGAGTCTACAGTAAGCAGTTCACAGTCATAATTCGTGCCGCCCTTTCTCACGCCCCCCATACGGGCGAAAGATTTTTCGCCCCTACAAAACCCCATCTGACGGCCCTCTACCGTCACTTACCACCAGGTACAGACACGGGCAGACACACAGGTCTGCCCCTACACTCATTGCTCATTGCTAAAAAAAGTACTATCCAAACCTTCCTGCCGTCCAGCCAACCAGCAATCCTCCATTCACTATTCACGAGCATCTATTCACAAAAATGTGACGCTGGTATTTTTGATTTTCTCGGATTATGGACGTATACTTTACAAACAGAATAGCCATGCCATTACACAGAGCAAAAGTACTTGTCCTGAACAGCAGTTATGAGCCTCTGAGCATCTGTGACGCGCAAAAAGCTATTGTGCTCCTTTTTTGCGGTAAAGCGGTGACTGTTGCGCATCATCCCGAACAGTTCGTCTGCACAGTATCGCAATCCTTCCCTCTTCCCAGCATTGTGCGTTTGACTGTGTACGTCCGTCTTCCGTACAAAAAAATCATGCTGAACCGGAAGAATATTTTCAGGAGGGATAATTTTCAGTGCCAGTATTGCGGCAGGACCGACAGACAATTAACGATCGACCATATGGTGCCCCGCTCGAAAGGAGGAGAAGACACATGGGAAAACCTGATCACTGCCTGCAGTCCCTGTAATACAAAAAAGGGAAACAGGACTCCCAAAGAAGCAGGAATGCTCCCGTTGAAGGAGCCGATTCGGCCAAGCCACATCATGCTGATGCGAAAATTCATTACTGCGGTATCCGAGGACTGGAAACCTTACCTGTTCATGGCCTCTTCCTGAGGGCAGCCGGCATCGCATGCGCCGAAGACCTTAACCTCTCCCCGGGCAAGCAAATCCCCTAAGATGAAACATCTCTCGATACGACACATAACGGCGGGGGCTATTCTTTTTTTCTGCTGTACTCCGCTCATGCTGCTGCAGGGAAACCCTGCAGCAGCCGGCACCGATTCTGACGAAATCACGAACACGGCACATGAAGTTTTCGGCAGAACAGACAACTGGGTTGAAAAACAGCTCAGAAAGCTCTCTCTCTCCGATAAAATCGGCCAGATGATCATCGCTCACAGTCCGGCCAAAGTCCGCCCCCGGAACAACAAGGAATACAGCAAACTGAAAAAGCTGATCCGTAAAGGAAAAGTTGGCGGCGTGATGTTTCTCAAAGGGACAACCTCTGACGCTGTCGCCCTTGCAAATTATTTCCAAAGTATCGCGCCCCTGCCGCTGCTTATCAGCGCCGACATGGAAAAAGGACTTGCCATGAGAATTGAGGGGGCGACAGAATTCGCCCCGAACATGGCCTTGTCTGCAACCGGCAGCCCGACTCTTGTCCGGAAGATGGCAGAAGTGATCGCCCGGGAAGCAAAGGCGCTTGGCATTCATCAGAGTTATTCACCGAATGTCGATCTTAACCTGAATCCGGATAATCCGGTTATCAATACTCGATCCTACAGTGACAGGGCCGATCTGACCATAGAGATGGCTCAGGCATTTATCGACGGCCTCCAGTCGAAAGGGATGCTGGCGACAGCAAAGCATTTTCCCGGCCATGGCGACGTCAGTGTCGACAGTCATGATAACCTCCCGATTGTCCAGTCCAGCAGGAAACGCCTCGAAAATCTGGAACTCAAACCCTTCAAAGCGGCGATCGATCATGGAGTCATGAGTGTCATGATCGGCCATCTTGCCGTCCCAAAAATTACCGGAAACCTGACTCCCGCAACATTATCATGGAGAATTGTCACCAAACTCCTGAGAAATGAGCTGGGTTTCCAGGGACTTATCATAACCGATGCGCTCAACATGAAAGCGCTCTACGAGCACCATTCGCTGGAAGATATATCCCTTCGTGCTGTAGAAGCCGGTAACGACCTGCTTCTCTTTTCACCTGATCCCGAGCTGACACACAGAACCGTCCTGAAGGCTGTAAGGAAAGGAAAACTGTCCAAACGGCAGATTGACCGTTCCGTGCGCAGGATTCTCCTGGCAAAACGGTGGCTGGGCCTGGACAAAAAGCGTCTGGTCAATCCGGACAACATCTCCAGCCATGTCAGTGTCCGCAGTTCGAGAAAACTTGCCGAAACCATTGCCGACAATTCAATCACTGTCGTCAAAGACAGCAGAAATGTCCTGCCGATCAGAAAACGGGACAACATCCTGCATATCATCGTCGAGAACAAGAAATATGCCCTGTCAGGGGAAACCTTTTCAGAAAAGCTGTATAAGGCATTCGGAGCACAAAGCCTCAGGCTTGATATCGATGCCGGTGCCGCCGATTACCAGAACGCCGCAGAGAAAGCCCGGTATGCTTCCGGCGTCATCATTTCAACCTATGTCGAAGTCCTGACCGGAGCAAAATCCCTCGAACTGAATGACCGGCAGCAGGATTTCATCAATAAACTCACACAAACCCTGCCACCGGAACGCCCTCTGGTTCTGATATCTTTCGGAACACCCTACCTTATCAGCCAGATACCTGACATCCCGGCCTACATCTGCACGTATTCGTCTTCGGAATTCAGTGAAAATGCCGCCGTCCGGCTTCTTGAAGGCAAGATAGAGCCTACCGGAAAACTGCCGGTGTCGCTGAGCGCAAATATTCCCTGAAATACCGGTCCGCCGCAGAGGAACCCCTCAAGCACCACCTCTCGCCCTTTTTTACTACATTATGGTCTACCATTGAACCACACATGAGTCAGGGTGCCATGACAAAAACCATAAGGGACGAATCCACCGCGAGCGCCTACTGGGGGGCTGTCAATACATTTGCCTCCCTGGAGGATGTGCATGTCCTGGCAGATGCTCCCGTAGGCTGCTATAACCTGGTCGGAGCCGCTGTCATCGATTATACCGACGCCGTTCCTTACCTGGAAAACTTCACGCCGACAAGCCTTACCGAAAGGGAAATATCCTCTTCCGGCAGCTCCGATACGGTCATTGACATCCTTGAAAAACTTGGCGACACAGGCAAACAGATCATTCTTGTATCGAGCGCAGAAAGCGAAATGATAGGAAGCGACCATGAGAACATGCTGCGGCAGCGATACCCCGATGTTCGTTTTTTTTCGTCGAACTCGCTTGGCGACAATGAATGGAAAGGCAGGGACAGAGCGCTCGGCTGGCTTTACAAGACGTTTGACGACAGTAAAGCTCCCGAAGTGGCCGCCGGTACCGTCAGCATCATCGGACCCACGTACGGCTGCTTCAACAGCCCCTCCGACCTTGCCGAGATACAACGTCTTGTCAGGGGATGCGGGCTGACAATACACCATGTGTACCCCTGGAAAAGCCGACTCTCCGATATATCCTCGTTGAAACATTCCGATGTCATCGTCCTCATGTACAAGGAATTCGGGGAAACGCTTGCTGAATTGACAGGGAGACCGGTACTCCAGGCGCCCTTCGGCCTGAAGGAGACAGAACGCTTCATCCGTCAACTTGGTGAACTGACCGGCAATGCGGCAATGTCGGAGGCTTTTTTAAAGGAAGAAAAACAAGGCACGCTGCAGCCGCTGTGGGATCTCTGGCGCGGCCCGCAATCCGAGTGGTTCCCGACAATACGGTTTGGCGTCGCCGCCGACAGGACCTACGCCGAAGGCCTCGCGGCGTTTCTGGGTGATGAAATGGGTATGCAGTGCCTGTTCAGCCATGACTCGGTCACTATCGACAACTCGGCGCTTCGTGAGGAGCTCGAGGCAACCCGGCCTCAGTTCATGTTCGGCCGGATTGTCGATAAAATCTATCTTTCCGAACTCGACGCACAAACCCGTTTTATTCCTGCCGGCTTCCCCGGACCGATTGTCCGCAGGGCGCTCGGCACGCCGTTCATGGGGCACAGCGGCGCAGTCTATCTTATACAGGAAATAGTCAACACACTGTACGACACTCTTTTCACCTTTCTTCCCATTACGAAAAAAACTGAACAGGAGGCACCCCCTCCCCCCGGAACCATATCGTGGACCAAGGAAGCAAACGCCGTCCTCGAAGCCATTGTCGCCAAAGCGCCGTTCATCAGCCAGATATCGTTCGGCAGAGAGTTGAAGAAAAAAGCCGAAACTCTCGCAGCCAGTCAGGGGAAAGATACCGTGACGCCTGATTTGCTGGAAAAACTCAAGTAAGACCCATAGGTCCTATAGGCAATGAACCGGCGGCAAAACCATCGAAACTCGCAGCAGGTATTTCGAGGCGGCACAATTTTGAATTGTGTAAAAAAATTAGTACCATTCCTGACTTCTTGCTGAATTGGGACTACGCAGCTGCAATCATGCTGCCTTCCGGCCCTCCCGCTCGGCAATCAACTAACTGAAAGCGGCCGGCAATCCTGTAATCAGGAGTGAAGCTGTCAAAAAACCGGCTTCATCACAGCGTATCGATAGAGACACGATTCATGTCCGAAAACAACGACGTACAGGCGACGGTAACCATCACCTTCCCTGACGGCAAGAGCCGTTCTTTTCCGTCAGGCGTAACCGGTTACGATATAGCGCAATCAATTGGGCGAAAACTGGCAAAAGACGCCCTTGCAATCAGCATTGACGGCAAACCGGCCGATCTTTCCGTGCCGGTCAGGAACGATGCGGGGGTTGAAATTATCACCTTTGACCATCCGAACGGCATCGGCAGGGATATATTCTGGCACAGCGCAAGCCACATCATGGCCCAGGCAATCGAGGAACTGTTTCCCGGAACGAAATTCGGTGCCGGACCTGCGATTGAACAGGGTTTTTATTACGACATTGCTTCAGAACACCGCTTCACCGAAAACGATCTTCAAGCTATCGAGCGAAAAATGCTGGAGATCGGCAAACGCGCACTGCCGATCCAGAAAGAGGAGCTGACCAGAGAAGACGCCATCACCTACTTCTCGTCCCGAAGAAGCGACCCCTACAAGGTCGAAATCCTCGAGGATACCTTGAAAGATACCCGGGAGGTCTCGATCTACCATCAGGGGGAGTTCGCCGACCTCTGCAGCGGGCCGCACCTGATGAACACAGCGCAGTTGAAAGCGGTAAAACTCACCAATATCTCTGCATCGTTCTGGCGGGGAGACGCGTCACGGGAAAGCATGCAGAGGATTTACGGTATCGCCTTTCCTTCCGAAAAGCTGCTCAAAGAGCATCTGGCTCGTATCGAGGAAGCGAAAAAGCGCGATCATCGAAAACTCGGCGCGGAACTTGAGCTGTTCATGCTTTCTCAGGACGTAGGAAGCGGGCTGCCTATATGGCTGCCCAAAGGTGCAATCATAAGGAACGAGCTTGAATCGTTCCTGCGGGAGGAACAGAAAAAACGCGGCTATGTTCCGGTGTACACGCCGCATATAGGACATATCGGGCTCTACAAACGATCCGGGCATTACCCGTATTACAGCGACTCACAGTTCCCGCCGCTGACCTACACGGATGATCTCGGCCGGGAAGAACAGTACCTGCTGAAACCCATGAACTGTCCTCATCACCACATGATCTACAGTTCAAAGCTTCGCAGTTACCGCGACCTTCCTGTCCGCTTGACGGAGTTCGGTACGGTGTACCGTCATGAGCAGTCCGGAGAACTGAACGGTCTCATACGGGCACGCGGCTTTACGCAGGACGACTCGCATATCTATTGCAGGCCCGATCAACTGGTCGACGAGATCTGCAACGCAATCGATCTGACCAAATTCGTGTTCACCACGCTCGGATTTGACGATATTGAAATCAGGCTGTCCCTCCACGACCCTGAAAACCTTGAAAAGTATGGCGGAACCGAAGAAGTCTGGCAACAGGCAGAAAAAGATATCAGGGAAGCCGCCGACCGCATGAATATCAGCTATATTATCGGGATTGGTGAAGCAAGCTTTTACGGACCGAAAATCGATTTCATCGTACGCGACGCTCTCGGCAGAAAATGGCAGCTCGGTACTGTTCAGGTAGATTATGTCATGCCTGAACGATTCGATCTTACCTACGTCGGCAGTGACGGACAGCCGCACAGGCCGGTCATCATCCACAGGGCTCCGTTCGGCTCCATGGAGCGCTTTATCGGTGTTCTGATCGAACACACAGCGGGCAACTTCCCGCTCTGGCTGGCGCCGGTTCAGGTTGCCGTTCTGCCAATTTCCGAAGAAACCCATGAGTATGCCGACAAGGTTCACCGTTCGCTTATCGAAAAAGGCATCCGTGCGGAACTTGACCTGCGAAGCGAAAAAATAGGCAGGAAAATACGCGAAGCCGAAGTAAGCAAAATCCCTTACATGGTCATTATCGGCCAGAAAGAAGCGGATTCGAACACGGTATCGCTGCGCCGTCACCGCAAGGGAGACCTGGGAAGCATGTCTATAGAGGATTATCAGGAAAAACTGGCAAAGGAAATCAGGAATAAATCCTGACCACAACGAGATATTTCAACCAAATCGATACCGTATGAGAAAAAAGAGAAGTGCACCTCAGAAGCCAAAGGTCACCTACAGGGTCAATGAGCAAATCAGAGTCCCCGAGGTAAGGGTCGTTTTCAATGACGGGTCACAGGAGATCATGAAAACCGGCAACGCCCTGAAGCTGGCTGAACAGGAGGGGCTTGATCTTATAGAAGTGCAGCCGAACTCGACACCGCCTGTCTGTAAACTTGACAACTACGGCAAGCTGCAGTACAAACTCGATAAAAAAGACAAGGACAGGAAGAAAAAATCCAAACCGACTGCACTGAAGGAACTGAGGTTTCATCCAAATACGGACAAACACGATTTTGATTTCAAAGCGGCTCATCTTGAAGAGTTCCTCCGCAAAGGCAACCGTGTCAGGGCCACCGTCGTCTTCCTCGGGCGCTCTATTATCTATAAGGATAAAGGGTTTGAGCTTGTAGAGCGGCTGACAGAACGGCTGAGTAACGTAAGCAATCCCGAAGGGCAGCCGAAATTCGAGGGTAAACGGCTCTACGTCTACTTCGAGCCTGACAAGAAAAAAATCGAGGCCTACGAAAGACAGCTGGCAAAGATCAACAGGGAAGAATCACAACAATAACACCAAAGACAGAGCGACATGCCAAAAATGAAATCACATCGCGGTGCCTGTAAAAGGTTTAAAACCACCGCATCAGGACGGGTGAAACGCGAAAAAATGAACGGTTCGCACAACCTCGAAAAAAAGAACAGAAAAAGAACCCGTCGTCTTCATCAGTCGACACTGGTAGACAAGGCCCAGGAAAAACAGATCAAGCGAATGATCCTGTCCTGAGCTTTATTCTTGTTTCAACAACTAAACCGATACTACGATGCCAAGAGCCACCAACGCCGTTGCGTCACGTGCGAGAAGAAAACGGATACTGAAAAAAGCAAAAGGGTACTGGGGATCCAGAGGCAATATCCTGACCGTCGCAAAACATGCTGTCGACAAAGCCGAACAGTATGCATACCGTGACAGAAGAGTGAAGAAAAGAACGTTCCGCGCGCTCTGGATCATGCGAATCAATGCAGCCGCCCGGGAAAACGGAACAAGCTATTCCCGCCTTATGGATGCGATGAACAAGAAAAATATCGATATCAACCGTAAAACCCTTGCAGAGATTGCCATAAAGGATCCTGCTGCGTTCAGCCGGATCGTCAAATCGGCCATGGGCTCATAACACAAGCTGTAACACGCAATCACGATCCATGAAAAACAGCATCGAAACCTTACAGCAGGAAATCGAGACATACGTTATCGAAAATACCGATCAGCTCGAAACGTTCCGTCTCCGGTTCCTCGTTCGCAAGGGGAGCATTGCCGGGCTTTTCGATCGCATGAAAGATGCCGATCCCTCCGAACGTCCTCTGTACGGGCAACTGCTCAACCGCCTGAAAAAGACGGCCGAGCAGAAGTACGATGCCGAAAAGAAAAAGCTTGAAGCGCTGTCCTCCCCGCAAAAGAAAAAGCGTATCGACCTGACGCTTCCCGGAAGAAAAGATCACCCCGGCTCCGAACATCCCGTGCAGAAAGTCCTTGGGGACATGAAGCAGATATTCAGGGCAATGGGTTTTTCCATAGCAACCGGTCCTGAGCTCGAACATGACAGCTATAATTTCGACATGCTGAATTTCCCCGCCAATCATCCGGCGAGGGATATGCAGGACACCTTCTTCATCACCAGGGAAGAGGGCCAAGATGACCTGCTTCTGCGAACACACACCTCACCCGTGCAGATCAGGGTTATGCTCGAAGAGAAGCCCCCGATACGGGTTATCTGCCCCGGCAAGGTCTATCGCAATGAGGCCATCAGCGCACGAAGCTATTGCGTCTTTCACCAGCTCGAAGGACTGTATATCGATAAGCACGTCTCTTTTGCAGACCTTAAGGCAACGATCTATTCGTTCGCGAAGCAGATGTTCGGCAGTGATGTGCAGCTCCGTTTCAGGCCGAGCTTTTTTCCCTTTACCGAACCGTCTGCTGAAGTGGATGTCACCTGTTACCTCTGCGGAGGAAAAGGGTGCAAAGTCTGCAAACATTCAGGATGGCTTGAAATCCTCGGGTGCGGCATGGTCCATCCCAACGTCCTCAGAAACTGTTCGATCGATCCTGAAGAGTTTTCAGGATTTGCTTTCGGCATGGGCGTCGACCGCACCGCGCTCCTGCGCTACAAAATCGATGATATCAGGCTTCTTTTCGAGAACGATGTCAGAATGCTGGAGCAGTTCTCACAATAAACCGCATTCCTCCCTACCTGTTCTTGATATTCAACACCCAGCTTTCCATGGCCTCGTTAGCCACAGGATTTGGTGCTTCGAGAAATGTAATGACAAATGCGTCATCCATTTCTGCAACACCGATTGACCGGGGCCGGACAGCAAGGACGCAGGGGCTGGGCAATTCCTTGCCAAAACAGAAGAGAATGTTTTTCGCATCAAGAATGATATCGCTGACAACACCGTCCGCCAATGACTTCGTGTGGGCATAATGATCGAATGTTCCGATATAGGCCACGATCGGATGTTCCTCTATCCGCGACTTGATATAATCGAGAATTTCGTTGACCGAGCTGTACGTCGTTTCCGTCTTATCGATTTCCAGCGTGTAAACAGGATACTTTTCCTGAAAAAGGGCTTGCCTCATAATGTGTCTGTTAGATATAAAATTTATGATACTACCATACAAGCAGCTCCCGGAATACATTCATGCCCAAGATGCTGCGAACAAAAAAAAAGCGCAATGACAGCCATATACGGTCACTGCGCCTTTAACGTCATCAATACAAAAGAAACTCTTCAGCCTTATCCTTCAGCCTCGACGGTTATCTTGAGTGACGCCGTTACGTCCCTGAAAAGCTTGACCTGGGCCTCGTAATTACCGAGCTCCTTGATCGGAGCATCAAGGGTAATTTTTCTGCGATCGACACTGACACCTTCACCGTTCAGGGCTTCGGCAATATCTCCCGATGTCACAGTACCGAACAGTTTACCTGACTCACCGGCCTTGGCAGATACTTTCAGGCTCAATTGCTGAACTTTATCGGCTATCTCCCTTGCTGCGGCTCTCTGCTGCTCAATTTTTTTCGCCTGCTGCTTCCGTTCTGTTTCAAGAGCCTTGAGTGTGCCTTCGGTGGCCCTCAGCGCTATACCCTGCGGAATGAGATAATTGTTGGCATAACCGTTTTTTACGTCCACCACATCACCCGCGTCTCCCAGCGTGGCGACATCTTTTTTTAGAATAACTTTCACAGTTCTGTTTCCTCGTTCAATAAATGTTAAAACATAGTTGCTGAAACCGCTTACTTGTATTCGTCCGCCACGTAGGGAATAATCGAGAGAAACCTTGCCCATTTAACTGAATGGGTGAGCAGATTCTGCTCTTTGGCAGACAGGCCGGTAATGCGGCGGGGGATAATTTTCCCCTGATCGTTGATGAATCGTTTCAGCTTTCTCTCGTCACGGTAATCAAAAAAAACAACCTGGTTCCTGGATACTTTCTTTTTTGAAGCAAGCGCATTGCCGATGGATTTGTTCATCGATGCGCCGGTGCGTTTCTGTTTCATATTCATGTTGCTATGTGTCTGCTCCCCCTTCCTCACTCGGAAGAAAGATATTTATACTCGTAGATATTTCCTGGATTATCCCCGTTGTAGCTGTCTCCGGAGCTGCCGTCATGCGAATAGTCATCTTCTATGAAACCCGAAGTATCTTCATCCTCTTCGCCCGACTTCTTTCGCTTGTTGAGAAATTGTATCCTTCGCGCCTTGATCTCGACAACCGTACGGGAAGAGCCGTCCTGAGCTTTCCATGTCCTGCTCTGCAATTCACCGTCGACAAGAACGGCTGCGCTTTTTTTCAGGTTGTCGCGACAGCTTTCAGCCAGCTTGTTCCAGGCAACAACACCTACGTAGCAGACATCTTCCTGCCACTGATGATTACTGTCCCTGAAACGCCTGTTGCATGCGATCGAAAAATTAACGACAGGCGTCCCGCCGGAATTTGTCTGACGAAACACAGGATCTTTCGTAAGATTTCCTGCAATGACAACACTGTTGATTTCGGGCATTTTCAAGTCAGCCATAACCATCCCTCCGTTTTTTCAAAAGGCCTCGATTCATAGTTAATTGACATTTGGCGGGGGGCTACGCTTTGGCAGCCTGCTTTTCCTGCTGCTCTTCTTCGCTCAGATCATCAGGGCTGCCGATCACAACACTGTATTTCTCAACCCTTTTGCGCATTTCAAGCAGCGGGGTGGTGAGATGGATGATCAGAAAACGCAGGATATTGTCGTCGTAGCGGAAAGCTTTTTCAATAGCGGCAAGGCTGGAAGGCAATCCTTCAAGTTCGATGTGGGCATAGGCCCCGATTGTTTGCTTTCTTATCGGGTAGGCCATCTTTCTTCTGCCAAGATCGAGAACATTGGCAATTTCACCACCGTTTTCAGTAATAACCTTTTTCACCTCGGCCATGGCGGCTTCGATAGCCTCATCTTCCAGACCACCATTAATGATTACGGTACATTCGTACAGCTTTTTCTTTTCCATAGCGCAAAAAATCTTGTTTCGATAAATCTGACTCTTGCAATCGGCGGAGATCAGGTATTGCGCATCCCTGTCTCTTGGATTCCCGTACTACGGGAACACCGCCTGCATTTTTGGACCTTAAATGTAACGTATTCCCCCCATTTATACAACAGCAACAAGTTGAATCATAATGGTATCAACGTGGAAAACCAGAGCCTCTCTTTCATGAGGCGGCATGACTCTTTTCTGAAAACAGAATATCATAAGAACCGATAGCCGTTATGATGCGTTTGACCGCCTCTCAATCAACGGATATCCCGAGATCAAGAATAACCGGTGCATGATCCGAGCTTTTTTCGTCGAGGTCGATGCTCGTATCGCTGACATGGCCTAACAGGCTTTCAGAAAGGTAAAAGCAATCGATCCTCCAGCCCAGGTTCCTTTCGCGAGCCCCTTTCCAGTAAGGCCACCAGGTAAACAGGTCTTTCCTTTCGGGATGACGCTCACGCATAATATCATGCAATCCTGCTTCGAGAAGGCGGTCGATCGCAGCCCGCTCTTCTTCACGAAGCCCGGTAGCACCGGGCTTGTTCTGAGAATGATGCACATCGAGATCTGTATGAGCCACATTGATATCGCCTGTGTACACAACATCTCTGCCCTGCCGGAGCAGTGATTCGATATAATGACGAAGGTTGTCAAGATAATCCAGCTTTACAGCATAATGCGCCTCGGTATCTCCTCTCGGGACATAGCTCCCGATCACGGTAAGGTTTGACAGATGAACCGCGACTGTCCGGTTTTCAAGATCAAAGTCGGGGATCCCGGTACGGCACCTGCTCTGTAACTCTTGCTTCACAAGAAGACCAACACCGCTGTATCCTTTTTTGTATGTCGATCCGTTCCAGAACTTCGCATACCCTTCAAGCGAGAGTATTTCTCCGGGAATCGCTTCCTCCGGGGCCTTCAGCTCTTCGAACACAGCAATGTCAGGCTGATGTTTTTCGAGCCATTCCAGAAGGGCTGCCTTTCGGGCCCGAATGCCGTTGATGTTCCAGGTGGCTATCTTCATGTATCGTCAAAAGGAGTTCCGGCTATTGAAATAGTCAAGGATTTTTTCAGCAACCGCTTGTTCGGCAATATCAGTCATGCACCTGAAATGGCCCTTTGGACAGCGGTCTTTTCCGATATGCGAACAGGGCCTGCAGCTCAACCCCGGTACCTCAAACAGAGAGTAGGGTGTATTATAGGGAAGAAATCCGAATTCCGGTACGGAAGAACCGAAAAGCACAAAAAGCTGTTTTCCGAAAGCCGATGCAATATGCATCAGCCCCGTGTCGTTGGTAAGCACGGCGCCACAGGCTTCGAGCACTGCTGCCGACTCCGTCAGGGAAGATATGCCTGCAAGATTCACGACACACGATGCCGCCTCAGGGGAGAGTGCCGAGAGAATCTCGGCAGCATGCGGGGTATCCTCTGCGCCTCCAAGCAGAAAAAAGCGTATGTCAAGCTTTTCTGTGAGCATTTCGATCACCGAGGCGAACCGTCGAGGAGGATAACGTTTGGTCATATGCCTGGCACCGAAACACACCCCTAACCGAAGCGCCCTGCCCGTTGTATAGCGTGCCGCGAACTTTCGGTCGGATTCTTTCAGCCACAGTTCACAACCGCGGGCATCATCGGCAATGTCGTCAGCCTCTTCCATCGACGCCATATACCGGTCGACAACAGAATCGAGGGTATCGTAGAGATTGATACCCGTCCGAACCAGGAGGAGTTTTTTCCAGTTTTTCTTGCGATACCGGTAAAGCCTGTCGTATGATACGTTTTTGAGCACACCGCGGGAACGCAGGTTGTTTTGCAGGTCTACAACGATATCGTACTCTCCCGACGGTGCTTCCCGGGTCGTAAAGATTGTCTGCAGGTATGGAGAACGTTCCAGGAGGGAGACAAAACCGGGCTTGACACAATAATCGATTGACGCCGATGGCCATGCCGCATGGAGACGCCTGAGAACCGGGGTTGTCAGAACGATATCGCCAATCGAGCTCAACCTGACAACCAGAATGTTCCTGATATCACGCATACAGTTACCCAAAGAACCGGTTCAGGACCAGAATTCCCACCACGCCTTTCGTTTCGAACTGTCTTCAGGCATGGAGGACCGGAGTATGGCAATATTGTCGGCGACCATTTTCTGGAGCGCCTCTTTTTGAGGCAAGTCGCCTTTCCGCTCATCGATCATCTCCTGTGCCGTCTGGAACACGTTCAGTGCTTCGGCCGGATTGCCGGTTCTTGCAAGCGCCCTTGCCCTGCTGATCACGGCAGTTATCCATTGCACTCCTTCATCCTGATGCAGATCTCCGCGGCGGTTGAAATAGCGTAATGCCATATCTGCAGATGCAAGGCTTTCATCGTACCGCCCGAGCCCGCCCAAGGCATCTGACAATCCGGCATGACAGAGGGCATCGAAACCATCGTGATCGAACACCTCTTCCTCAGGAATCGTCCGTGTAACCTCCATGGCCTTCCTGAATGCTGCTTCAGCATCGCCAAAGGCATCTTCCTGCAGTTTAGCCTGACCGTCGGAGAGCGCCATATAGGCTTGAGCGACCTGTTTGAGTGGCTTCATAGTTTTTATACAATCTTCAAAAATTACGCTGAGCGATCATTCGTGTCTCGAAGCAGAACCTCAAGCTCCTCAGGGATTTCAGGGCGTCCCCGCTGGTTGAGCGCCGTCGCGATAATTTTTGCCTTCAGGATAAGTTTATTATCCTTTTCCCGGAAAATATCCTGATAAAACGCGAACTTCAGCCTCGACTCCCGCGAAGGATTCAGGCATACAACAAACCTGTCCCCGCTTTCGAGCGGATATTTGTAATCCAGTTCAGCCCTTACCACAACGAGATTGATCCCCTTGCCTGCATATTCTCTGAAATCCAGCCCTGTGGTTTTGAGATACTCATGACGAGCATGTTCGAGGTAGTTCTGATAGACGCTGTTATTGACAATCCCCTGTATGTCGCATTCATAATCGCGAACAGACATCGGGAGGCAGTACAGATAGTTTTCCATGGAATAAAAAAGTAACGGTCGAGCAAAATGCATACATTATCATAATAACCATTTGCCAAGGTAATATAGATTTTGTGACTGTCATGTATAGACATAAACCTCGATCTCACGGGCATTTCCATCTCCAGTCAGCTGTAACCGCCCTTGCAGTCCTGCTGACGTTCATGCTTCCCCTTCATGCAGGGGCGATGAGCGTGGATAAGGAAGGAAAAGGTCCCGCATGGTCCGCAACGTGGAACGCCCCTACAGTCTTTGAGGTGAGCGTCAAAAACGGCAACCGGACATATGCCTTTAAAGGCACCGGGCAGGCAGTCCTTTCATCCGAAACACAGGCAGGACCAATCAGGTATTTCGATTACACCATCGAGGGATTCTATGATGTGAACACCAAAACTGCAAAGGAGTCATTAAAGGTAACGGGTTCTGATCCGGTGTTCAATCCTCCGCTGGAATTCAATGGAACCTACACCTGTTCAGCGGACCCCTGGCTGAACCGGAACACCCCGTGCAGTGCAGTCAGCCAGTCCCGGTCGATTCCATCGAGCTGGTTTGTCCCCCCGATGCGCAACAAGATACTGACGGATCAACAGATCGCGAGCCTCAAAAATAACGTCGTCACTGAAGCAAAAAAACTTGTCATAATCGAACCCCGTCAGAACGCCTCCTACAAGGCAAAGAACCCCGTGGCGTTCATGATCCGCCAATATCTTCCGCCGGACATTACTCTTGTTCCTGCTCAGAAAATACGGCTGCAGATAGAACAGATCGACGGGGCTGAAGAAAAAATAATCAGGGACCTGTCAGCCACAGGTTCCGGCTCATACTGGGGCGCCTCGATCGACATGAAGCCGGGGAAATGGAGAGCGAGAGCGTACAGTATCCAGCCTGATTTTCAGAACCCCAATGAGGCCGAGTGGAGAACATTCACTGTTACCGCTTCGGAAGCGCTTTCAGAACCTCCGCTGCAACCTGCAATCACCATTGTATCTCCCGGTAACGGCAAGTCTTTCCCCCATGGCAATCCTGTACAGATCAAGCTCGATATAGCACCACATCTCGTCAAGCCAGGCTCTTCCGCTGAAGTCTTCGTATCGAAGATACATGAAACAGCACCGGGCTCCTGGCCCAAACCGCCGACATCAGTGTACACAAAGAGCTGGCCTCTTTCCGGCATCTCAACCACAAAAAGCATTCCGGCAAGCGCTCTTACCGAAACCGGTAAATACCGTATTGAAGCTGTTTTCTATCCCGACGGAAAAACAGGCTCGTCCTATACCAGCCATAAGGCGGCATCGACCTTCACGGTCAACAAGCATCAAAACAAGCTGCAGCTTAAGCCAGGATTTCAAAAACCCGGTTTCAAATTTCAGAATAAGTAGCTCAGATGCTGCAATCAACAGGTACCAGGTTTCAGAAAAAAAGCAATGCCGGATTGTTATCCGGCATTCATGAAGAGAAACAGTTTTGTGATGGAAATCAGAACCTGAAAATGGCAGCGATTCCTGTACGAGTGGGCATACGTTCAGTATGCAGGACATGAACCCTGCCGCTTTTCTGCAGAACAAGCTCGCCGATATCGTCGAGCAGATCTCCGTTTTCAGGACCGCCTGCCGTATCAGGGGTGATCTCGCCTGTGTTTCTGTCGATATGGCCCGGAAAATGAACATCGTTATCGATAAGCAGCGTCGAAATTCTCCCTGAAGCCGCCGCACGCGCCACCTCTTCAACATCGCCCGAGCCGAGTTCCTTTGCCAGAGCATCCCCATATTCGTCGACCAAGGCCTCCATCTCCGCCCTGATTTGAGGCTCGACCACTCCCCAGCTTTTTTC
>JANQMO010000002.1 GCA_028280025.1 Chlorobium sp. | reverse complement strand
GCATCACGGCTGTTGAGGGTTTCATCCTTGACCACAAACCCCTTGCTCTGGATCACCTGCTTGACCCGCCGCATCCGCCGCATGGCTTCTTCGAGATCGGGATGACTCACAGTCACCGTGCAGGTGAGATAGCCGTAAGCAACAAGATCGTCCCCGAGCTCCTGCAGGGCTGCGTCGGCATCAGCTGCCTTGTTGGCGGCATCACTGTCAAGCAGGGCAGATTCCTGCCTGGCTGCCTCCTCCTTCAGCATCGTCAATACGGACTTCCGTTTCTGCCACCACCGTTTCCGGTACTTTTCAAGCTCTTTCTTTGCCTCGTCCCTGTCCATGGCTATATAGCGGCAAACCCAGCGATACTCGATTTCCAGATGGTTCAGCGCATCGAGCATACCGGGCAGGGATGTAGAGGGAAAACCGGTGAAAGTACAGGTCGGGATAAAGTTTTCACCAAGCATGGGGATATCACCGCTGGTCAATGCCTGGTCAGGCAGCAGCGCATCGAGAAACATTGGTGTGTCAGGGGCCTTCACTACATGCCGGTTTGATGAAATGGCACTGTGCAGGTAGGTCAGTGTCTCGTCATCATTCAACTCGACCACATCAACAAACACGCTCTGCAGGATATCGGTGATTTCCTGAACGGCTCTCAAAAAGTATTCCAGATCCCGACTGTTTTCTGCAACGCTGTCCCTGATCGCCGGATCATCATAGAGCACCTTTTGCAGTTGTTTGGACTGCTGCCCCGGCATTCTCCACACGAAGGTGAGATAGTAGCCGGACTCATAATGTGTGCCTGCTTCACGGAACTGCTCACGACGCTCCAGATCAACCAACGCGGCAACCGGATGCGGCCAGATCGCTTCAGGATAGTCCGTTCTGGTAATACGCTGGGCTTCAACGAAAACAGCCCAGCCGCTCCCAAGCCGTTTGAGCGCGTTATTGAGCCGTGCCACGGCAGAAGAGAGTTCCGATTCCGATGAGCTTGCCAGATCAGGACCGCGAAACGCCACGGTTTTCTGCAAACAGATATCTTTCTGCAGGACAACACCGGGTGCAACCAGCGCTGCCCAGGGCAGATAGTCAGGAAGCCGTGTTGTCGGCTCCCGGTATTCCTTGAGACTGAACATGGGTTTGGGGGACTTTCCTCGTTTGGTTTATATGGTCAGGGGCACAACTGTTTTGGTGATTTCAATGCCTGGATAAACACTTCAAAGAACCAGGGGTCTTTTCTGGCTGCAGCAGCAAGTATCGTATGGATCACAATGGCAATTGGTACAACCCAGAGCTGGTGCAAACCGAGCGCAATTGCCGCTGCGGTTGTCCAAAGAAGAAACGCGATGGTGCGCGGCACGCCGCCAAGCAGCATGACCTCGGTCAGGGAACGGTGAACTGGCACTTCATAACCATCAATCATCCTGACACCTCCAAAAACCTACTACGCACCCCAGATTGCTGCGTTGCCCGGTGCTCGCAATCCTCACGTACCCAATGTACGCTCCGGTTTCTGCGCTCCGTCCGCCTTGTACTCTGTGCGCTCATGACGCTTTTTGCAGATGTCATACGGTCAATCCTCCACCAAATCCCATGAAGGCAAGACCCCACGTCAGGGCGTTAAACGCAATGGCAAGGCCCATGACCACCCAGAGCGCTTTTCTCATAAGACTTCCTCCCTCGGAAAAGGCGAGACCGATCCCAAAACCGATAATGGCAACGGCACCGATCACGCGCGAAACCGGACCGGTCAAGGAATCAAGCAACTGGTTCAGGGGATCTTCCCACGGCATACCGGTTGAAGCTGCCAACGCTGTGTTGGCAATAAAGAGCAGCCCGATCAGCACGGACAGTTTTTTCATCTATTCCTCCTTCTCTATTTTCTGTTTATGGGGGTATACGAAAACACATCATGACCGTTCATAGAACGGATCAAGAACCCAGGCATTGTTTTTGTCAAATCCGTTGACCGCGATGATACCGGTAAGAGAACGGCCCGAACGGTGACGGGGATCACGCTGGATATGAACACAGATATCAACTGCCTCGGCAATCAGTTCACGCGGAGCAACCGGAATTACCTCCTCGATGAGCTGCCCAAGCCGCTGCAGCATTGCGATAGCGCTGTTGGCGTGAATCGTTGCCAGTCCTCCGGGATGCCCAGTGTTCCAGGCCTTGAGCATGTCGAGTGCAGCTCCGTCGCGCACCTCGCCGACAATGATCCGGTCGGGACGTAACCGCATGGCGTCCATGATGGCCTGCCGGTGTGTATAGAGCGGCGGCTGCACCAGAATCTGCACCATGTTTTCTGCTGCACACTGCAATTCGGAGTTGTCTTCAACGATGTAGACTCGATCCCGAGTTGCAGCAATACTGTGCAGGAGTGCATTGGCCAGTGTTGTTTTTCCTGACCCTGTTCCTCCTCCGATCAACATGTTTTTTCCAGTCTTGACCGCTTCATCAAGAAATGTTGCCTGTGTTTCGCTCAGTATGCCCTGCTCTACATAATCCTGCAGGGTAAAGACGACTTTTGATGGCTTGCGGAGTGAAAAAACCGGCGAGGTAACCACAGGGGGTACACATGCCTGCAAGCGTGCTCCCCATATCGGCATCCGTGCAGCAAGCGACGGATTTTTCTCATGCACTTCTGCATTCATCGATGCCGCAATAAGCCGGATCATGCGCTCCGCATCGTCGGATTCCATGGTTGTATCGGTGCAATACATGCCCTGCCCGGCCTCGTCAACCCAGACACGCCCATCGGAGTTCAGCATGATCTCTATGATACTTTCCTGCTCAAGAAACTGCATGATAGGCTCAACGGCACTCTGCAGAGAGGCTGCACGTCTGCGTGAAATTGCGTCCTTCATTGTGGCTCAGGTTTGGCTGGTTGGGGGAACCCGAAAGAAACAGAAGAATTTTACTATTTTTCAGGAATTACAACAAATTATTTTTTTATTTATACCCTAAAAACATACTGTATAAATAAATAATTTTATACTCACTCCTGTGCCATATTTAGATTTTCATTACCGTTTTCAACATCCTGAACAAGATCGTTAATGAACCGGTGACCACCGGTAATCTGGTTGCTGACATAGTCAACAAATTGCGAATACCTGTCCCAGGCTTCCTTTTCTGCTGATTTCCTTTCCGTGTCACCGAGTCGTGGCGTATGGGCGAACCAGAGCTGCACAAACACACCAAACGCTTCGCTCAGCGCCGTCACATCCCGCTCAAGGCGATCCAGGTGGCGGCCTTGCCGGTCCAGCCTGCGAAGCAGGAGCCGAATGTCACTGTTGTCATCGAGATACTCCTGAAGGGCCGACTCGACAACACTGCTCTGGCTGACGTTGTTCTTGTTGCAGTAGCTTTTGAAATTCTTCATCAACTCCGGCGACAGATAGGGATGGATGTTTTTGCGCTTCATAAGGGCAATTCACCTCCTCCGGGTGATCGCGAGAGTTCGATACTTCTGTTCCGTTCCTGAACCTTGCGGATCTTCTCCTGCAATATCTGCTGGTTCTGCTTCACTTCAGCGTCCTCTTTGGCCGATGCAAGCAGGGCTTTTTGTTCAGTTTCGGACAGAACTTTTTCTTCCAGCACAAGCTCAATTGCATCTTTCTCAAGATCCTTTTCGCGTTCTTGCTTTTCCTGCCCGCTTTCATGGGCCTTGCCGTCTATTGTATCAACCAAGGAGTCTGGCCGCGGGGAATATTCTGAGTCATCCCCCTTGAATCCCGTTTCCTGATCGTCACCGGTACACCAGTCATTTCCTTGCATTCGACCTTTGAACAGCTCAGCCGCCTGTTCCTCATCGCTCTCCGGTGCGGGCAGCCATGCACGCTCCCTGAACCGTTCATCCTGATAGTACATGACCTTCTTGGCTCTGTAGGGCGGAATACCGCCGACCATCAGAAGCGCGTCATCACCCGGCAGTTGCAGAATCTCTCCTGGTGTGAGCAACGGGCGCGGGCTCTCCTGTTCGCTTTCCATCACGTGACCAAGCCATGGTGCCAACCTGCTGCCTGCAAAGTTCAGTTGACGGCGCTTTTCCGTCGCCTGTCCCAGCAAATCGGAAATCCTCTTTGCCGTCCGCTCGTCGAGTGCACCATAGGTGATACGGACATGGGAGTTGTCCAGAATCGAATTGTTCTGGCCGTATGCCTTTTCAATCTGGTTCAGACTCTGGGAAATCATGATGCACTTGATCCCGTATCCTGCCAGATAGGCCAGTTCGGTTTCAAAAAAGCTCAACCGTCCAAGGCTTGGAAACTCGTCAAGCATCAGGAGCATTCTGTGTCTCGGTTGCACTTTCTGACCTGTACGTTTTCCGGTAGGAGCCTTCCCTGTTTTCAACAAAGCCTCTGAACCCGATGCGCCTTTCCCGCTTTCTTTCTGCCTGAAAGACATCTTTTCGGTTAACCTTCGCCCCATCTGGTTGAGAATCAGCCTGATCAACGGCTTGGTTCGATCAATATCAGAGGGCGGAACAACGATATACAACGACACAGGCCTTTTGGTATTCATGAGGTCCTCGATATGGAAATCCGACACCGCCGTGTTCCGTGCGATAATCGGATCTCGAAACAGGGCAAGGAACGTCATCGCTGTCGAGATGACACCGGACAGCTCATTTGGTGACTTGTTGAGCGCCTCCCGTGCACAGCTTGCCACAACCGGATGGGGACCATCCGGCAAATGCCTGGTATTGAGCATGTAGTGGAGCGTTTCCTCTATGGAGCGTTCAGGATCGGATAGAAACCGCACCAGTCCGGCGATGCTCTTGTCATTTTCCGCATAGAGGATATGCAAAATGGCACCGACAAAGATGGTGTGTGCGGTCTTGTCCCAGTGATCCCTTCTTTCCAGTGAACCCTCGGGATCAACAAGAATATCCGCGATATTCTGTGCATCCCTGACCTCGTAGAGTCCCTTGCGAATCTCGAGCAGGGGATTGAACCTGACCGATCCCGGCGCTGTCGGTTCAAACCGCAGGCAGTGAGAAAAACTCCTGCGCCAGCCGGATGTCGCGGCCCAGTTTTCTTTCTTGATATCGTACACCACACAGGAACCGGTCCAGGTCAGCAATGTCGGGATAACCAACCCTACACCTTTGCCCGATCTCGTCGGGGCAAAGCAGAAGACATGTTCCGGGCCGTTGTGGCGCAATACCTCCTGACCTTCCCTGTCCATGACCCACTGAACATTGACATCACCGGATACATCCGTCTTCACGACCGAATGAAATTGAGCATCGTTGCTCTGTGCCAGAATAACCCCTTTATCTTCAAGCAGTCCAACCCCCTCCAGCTCTTTTCGACTGGCCCACCGTGCCGTGCCATAGACACCCGATGCTGAACGAAATCGAGCCCTCCGGATAGCAAGGACGACCATGAGACCGAACATCACAAAGAAACTGGTATAGGTGATCCAGCTTGCCATATCAAACACCTGGGGAGCATATGGCTCGAAATGGTAGGCCCAGTACATCCACAACCAGGGCTCATAGACCGGATAACCGTTCAGAACAACAACAGGTTTTCCCAGCGCCTGCTGATAACCGAGAGCATAGGCCACATATTGGGTTGAACACCACATCCCCAGCAGGGTGAACACCAGACCGGCGCTCACATGGCTGTAAAAGACATTAATCGTGCGTGTATTTCTCATCATGTCACCTCCCGATACCTCGTTCCATCTGCCGCATGAAAAATCTTCCTGTGTTTGTTCTTGTCAGCTCCACGGTTTTTCCTGTCAGCCTTTCATACTCCTTGCGCCATGGTACCATGGAAAACTCTTTTGATTTCGGATCGTATACCTGCGCATACTGCTTGCCACTCGGCAGTCGGCCTGTGCTCGTCATCACTCCGTCAACTTTTTCTCCCTGCTGAATTTCCCTGTAACTCCGTCCTGTTTGTCTGGTGATGCCATGGGCAAGGTCACGTTTCTCCACCTGATCAAGCGCTTTTGCCCGTGCCGGGTCCATCGGGTCGATACCAAGCTCACGGAGCAATGCAATTCTTCTCTGAGCTGCATTGGCCAGTTCCTTGCCGAAACCATACCGCGCCATACCTGCTTGTTCCGGTTCTGCCGTGAAACGGTCCAGCCAGGTACGGCCCCGATAGGAGACCTGGTCATGCAGGGAAAGATCGGTCTCCCTCTGCACCTCCATGCGATTGACCGGTTTGTCTTTGTCCAATTGTTGCAGCTTTTCAACCAGCGACGGATCAACCTGCCATGTCCCATCCTGCAGGAGCTTTGCGAGCTGGAAACGCTGCAGGCGTCGCAACCGCTTTTCAATGGCTGCGACAAAATCCTCCTTGCCAACCCTACCGCTGCCAACGGCTACTGTCTGCTCTTTTATCTCTTTGATATGCCGGTTCCGGTCATACCTACCACCGTTTCCCGATGCCTGTTCTGCAATGATGCGATCGGATGTTTTCAACCAGGATTCTTTCCCGGAACGTATGGTGATAATGTCACCTTTCCGGTACTGTTCAGGATCGATGCCTTTATCAAGTTGAACGTAGTAGGCTGTACCAGATGGCGCTTCAACAATGAAGAAATACCTGTCGCCCAATTCGTCGGCCAGTCCCTTGGCAGCAAGCCTGCCTTCAACAGGTTCGTGGTGATGCTGTTTGTCATGGATTCTGTACCGGGATACATCACTGCCAACCATCTGATGCATTTCCTGAAAAATGTCATGATGCCGCCCCATTTCTTTCAGGGTATTTTCCCAACCCTCCTGTATTCTCCATTGCCGGGCAGAGTGCTTTTTGGCCAGACCATATCGTTCGAGTGTTTGCATCCGGCTCACCAATCGCCCTTGCATGATTCGCTGACCGCTTTTTTCCGGGTAATTACCGATATCAATCCTGCCGTTCTGCTCAAGTCTTGACAACCTTGCATCAAGTGAGGTAAAGCGGCTTTTTCCTATCTCTTTTGTCAGGGCCTGTTCTGCCTCCCACTGCGGCTGCATACCAAGCTCGCGCGTCACCTGCTCCTGCGCCCTGTAGCGCAGCCCGTTCGAGATATAGTCAGGATCGATCCGCAACTCTTTACCGTCTTTTCCGATCCCCCGGATAATGACGTGAACATGGGGATTATCCGTGTTGTAATGGTTCACGGCTTTCCAGTACACCTCACGCCCGATATCCTGTTCCATCTGCTGCATCAGATCTGAGGTAAACCGGGTAAGCTCAAGTTCATGAGCGTCGGCTGGAGAAATGATGAACCTGAACTGATGCTGCTTACCCTGGAACACTGGTTGTGCTTCGAGTTTCTCCATATCTTCTTCTGGCCCGTAAAACCGGCCTTCTGAACCATCCTTGCCAACATGATCGCGCTGCAGATACATCTCGTGCAGTTGTGCCGCCTTTTTTCCATAGGCGTTCATTTTCACCACTTTCGCCTTGACAATGACTTTCCGTGCTCCCTGACGAGCAGCTTTCACGTGTGCTGGCCGATGCCCTCTTCTGATATACCCGCCTCTCACCGGACTGATTGCTTTTCTTGCTTGCACACCCGGAACCGGGACTTTTTCCTTTCGGGTTCTCCCTCCAACCTTCGGTCGGTAAATCGGCAGATCGTCTTGAGTGTTCATGGGCTGATATTTGCTTGTGTTACTGTCGTAACGATTGGATATACAAAGAGTTAATCTGCAAACATTCTATTCCCGCTATCATCATAACACACCGTGTTAACCCTGTAACCTGCAATGGAGCAATGGC
>JANQMO010000072.1 GCA_028280025.1 Chlorobium sp. | reverse complement strand
CGTCATATCCGCGAGGGTTTCAATTTTTGCCGACTCGAGTGCCCGGAACATGTTCTTTTTGAAACTGCCTTTTTCAGAAGATGGTACGAAAACAGAAAGCGCCGTGATAACCAAACCGGCGGTGATAATGGAGAGTGAGGGCTGACGCGAAAAGTATGCGGTGAACGTTTTCCAGTTGGCGATGGTATGGAACAGTACTCCGATCACCATTGCCCAGCTCAGCCATTCATGGACGGGCTTAATGTAGCCGGTCTCGACCTTGAAAAACATCAGAATGCCGGTAACGGCAAGAATGATAAACGTTCCTGCAGTCAGAGGTGTAGCCCAGGACTTCATGTTTGCACTCATTTTCTTTTCCTTGTTCATGGTTTAATCGTTGCATAACGTGTCGTTTCAGTATTGCTATGCAGAGGGGGGCAATAATGTTTCATTTTAACCTGAATAATTCATGAGAGCTCGAAAGCCCGGATTGCCCCGTGAAATCCGAACATCTATTTCACGGGGCAAGCACGGGAATGACTCTCTTTTTTCTTCCTTTGCTGAATTATTCCGGTTAAGATCGTTTTACGTAAAAAAATATGGCGGATTCCGAAAAAGGGGCGTGTGTAAAGGTGTGAGTGTTAAAGCGGCTTTTTGCTTTGGATGAAATGTTGAAATGCAGAAGAAAAAGCAGAAGCTCGGTTTTATCCGAGCTGCCAGAATTCCACAGCGCCTTCGGGAAGTTTGGCAAGTGTCTCGTCGAATGCGGCCTCGTCAATGTTTTTTCTCAAAGCTCTTGCAACAATTTTTATTGCATTGTCAGGCGAGAAGTTGTGAGTGTGACGCAATGACTGAACTTCTTTCGTCATCGCAGCGCGGTTTTCGAACGGGCGTTTACGTTCATCGGTGTTCCAGTCTGTAATCAGGATGGCTCTAAATACGGGCGGCAGTGCACCGGCAAAAAGGATTACTTCTTTAATGCTGAGGCGGCGGCGAAAGGTTTGCAGGACTCCCTGGATCATTGTATAGGTCTGATGGGTGCTTTCCAGCCCGGCCATGTTCCGTGCGTCCAGCAGGACTTTGTAGAAATCGTCGGTAGCTCGCTGATATTCTGCGGGTATCGGCATGTGTTTTGATTTCACTGTTTGAAAAGGAGTGAAATACGGTGCGTTTTCTACCGTGCTCCATGGATGGAGTGGAGCGTGCCACGGTCGGGCATGGCGCCTTCATCGTACAGTCCGGCGAGCCCGAATGCGTCGAGAATGTTCAGACCGGCGTCGATCTGGCGGGTGGTCAATTCATTTTTCCATGAGGTGACAGGGGATGTGCCACTGAAGAGACTGCTGTCTTTGCTGACGACCCGGCTTGGTTTCCTGACGATCTCTTCGTCAAGCGTGACATGGCAGTTGACGTTGGTGTTTTTGATGAACCGCAACGCGGCAGAGACCTGGTTTTCCGGGTCGGCATACATTTCTTCATAAAACATGATATGCAGCTGTCCGGGCATAAACTGCCTGAGGGGTACGTAGTTGATGATCGACCATATCAGAATCTGGCGCAGGATGTAATCGCCGCTGTTGCTGGTTTCCCTGATGAGGCGTTCAAATGGATGAAGATAATCCTCGTAAAGGCGTTTCTGGGTTAAGAGCAGCATGGGATCGGTGACCCAGTACCAGTCTTTCTTTTTATGTTTTGAAAGTGCAACCGAGAAAGGATTCCTGATAAGCAGGATGATTTTCAGATCGGGAAAACGCGCAGAGGCCCAGTGGGCGAAGAGGTTTGCGAAAATATCCTTGATGAGGAGGCCGCTGTACAGCCTGGACTGATTGGCTGAATCTACCACGGGATGGGTGAATGTCCCGCTGAAGACATCTGCGGCGATTTTTTCGAGCTGTACATGCGGTTCGTTCGGCCGTACGTAAAGGTGGGGTGTCAGAAAACTCATTTCATCAACGTGCTGGGGATGAAACGGCTCGAACATTTCCCTGTAACGTCTGTCATGATTGAGCAGGTCTGCGACCCATGTCGTACCGCTGCGGCCATCTCCTATCAGCCAGATGACCTCTTCATAATTGTCGAGAAGCCGGTTGGCATGCAGGGAGACATCCCTGACGGGCTTGAGCAGGTGGGACAGGATTATCTGTTCAATATGCACTGTTTGCTTCACTTCAGGTTATCGAGCCACATGGTAACCAAAAAAGATACATTTCTCTTTCGAGTGTGAAAAAAAGAATGATGATCTTCTGTAATTAAGAGGACGGAAACGATGTCTGACGGACCAATTGTTATGGTATGCCGGGAGCATCGGTTGCTTCAGAGAAAACGTTATTCCCTGGTAATGATATCGAAACCTGTATACGGCCTCAGTGCATCCGGCACGACAACGTGTCCTTCACGAGTCTGGTAGTTTTCAAGCAGAGCGACCATCAGACGCGATGTTGCCAGACCCGAACCGTTCAGGGTATGAACATAGGCCGGTTTCGATGATCCTGAAGACTTGTATCTGATGTTGGCGCGCCGGGCCTGATAATCCTCAAAATTTGAGCAGCTCGAAGCCTCAAGGTATTTGTCTTCCGCGGGAGACCAGACTTCGATGTCGTAGCATTTGGCGGCATTGGCGCTGATATCCGCACTGCAGAGAAGCAGTACCCGGTATGGTATCCGCAGAGCTTCGAGGATTGCTTCAGCGTTCTGAAGGATTTCCTCGAGGGCATCATAGGACTGTTCGGGACGGGTGAATTTCACCATTTCAATTTTGTTGAACTGATGAACTCTCAGGAATCCTCTTGTATCTTTCCCATAGCTTCCGGCTTCTCTGCGGAAACAGGCAGAATAAGCGGCATAGGAAATCGGAAGCTGCTCTTCGCGAAGCATTTCGTCGCGGTGCAGGTTTGTCACCGGTACTTCAGCGGTCGGAATCGCATAAAGGTTGTCTTCGTTCATGTAATAGACCTGGTCGGCGAACTTCGGCCATTGTCCCGTACCGCGCAGGGAGTCTTCATTGACCATAAAAGGCGGAAAAACTTCTGTATACCCGTGTTGTTCGGTATGACGGTCAAGCATGAAATTCAACAGGGCACGTTCCAGCCGCGCACCTTTTGCCTTGTACACCGGAAATCCTGTTCCGGATATTTTGGCGCCCCGTTCGAAATCGAGGATGTCGAGCTGTTTGCCGAGATCGAGATGGTTTAACAGGGGAAAATCAAGAGCATGGTCGAAACGTACCGGTTCTTTGCAGACAACATTGTCTTCAGCAGAGCTGCCTTCCGGGACATCGTCATGCAGCCTGTTGGGAAGAGACAGCAGGATAGCCTCTATTGCTGTTTCGGTCCGGCCAAGTGTCTCGTCCATGCCGGAAATATTGTCAGCGACATCTTTCATTTCCTGAATGAGCGCTTCGGCCGACCCCTGCCCGGTTCTTTTGATAACTGCAATATCCTTCGATACCTTGTTTCTCAGCGCTTTGAGCTCATCGGTCTTCTTCACAAGCTCCCTGCGTTCTTTGTCGAGTTCGAGTAGTTCGTCGAGTTTTTTGCAGTCTTCTTCCTGAAGGCGCTGTTTGAGCATGCGGGCAACTTCTTCAGGGTTCTGACGGATATAGGTGATGTCGAGCATGGTTCAGGTTGTTTCTTCGTTGTTCTCTGGTGCAGACCGGGGAATGTTGCAAGGTGCTTTGCCCGGGATCGCCGGCACCTGTTTCCCTGCAGGCAGGAGTATCAGGACAAGGCGGCCTTGACCAGTTCCTGTACTTTTCCGCCATCGGCCTTTCCCTTGAGTTTTTTCATTGCAGCACCCATGACTTTTCCCATATCCTTCATGGATGTCGCCCCAACCTGCTCGATGATTTCCTTTACGGCAGCTTCTGTTTCCTCATCCGACATCATGGCCGGCAGATAGGTTTCGATAACTGCAAGTTCAGCCTGCTCCGTTTCCGCAAGATCGGTTCTTCCTGCATCGGTATACTGTTGTATCGAATCCCTGCGTTTTTTTGCAAGGCTCATAAGAACCTCGAGCTCCTGCTCTTCGTTCAGCTCGGCTTTTCCGCCGACACGAATCGAGACTTCTTTTTCAAGCAGGGCGGCCCTGATTGAACGGACAGAATTCATTCTGTTTTTGTCACCGCTTTTCATGGCAGCTTTCAGGTCCTGATCGATACGCTCTTTCAAACCCATTGTCGGCAAAGTTTTAGTGGTCGATGTACGTGTGATGTTGGGCAAGATAAAGTCAAAAGTCCTAAGTAAAAAGATAAAAAAAGGAGTAAGGAGCAAGGAGCAGCGCACATCGTGCGCAGGAGCCGGTAGTAAGGAGAAAGCGAAGGCAGGATTTGGGATCGTACTATGTGCCGGTTATCAGGAAGAGCAAAGAGGCGGAAGATACAGTTGGCAGACTCCTGCAGGCAGCCGGAAAGTTGTAGGGGCGAAAAATCTTTCGCCCGAACGGAGGCCGGAAGCCGAAATAACTTCAAACACCTCAACAGTTCAACACCTCAACAATTCAACATTTCAACAAATCAACAATCTTCAACTGTTGATATCCCCGCCGACGGGGCGGAGGACAATTTCCTCGACAGCTGTTCTTGAAGGCTGAAGATAGGCGTCAACGACCGGTTTTGCGATATCTTCGGGCATCATCATGACGTTTTTGAACGACTCTCCTGCATCTCCCCACATGGGAGTGTAGACCGCCCCAGGCATAACATTGGTTATTCGAACGTTACACTCCCTGGCGTAAAGCCGCAAGGTTTCTATCAGCCCTTTCTGGCCGAATTTCGACATAGCGTAAACCGACGAGCTTTTAAACGAGGTTTCGGCAGCGATTGACGTGATAAAAATGATATGGCCGGAGCGCTTTTTTTTCATTATGCCAAAAACTTTCTGTGTCAGAAAAAAAGTGCCTTTCATATTGACCGACATTGTATAATCGAAGTCGTTTTCGGTGATGTCTTCCAGATTTTTAAACCTTCCGACACCTGCGTTGTTGACAAGGCAGTCGATTGTTCCGAACGTTGTAGAGACGTGGTCGACAAGCCGGTCGATATCGGACATATTTGCGATGTCCGCTTCGAGAGGGACGGTTTCAATTCCGGTTGACCTGCATTGTTCGGAAACGGTTACTACATCACGGTACGTTCGGGAACAGAGAATGAGGACGGGATCAAAGGCGGGCTGCATTCCGGCCTTTCGCGAAAATTCAAGGGCGATCGCCCTGCCGATTCCTTTACCCGCGCCGGTAATGAGAATAATGTTCTGCATGCTTAAAAAGGAGAATTTACATGTTACAATGGATATGTGATCGTGCTTTTGCCTGTGACGCTGTGCGTAGATAATCACGCCGCTGTATTAACATCGAAAAAGATGGCGAAAAACCTTGATGTCAGTTGATTAATTCGTTATATTTTATTAATGGCCAAAGTATTGTGTGTTATTTCTTGGCTGCATGTATTCAGGATAATTACCCCTATTGTATCATGCAAAGAAAAAGCAAGGTAAAGTGGTTTGATGGAAAAAAGGGTTACGGCTTCATTGTGAACCCGGACGGTGGTGAAGATATTTTTGTCCATTTTTCTGCTGTTATATCCGACCAGAGTTTCAAGGTACTCAATCAGGATGCCGAGGTGGAATTTGAGATCGATCAGACGCAAAAAGGTTTACAGGCCAAAAACGTCCGTGAGATTTCTTCGGGTCAGGGAGTTGTTCCGTATACCCCTTCAGAGTCGCCGCAAACGTCTGTTTCAGCAGAAGGTGATGCTGCTCGACAGTAAAAAGAGTCGTGTGGTGTCTGCAGTGACGCTGCTGCAGCCATGAGGTTTTTTCTCCTTTGTTTTCAGTCGAGCAGCCCCTGTTCTCTGAAACTGAACCAGCTTTCTTTTCCTGTAATGACATGGTCAAGCAGTTCGATCTGCATGATGTTGCCGGCCTGCTTCAGTAATGCCGTTATCTGCTTGTCCGATGCACTTGGTTCTGCATCGCCCGAAGGGTGATTATGGACAAGAATGATTGCATGAGCGCTTTCACGTATGGCTGATTTGAATATTTCCCTTGGATGGATCAAAGAGGCGTTCAGCGTACCGACTGAAATGAGGTCGTTACGGGTAACCTGATGTTTTGTGTTCAGGTGGAGAGCAAACAGGTGCTCCCTTTTTTCGTCGGGCACCCTTCCATGCATGTATTCAAAAACATCTCTTGCCGTTCGAATCCTTTTGCCGCTGTTGCGCTTGAAATGAAGGCGTTTATGTAATTCAAACACCGCCTTTATCTGCATTGCTTTTACCTGCCCGATTCCTTCTGTTTCCTGTAATTCTCCCAGCGATAGTTCGGCAAGGTTGTCAAGTCCGTACCGGCCTATCAGTTCATTGCATGTTTCCAGGATATTTTTCCCGGGCGTTCCGGTTTTAAGGATAAGCGCAAGCAGTTCTGCCGAACTCAATGCCGACGGTCCTGCATGTAAAAAGCGTTCGCTTGGGCGGTCGTCGGGATCGAGATCGTGAATTTTCATGGCTGTTATGGTATAGTGTGGCTTATGAAGCAAATATAGGATATAGCGGGCGAAAAGGCGAAAAACTGATGTGAAAACGATCCTCGACTGTCTCATTTCAGGATGGTGTGTCATTATTGTGAGAAAGTGCTGCGTGTAAAGACTGATGAATCATAATCGGAATGTGTTTATCGTGTTGTTTTATTTGAGGATACGATTTTTTTTTGTGGCCTGGCACGGGGTTTGCAATATCATATGCAATGCCTCACGCCCGTGGGGTAGAGCAGGTGTAATGGGGGACACCTGTTCATATGTAAAGCGCTCCGGTTTTCCCGGAGCGCTTTTTTTTATGTATATGGAGGCCGGTTTTGAGACAAAAAAAGAGCAGCCTGTTTGACTGCTCTTGTTGTTTCATTACCTGGGGTGAGAAGGGTTTGCTTATGCAAGCAGGTCGGAGAGTAGATTGCAGTTTTCGTCGACAATAGCGGCAGACCGTCTCAGGGCATCGAGTTCATGGACGTCGAGGTTGATTTCGAGTACTTCTTCAACACCGTTTCTGCCAAGTTTGATCGGAGCGCCGATAAAGGTATTGTTTATACCATATTGGCCTTCGAGAAGAGTGGAGCAGGGTAGTATTCGTTTACGATCATTGACGATTGCATCGATCATCTCGACTGTTGAGGCGGCAGGGGCATAGTAGGCTGAACCGTTTTTAAGATAGTTCACGATTTCGGCTCCGCCGGTTCTTGTCCTCTCCACAAGCCGGTCTATTGTTTCCGGTGTCATAAGGTCTGTCAGCGGTATGCCGGCGACATTGGTATACTTGACAACAGGGACCATCGAATCGCCATGGCCGCCAAGGACAAAAGCATTGATATCCTGCATGGAGACATTCAGTTCTTCGGCAATAAATGAGCGGAAGCGGGCCGTATCAAGAACTCCTGCCATTCCGATTATTTTTTCTTTGGGCAGTTTGCTTCTCACATAGCCGACATAGGTCATGATGTCAAGGGGATTGGATACCATGATGATCATCGGATTTTTGGAGTGCTGCATGACCTGATCGGTAACATCCTTGACGATCGTTGCGTTTTTCATCAGCAGATCTTCGCGAGACATTCCCGGTTTACGGGCAAGTCCGGCAGTGATTACCACGATATCCGAGTCGGCAGTGTCGCGATAATCGTTGGTTCCGCGGACCATGGTGTCGAACAGGCCCACAGGACCGGATTCATACATGTCGAGAGCCTTGCCCTGCGGGATGCCTTCTACAATGTCGAGCAGGATGACTGTTCTGGCCAGTCGTTGTTCGGCAATGCGATGGGCGGCTGTAGCCCCTACATGGCCGGCGCCAATGACGGTAATTTTCATATCATGTTACGTTTAATTCTGCAGTATGAATATCAACCAGTTGACGGGTAAATGGTGATAATTTAAGGCTTTTCCATGAAGCAAAAAAAAAGCCGGCCTTTTAAGGTCGGCTTTGTAAATATACGTTTAATTTGTTTTCGAGACAAGCAGTCAGGTGGGCAGTATATCAATGTGTTTTTTGTCGTTTCGTCCGTTCCTGAAGTGAACCTTGCCGTCCACAAGAGCGAAAATGGTATGATCCTTACCGATGCCCGCGTTGTCACCCGGCTTGAATACCGTGCCTCTCTGGCGGACAATGATCGAGCCTGCTGTAACAAGCGAGCCGCCTGCAGCTTTTACGCCCAGATATTTAGGGTTGCTGTCACGGCCGTTTTTTGTCGAGCCGCCACCTTTTTTATGAGCCATGAGTCAATGCTGTTAATGTTGAAAATATCCTGCAAACCGCCATCTCAGAGAACTTCCACCCGCGTCATCAACTGACGGTGTCCGTTTCTTTTCTGATAGCGTTTTCTGCGTTTTTTCTTGAAAACAATAACCTTGTCATCCTTCAGATGCTCAAGGATTTTAAGCTGTATATCGTCAGAAGGGTCCAGCGACGTATTGTCCTCTTCTATCCGGGCCAGAGGTTTGACCTCGATGATGTTGCCGACTTCAGCTTTTTGGTGCGGAACGAACAGTGTGTCGCCTTTCTTCACCAGGAACTGTTTGTCTGAAATCTTTATCAGGGCCTGCATGATGCTCTCTTTCTGTAGTTAAAATTATAGACCTGCAATATATGCTAATTCATGGTTTATCACAAACATGTTGCTGTATGTTTATAAGAAAACAGAGGGAGAATTGATGGCTGGTCGGCCGAACGGGAAGAAAAGGGGTAAGTAGCCAAAGGAAAAAGTAAAAAGTCAAAAAGGAAGAGGAGAAAAACGGAGATAGGTGTCGGATGTTGGGTGAATAGAGATTGACCCAGAAGATATGATTGATTTGTAGGGGCGAAAAATCTTTCGCCCTTCTAGCGTGCCGTTTTTCAAAAAGGCTCCGTCTACAGCAGAAAGAACGATACTGAGAGCACGAGGGCGAACATCGAGAGCGAGATGGCGAAAAGGTTGTACCATCTCTTGTAATCGGAAGGGCTGCAGGGGTATGTCAGCGGTTGTATTGCCTTGACGATATAGCCCATGGTAAGGGCAAACTGGAGGATGACCAGGGCGATTTTAACAAAAAGCGGGATGCTCCATGTCTGGGTAAGCAATGCCATGAGGAGGCCTGAAGCTATTGTGAGCTTGAAAGCGGCATCGGCTACCTTTGTCTCGCGTTTGATATAGGAACGGAGGATTTTGGCATACTCTTCAGGATTGCCGGTTGAATCTGTGAGTTTCGGTTCAAGGGTTTTGAGAAGAAAAAGGGATGCGAAAACGGTACCGAACCATGTTGCAAACGATACGATGTGGAAGAAGCGAAGGAGAACGTACCAGTCCATGGTCCTGCTGTTCATGATGAAGGATTGCTTAAGGCATTGAAATATAGGAAAAAAGCAGTGAAAGGTTTGGTCCGGGAACGAAGTCGTGTTTTCCTCAATGTTTGCGGTTTGTTTTTTTGGGGGCCCTGGCGTAGCTTGATCATCAAGGCTTTTCAGGAATAACTGCAGGTGCGATGACATCATGAAAGCGGCTCAGAAAAAACAGGGGAAAAGCGAAACCCCGATGATGCGCCAGTACCTTGAAGTGAAGGAGCGCTATCCCGAGTATCTGCTGCTTTTCAGGGTCGGAGACTTTTATGAATCCTTTTATGATGATGCCCGGAAAGTATCCGAAGCGCTGAATATTGTTTTGACCCGGCGTTCGAACGGAGCTGCTCCCGACATTCCTATGGCAGGATTTCCGCACCATGCGTGTGAGGGCTATATAGCCCGTCTTGTAAAAAAAGGCTACAAGGTAACTGTCTGTGATCAGGTCGAAGATCCGTCTCAGGCCAAAGGGCTTGTGAAGCGGGATATTACCGACATTGTGACACCCGGGGTTGCATACAGCGACGAGATTCTCGAGGACAAGCATAATAATTATCTCTGCGCCCTTGCTTTCGAAAAGAAAAAACGCGAACAATGGGCCGGGATTGCCTTCATCGATGTTACAACAGCCGAGTTCAGGATTGCCGATGTTCCGCACCAACAGGTGAAGGATATGCTGCAGTCTATCCAGCCTTCCGAAATTCTGATCGGCTCCAGAGACAGGGATTTCAAAGAGACGATCGGAGACATGCTCCCGTCTGACGTTGTCGTCACTGTTCTCGACGAGTGGATGTTCAGCGAGGAACATGCAACTCAGGTATTGAAAAAGCATTTCAAAACCCATTCTCTTAAAGGATTCGGCATTGAACATGCTTTTTCTTCACGGATTGCCGCCGGTGTCATCCTGCAATACCTCGAAGAAACACGTCAGAACAGTCTGCAGTATATCACCAGGATTGCCATGATTGAAAGCGGGCAGCATATGATGCTCGATCTTCAAACCAAAAGGAACCTCGAGATCATCTCATCCATGCAGGACGGCTCCATCAACGGCAGTCTGCTGCAGGTTATAGACCAGACCCGTAATCCTATGGGGGCCAGGCTTCTCCGGCGCTGGCTTCTTCGGCCCCTGAAAACAAGAGTGGAGATACAGCAGAGGCTCGATGCCGTGGAGGCCCTTCATGAACAGTCTGAGGTCCGACGCAGTCTCGGAGAGACTCTCGGGGAAATCAATGACCTTGAGAGAGCGCTCTCAAGGGTGGCGACGCTGCGAAGCATGCCGAGGGAAGTGAGGACTCTGGGCGTCGCTCTTGATAAAATTCCCACCCTGAAGACCCTGTTGTGCGATTCTGAAAGTTCGAGGCTCAGAATCCTGTCTGAAGACCTTACACCACTGGATACCATAACGGAAAGAATTGAAAAGGCCGTTGATCCTGAGGCAGCTGCAACGCTGCGTGACGGCGGGTATATCCGTTCGGGTTATAACGGCGAACTCGACGAGTTGCGCCTGATTTCCTCGAACGCCAAGGGCCGTCTTATGGACATTCAGCGCGAAGAGCGTGAAAAAACCGGTATTACGTCATTGAAGGTCCAATACAACAGGGTCTTCGGGTACTATATCGAAGTCAGCAAGGCAAACAGCGACAAGGTTCCCGCATATTTTGAAAAGAAGCAAACGCTTGTCAATGCGGAACGTTATACCATTCCCTCGCTGAAAGAATACGAGGAAAAAATTCTTTCAGCCGAGGATAACGCTCTTCAGCTCGAACAGAAGCTTTTTCGTGAATTGTGTTCCCTGATCGCGTCTGAAGCCCGCTCGATCCAGCATAACGCAGAGATTGTGGCCGAGCTGGATTGCCTGTACTCCTTTGCATGCTGTGCTGACGCATACAACTACGTCAAACCGGTGATCCGGGATCATGGTGATCTTTCCATTATCAACGGACGGCATCCGGTTCTCGAGCGGCTGCTCGATGCCGATGACCCCTACATAGCCAATGACTGTTCGTTCGACGGCAGCCAGCGCATGATCATTGTGACAGGCCCGAACATGGCCGGGAAAAGTTCATTCCTCCGCCAGAACGGCCTGATTGTCCTGCTCGCGCAGGTTGGCAGCTTCGTTCCCGCCGATACTGCTGAGATCGGTCTTGTCGACAGGATTTTTACCAGAGTTGGCGCATCGGACAACCTTGCATCCGGGGAAAGCACCTTTCTTGTCGAAATGAATGAAGCATCCAGTATAATCAATAACGCAACGGAAAGAAGCCTCATTCTACTCGATGAAATCGGCAGGGGGACCAGCACGTATGACGGACTGTCGATAGCATGGGCGATCTGCGAACATATTCATACCGTTCTGCGGGCAAAAACGCTTTTTGCTACTCACTATCACGAGCTTGCCGAGCTCGAGGAGCGGTTCGAGGGTATCCGAAACTACAATGCGACTGTTGTTGAAACCCCGGATACGGTGGTTTTTTTGAGGAAAATCGTCAGGGGAGCATCCGACAACAGCTACGGTATTGAAGTTGCCAGAATGGCCGGTATGCCAGCCGACATCATTTCCAGGGCCAAGGAAATTCTTGCGGGGATGGAAAAGCGTGAGGTCGCTTTTCCTGCAGGAGTGCAGGAGCCTCTGTTCCAGGGAGTGCAATCCCGACAGATTTACCTTTTCGAGGAGGAGGAGCAGAAACTGAAGCATGCGGTCAATTCTCTCGATATTGATCGTCTCACTCCCCTCGAAGCGCTGCTTGAACTTAAAAAACTCCAGGATCTCGCAGGGCGCAACGGCGGGAAGCGGAAACAACCGAACGAACGTGATTGAGGCCGGAACACAGGAACGATCTGTATTGCTTGTTTTTGTCCCTTCCGACAGCGGCGTCGACGGACCATCTCTTCTCGGAGAGGTTGAACGGAACGGTTTTTTCCATGACATGAAAGACCGTGCATTGAAACAGATCATCAAGCGCGCCCAATTTGCCATCCCCCCTCTTTCCCTCATGATTTTGAGCTCGATCGATGAGCCGGGAGTACGGCAGCAAATCTGTGATCTTCGTTTCGAGCAGTTCCCGCTTGAGCGGCACTGGGATCTTGTCGGTATCAGTGTTCAGACCGGGGCGGTGAAGCCTGCCTTCGAGCTGTCAGCCCTTTTGCGGCAGAGGGGGATCAGGGTTGTGCTTGGCGGTCCGTATGTGACGGTATTTCCCGAACGGTGCCGTGATCATGCAGATGTGCTGGTTATCGGGGAGGCGGATGAAATATGGCAGAGCGTGCTCAATGATCTCCGCCGTGACCGGCTTCAAAAAGAGTACCGCGTCGATCTTCTTCCCGATCTCTCTTCACGGTCACAGGTTGATAAAAAGGCTCTTGACCCCGGCAGCTATTTCACGACAAACGTCGTGCAGACAACCCGGGGGTGTCCCTACAGCTGCGATTTCTGCACGGTTCATGTCATGAACGGTCACAGGATCAGGCATCGGCCGATACCCGATGTCGTTCAGGAGGTGGAACGGTATCTCAAGGACGACAAGCGGATATTCTTTATCCTCGACGATACTGTGAATGCGGACGAGGAGTATGCTGAAAAACTGTTCAGGGAGCTGATCCCTTTCGACATTCGGTGGGTCGGTCAGGCAACGACAAAGCTCGGCGAAAACAGCAGCCTGCTCGATGTTTTTTCACGGTCCGGATGCGGGGCGCTGCTTGTCGGCATAGAAAGTCTTGCGGAGGAGAGCAACAGGGCTCATAACAAGTTCCATAATCCGGCGGATCGCCAGGCGGCTTGCATCCGCAATATTCGGGACGCAGGAATCTGCGTTTACGGAAGTTTCATCTATGGTCTCGATGAGGATACGGTCGAAGAGACCGATGCTATCGAGGTTTTTCTGGAAAAGACCGGGATAGATGTCCCCGGCATCAATCTTCTTCGTCCGGTGCCGGGAACGGCTGTATTCGACAGGCTTGCCGATGAAAGGCGCTTGCTTCATGATCGTGATGATCATGACGCTTTCCGTTTTTCGTGGGGCCAGGAAATGCTCTATCGGCCGAAAAAAATTCCTTTAGACCGCTTCATTCCAAGCTATACCGACCTGACAAAGCGGGTTTTCACGGCAGGAAATGCGTTCAAACGGGCTCTCAATGCGCCAACGCTCAGAAGCGCCGTGCTCATGTTCAATCTGTTTTACGTGCACATGTACAATCTTTCCAGAAAAGATCTGACCAGGCAGATGAAGGAGCTGGGGGGGGGGAGGGCGTGAATCGTAAATCGTGATTGGTGAATGGTAAGAAAGGAGTCAGGAGTCAGGAGGGAAATACTGGGGAATAGGTAATGGGTAGTAGGTAATAGGTGACCCCGTCCTGAAAAAAGACCCATTCCCTGTTACCTATCAGCTAATCGACCGTATTTCGTCTTCCAGCAGCTGCTGGGTGTAGAGTTCGGTGTAGATGCCGTTTTTTGCGAGCAGTTCATCGTGTGAGCCGGTTTCGGCGACACGGCCGTCGTGCAGAACGATAATGCGGTCACAGTTTTTAACCGTCGAGATTCTGTGGCTTATAAGCACAAGCGTTGTTTCGGGAAGCTTTTCAAGGAGCGCCTCGAATATGCCGGCTTCCGTACTTGTGTCGACAGCCGAAAGTGCGTCGTCAAGAATCAGAATTTCCGGCTTCCAGGCAAGAGCCCTTGCGATACAGGTTCGCTGCTTCTGACCGCCTGAGAGGTTGATGCCTTTTTCTCCCAGCATGGTATCAAAGCCGTCGGGAAAGTCCATGATGTCGTCATAGATGTTTGCGATACGGCTTGATTCGATGATCGCGTCAAGATGATCGCCGGCAGCGGCGACGCCGTAGTTGATATTGTTTGCGATGGAATCGGAGAAGACAAAGTTTGTTTGCGGTACAAAACCGATATGGTTTCTCAGGTCGGTCAGGGGAATTGTTCGAATATCTTTTCCGTCAATGAGGACCATGCCTTTATCGGGGTCATAAAGACGAGGGATGAGATTGACAAGTGATGTTTTTCCGGATCCGGTAGCCCCGACAACGGCGACTTTACTACCAGCCTCGATGGTACATGAGAGGTTGGCAAGGACGTTCTGTTTCTCATTATCGGGATAATGAAAAGAAACATTTCTGAACTCGATTTCTCCGCGGCTGGTATCGGGCAGGGTTTCTTTTGCCAGGGCATCGGTGATGATCGGTTCTGCATCGAAAATCTCGTTTATGCGAGTCTGGGCCGAGGCGGCTTTTTGAATGATATTGGTTACCCAGCCGATAGAGATGATCGGCCAGCTGAGCATGCTGACATAGATCACGAATTGGGCTATGCCGCCGATCGTCATGGTTCCGTTGACGACACTGATGCCGCCAACCCAGATTACCGGGATCAGGGAAAGGGCCAGGAGCGCAGTCAGGATTGCAAAAAACAATGCCTGAAGTTTAGCCAGAGAGAGGTTTTTAGCGAAATAGGTTTCGTTCAAGTGCCGGAACTTGCGGATTTCATGGTTCTCTCTGGTATAATTTCTGATCACCCGGATTCCCGATATGTTTTCCTGGAGGAGCGCGGTTATATCAGCATAACTTTCCTGAATGCTTTTTGTTCGTTTCTGTATCGACCTGCCGATTCTGTAGACGGCGTAACTGAAAAACGGCGCGGGGAGAAGAGCAAGCAGGGTGAGCAGGGGGGAGATCGTCAGCATGGCAATTATGGCAAAAAGAAGCCGGAAAAACGTATTGATCGAATACATGATTCCCGGTCCGAGAAAGTCTCTTACCGCATTGAGGTCATTGGTGCCGCGCGCAATGAGATCACCTGTACTTGTCGAGTTGTAGAAGTCTCTGGAAAGTCTCTGGAGATGCGCGTAATAATCGTTTTTCAGGTCATACTCAATCATGCGGGACGTCACGATAATGTTCTGACGAACCATATACAGGAAGAGACTGCCAAGTGCGGCAAACAGAATATAGAGGCCGACGTTGAACAGAACATCCTGTATGACAAATCGGGATTGCAGGATATCGATGGCTCTGCCGATAAAGCGGGGAGCAAAAACAGCGAATATATTGGTCAGTATTATCGTAATGAAGCCCAAGAGCAGTTTACGCTTGTAGCGGAGGAGATATTTTTTCAGACGCAGAAGGTTTTTCATCGCACATTTTTTTCTCTGTCACGCATGCACATGTATTCCTGAATCGAGTGACTGTCGAGCATACCGGCACACCGGGAAGGAAGAGGGGATGCCGCTGTATCCCGCGACGTCGGGACCCAGGTTCCCTGTAAAGAAGCAGATGCTGCCCTGTGAAATATTCGGTCTGATTTCACGGGGTCGGCATTTCCCGGCAGGCCGGGATTTCAACACATGTGATTCTTTATCAATTTTCTTTTTTCCCTGACAGGTGAGAGGTAATCACGTGTAAAGGGCATTATAGAAAAACTGTTTTTAATAAACGTACTTTTTTGAGCATTTGTTGAAACGCTCAGTTTAGGATATAATAAGGGGTTGTTAATGCCTCATCAAATTTCTTGTGTCCGGGTTATGCCGTTCGAGTCTAACAAAAGCTACTATTCAATCGGGGAAGTGAGCAGGATTACCGGAGTGCCGAGTTATCTCCTGCGATACTGGGAGAAATTTTTCAGCGAATTGAATCCTGCAAGGGATACCAGGGACAATCGCCGGTATACCAACAAGGATATTGCTCTGGTTCTGACAATCAAGGGGCTTGTCTATGAGCAGGGGTACAAGCTTGAAAAGGCATCGCAGATAGTCAAGGGCGATGCTGAAGCTGTCGATTCAGACGATAAGGCTGAAGAAATTCTGCGGCTTCGAAAACAGATGGGGAACGAAAAGAAAAATCATGCGATTGCCCATCAGCGGAGAAAAGAACTTCTTCTCGAAATAAAAGAAGAGGTCGAGGGTATTCTGCAGTTGCTGGGATAAGACGAGTGCATGAGTGCAAATGAAAAAGCCGACGCTACAAAACGCCGGCTTTTTGTTTTCCTGTGGAAAAAAGGCTTACTGTGCGTACAGCACTTCAAACTGGCCTGTTCCTCCTTTACAGACATGTTCCACCCAGCGTGCATACGCGCCACCGCTCCAGCGATACTCTTCGAGGTTCTGTGAACGGAACTGGGGTGCAGCATAACGGACCTTGTAGCCTTTCGGCAGAACGACCTTAAGCTGCGCATCGACGGTAAAATCGTTGAATTTGCCTACCATGCCATGGTGCACAAGAGGAATCAGCGGGTGATTCAAAACCCTGCGAAGACCTCCTCCTGCATCGCGGGAGACGCCCGGGAGATTACCGTCTACCTTGACTTCAATACCCTGTGAATCGGAACGGAAGCCGCCTTCGATAGAAGCGGGTTTGTTGAGCTGTTCTACCGGGAAGAGCTCGGACCAGCGGGAGATGGAATCCACGATACCGGAACCGGCATGCGAGAATTTCCAGCGCGTGACGCCGACCGGGCCTTTTTCGCCGCTCTGAACGCCTGAACTGTTCACCTGGATCGGTGAGATGCGCTGTCCGCCTTCGTTGATTGCCGTGAAAGCAGGGCCGATAAACCAGAATTCCCTGATCCAGTCGTTAAAGTTTGCGCCGCCACCGGACATTGAACGCTGGAATCCTTCCCATGTGTCAATAAGGTCGTTGTTTTCCAGAGGAACCTTCATGAGAATGTCATGAAACTGGCGTCCCTGCTGGTAAATGGGGTTCGGGACGTTTCTGCGTACAGCGTCCGAACGGTAATAGTACATGTTGACTACTGAACCTTCAAAGGAGAACGAGTGAGAGAAGTCGCCAACCGAAAGGCTTCCTTCACCAACAGCGACTCTTCTGTCTTTTGTTTCGTTGGCAATATCGACTTCAACATTCAGCTTGTTTTTTGTGCTGTCGACAATAGATTCGATAGCGCAGGTAAACCGTACCGTACCATTCTGTTTGTCAAGCGGTTTGGCATCGATCTTGATGTTGCAGTCAGCAGGCAACAAAGGGAGGGCTGCCGGTGCATTCACTTTTGCACGGCCTTTCACTTGTCCCCAAGAACTGGAACCACCCTCGAGAATAATCTCGTAATCAGCATGAGCGGTTGTTGTGTCTTTTGTGCCGAATAGAGCCATAATGAATCTCCTTTTTGGTGGCGTTGAGAAATTGTTCAGCAGAATGTTGTTATGCTGGTAATTCCTGTTAAATAACAGCTTGAAACAAATTTAAAGAATAAAAATAAATAAATAAAAGAAAATATACCTCTTTCAACCCTTTACAGCCAGCCCTTTATACTTCTTTTTCGTAACGACAGACTGTTGTTTTTTCTCAGGGTCGATTCCCTGACGCTTCTCTTTTCTTTTGACAGTTTGTCTCCTGTTTTTGCTATTTTTGAGCCGTCTTGTTCCGCAACAACAATCCTGAACCGGATGTCACGTTTTTCTGCGTCTATCAAGGGGCTTCACGGATACGGTCTGCCGGTGCTGAGCGGTTTCCTGCTCGGGATTTCTTTTCCAAGCTATCCTTTCATCAGGCTCGATTCACTTGCCTGGATCGCACTTGTTCCGCTTCTTGTTTCTCTTCGTGATGACTGCTCGTTCAGACAGTTCTACGGGCGGATTTATTCTGCCATGCTGGTGTATTGTTCCATCACGCTCTGGTGGGTTTGTTATGCAACGCTGCCCGGAGGATTGCTGACGATGATCGCCCAGGCCTTTTTCCTTACAATTCCTCTCATAGTGTTTTTCATACTGAAACAACGCATGGGGTACAGCCATGCGCTTTTCGGGCTGCCTTTCTTCTGGGTTGCCTGGGAGTGGCTCTATATCCTTCAGGACCTTTCGCTGGGCTGGCTTGTATTCGGCAATTCCCAGGCACTGTTTACCGGAATGATTCAGTATGCTGATATTACCGGTGTCTGGGGAGTCAGTTTCTGGCTTCTGTGTTTCAATGTCATTGTGGTCGATATCTGGTTCAGGCTCCGGCAGCGAAAGGGGGTGGCGGCGCATGCAGCGATACTGGCGCTGATGATCCTCTTCTCAATCGGCTATTCCTCTGCTGTTATCGCCGATCGCGGACCTCGTGAATCTCTGCCTGGGATCAAGGTGTCCCTCATCCAGCCGAATATCAATCCTCTCGACAAATGGCAGTTGTATTCAGCTCATGATATCATGCAGCTGTATTTCAGTATGACAGACAGGGCGATGAGAAAAAACAGGGCGGATCTGGTGATCTGGCCGGAAACCGCGATACCGTTCTACATTCTTCACGAAAAGAACGCGCCCTATTTCGAGTATCTCAGAACCAGAATGCATCGCTGGAACGCACCTCTTCTGTCCGGTTATTCCGATATCGTTTCATTCAGTGATGAAGAAGTGGCCGGCAAGGAGTTCCTGTACAGGTATGATCCCGAAGAAGAGCATTATTACCAGGCATATAACGCCTCGATGCTTGTTTCTCCTGGTCGTTCCGATCCGCAGGTATATAGAAAAATGAAGCTGGTTCCTTTTGCCGAACGGGTCCCCTTCATGGAGTATTTCCCGTGGCTTGACAACCTGACGATTTCGCTGGTGGGAATAAGCAGCTGGGGAAAAGGGGAGAACTGGACGATCATGGAGTTCAGGACGGCTTCCGGAGAAAACGTCAGGACGTCGAACAGTATCTGTTACGAATCAATTTTTCCGGGGCTTGTGGCGGAGTTTGTCAGAAGGGGCGCTGAATTTCTCACCGTGATAACCAATGACGGCTGGTACGAAAAATCATACGGTCCTTACCAGCATGCCGCCATCGCCCGATTCCGCTGTATCGAGAACAGACGTTCCATGGTTCGGTGTGCCAATACCGGTGTGTCCCAGTTTATCGATCGTTTCGGACGAGTGTACGCCGATGTCCCGTGGTGGGAAAGTACATTCCTCAGTGCGGAAGTGGAACGGAAGAGCGACATGACATTTTACACAACACATCCGGATATTCTCCCGAAGGCTGCAGCGGCTGTTTCCGGGGTGGTCCTTTTGGTCGTATTGTTTTTCAGAAGGAAAGCAGACGAAGAAGAGAGATTATGAACCGGGTGATTGCACGCGGTCGTTATCTCCGAGGCCGTATTTACCGATTTTTCTGTACAGGGTTCTTTCATTGATGCCAAGCAACGCAGCTGTCCGGCGTTTATTGCCGCGGCATCGTTCCAGCGTATCGGCAATCGTCTTTTTTTCAAGTTCTTCAAGCGTCATGATGGCGGTGTCGCTCTGTTCATTCTCGGTCGGTGAATGGGCGGGGGCAGTGCCGGGTTGCGGTTCAGTGACCGGCGGAGGGAGAAGAAGCGGTTGTTTCCTCTCCGCGTTTTCATTCTGCTCCCTCTGTATGAGCAGTCTCCTGATTTCGTTGATTTCGTGGTGGAGCTGTATCAGGCTGTTGTAAATGAGGTTCAGCTCGTTTTTTTCCGACCGTTCCGGATCATGCACAAGTCCTTTGTCGCGATTTCTCTGAACAAGGTGTTTTTCCAGGATTTCCGATGTGATCTGTTTGCCTTCTTCCAGGATCAGCAGCGATTCTATAAGGTTTTTGAGTTCACGGATGTTCCCCGGCCAACTGTAGCGGAGCAGAATTTCAGAGGCGTCATTGGTAAACCCTTCGAACGAAAGACCATGTTGTTGTTCGAACCGGGTGATAAAGTATTCGGCAAGGATCAGAATATCCTGTCCCCTTTCCCGCAGGGGAGGGATATGAAGTTCAACGCTGCGAAGCCGGTAGAAGAGGTCTTCTCTGAAGCTTTTTTCCGTGACGGCCTGCTGCAGGTTCCTGTTCGTGGCAGCTATGAGCCGTGTGTCGGTATACATGGTTTCCGATGATCCGACTTTCTGATATTCTCCGGTTTCGATGACTCTCAGCAATTTTACCTGTGTTTCAAGGGGCATTTCTCCGATTTCGTCGAGAAATATGGTTCCCTTGTCCGCGCTCTCGAAGTATCCTTTACGGCTTTGCAGTGCCCCTGTGAAAGCGCCTTTTTCATGTCCGAAAAGCTCGGATTCGAGGATGCCTGCAGGAATAGCTCCGCAGTTGACCGGAATGAAATTCCGGTGCGCACGCTTACTGTTTGCATGTATAAAGCGGGACAGAACCTCCTTGCCGGAGCCGGTTTCACCTGTAATGAGTACTGTGGCTTCCGTTTGGGCAACCTGTATCGCAAGATGTTTCAGTTCCTGGATGGGAGCGGATTGGCCAAGGAAATCGATTGTTCTGCTCATCGTCTGGTTTCTGGAGGGAAAAGCCTTTCAGTTAATTCTGACGGTCATGGAGGGGAAGGGCAGCTTTTTGGCCCCTTTCGCTGCCTCTCCTTTTGTTGAAAATCCTTTTCGGGTTCTGACCTTGTGAAGTCCTTTTTCACTGAAGATTGTGACCGCGGTGTATGCTTTTATGCGGTTGGCAAGCTTTTGTGCGTTGTGTAGAGAACTGAAGCTGCCGAACTGCAGGTAATAGGAGCCGTTGGCGGAAGCGGCAGCCTGCTGCCCGGCCGGGAAAAGGGCTGAGCGGTAGGCAAGGAGACGGGCTTTGCTGAGGGAATCAAGGGCTGGATCGGGGTAGTAGGTAAGCTGTTTATGAAAAAGCCCGGCAGCAACAGGCCCGTCTTCGGTCAGGAGGGCATCGATAACCGTCTGCTCTGATTTGTTCGTTACCCGCGGCCGCAGCTTTTCTAATAAATAAACCTTATCTTGACGCACATATTGCAGTATCAATGCCCTGTAACCTTTTGTCTGCGCCAGGGAGCTGTTTCCCTGCAGCGGGACCTGGAGCAGGATCAACAGCAGAAATGCCGACGTTTTCAGGAGGGTCATGGGTACCTTTTACAAAGCTGGTTCTTTTTCTGGCAATATATCCAAAAACAGCCGCTTGTCAATTAACGAATCCGGATACCATGCAGCAGATCTCCGCGAAGGCTTTTGCAAAAATCAATCTCGGTCTTTTTATAACCGGTAAACGACCTGACGGCTATCATACCCTCGAAACCGTCTTTGCCCCAATCGACTGGTATGACGAATTTTCGTTTTCGTCATCCGGTGATCTTTCCATGTCATGCAGCAACCAGGATCTTCCTTCGGACGGGAACAATCTCTGTATGAAGGCAGCACAGGCATTGCGCGAATTTGCGGGGACGTCACAGGGAGTCTCGATTTCTCTTGCCAAGAATATCCCTTTCGGCGCGGGTCTTGGCGGAGGCAGCAGTGATGCGGCCAAAACCTTGAACGTGCTGAACGCGCTCTGGAATATCAATGCTTCGGAAGCCGAGCTTCATGACATTGCTGTGGCACTCGGAGCCGATGTTCCCTATTTTCTCGAAACCTCGGGACTGGCTTTCGCTTCCGGAATAGGAGACGAACTCGAAGATATCGACTGCTCGCTGCCTTTCAGTATACTCACGGTGTTTCCCGGAGAACATATTTCGACTGTCTGGGCATACAAAAACTTTTATCCCCGTTTTGAAAGAAAGACGCCGGATCTGAAACAGATGACACTCGACCTCTGCAATAACCGTAATCCTGCAGTTTTGACGGCATATGAAAACGATTTTGAACCGGTGGTTTTCGACAACCATCCTTCAGTAAGGGCTGTGAAAGAGGAACTGCTCGACAAGGGGGCATTATATGCAAGTCTTTCAGGGAGCGGTTCAGCGGTATTCGGTTTGTTCCAGGACATTGAAGAAGCAGAAACTGCAGCAGAGACCTTCCATGAAAGATATCCCGTGAGCCTCACGCCGCCGTCGTTTCGAATGGAATGATCGTGAATGGTGAATCGTAAATCGTGAATGGTAAGAAAGAAGTAGCGCACTTTGTGCGCAGTAGCCAGGAGTAGCTCACTTCGTTCGCAGGAGTCAGAAAGGGGAGGTTGAGCTGTGGCTCAGCTTTTAGACGCTTTATCCTATTCACGATTTACGAATCACGATTCACGAATTTATTCCGGCCGGCAGGTCATGATATCACGGAGTTCGGCGGCGAAGAGCCGAAGGTCTTCGTCGAGAAAATGTGACGAATGCATGCGGGCCTGTTTGACGGCATCGAGGTCGATTGTCACGTCGAAGCTGCCTGGTTTGAAGAGCGGTGCGCTTGCCAGAGGCGCTCCGTCAGGACCGGAAACCGAGGAGTTTCCCCAGTAGGTGAAGCTGTCTTCATTGCCGATCCTGTTGACACAGGCGACATAGCTGCTGAAGAGGAATGAATAGGTGCTGATGATCTGCTGCCATTGCTGAACGATTGCCGGTTTTGTCTGCCCCGGGGCCAGGCGCAGCGGGCTCGACATAAGGACGAAAAGCAGTTTCGCTCCCTGATGGGCAAGAAGATAGGGGACAGAAACGTGCCACATGTCTTCGCAGATGGCAATGCCTATTTTGCTGAGCCTTTTCGATGAAAGGGCCTCCACCTTCTGTCCCGGCGAGAAATAGCGCATTTCTTCAAACATGCCGTAGGTGGGGAGGTATATCTTTCTGTGTGCGCTTCTTGCCAGGCCGTCCTCGAAAAGAAACGCCGAGTTATAAACGCCATACTCGTCGCTCAGCTCGATTCCGCCGCAAATGATCGTTATGTCCCTGCTGAGTTCTCTCAGGGGATCGAATGCCTTGTCATCGATGTGCAGGGCGATATCCTGGGCGGCATCCTGAACATTGTAGCCGGTCAGCGACAGTTCCGGAAACGCTATCGCGCTGATGTTCTCTTTGACGGCCTCTTCGATCAGGCTCATATGCCGTGCCAGATTTGCTTCGAAATTGGCCAGAACGCAATCTGACTGTACTATTCTCAATCGTGGTTTCTGCATATGCCTTCGGGATCAATGATAGGGATAGAAAAGATAGAAGGTCAAAGACAGGGCTGCAAGTATCCACATGCCCGGATGAACAGATGATGCCTTGCCTGTCAGGAGCTTGATGGCGACATAGGCGATGAAGCCGGCGGTGATGCCGACACCGATATTGAAAGTGAATATCATCAGGGTAACGGTAAGAAAGCCCGGCATAAGTTCGGTATAATCGTCAAAGTCAAACCTGGCAACCGACTGGAGCATGAACATTCCGACGACAACCAGCGCCGGCCCGTAGGCCGCGCCAGGTACGATAGTCAGCACAGGCGAAAAGAAGAGCGCGAGTGCAAAGAGAATGGCGACAACGATAGCGGTGAAACCGGTTTTCCCTCCCTGTTCTATGCCGGCTGCCGATTCTATATAGACTCCTGCGGTTGTTGTGCCAAAAAGCGAGGCGGCTATGGTGGAAAGAGCGTCGACCAGCATAGGCTTTTCTATTTCCGGCAGGTTGTCGTTATCATCGAGGAGGTCGGCCCGTGATGAAAGCCCGATCAGGGTGCCCATCGTGTCGACGAAATCCATTACCAGGACGCTTGTTATCACACCGATGAAGCCCCAGGTCATTGCTGCCGCGAAGTCTATCTGAAGGAAGATCGGCGCAAGGGAAGGCGGCATGCTTACCAGCTTGTCCGGCAGCGGCTGCAGCCCGGCTGCGATCATCGCTGCCGTCGTCAAAAGCATGCCGATAAGGATCGCTCCCACCACCCTGAATGCGAGCAGAATGGAAATCAGCAGCAATCCGCCGATACTGATGAGAACGGGAAGGGCTGAAATATCAGCCATTTTCACTGGAGCTCCCTGAACGCCCAGGGCGACAACGCCCATGTCGCTGAAACCGATGAATGCGAGGAAAAGGCCTATGCCGACGGCAAAACTGTATTTGAGTGTCCGCGGGATTGCTTTTGACAGCCAGCTTCTCAGACCTGCAAGCGTCAGAATGGTAAAGAGTACCCCGCTGATAAAGACTGCGGCAAGGGCGGTTTGCCATGAGTGGTTCAGAGCCTGTACGACCGTAAAGGCGATAAACGCGTTTTCGCCCATGTACGGAGCAATGGCAAACGGCCTCTTCGCGTAGATTCCCATCAGGAGCGTGCCGAAAACAGCCGTCAGGATTGTTGCTGTCATGGAGGCGTCCCTGGGTATTCCGGCGGTTTCCAGTATGGCCGGGTTGACGACAATGATATAGGCTACAGTGACAAATGTCGTCAGCCCGCCGAGAATTTCGCGGGAGAATGTTGCTCCATGGCGGTCAAACTCGAAAAACGTACGCATAGGACTGATTTCCCTATAGTTTTCTTTGATGGCGATGTTTGAGCGGCAAGTAACAGGTTGTATGGAAAGAAAATAATATTATTCGACGTGATATGGGTGTTTTTTTTCCTGCCCGGTTTGTTTTCGCAGACTCTGAGCAGTATATTGGGACTAAATGAGTCTTATTTTTGGCTGTCGCCTGGATACAGGTCATCATTTACATATATCAGCACTCAATAACAGAAAAAGAAGGAGTATACTCTATGGGCGTACTGGTTGGAAGGGAAGCACCGGAATTCGATCTCGAAGCTGTTGTCGACGGCGCCAAATTCGTCGACTCATGCAAATTGTCCGATTACCGGGGTAAATATGTCGTGCTGTTTTTTTATCCGCTGGACTTTACGTTTGTCTGTCCCACGGAGCTGCATGCGTTCCAGGACAGGCTTGACGAGTTCCATCACAAAAATGTAGAGGTTATCGCTTGTTCGGTCGATTCGAAGTTCTCCCATCATGCATGGCTCAAGACGCCGCGTTCACAGGGGGGAATCGAGGGAGTGACCTATCCTCTTCTGTCGGATATCAATAAAGATGCGTCGAAAGCCTATGATGTCCTTGCCGAAAAAGAAGGGGTTTCCTACAGGGGTCTTTTTCTTATAGACAAAGAGGGTATTGTTCGCTACCAGGTGGTCAATGACCTCGGACTTGGCAGGAATGTCGATGAGGTTCTGAGAATGGTTGAGGCGCTGCAGTTTACCGAGCAGTTCGGGGAAGTCTGTCCCGCGAACTGGAACAAGGGGGACAAGAGCATGAAGCCGACCAACGAAGGTCTCGAAGAGTATTTTGGCTCAGAGTAAACAGCTTGACTTGATGCGTGATGACAGACGCCCCGGCTTAGCATCGATGCTTGCCGGGGCGTTGCTTTTTAGTGTTTTCTTTTTTTCTTGTCACACGTTACTTGTCACTGTCACTATTTTTCAGTAGGCTTTTGCAAAGACTACTTTTCCTTTCGACGGCTTGCCGCTGACGATGCATGTGCCTCTTTCATTGATGGCGTGGCGATCGATAAAATCTGCGGCTTCGGGTATCACCCGGATAGTTGCTTTGGTTTCTTCCTTTATTTTTGTTTCTGTTTCTTCCGAGCCGTCCCAGTGGGCTATGACAAAACCTTTTTCGATGTGTTCCCTGAATGCATTCCATGACGTCGCCTCGAAGGTGTTGGCTTCACGGAAATCGAGGGCGCGCTGAAACATCGATTCCTGTATTGTTTCGAGAAGGGCGGTAACGGTTGACGGAAGTGTTTCGTCCAGAACGAATTTCTGCTTTTCACCCGTATCACGGCGTGCCGCGATACACGTATTGGCAGCAAGGTCCCGTGGGCCGATTTCAAGGCGGACGGGAATTCCCTGCAGCTCGTATTCGGCAAATTTCCATCCGGGGGAATTCTGTTCGCTGTCGTCAACGAAGGCCTCGATTCCGTTTTTTTTCAGGTTGGCGCAGACAGCGTGCGCTTTTTCGGCGACAGCTTGTTTGTCTCCCTTGAGAATGGGAACGATGGCTACCTGCCTCGAGGCAAGTTTCGGCGGGAGAACAAGGCCCCTGTCATCGGAATGGGCCATGATGAGTGCTCCGATCAGGCGTGTGGAAACTCCCCAGCTTGTTGCCCAGACGTATTCGAGTTTTCCCTCTTTTGTCTGGAACTGGCAGTCGAAGGCTTTTGCAAAATTCTGGCCGAGGTTGTGTGATGTTCCTGCCTGGAGTGCTTTGCGATCCTGCATCATCGCCTCGATGCACCACGTCTCGTCGGCGCCGGCGAACTTCTCGCTCTCCGTTTTTCTGCCCATGATTACAGGCAGCGCCATATATTCCTCGGCAAAGGTTGTGTAGACGTTGATCATACGGAGGACTTCCTCCTGGGCTTCTTCAGGCGTTGCATGGGCCGTATGTCCTTCCTGCCAGAGAAATTCCGCGGTACGGAGGAAGAGCCTGGTGCGCATTTCCCAGCGAACGACATTGGCCCACTGGTTGATCAGGAGCGGTAGGTCGCGGTAGGATTGAATCCATTTCTTATAGGATGCCCAGATTACGGTTTCGGACGTTGGTCGAACGTAGAGTTTTTCAGTGAGCTCCTCACCGCCGCCATGGGTTACCACAGCGCATTCAGGCGCAAAGCCTTCGATATGGTCCGCTTCTTTCCGGATGTAGCTTTCCGGGATAAACAGGGGAAAATACGCGTTGACATGACCGGTTTCCTTGAACATCCTGTCAAGGGCTGACTGCATTTTTTCCCAGATGGCGTAGCCGTTGGGGCGAATGACCATACATCCTCTGACGTCTGAATAGTCAGCCAGTTTCGCTGAACGGACTAGGTCGATGTACCATTGGGAATAGTCTTGTTCTCTCGATGTGATGCGTTCTGCCACGTATTTGCCTGTTTGATGTTGATAAGTGCCGGGAAATATACGATCTACTCCTTGAAATCCTTTATTTTATCCATAAGGTCTTTCAGGTGCTCTTTTTGCCGGTTGTTGAGCGGTTTCTGTTCATCGACCAGTTCGGAATAGCCTTCCGGGACCGAAAAGCGGTCCGTTTCAACGGATTTCCTGCTTACAGACACGACTTCCATGGCAAGCTGCCCGTTTTCGTTTTTCTGAATGACCCTGACCGGAAAACCGTCAATTCCTTCTTCGGCAAGTTTTTCGGAAAGGACTGTGTTCGAGAGGCGGGGATTCTGCGACTGCAGGAGCCGGAACGTCTCGAAGTCTCCGATATCCTCTGTCAGCCACATCTCGATGGTGTCGGTAGAGCTCGACAAGGTGACATGATCGCACTGGTACCCTTGTATGGTTGCGGATTGTCCTCGTACAATCCTGTAATCGCTGTCAAAATCGACAAGTGTGGTTGTTTCAAGGGCGGTTTTCAGACTGATCTTTTTGTAGGTGCCGGCTTTGTGGTTGACGATCACGGCAAGGTCGGGTTCCGACTTGCGTGTGATGACGGTTGTATACAGTGAGTCCGGGATCTTGTCGAGTTTTGTGGTCATGTCCATGCGCTGGGCATTGCGGCCGAAAAAGTACAGGATTTCCGACGTACCGTTCGGCATGGTCAGATTCATGTCGATGACGCCGGTAAATCCGGCAAGGGCGGATAGTCTTGACAGGGCCAAAAGCATGAGTGTCGTTACGATAACAGAGAACGTCTTCTTCATGATACCATCGGTTATGTGCTTTGCGGAAAGACTCGAAAGTTAACGATTTTTTTTTGAATTCTGTTTGGCTTAAATACCAGTGCCGCCTGATGCCCGGAGAACTGATCGTTCATGCACGCGGAATGGCGGAACCGGAGGAGGCTCTGACATTTTTGACGACAAAACGAGCTGTTCCGGGCTCCTGTTTGATGAAAATCATGGCTTTCCCGCAAAAAAAGGAACATATACGGACAGATGGGCAAGAATGACAAGGAGTGGCTGGCTATCGATCTGATGCAAGCGGCGGAACGGCATTTCAGGGACAGCGGGATTGAGTCCGCTCGTCTGAATGCAGAGGTCCTGCTCGCCTGTGTTCTTGGGCTGACAAGAATGGAGCTGTATCTGAAACATGACCGGCCTGTTTTCGAAAAGGAACTGGAGCAGTTTCGCCGTCTCTGCAAGGAACGTCTGAAAGGACGGCCGTTGCAGTATCTTACCGGGGAGCAGATTTTCTATGGTCGTTCGTTTCTTGTGGACCATCGCGTGCTGATACCAAGACCGGAAACCGAGCTGCTCGTCGAGCATGCTCTTGAACGGGCAAATGATTCGGGTGTTCTGGCTGCAGAAGAGGTCCGGGTCCTCGATATCGGCACGGGGTCTGGCTGCATCGCTGTCATGCTGGCCCTCACTATTCCTAACGCGGCGGTCACGGCAGTCGATATTTCCAGGGATGCTCTGGATGTTGCCGCCGGGAACGCCCGTCGGCACGGGGTGACGGAGAAAATAACGTTCAGGCAGGCAGATGCGCTCGGTGAGGGATTTGTCGATCAGGCCGGCAGTCGTTATGATATGGTTCTATCCAATCCGCCCTATATTCCCCTGGAGGAGTGGGAGAGCCTGCAAACCGAAGTAAAAGACCATGAGCCCCGGATAGCCCTGACTGATCCGGGCGGTTTTGCGTTTTACCGGGCGATATCCGGCAATGCAGCATCTCTTCTGAAACCCGGGGGAATGCTCTTTTTCGAACTGCATGCCGATGTTGCAGAAAAGGTCGTCGGTATCATGAAGAATGAAGGGCTTATGGACATAGAGCTGCAGCAGGATTATGCAGGTTTCAGCAGAATGGTTTCGGCAATTGCTGCGGATGGCAGCAGGGGGCTGTGATTCCATGCGTCCCATCCTGCCGGATACGGGTGCACGGGTTGCGGGGAGATGAAATTTATTGCATGGGAGTATTGTTTAAAAAGTCGAAATTTATTGTCCGGTTTATATCGTATCAGCTTGTTTTTTCCTAAATTGTGCGTTCGATAAGACGCCGTTGCCGTGCTTTGTGCTGAAGACGTTCTTGTGTAGAGCGGGTTCAGAAGCCCAGAGGGCTCGAAGATCCTTGTATTCGTTATTGTTAACAGTTGTTGTCATGATCATATGGTAATGTCCCGCGACCTGTCAGAGCGCCAGCGCCAGGTGCTGTCGATCATTATTCAGGCATATGTCATGAATGCTGCACCGGTCGGCTCACGCTATATAGCAAAGAATTACAACCTCGGCCTGTCCGATGCAACAATCCGCAACGTTATGGCCGATCTCGAAGACGAAGGCTATATCAGCCAGCCGCATACATCAGCCGGCCGCATACCTACCGACAAGGGGTATCGTTATTATGTCGACCTGATCATGCGGGTACAGCGGATCCAGGAAGAGGAAAAACAGCGGATTGACCATAATTTCGAACAGTTTCAATACGATCCGAAAGATTCGAGCAAGGTGCTCAATGCCGCGGCGAAAGTGCTTGGAAGTATTTCCCGTCAGCTCAGCGTGGTGATTTCCCCGAGATTGTCGAACGCTGTTTTTGAGCGTCTCGACATAATCCTTTTGAGCTCGACCAGAATCATGGTTGTCCTCTCCATCCAGTCTCTTTTTGTGAGGACCATTGTGATGGAACTGGATATTGAAGTGTCCCGTCAGCAGATCGATGCCGTTATCGAGGTGCTCAACCAGAGGCTGTCAGGATTGACTCTTTCGGAGATTCGTAATTCGATCGGCAAGAGGCTTGCCGATTGCGGAAAAGGCGCTGCTCTGTTGAACAAGATTGTCAGTTCGGCTGATAACCTGTTTGACGATACCCCGGTTTTTGAGCGGCTCTATATTGCAGGTACGGAGTATATCGTCAGCCAGCCGGAGTTCGATCAGCCGCAGAAAGTGCGCGACCTTGTGTGCATGATCGAGGATAAGGACCGCGTCGCAGCGCTTCTTGAAAAGAATCCGGGTGATCCGGCCGACAGTCCGGCCGGGCGGGACGTGACCATTATGATCGGGCGTGAAAACATGGCTTCTACAGCTGATGATTTTACCGTGGTCGCTACTCCTTACTATATAGGGAACACAGCCGGCCGGCTCGGGGTGCTCGGCCCGAAAAGAATGGATTACGAAAGGGTTGTCCGGATTGTCAATTACATGGCGGACAGGTTGTCGGATTCCCTTTCATGACCCGGAATCCATTGCAGGAACTGCTCCGAAGGCAGCCGGGTTTTACATTTGGGCGCGGCGGGCGCCATTAAAGGTTATAATGCAAAGAGGTTTACACAGATGACCAAAAAAACAGAAAAACAGAAAACGGAAGATAATGCCGTAAGGGAAAAGGAAGGAAAACAAGGCACACCGGAAACGCTTGTCACGGAAAACAAAAAGCTCGAAAATGAGCAGCAGCGATCGCGTGATGAGGCAGAAAAACTACAAGAGGAGCTTATGCGAAAACGCACCGAATGCGAAAAGCTCAAAAAAGAGTTGCAGGAATCACGCGATGAAGCAGGCAGGCTGAAAGAAGAGCTTATACGAAAAGCCGCCGAATTTGAAAATTTCCGTCGTCAGAAAGAGAAAGAAGCGCAAATGGCCGGTACAAAGGCTCTTGAAAGGACAATAAAGGAACTGCTGCCGGTGATTGACGACGTCAATCGTCTGGTCGAACATGCTCCCGAGGTGCTCGAGATCAGCGATGATGCCCGGCCCTACGTTGACGGCGTTGAACTGTTGCGAAAAAACCTGTTCAGATGGCTTGAGGAAAAAGGTGTCAGCACAATAGATGCCGTAGGCAAAAAAATGGATGTGAACTTTCATGAAGCCATTACCATGGTTGAAAATCCCGATGTCGAGGCTGATACGGTTATCGAGGAGTTTCAGGCCGGTTACCTTCTGGGTGAGAAGGTGCTTCGGCACGCCAAAGTTGTTGTGGCCAGATAAGACAAGGTAATTCTAGAAACCAGTTATACACAGAAGAGCGGACAAGCAATGAAGAGAGATTATTATGAGGTTCTCGGCATATCACGATCGGCCTCCAAGGATGATATCAAGAAAGCGTATCGTAAGCTTGCAATGAAGTATCATCCGGACAAGAATCCGGGAGACAGTGATGCTGAAGAGCATTTCAAAGAGGTTAACGAGGCATACGAAGTACTGAGCAACGATGATAAACGCCGTCGATATGACCAGTTCGGTCATGCTGGAGTAGGGTCATCGGCAGCTTCGGGAGGGGGCGCATATGGTGCCGGGTCGGGAGATTTCGGTGATATTTTCAGTGCGTTCAGCGATATGTTCGGCGGCGGAGCACGATCCGGAGGCGGTTCTCCGTTTGATTTTGAGGAAGTTTTCGGCGGAGGATTCGGAGGAGGACAGAGACGTCAGCGATCTTCCACAGGTCTTCGCGGCGGCGACCTCAAGATACGACTGAAACTGACCCTGGAAGAGATTGCCAAGGGTGTTGAAAAAACGCTGAAAATTAAAAAACAGGTCCCCTGCGAGGTTTGCAGCGGAACCGGTTCCAAAACCGGCGAGCTCGAGACGTGCTCGACCTGCCAGGGTACGGGCGAGGTGCGGCAGGCTTCGAAAACCATGTTCGGCCAATTTGTCAACATTACCGCGTGCCCCACATGCGGCGGCGAAGGGCGTATCGTAAAGGACCGTTGTACATCCTGTCACGGTGAGGGAATCAAGCAGGGTGATACAACCGTCAAGGTCAATATTCCCGCGGGAGTCGAGGACGGAAACTACCTGACCCTGAGGGGGCAGGGCAACGCAGGGCCAAGGGGCGGTTCGAACGGCGATCTTATCGTCGTTATCGAAGAGGCGTCACACAAGCTCTTTGTTCGCAGGGGTGATGATGTTATTTATAATCTGCCTCTCGGGTACCCCGATATGGTTCTCGGCTCCAAGGTGGAGGTTCCTACGCTTGAAGGCAGGGTCAAGCTGACCGTGCCTCCCGGAACACAGCCCAACACCATGCTCAGGATCAGTGGAAAAGGTATAGGACATCTCAAATCGCCCGGCAGGGGAGACCACCTCGTGCGGGTCAATGTCTATATTCCGAAAGATCTGTCTCACCGTGACAAGGAATTGCTCAAGGAAATGAAAAAATCCGGTCACCTTGTGCCGGATGAAAAAACGGACCATGAGAAGAGTTTCTTCGAAAAAGCCCGTGATATTTTCGGGTGAGCAGAGAATCTGTCTGATCCGGAAAAGAGGCAGCCTCATCTTCTTGCGATGAGGCTGCTTTTTTGTTTCCGTCTGTCCTGAGAGGTTGTATCCGGACGGGTGCGGGTACCATACTATTCGAACTCGGCTTTCGCTTCGTTGACAACGCTCACTGTGATTTCGCTGTAGCCCGCTTCTTCAGCATACTCTTCTGTCGTGATTCTGACCCTGTCCTTGAAGAAAGACGGTATCCTGTCAAGCATTTCAAGCGCACCATCGGTCCAGACGAGGGAACGATCCCGTGTCTTGATCGCTTTCCTGTATTCTTCCACTATGTTATCCACGTAGCTGTCGATTGCCTGCCTGTCAGACAGTTCCTGCGGTGCGAAGACCTTTTCGGTAAGTATCTTGTTGCGGACAAGGTGAATCTTGAGCTGCGGAAGATACATCATGGTCGCCATCGGTTCGGGGCTGCCGCAGGTAAGAAAAAGGGCGACTTTTTTTCTCCTGAGATACTTTTTAATGTTGCTCTGAAAGAAAGAACCGAGCAGATCGGAAGAAACAAGCAGGTAATAGACCGGTGCTCCCATGATGACGACATCGAAGTCCTGGAGAAAACTGTAATCAGCCGTTGCCTTGCATTTTCCCTTTTCGACATACGCTCCCGTTTCTGCAAGGCTCTTGCCAAGACTGTCGACGAACCTGTCGGTCGAACCTCCAACTGAACGCGTATCATACAGGATGATCGCTTTCATCTCCTGAGATGAACTGGACATAATCTCACTGGTATAAAGTTATTTGGGAAAAGCGTCTAGAGCGCTTCGTTTTGTTATGACTCAGTATAAACTAAACTGACCGTTTCAACAAATGTGCGTCCGCTGCAATGTTCTGATATACCGCCGCATCGGCTTGTACTTTTTTCCTGCAGAGTTGTTCCCGGGAGGGGTGTGTTGTTGGGGGAGCGTTTCGTTGGGGCGACAAAAAAAGACGGCCGCAGGCCGCCTTTTTTGTTTTTTGTTCCGATGATGTGAGTCGATCAGACGAAATGTGCGTAGATTTCAAGAAGATCGACAACCCTTGTGGCGTAGCCGAGCTCGTTATCGTACCATCCGACGACTTTCACCATGTTGCCGGTTGACATCGTGAGGAGGGAATCGAAGATACAGGAATGAGCGTTGCCGACAATATCGCTCGATACAACCGGGTCGGTGCAGTACTGAAGCATGCCTCTCATGTTTCCTTCTGCAGCTTTCTGCACGGCGGCATTGATCTCTTCCCTGGTTGCCGTGTTTTTGAGAATGACGGTCAGGTCGGTGACAGAGCCGTCAGGAACCGGAACTCTCATAGCCATTCCGTCGAGCTTGCCTGCAAGTTCAGGGACGACAAGGCCGATTGCTTTGGCTGCCCCGGTGCTTGTCGGAATGATCGAACTCATAGCAGAGCGTGCACGGCGCAGATCCTTGTGAGGAAGATCGAGAATACGCTGGTCGTTGGTAAATGCGTGAACGGTTGTCATGAAGCCTTTTTCAATGCCGAAGCTGTCTTCGAGTACCTTGGCCATCGGTGCAAGGCAGTTGGTCGTGCAGCTTGCATTCGAAATGATCTCTTCATTGCCTGTGATCGTATCGTCATTGACTCCCAGGACGATCGTAGCGTCGACTTCATTTTTTGCCGGTGCGGAAATAATGACTTTTTTCGCACCTGCGGCGATGTGTTTCGCAGCAGTTTCACGTTTGGTGAAGATGCCTGTCGACTCGACGACAAGATCGACTCCAAGAGCTTTCCAGGGGAGCTGTTCCGGATCTTTTTCAGCACAGATGGCGACTTTGTTTCCGTTGACAACAAGAGCGTCTTCTTCGACCTGGATATCAGCGTTGAATATGCCGTGTGTTGAATCGTATTTCAGGAGGTGAGCGAGTGTCTTTGCGTCACAAAGATCGTTGATAGCAACAATTTCCACTTTTTCATTCGCCATTGCCTGACGGAATACCAGACGGCCGATACGTCCGAATCCATTTATGCCGACTTTTACTTTTGCCATGATTTCGTTTTCAGGTTTGTTGTGTTCAGAAAGATGCAAATCGCAGGAAAATAAAATAACTATAATGAAATAATCAGCCTTTTTTTAGAAAACTTTCGGTTAACAGCTGTTTAAGGCCGTTGAAACTGCCGTTACTCAACAGGACAACCACATCGTTATCCCTGACAGTGCCCTCAATAAATGCCACAATATCTTCAGGATAGCGGGCTGATCCCGATCCGGAAACATATGTCATCTTCCCTGAAAGGGTAAGAGCGGAGGAGAGTTTTCCGGTGTCGAGGCGTTCTTTTTTATCATATCGATCGGGACGATGTACATTGCCGATAACGACAATATCTGCATCCACGAAAGCGGTTTCCAGATCATGCTGAAAAACATTTCTCGTACTGGTGTTCGAGCGCGGCTCGAAACAGGCGATTATTCTCCTGCCGGGAAAACGCTGACGAAGTGATGAAAGTGTTGCGCGGATTGCGGTCGGGTGATGCGCGAAATCGTCGATAAGCGTCATGCCCCTCTTGAATTCTCCCACAACTTCCATTCTTCGTTTCGGTCTTTTGAAGGACCGGATGCCGTTCCGGATAGAGGAAAACGGGATGCCGGCATGAGAAGATGCCGCTATTGCAGCAAGGGTGTTGAGGATGTTGTGCTCACCGAACTGATCGATTGTGACGGTACCGGGTATCGTTCCCTTATGCAGCAGTTGAAAAGAGGTGCTGCCTGTTCCGGTGTTTACATCAACAGCCGACCACTCGAATTCTTCCTGTAAACCGAACCGCTCGACAGGACAAGGCGCGTTGCCGCTGATCTCCGACGCAATGGCGTCATGGCCGTTGACGATCAGGGCGCCGTTCGACGGTATAAGCGTTATGAACTGGCGGAACGAACGTTCGATGTCCTCGATGGACGTGAAGATATCCGCATGGTCGAATTCGATGTTGTTTATGACGGCGATATCCGGACGATAGTGCAGAAACTTGCTTCGCTTGTCGAAGAACGCGGTATCGTATTCGTCTCCTTCAGTTATGAAGAAGCCATTGTCTCTCCTGCCGGATGCCCGGCAGCCGGCGTTGAAATTTTCAGCGATACCTCCGATCAGAAAGCCCGGCTGAAGGCCGGCATACTCGAACAGCCACGCAGCCAGCGACGTCGTGGTTGTTTTGCCGTGCGTGCCGGTTATTACAACCGATGTGTTTCCGGCGATAAGTTCCCGCCGGACGATTTCGGGCATCGATACGAGGTTCAGATGATCGTTCAGCGCATGTTCAAGCTCAGGATTGCCTCTGCTGACGGCGTTGCCGACAACGATGATGTCGGGCCTTTTTTTTAACAGGTTATCCGGATTGAAACCGTTGAAGCATGGAATGGAATGAGTTTCAAGATAGTCGCTCATCGGCGGGTAGAGTGCTGTATCGGATCCGGTCACTTCGTGACCGGCCTGAGAAAGTGCTACGGCAACCGAGGCCATTGCCGTTCCCCCGATACCGATGAAGTAGAATGAGGTCATGTTGGTTTATTGAACGTCATAAAGGTGCCTATTGACTATCGGGCACTTGTTCCTCAGGGCTGCTTACAGGTTTTCCTTTGGAGGTGATTTTTCTTACATAGAGGCTGTAAAAGACAAGGAGCGCATTTATGATGCCGACGATAACAAAAGGCGCTTTTGGGCTCATGCTGTCAAAAAGCCGTCCGCCCGTCGAGGCGATGATCAGAATGCCAATTGCTCCACTGATATTGAATGTTCCCAGTATAGAGCCTCTTTTAGCTTTGGGAGCTTCCTGGCCGATGAGTGACTGTGCTCCGAGGAAAACGCTGATCTGCCCGATGCCGAGAAGGAGAAACACCAGATAGCCGATCGGTTCGAAAGGATTGTCGAGAATAAGTACCGAGAGATTGCCGACCATTGCCAGAAACATGCAGAGCGCCAGGGCACTGACACGGTTGATGCGGTCTATGACCGGGCCTATGAGCGGTGCCCAGAGAAGGGCGGCGATCTGGGTGATTATGAATATGGTGGTGCCTTTTCTGAATGCTTCACCTGATTCCATTCCCATTGCAAGGCCAACGGTGATTCCCCAGAGACTCAGAAAGGTGCCGTTGATCGACTGGTCACCTCTTGCAATGAAAGCCGCAGAGTAAGAAAGAAGAATCTTGGGGTTTTTGGCAGCGGTGAACCCGCTCTGGAACAGCTCCCTGAGCGGAGGGCGTTCCTGAGTTTTAACCGGAGTTCCCTTTTTAAGCCCCAGGGCACAGGCTATCGCTGTGATCGTTGCCAATGCGGCTATCGATAAATGAGTGATGAACCCTGCCTCGATTTTGCCTATTCCCCGGTTGTTGAGTATTTCCGGCAGTGACCCGAAAAACTGATTCGTTATAACAATTCCCAGCCCGCTGAGGACTCCGATAAGCGCGACCATTTTCCCTCTCGAACGTTCTGCCGGATAGTCTACAAGTACGGTTGACAGAGCGCCCGCAATACTGACGATTGCTATTGCATAGATGATCCGGTAGAAAAACAGGTCATTGACTGAGGAAGCGAAAGGATACAGAGCATAGGTACAGGCCATGAGCAGAAAGCCGGCAATGTAGACCTGTTTGCGTCCGATGCGGTCCATGAGAATGCCGGCAGGGATATAGAGGAGGAGGGATACAAGCTCTGTCAGGAACACAAGGTCTCCGCTTATTACACCTTGTTCCGAAACGGGAATGTTGAGGTGGACGTTGAGAATATAGGTTTGTCCGATTGACAGAAACGTGATCATGCCGATCGAAAAAAAAGCGGCGTAAAAAAAAGTCCATGCATGATAAGGCATGATCGAAGGGGCAAGTTCGATCGGACCTATTTTATGTGTCTTGTTTGCGGCTTCCATGAAATGTTTCCCATTATTTTTGAACAGGATGATAAAAGCGGGAAGATGAAATCTCCCGTTATTGACTATTCTTCCGGATGGAGTATCCCGTCTTCCATTTTCAGGCACCTGTCGGCGGTTGCCGCGTATTCTTCATTGTGTGTCACAATGACAAACGATGTCTGGTGCTCCTTGCAGAGTTCGGCCATCAGGCCGTAGAGTATGGAGCTGTTTCGATTGTCGAGATTGCCGCTCGGTTCATCGGCAAGCACCATCGAAGGTGCGTTCATCAGAGCTCGTGCTATTGCCACGCGCTGCTGTTCTCCTCCTGACAATTCTGCCGGCAGATGGTTCAGGCGGTTTCCAAGACCAAGCCGCTCGAGGAGTTGTGTCGCTTTTTCCTTTGCCGGATTCAGTTTTCCTGTCGCAATGAATTCAGCCATGGCGACATTTTCGACAGCCGAAAAGTCCGAGAGGAGGTGGTGAAACTGGAAGACAAAGCCGATTGTCCTGTTTCTGAAGGCTGCAAGAGCTTTCTGGGAAAGAGTATAGCGTTTTTGGCGAAAAACGGTGGTGCCGTCGAAAACAATTTCGCCGCTGTCAGGGGTGTCAAGTGTACCCAGCAGGTTGAGCAGGGTTGTTTTTCCGCTGCCCGATGCGCCTACAATGGTCACCATTTCGCCCTGATGCACCACCAGATCGACGCCGCGGAGAATCTCCAGACTTTTCTGTCCGGGAAGCGAATATGATTTGCAGATGTTTTTTGTTTCAAGCATGCAAAAAACTGTTGATCGGATTGTTTTCCTTGAGAAGGGGCAGGTATCATGCGCTGACTGCCGTTGCAAAAGAGAGTAAAATAGAGTTTTATATCATAGGTCCTATAGGACGTATAGGACCTATAAGACCTATAAAATTCTTTTAAGATTTTTCAACGACACACATCGCTTAATTACTGACGTTATAGAACACCTCAACAATCCAACAGTTCAACGATTCAACAACTCAACAATTCAACAGTTCAACAACTCAACAATTCAACAGTTCAACAACTCAACAATCTTCTAAGGCCGTATCTGCCCTTCGCCTTCAATGATCCATTTGTAGCTGGTGAGCTCCTGCAGTGCCATCGGTCCGCGGGCATGCAGTTTCTGGGTACTGATCCCTATTTCCGCGCCAAGGCCGAACTGGGCTCCGTCGGTGAATGCCGTGGACGTATTGGCATACACTACGGCGGCATCGACCCGCTTGAGAAACGCTTCGGTGACATCGGGATCACTGGATACAATCGCTTCGCTGTGCATCGAGCTGTAACGGGCTATATGGTCCAGGGCCTCTTCGAGATCACCCACGGTCTTGACCGACATTTTCAAAGAAAGGAACTCCGTGCCGAAGTGCTTCTCCTCTGCCTTCTGGAGGAGTTCTGATGGATAGCTGCCGAGCAGGGCGGGGTAGGATTCCTGGTCGGCAAAGATGATCACCTTCTTTTCTGCAAGGGGACCGGCGATTGTCGAAAGATCGTCGAGTCGGTCCCGGTGGATAATGAGCGTATCCAACGCGTTGCAGACGCTCGGCCTTCTTGTTTTGGCGTTTTGGACGATATCAGCAGCCATAGTCAGGTCGGCGCTGCGGTCGACGTAGGTATGGACTATTCCCGCACCGGTCTCGATGACCGGTACCGTTGATTTGTCTCTTGTAAAATCAATAAGCTTCTGACTGCCCCTGGGAATGATCACATCGATATAGCCGACTGCGTTAAGCATAACTTCGGCGGCTTCACGTTCGGCAGGCAGGAGGTAGAGGGTATCGCTCCTGACTTCGTGACGGACGAGGACGTCATGGATAAGACCGGCTATTGCGATATTTGAGTACATGGCATCGCTTCCCCCTTTGAGGACGGTTGCATTGCCGGATTTCAGGCAAAGAGAGAATACATCGAACGTGACGTTCGGCCTTGATTCATAGATGATTCCAACGACGCCGAGAGGAACGGTTGTTTTTTTCAAGTGCAGTCCGCTGGGCAATGTTCTTTTCTCGAGAGAGATGCCGACGGGTGACGGAAGTGCGGCAACGTTCCGAATATCATCGGCAATGGCTTCGAGGCGCGCGTCATTGAGCAGCAGCCGGTCATATTTGGGGTCATCGGGATGCATCCTCGCGAGATCTTTTTTGTTGGCACCGAGGATCTCTTCCGATCTTTCGGGAATTGTTTCTGCAAGGTCGTTCAGAATCCCGCCAATGATGTTGTCGGGGATCGTACAGAGCCTTCTGCTCGCCGCTCTGACCGACTGTAATTTACTGAGAATACCTTCTTTCATCTTTTGCCGTCTTGCCGATATGAGTTTTTAACTTTCCGAATGTAACAAAAAAACGTGGAGTTCCGACCGGATTTCAGGATGAAGACGGCAAGAAACAAGATTGAAAGGCTCCGAAGCAGGTGGTCCGCTGGACGGTTCATGCCGTCCGTGTTGATAAGGGGGTTCCCGTCACTGCGGTGATCGGTGTGAACGAATCATTCTCCATTTGCATTATAACAATTGTTACACTTTCTTTCAGAGTGATTGATGAGAGCAGTGTCGCAGAAAAGTAATGGTAGGGGTAATTACTATTATCAGTGCAGGTACAGGTGAAAAAGGGGTTGATGAAGGTGGTTCGAAACGTATGTTTCGCTGAAGTGTTTGTTTTTTGTTGTGTTGTATCGGTACAGCCTGCAATGGGCGGGCAAAAGACGCCGGGTAACGGGGTGTATGGTGTTGCGCAGCCGGATAGGGATTACAGCGAAAAGAATCTGGAAGGCCTCGTTGAAGAATTGCTCGAGTATAACCCTCTGCTTCAAAGCCTTGTTGCAAAAATCAATGCTTCCCGTGCCTTTATTCCTCAAGCTTCTGCCCCTGATGATCCCCGGTTGAGTTTTGAAGCGAGCAACATCCCTGTCGGCGATCCTTCGTTCAGCCGTACTCCCATGACCGGTATGCAGATCTATCTGAGGCAGAAAGTGCCTTTTCCGGGAAAGTTGCGCCTGAAGAAAAAAATTGCCGAGTCCAGAGCAACGCAGGCAGAGGATGAACATCTCGAACGGCTCAATCAGCTTGTGGCCGAATTCAAAGGGGCTGCTCATGATTACAGCTACGCCATCAATGCAGCGGATATAAGCCGGAAAACGATAGGCCGTTTACAGGCTTTGACCAAAGCGCTGGAAGCGAAATATGCCGTTGGAGAGGTTCCGCAGCAGGATGTTCTCAAAACCAAGGTCGAGTTGTCCAAGATGCATGAACGGCTGATCCGCCAGGATCGGATGGCAGACAAACTTGCATCACGCATCAATACCCTGTTGAACCGTCCCGCAAAGACTCCTTTGAAAGTGGTCGTTCCAAAAAATACGCTTACCGGCGTTCCCTACGGGTTGGATGATCTTCGGAACATTGCACGGCACTCGAGACATTGGCTTAACAGAGCTGATAAAGTGATCGACGAGGCCGAGCACCGGTACAAGCTGGCAAGAAAAGAGCTTTTGCCGGACTTTGATTTTTCGGCAGGCTACCGTATTCGAAGTAATTCCATAGAGGGGCCTGTTCTCGGGGAAGATTTTTTCTCCGCAGGGGTAATTATCAACATACCTGTCTGGACGACACGCAAGCAGGATAAAAGGGTGGAACAAACCCGTTATCTGGTTGCAGCAGCAAAAAAGGAAAAGGAAGCGCTGGTACAGGAAACAATCTACCAGGTTGAAAAACTTTTTCTCGAGGTCGCGCAGCGTAAAGAGCAGTATGAACTGTACCATTCGCGTATTGTTCCTGAATCCGAAGCGGCTCTGGTCTCTTCGAGGAGGAGCTACGAAGCCAATGAAGTCGATTATCTGAATGTTATAACCAATGAGCTGAATCTGTTTCAGGTGCAGCTTCTTATGCACCAATATTATTTCGAGCACGAAAAAAAGATTGCCGAGCTTGAAATGGCAATCGGAAAACCTCTTGCTCAACTTCCTTTTGCGGGAGGCGCTTTATGAGATTCCATAAGCCGGTTCACCATTTCTTTGTACTGCTGGGCGTTGTTTTTTTCTCTCTCGGGATCATTGCCTGCGAAAAAAGTATTCCCAGGGAGGATATATCGCATTATACCTGCCCGATGCATCCGCAGATCAGGATGGACGATCCGGGATCATGCCCTATCTGCGGAATGGATCTTGTTCCCGTTGTCAAGGAAGGTTCGGAAAAAGCCGCCGGGGACAAGATGACGCAGCACGATCATCACGATCACCACGACCATGACGCTTCTCATGAAGCTCATGAGCACAGGGAGCCGGAGGGCATTCGTATCGATCCTGTGCGGACCCAGATTATCGGGGTCAGAACAGATAGTGCCGCCGTTCGTTCTCTCACCCGGTCTCTTCTGGTTTACGGAAAGGTGGCGCATGATCCGGAGCTCTGGGTGGCGCAGAATGAGTATATCGAAGCCTTGAAACTCGGCGATCGTTCACTCATTCAGTCGGCCGAACTGAAACTCCGGTTCCTGGGCCTTTCTCAGGAATGGATCGACCTTATC
>JANQMO010000032.1 GCA_028280025.1 Chlorobium sp. | reverse complement strand
GACTGCTCATCGATATTTTGTCGTTCAACGAGCGTTCCATCAAAAAGGCGAGGGAGCCAGTGCCTCAACTCGCCCTATTTTAACCGGACAGTAGTGATTTGTTTTACTAAATGTCGTGATAAATAAGAAAAAATGCCGATTCAAAATCTGTAATCGGCATAATTCAATTGTTATTTCAAACTCACCATATGATCCTGATATAGGTCATAGACCGTGTTGAGTGCATCCAGTCCAAATTTTCGGGAAATTTCATCCAGCGTATCAAATTGCTCCATTGCCTCAAGTAACGGAATATCTGCGGCAGGCAGATGTATGGCGTGACGCCCTTGAAAGAGGAATACACCTGAGGCTCCCCGTTGCCAGTCAAATTCCGGAATAACAGAGAGGTGCTTATAAAGCCTGATTTCTTCAACAGGATCAGTATCCTCGGCATCTTCTTTTTGCTCCAGCCCTGGAGAACTCTCCATGATGCGGCAACCTGCAAGACATTGATCCAGCTTTGGACAATCCGCGCAAGTCGAAGGGATATTTCCTCTCCATTCTTCAGCAGCTTCCGATGTCCAGATGGAAGAAAAATCATCCTCGAATATATTACCCAACTTGAATGAAGAGAAAATGCAGGGGGTGACAATACCATCCGGTCTTATCGCGCAGAATGTACGCGCGGAATAGCATGGTTCATGAAAATCAAGCCCTGTCTCGCATCCATGACTGCAGTCAACTTCGACGAGTTCATCAAGACCTTCTCTGCGTATCAGTTCAGATACGTTACGTAGCCGGTCTAATGTTGGTGAGACAAAAAAGTGATCAACCTGCTGATCTTCTGGCCTCACATACTTTGTCAGGCCGGCCATACAGCCGCCGAGATCAAGGATGTAGCGGATGGTTGCAAGAATGTCTGAGGGAGTGTATTCAGTAAGAACGGAATTGATAACAAGAGGCACGCCAGTCTGGCGAAGCTTGACTATGTTTTCAGAGGTTTTCTTGAACGAGCCTTTAACCCCTGTCATGCGCTCATGTTCCTCCTCGCATGAGGAATGAAGCGAAATGGTGAAGTGGGCAAGATAAGGATCCTCTCGCAGCACCTGCATGAGTTCAGGGCTGATTGGTGTACAGGCATTTGTGTATATCGCGTGAAAAATGCCTGACTCTGATAAATCTCCAAGGATTCCTGTGAGTTCAGGGTGAAGAAGCGGTTCACCACCGGTAAGGATGACTTTCTGTGGTAGTTCTGGCAACTGCAACAAAAGCTTCTTTATGTCTTTACGAGAAAGCCACACGCCCGTTGTCGAGTTGTCGTACCGGTGGTCATTTGCGCAAATTGCACATTGCAGATTGCAATCAGAACAGATTTCAATATAGATACATCGTGGGCCAGGAAGAAAATCACAGAGTGCTTCGTTCATATCTTTATTAAAAAGTGCCTGAGTCATATTCGGATCTGCTGTCGATGCTTATCCGCCGATAGTCATATCTCATCTATCCTTTGGCACCGATACTTTTTGCTCCACCGCCTTTGCCACCTATGCTTTTTGCACCGCCGCCTTTGCCTCCAGGAGCTTTGCCGCCAATGCTCTTGCCGCCGCAAGTGCGCCCGTCTTCAAAGGGGCCGTCAACGCGACATGGACTCACTCTTGAAGTTGCTTCTGGTGCAGTATCTTCAGGGCGCTCTGTCAATACAATTTTTTGATTTTTCATAAACACTCCACTGTTATGAGTTTGTGTGAAAACTTATTCCTAAACTTAATGAAATCAAATACATAAGTCAAGAAATCAGTGGAAATTATTTTATTGTAAAATTTATCATGATATCAAGTCAAAAAAGACTTTAAATAATGAATAAATTTCTCTGCAGATGCTTTGGGAATAGGCTTATGTGAGAGACGATCCACTAATTTTTTGTCTACAATTACTACCTCTGAAACCTTGTCAAATGGCATTGAATCTACAAGTTCATCTGTTTGGATAACAATAATCAAATATTCAAGAACCGGATCTTTTAATAAGGATTGGCAACGATCAAAGAGGCTATTGCTTTCTAATATTATTTTATTTTTTTGACTATCATATATTACTTCGTGATTGATGATGAAAGTGTTCTTGTTTTCGTTATTTAATTCAATGAAATGTTTCCAGGCCTGGCTCCATGCAAGTTTTCCGCCAACGTACACGCTGACAGGAATTCTCCCATCGTCTGGTATAATGTTTGAGACAAAGACCTTTGTGTCTTCAGTACGCCATGGTTGGTAATGGTTTTCTATTGATGGCGTATAGTTTACTTCTAAAATTTTAGCACCATTTACATGCCAGGGTTTTGTAATATCCTGAGATATCAAATCAATTCCAATAGATTTTAATCTGAAGATATTTGATATTTTTCTCGCCAGCTCTACGTTATCCGGATGGATATTTTTTGTCAAGTCTTCAGGAGTCCCCCCTTCCTCCACCCTTTGAATTTCACGGAGAAAAGCAGACTTCCCTTTGCCCAGGATAGTATTGAATGTATAGCCCTGATTTACGAGGCATTGGCTTGCTTCATTGTCTTTTGGAAACGGCTTCAATCTTAACCATGGAGCTTTTTTCTTTTGAATATGATTTTCTTTATCAATCAGTTGCCCGATGGATTTACTTCCATCACCTACCACTTTCTTGGGCAAACGTCTTGCTGCAAACAGTAGTTCGTTGTTAATCAGTGCTATCCGATAGATATCCCCTTCAATATGCTTTTCCAGCATCATGTTGCCGGAATATTTTTTCGCGAATTGATATGCTCCTTTCAGTGATCCAAAATCTGTGATACGGGTTGTCACCCCTTCGCTTCGATCTCTGTCAATCGGCTTAACAACAACAGGCCAGCCTATTTTTTCAGCACAGTCATTTAGTTTTGTTTCATCCGTTATCAAGCAGCTATTTGCGACAGGGAGGCCTACACTTTTTAATAAGCGGGCTGCTTTGAATTTATTGTGGGCAATTTGTGAACCAATCAACGCATCTGATTCAATCGTCGATCCATGGATCAGCGTACCCTTACAGCCCCAACCTAATTGATATGTTTTGTCAAATAATCTTACGAATGGTACGCCTCTATCAAATGCAGCTTTTAAAATAGGGACGGTACTATCCCCTTGATTATTCATTTTTCTAATTTTTTTTATTGAAGATTGAAAAAAATTCTCTAAATAAATGTATAGTTTTTTTTCATCTTTAGATAGAATATATTGAATGATAAACATGCATCCAGTATAAATGTTTATCCTTATTTCATTATTTATGTCTTGTATGTAGGGGATATATGAATCAAATTTTATTTTATATTTATCTTTAAAATTCTCAATAATATTGATATGGAGTGTTTTGCCTATAGAAAATGATGGGATCCCGGAATATGAATGAATTAAATTTGCAAGATAAAAATATCTTTCAATTATCGAATAAAATGGTTTGCTTTTATTGTCATATGACAATTTATTGCAATCTAAGTCAAAAACATCTAAAAATAATTTGTCAATATAATGAAAATCTATATCCTTATCAGGAATAACTATAGAGAAATTTCTTGACAAGATCAAAGGCTGATTAATTTTAGGGAAATAGCTATAATTATTTTTTATTTTTTTCATTTAAGATCAACATGTTAAAATTTTATTTTAAATATAAATTAGGAAAACGCCCTGACAGACAATAACACACGGAGCTCAAAATCTTCTCATAAATTATGTTGCATTGATGATGACAACAAAATCCACCTCTCCGACAGACCCTTCTCGCTGACCCTGACATTTAGGAATCTGACTCAAAATCAATACGTCTTCAAATCATATCCAACATATCTTCTGTTCAGATTACGAGACACATTGCCAGTCGTTCCCGACCCATGAAATTGATCTGGAATCAAATCCCCTTCATTCGATGTTTGAAGAATAGGGACAACGACAATCTGTTCTGGAAATAGGGCTGGATGTTCAACTCCATTTGTCTTGGGATGATATGATGAAGCCGTTTTGACGATATCTTCTGACCAGAAATCCCCCATGTTTTTACCGCTTGAACTTGAAATATATGGAGTAATGCTAAATTGGCCATCATGACTTTTTTTGGCGTTTCGATGACGAGGTTGAAGGCTGGGCTTAGTCTTCTCACTCAAGGGAATTAACGGTACTTGGGGACATCCGCAAACACAATAACACGACAACCTGAAATGTCATATTTCAGACATTTCCTGGTTCCTGTTTTGCCCTCTCTCCCTGAACGACAGTGAACTTTGCTCCAAGGGCGCGAAGTACAGCGTTGATTGTTTCGAATCGCGGATGCGCTCCTTTACTCAAGGCCTTGTAAAGGCTTTCCCTGCCTAATCCGGAATCTCTGGCTACCTGAGACATGCCCTTTGCCTTTGCCACATCACCAAGTGCGGCAAGAAAAACGTCCGGATTCGGATCTTCTGCTGCAGCGGAGAGGTATTCTGTGATGACCTCTTCGTTATCCAGATATTCAGCTATGTCGAATGTCGCAAACTCGTTATTCATTTTTATTCTCCTTGATAATCCTGGCCAGCTTTTTTACGTGCTTGATATCCTTTTGTTGAGTCGACTTTATGCCTCCGCCCAGCAGGAAGTAAACGGTGGCACCTGTTCGAGTGTAGTAGACCCGGTAACCTGCTCCGATATGGATGCGCATTTCCGATACGCCTTCGCCGACCGGCTCACAATCACCGAAGTTTCCATGCATCGCACTTCGAAGCCTTGCAAGAATTCTTGCTTTTGCGTTCTGGTCTGAAAGGTTGGAGAGCCATCGGTCAAATTCGTTTGATCGAATAAAAGTATTCATTCTTTATTTAATGTATCTAATTGGATACTGTTTTTCAATTATCTATCTGAAAGGTCTACTCGAAATGACATGACTGACGGAGGGCAGGCATCCCGACATGTCGGGACCCCTGCGAAGAATCAGGGTAGTCTGAATTCCCATAAGGGCGAAAAATTTTTCGCCCCTACACTTTCCGGTTATGTTGATTTCCTTCAACAGTTCAACAATTCAACAAATCAACACCTCAACAATCTTCTAATAATTCCAGAAATCCCTGTCGAGGCTCCGGTACTGGATCGCTTGGATGAGATGTTTCATCTCGATCGGTTCCGATCCGTCGAGGTCGGCGATGGTGCGGCTTACTTTGAGGATGCGGTCGTGGGCTCTTGCCGAGAGGTTGAGGCGTTCCATGGCGTCCATCAGCTTGTCGGCGCAGGGTTTGTCGAGCTTGCAGAATTTTCTGATGAGCCGGGTGTTCATCTGTGCGTTTGCGTGGATGCCTTTGATATTGTTGTCGGCAAAGCGTTTGGCCTGTATTTCACGCGCGCGGATGACTCTTTTGCGGACCTCTTCCGAGCGTTCCGCTTTGGCCGATGAAAAGAGCTCCTGGTTATCCACTTTCGGGACGTCGATGTGGATATCGATCCTGTCGAGCAGCGGTCCCGAGATTTTCGACAGGTAGCGCTGGATCTGCTGGGGCGTGGCCGTCAGGTTGCCGTCATCGTCCTTGAGGGCGCCTGCGGGGCTGGGGTTCATTGCTGCCACCAGCATAAAGCAGGCGGGGTAGGTCGTGGTCAGGGAAATGCGTGAAACGGTCACCGTGTTGTCTTCGAGGGGCTGGCGCAGGACTTCGAGGGCGTTTCTCGTGAACTCGGGCAGTTCGTCAAGAAAGAGAACGCCGTTGTGTGCAAGGCTCACCTCGCCGGGTTTTGCCATCGCACCGCCGCCGATCAGCGCGACGTTGCTCGTTGTATGGTGCGGATTGCGGAACGGTCGGCGGGTCATGAGCGGCTTGCCGTTCTGCATTTTGTCGGCGACCGAGTAGATTTTGGTGGTTTCCAGAGACTCTTCGAAGTTGAGCGGCGGCAGGATGCCCGGCAGCGATTTTGCAAGGAGTGTTTTGCCGCTGCCGGGCGGGCCGATCATGATCAGGTTATGTCCGCCTGCCGCGGCTATCTCCATAGCCCTTTTGGCAGTTGTCTGCCCTTTTATGTCGGCAAAATCAACCGGGTATTCCGGGTTTTCCCTGAAAAAACCTTCGACATCGACCTCTACCGGGCTTTTAATTGACGAATCTCTGAGCAGGCTGACCGTATCGGTGAGCGTATCGACGCCGTATACCCGGATGTCGGATTGCGAGGCTGCGACAGCAACCGCAGCTTCTTCAGCGTTTACCGAAGGCAGTATGATCCTTTTGATATGTTCTCTGGCAGCCATCATGCCGATCGAAAGCGCGCCGTTGATTCGTCTGAGCGAACCGTCCAAAGCAAGTTCTCCGAGGATGAGGCTGTCTTCCAGCCTGTGGTCGATTTCCTGAAGGGAGCCGAGAAGGCCGATGGCGATAGACAGGTCGAAAGCGGTGCCTTCTTTTTTGACATCAGCCGGGGCCAGGTTCACCGTGATCTTTTTCGGAGGTAATTGAAAGCCTGAATTTTTTATTGCTGTCAGGATTCTTTCGCGGCTTTCCCGTATGGCATTGTCCGGCAGACCCACGACGGTGAAAGAAGGCAGGCCGCCTGATACGTTGGTTTCAACGTCTACTTTGAGGGCGTCGATGCCGACAAGGGCGGCTGCGCTGAGCTGTGAGAGCATAAGGCGAAGATTTGGGCTTACGGTATTCTTGCTTTATGAGTAAATAGTGAAAAAACCGTAAATATCCCGCCCTTTTTGATTCATCCGGTTGATCTCAGTCCGCTTGCAATGGCGTTGACGGTGAGCAGCAGTTCCGGCAGCATGGCTTCGGCCTCTTTCTCCCTGCCCGATGTTTTATGATCTCTCCACCTTCTCAACAGAGCTATCTGCAGATTGTGAAGCGCGCCGAGGCCTTCTTCCCGCATGCTGATAAAACGAAAAACATTGAAAAATTTATTTTTGATGGAGCCGCCGTAAAGCAGGTCGAGAAGCTGTCTTGTCTTCCGGTATTCGGTCGTGATCATATCGAGAATTTTTTCCCGTGATTCGGGGCGTTCAACAAGCATGGCGTAGCTCTGCATGATTTCAGGATCTACGGTTGCAATGCTTGTTGCCACGTTGCTTGCAATGTAACGGAGCGGAGCCCAGGAAAAATTTTTTTCGCTGATCATCGCAAATGCTTCCGGTTGAGAGTCATGAAGGTGTTCCAGGGCGGTACCGAAGCCGTACCATCCTGAAATGGCGAAACGGGCCTGGTTCCAGCTGAACACCCAGGGGATTGCACGCAGGTCGTCGAGACTTTGCTTGCCGCTCCTGCGTGAAGGCCGGGAGCCGATACGGCTTGATTCTATGATGTCGATCGGGGTGGCCTGGTGGAAAAAGTCAAGCAGGCCTTCCGTATCGATCAACTGCCGGTAAGCCCTGTTGCTTTCTTCCGCAAGGAAATCCATGATCTTTTTAATCTCCGAAGGGCTTTTCGTGTGTTCGCGATGGGCCAGCCTGGCTTCAGCAATGCCGGCCATGAAGAGCTCGAGGTTGTAGGTGGCGTTTATCCGGTTTGCATATTTCTGGGCAATGGTTTCCCCCTGTTCGGTTACCCTTAGCCCTGCTTCGAGAGAACCGTGCGGCTGGGCCCTGATAAAACGGTGGGTAGGTCCGGCTCCTCTGCTGATACTTCCTCCCCGGCCGTGGAAGAAAAGAATGTCGATTCCCCGCTCACGTCCTGCATCGAGGAGTTTTTCTTCTGCCCTGTAGAGATTCCAGAGGCTCGCTCCGATACCGCCGTCCTTGTTGCTGTCGCTGTATCCTACCATGACTTGCTGGACCGGTTTTTTGAAGCCCTGCTTTTCCTGTTGCCAGGCAATGCTTCTGATTGTGAGGGGATGGTCGAGGAAGCTGCGAAGAATCTCCGGGCTTTTTTTCAGGTCGTCGATGGTTTCAAACAAGGGAACCACAGGAATCATACAGGCGTCGCCTCCTTTGTATTCGGTCGTCAGGCCGACTTCCCTGGCAAAAAGGTAGATGACGAGCAGATCGGAAACATTTCGGGTCATGCTGACGATCAATGATCCTATGCCGTCCTGGCCATACCGTTTCATGTGTCTGCCGAGCGTCCGGTAGCAGTTCAAAAGCGTTTCCGCCTCAGGGCCGACAGTCATATCGGGATGGGTGAAAGGGCGCGGAGAGAGTAACTCTTTATTGAGAAACTCGATGCGTTGTTCCTCGCTCCAGTCGGGGAAATCTCCGCCTTTCAAGCCTGCAGCGGTCATCAGTTGGGAGAGCGCGAGATCGTGGAAGCGGCTGTTTTGCCGGACATCGAGTTTACCGAGATAGAACCCGAAGGTTTGCACAATGCGGTATACGGGAGACACATCGTTATTGGCAATATTATCGGCCCCAATGGCAACAAGGGAGTCCCTGAGGAGTTCAATATCCGAAAGCAGTTCGCCGTGGTGCGGATAGATTCCCGCAGGAAGGGGTTCGTCATGTGATTCGTGCTCGTCAGGCTCCGGAGGGAGAGCGGCTATCATCAGATTGAGAAACTGGCGCCAGGGTTCTTTGGGGTTTTTGCCGGAGGCTTCATCTCCTTTTTCCCCGAGCATCACCCTCAGTTGTTCTATACGTTGTACCATTGCCGGGGTTGGAGACTGAAACCGCTCGGACAGACTGAGCCGGGCAGCAAGCTGAAAGAGGTGATGGTGAACCAGTCTCAGGGCGTACTGCCGCATTTCAACGAGTGTCTGACGGGTTACCTCGGAAGTAACGAAAGGGTGCCCGTCCCGGTCTCCGCCTACCCAGCTTCCGAAACAAAGACGCGGGAAGTTTCGAGGATCGTCAAAAATCCCTGAATCGAAGCCTGCGTTTGACCACGCCTGGACCAGCCGCTTGTCGAGCATGGGGAGAACTGACGGGAAGATATTGTAAAGGTAATGAATGACATTCTGGCGTTCTGCCGCAACGGATGGTTTTTCAAACAATATTTCGCCGGTTCTCCACAATTTTTCCAGAATAACCTTGATTTCTTTTCGGATATCCTCCCGTTCGGCGGGGGTCCACATCTGGTTTTCAAGTTTCACGAGGAGCAGATAGAGTTCCCGATGCTTTTCGAGTACTGTCCTGCGTTTTGCCTCGGTCGGATGAGCTGTCAGAACAGGCTCGACAAAAATCTGTGAAAGTTCTTCCGCAATCCTGGTTTCCGGGAGCCCGATTTTTCGAAGATGGTTCAGAGCGTCTCCCCAGAGGCCGGAAAGAGAATCGGCGCCCTCCCGGGTTTCAAAGGTTCTTCGCAGCTGTGCGGCTGAATTTTCCTCAGCCATGTTGCGGAGCTGGAAGACAATTGAATATGCCTGAACCGCTCTTCCTACATTCGGCAGGCTGTTCAGAGGCTGGTATTTATCCTTCCAGGCAAGGTGTGCGGCAAGCTGTTTTTCTCCGAAATTGTGCAGCACTTCCCTGAAACAATCCAGAAGAAAATCAAAATCGAGTTTCGCTTTTTCGTAGTCGACGACGCTGGTCGTAGAAGTAATCATCAGGGGAGCAAATAGGTTGAAGAGACGATCGATTCAGGTAAAAAATAACTATCGTCAAGGTCTGTACAAAACCTTCGGGATTCCGGATTTAAGGCAGCGAGGCGCCGTTGGAACGATAAAGATGAACGGGCGGTTAATTGGTTATTTTGTTTGTCGCTTGTACATTATTGCTTATCTTTATCGTTAAAATTATCGGTACAACGTTAACAAAAATTATCAGTTGTCATGAAGAACAAGGAGAACAAATCAAGCGCTGTGCTTATTGTGCTGGCAATTGTTGGTGCTGCCCTGATGGGGGGATTGTTTTATGTTTCCTCTCTTCTAACGGGTTTTCAGGTTCCGGCAGAAAACATTTCCCCGGTTCTCACGCCACTGAAGTCGTTTATGGGCTGGTTTCTGCTGATTTTCTTTTCGTCCCTCATAATCTGGGGACTTGGCAAAATGTCGGCCAGGGTGAGTGACAGGTGGGTTGTCAGTATGCCTGTAACCATTTTTGTGATCGTGACACTGATGTTTATCAGCCTTGAGGTTGTTTGGGAAAAAGGACGGACTACCACGGTTGACGGCAAGTGGATCCGTACTGTAAAACAGCTCGATGCGTTCAATGAAGGCGAGGATTTCGAGGATCTCGCTGCATTGGAGGCAAAGGCAGCGGCACCGGCGGAAGAGAGCATTATGGAACCTGTAGAAGAGGTCGTTCTTGCCGGAGAGGAACTTGCCGATGCTGAGAAGCTTTTCGAGAGAAAGTGCACCAGGTGCCATGCAGTCAAGGCTGTTGAAGTCAAGCTTCGTGAATTCAGAAAGAAAGGGGAGACTCAAAAAGTCGTTGTGGACATGAAGGCTGTGCCGAATTCCGGAATTAGCAAAAAAGATATTCCGGCACTTGTCAACTACATAAACCAGACCTATTAGTGCGCATGGATCACCTTTGATTGAGCAAGATGTGATAGGTAACCCCGGAGCAGTGCTCCGGGGTTTTTTTATAGTACAGTCACCTTTTATTTTTGTGAACGGTATGAAACTGAAACGGTTTCAGTGATGCCGCCCCTTGCTTTCCATTCGGTCTTCACGGTCATCTCTCTCGGGGCAAGAACCTCGACAAGATGGTCAAGGATTGTATTGGTGATGTTCTCGTAAAAGATACCGGCGTTTCGGTATTCGAGGTAATAATATTTCAGTGATTTGAGCTCGACACATGACTTGTCCGGAATATAGCTGATCGTGATCGTACCGAAGTCAGGCAATCCGGTTTTCGGGCACACCGATGTAAATTCAGGATTGACGATTTCGATAGTATAATCCCTGTCGGGAAAACTGTTTTCGAAGGTCTCGAGCAGTTCTTTTTTCATTGTTCTGTTGGGTTTTTCCTTGTTATCTGTATCGTTCGGGGTATTCCGGAGAAAAATAGAATTATCTCTCTGATTTTCCCTACATTCATCTCATTCATGTACGTTGCCTGCAGCAGTCCAGCGATTATTTTTGTGGGTTGTCGCTGCTTTTCTTTTCGGCATGATGGTATCAGGCGGTGCAACACTGGTTAATGAAAAACATTCCATCAGCGTTATGTGACTATGAGTGCTTCGGAACAGGTTGTTTCGGGCATGCTTGAAGAGCTGTCCAGAGAGTACGATCTCGATACGACGTGCTACAGTTTTGCCGGCAGGGAGTATTCTTTTGTCAGTGTTCGTGACAGCTATGCTCTCCTGGACAGGATATCGCCGGAAGATTTCATGAAAGATGAGCAAATGCCTTACTGGGCTGAAATATGGCCGGCAGCCGTTATACTGTCGGAGTTTATCCTGGAAGAGCTCGCTGTTACAAACAAAAGAATCATCGAAATCGGTGCGGGGGTGGGCGTTGCAAGTATTGCTGCTGCTTCGGTTGGAGCTGATGTGTTGTCGACTGACTACTCGGAAGAAGCGATTAAATTTATACGGTTGAACGCCGGAAAAAATAATGTGGCCCTTAACACAGATCGTCTTGACTGGCGTTTTATCCAACTGGATGAGCAGTTCGATGTTCTTTTTGCAGCGGATGTTCTCTATGAAAGGACAAATCTTCTTCCGATCATTTTTGCTGTGGACAAATTAATTAAGCCGAACGGGTGTGCCTACATTGCCGACCCGCGAAGAAGGCTGGCTCAACAGTTTCTTGACCTTGCCTTTGAGAACGGTTTTTCAGTGACCAGTCACGCAAAGAGTTTTCGCAAGAGTGAACAGACCATACCTGTAAATATTTACAGGCTTTCCAAAACCCGTGGTGGCATCCAATCCTGATATATATCAACCTGCATGGCGCTATACTCCGGCAAACGACGGACTGGTATGGAGGATCATGTTTGCAGAACCGGATATTGTTGTTTGTGAGAACCGGGTACGGGATACCGGAAGGTCGTTCTATTCCTGTCTTTCAGGTGTAAATGGAAAGGAAGTTCTCTGCAGCTATGTTCCGGGCGAACACGAAGACGGTTTGGCCGGATTATGGTATATGACAGGTCTCGAAACAACGAGGGACAAGCTCTTTTATGTTCATGGATATGAAAAAGGCAGCCCGGAACACAAGGGAGTCCTTGCGGTTGATCCTCTGAGGGCGGCCAAGGCATGGATCAGACCTGAAGCGTCTTTTGTAGCTAATCTTCCTGACGGTATGCTTGTCTATGCCTCGGGTTCTTTTGCCGGTTTTCCTGAAAAAAGTTATTACCTGCTTGACGGGACGTGCGGTGAAGTCATCGATGTTGTCGGTCGGGACCCGCAAAAAGTAAACCGTTTGAGGTCGCAGGTTCTCAGCGATGAAACCCTGCAGGGCGTGGTGCTGCCGTCGTCAGCCGAACCGGGAAAAATGATGCAGGGACAGCGTCCGGAAGAATTGGCTGAGTATATCGAGCATGACGGCAGGCTTGCTGTGGTAACGCATGGTGCTGCAAAAAAAGGCAAAGGTTATGACGCGGTATTCAGGCTCTACAGAAACGGCCGGAAAATCTATCAGGACATTATGGCCCTGGGGACAACGGTGCCCTGTATGAATTATTTTCTGCTTCAGGGTGTTACACTATATTATATCAGGAATATGACAGAACTGGTGGCTTTGCGCCTTTAATGCAGAAGAACAGGGAGCATATCGCAGCAGTTGAATCGACATCTTCATTCAGGTTCCTCGATGGCTTTGTCGAACATTTGAAAGGGCAGAGAGCATACTCGGGCCATACCTGCACGTCATACCGCAAGGATTTGACGCAGTTTTATGAGTTTCTTCACCAGCAAACCGGTTTGAAAGATGTTTCTGACATCGACCCTGGAGATGTCACCGTTCTTGATATCCGCCTTTTTCTCGGTCATTTGCTGCACCGGGGATTCCAGCCGAAATCAATTGCCCGCAAGCTTGCAGCAGTCAAAAGTTTTTACTGTTACCTGCTGGAAAAAGGCGAGATAGAAGTTTCCGTTCCTTCTCAGGTTGTTACCCCGCGATTCAGTAAAAACGTTCCCGGTTTTCTCAACGAGGAAGAGACCGCCACTCTTTTCGATACCGTTCTCGCAGCACATGCCCTTCCGGCGCATCAAGCCGGAAAAAACGAGCTTGAGGAGCAGTTTACCCTCAGCCGTGACAGGGCTATGCTTGAAATTCTGTATGGTTGCGGGCTTCGGGTTTCCGAACTGGTCGGGCTTGAACATGATATGGTCGATATGGACCAGGGTTTTATGCGTATTACGGGAAAAGGGAAAAAACAGAGGATTGTACCGCTGGGAACAGAGGCGGCCAAGGCTTTGAAAATATATTTTGAAGTCAAAAGAAACTTGATTAGAATAAAAAATAAGGGAAATCCGGAGAGCGGGTATGTGTTTATAACAAAAAAAGGTACAGGCATATACCCGGTTCTCGTGCAGAGAGTCACTAAGAAATATCTGGCATCGGTTACAGAACTCAAGTATAAAAATCCGCATGTTTTGCGCCATAGTTTTGCAACGCATATGCTCAATAACGGTGCTGACTTGAAAAGCGTCAGCGAGATGCTGGGCCACACCAACCTGACAACCACTGAAATATACACGCATGTGACCTTCGGGAGGATTAGAGAGGTCTACGATAAAGCTCATCCACGGGCTTGAACACAGCCGCCGGATTGTTCCGGGAGTTGTTTTCTTTTTTTCCATACTCAAGAAAAGGGGGCGCCCATGACAAAAACAGAAGTAAATGATGCCTTACAGGTACAGGTTACGTTGAGGCATACCAATAATCATCGTGACATCGAGCAATACGCCAGGGAAACAGTTCAGTCACTCAGCCGGATTTATTCCGGGATCATCAACTGCCATGTTATTCTTGATCACCAGAAAAACGATTTCGATAAAAACAAACGTGCTGAAATAACGATACACATTCCTCAGAATGTTCTTGTTTCCAAGGAGGCGGGAGCTACTTACGAACAAGCCATAGACAGCTGTGTGGATGCGCTGGGGCGCCAGTTGAAAAAGTACAAGGAGAAATTGCAGAATCACAGGTGAGCAGACAAAAGACAGGGCCGGTATCCGGCCCTGTTCCGCTTTGATTCAACCTCTTAGCCCTGGGATTATGGATTTTGATCAGAAAGGTCTTAAGCGACGATCGATGACTGTTGCATATTTTATCGAGAATATCAACAAGAGCATCGACATCAAGTTGCGCCGCCTTAACGACGTCGACGAAAAAAAAAGACGTATCTATGATCGTGATCTTCACCGGCCCGGTCTTGCGCTTGCAGGTTTTACAAACCTGTTCACATACAAAAGGGTTCAGATTCTCGGTAATACCGAAACGCGGTTTCTCAATCATTTAAGCCCTGATAAACGGAAAGAAGCGTTCGGCAATATTGTCAAATACAAGGTGCCGTGCATTATTCTGACAAGCAACAACAAGCTTGAAAAGGAACTGCTGGATATGGCGACAGAAGCCGGTATCTCTGTTCTGGCAACGCGAAACGCTTCTACCAAGACAATTTTTCTCATTACCGATTTTCTCGTCGACCGGTTTTCAGTCTATCAGCAGTATCACGGTTCCATGGTCGATGTCTATGGCGTAGGCGTGCTGCTTGTGGGAAAAAGCGGTCTTGGGAAATCTGAAGTCGCCCTTGATCTGGTCGAACGCGGACACCGGCTGGTTGCCGACGATGCTGTCGTTATTACCAGGAAAGGGGAATCGCTCCTCATCGCGTCAAGGAACAACATTATAGACCATTTTATGGAAATCCGCGGACTTGGCGTGGTTGATGTGAGGGCGGCTTTCGGTATCAGGGCGATCAGGGAAAAAAAGGTTGTACAGGTTGTTGTCGAGCTGTTGCAGTGGAACGAAGGGATGGAATACGAACGTCTGGGACTCGATACGAAGACGACAAAAATCCTTGGGGTCGATGTGCCTCTTGTTCAGTTGCCGATCAATCCCGGAAAAAACATTACGGTTATTATAGAAGTTGTGGCTCTCAACTACCTGCTGAAGCAGTATTCGGGATATGTTGCCGCAGAAGCTCTTGAAGAAAGAATAAAGCGGTCGATCGACGGTGAATCGATGCTCAATACAAGGTTTGGACGTAACTACTTTGAAAAAGATTATGAATAGACGCTCGCTTTCCGGTTTTCCTGGTGTTTTACCGACAGCTATACTGGTACTGGCAGTCATGGTATTTGCCGGCTGTTCGGGAAAACGGGCCTCAAACCAGGTTTCTGCAAGTGATTCCACCCTGGTGATTGCCATGCTCGGCGATGCCAATTATCTCAACCCTGTAATCGGCGCATCGGTTACATCGAGCAACGTGTACGGCCTTCTCTACCCTGGTCTCCTGGAAAGCGAATTTGATACAACGTCAGGTCTCCTGAATTTTATCGCTCTTGAGAAAAGGCTCAGGGGAAAGGCTGAAGAGGGAGAGGTGAAAAACAGGGGGAGTGCCCTTGCCAGAACCTGGGAAATGAGTGACGATAACCGTTCGCTGACCTACACGCTCAGGGGCGACGCAACATGGGACGACGGTACCCCGATAACCTCGCACGATTTCAAGTTCGCTTATACCCTCTACGGAAATCCTGTCATTGCAAGTCCGCGCCAGCAGTATCTTGCCGAACTTGTCGGAGCCGAGACAGGCGACATTGATTTCGCAAAAGCCATCGAAACGCCTGATGATACAACGCTGGTTTTCAACTTCAATAAAAAAATGCCCGAACAGCTCGCCCTGTTCCACACCTCGTTGACACCGCTTCCGAAACACGTCTGGAAAGACATTACACCTCAGGATTTTCGTCATTCTCCACTCAACCAGAAACCGCTCGGCGCCGGGCCGTACAAGCTTCATGAATGGCAAAAGCAGCAGCATATCGTGCTCGCCTCAAATCCTCTCTGCAAGCTTCCCAAACCGGGTAACATCTCTCGTATCATGTTCAGAGTCGTGCCGGATTATACGGTTCGCCTGGCGCAGCTGCAGACAGGGGCCGTGGATGTTGTCGAAAACATCAAGCCGGAAGACTTCGAGGGACTTGAAAAAGCAAGGGCAGATGTGGAAATCAAGCCGGTAGGTCTTCGGGTTTACGACTATGTAGGATGGTCGAATATCGATCAGGAGGCCTATCATCGTGATGGAACCATAACGCCGCATCCCCTTTTCGGATCCCTGTCGGTCCGCCGGGCGTTGACGCTGGCTATCGACCGGCAGTCTATTCTGGACGGCTATCTGGGGGAATACGGTGTGATAGCGAGTACCGATATTTCACCTTCACTCAAGTGGGCTTACAACGAGGCGATCAAGCCCTATCCTTACGATCCGGCAGAAGCTGCCAGGCTGCTTGAAGAAGAGGGATGGATACCGGGTCTTGACGGTATACGTAAGAAAAACGGCCGCAAGTTCAGTTTTGTATTGTATACCAACGCGGGAAATGATCGCAGAAAAAATGCGAGCGTCATCATACAGCAGAACCTCAGGGAGATCGGTATCGAATGCAGGCTCGAGTCCCAGGAATCCAACGTTTTTTTTGAAAATCTGCGGCTTCGTAAAATCGATGCCTGGATGGCAGGCTGGTCTATAGGACTTGAAATCGATCCCCTTGACGGCTGGGGTTCCGATCTGGAAAAGAGCCGTTTCAATTTTACCGGTTACCAGAACCCGAGGATCGACGAACTCTGCGAGCAGGCCAAGAATGAGCTTGATCCTCTGGACGCCAGAAAATACTGGCTTGAATACCAGGAGATTCTCCACCGGGACCAGCCAACGACGTTTCTTTACTGGATAAAGGAGACACAGGGATTCAGCACGCGTATAGAAGGTGAGGAACTCAACATTCTCAGCACGTTCTATAATATTGACGACTGGACATTGTCACCGTCCGCAAGTGTTGCGGAGTAATCGGTATGCCTGGGTAATAGGTAATGGGTAGTAGGGAATTGGGAATTCATTTTTGCCTTGTGCCTTTTTACTTTTGACTTTCACTATCTTCACCCTATTACCTATTACCTATTACCTATTACCTATTACCTATTACCTATTACCTATTACCCTTAGCTGATGCTTGTCTATATTCTGCGCCGTTTGCTGGTTGCCATACCGCTGGTGTTCGGTGTTCTGACATTGACTTTTTTCATTATCAGGATTGCGCCTGGTGATCCGGCGGCGCTTTTCATACAGCCGGGGATCAGCCCGAATGTCGCGGATCAGATCCGTGAGCAGTACGGTCTTAACGATCCCTTGCTGATTCAGTATCTGAAATGGCTGGGGAGTGTGCTTCAGGGAGATTTCGGGCGCAGTTTCAGCCGCGCCCAGCAGCCGGTTTTCGACGTTATTGCTCAGGCGCTGCCCGTTACCGTCACGATTGCCCTCATGGTGCTGGCGGCTAACTTTCTGTTCGGTATCACCATCGGCGTTATTTCAGCGGTCAAGCAGAACAGTACACTTGACCGGTTTCTTACGGTTGGAGCGCTTTTTTTCTATTCCATGCCGGAGTTCTGGTTTGCCCTGATGATGATCATTCTCTTTGCCCTCAAGCTCCAGATATTTCCTGCATCGGGACTTAACGAGATTGGTGCGGAATCCTACGGGCCGATACGATTCATGCTCGACAGGCTCTGGCATCTGGCTCTGCCGGTCACTGTGTTGAGTATCAACGGAGCTGCCGGTATCGCCCGTTACGTAAGGGGAAGCATGCTTGAGGTGATCCGCCAGGATTATATCCGTACCGCTCGTGCGAAGGGGCTGCCTGAGAAAGTGGTGATTATCCGCCATGCTTTACGCAACGCTCTTTTGCCGGTCATTACCCTTATGGGCGGTTCTTTACCGTTTATTTTCAGCGGCGCATTGTTCATCGAGGTTATTTTTGCTTTTCCCGGAATGGGCCGCGTAACTGTCGAGGCGATTTTTGCCCGTGATTATCCTTTGATTATTGCAAATACGTTCATATCCGGTACCCTGATCATTCTCGGCAACCTTGTCGCGGATGTTCTCTATGCGGTCGTTGATCCGAGAATAAAGCTTTAGTGTTTATGCAAATGTTTTTGGGGTTATACCGTGCGTGATGAATTACTGAACACGCCGGCAGGTCCTGCCGAAGAGCGCTTCGAGGAACAGATTCGCCCGCTGCGTCTCGATGATTTTTCAGGCCAGCCGCGCCTGACCGATAACCTTCGTGTGTTTATAGCGGCAGCAAGAAAAAGAAGCGAGGCGCTCGATCACGTTCTCTTTTCCGGACCTCCGGGCCTCGGCAAGACAACCCTGGCTCACATCATTGCGTCGGAACTCGGCGGCGGGATCAAGGTGACATCGGGTCCTCTTCTCGACAAGCCGGGCAATCTTGCAGGTATCCTGACAAGCCTTCGCAAAGGCGATGTCCTTTTTATCGACGAAATTCACCGTCTCACTCCTGCTGTCGAGGAGTATCTCTATTCTGCAATGGAGGATTTTCGTATCGATATACTTCTTGAAAGCGGCCCTTCCGCCCGGGCCGTTCAATTAAAGCTGGAGCCCTTTACGCTTGTCGGGGCGACAACCAGGGCTGGAATGCTCACATCACCACTGCGCGCCCGGTTCGGTATATCGAGCCGTCTCGATTACTATGCAACCGGGATTCTTGAGCGGATTATTATTCGAACCGCGACAATTCTGGGCGTAGAGGTCGATGGCGCCGCAGCGTCCGAAATTGCACGGCGCTCCCGCGGTACACCACGGATAGCCAACCGCCTGCTGAAACGGGCTCGTGATTTTGCCCAGGTTGCCGATGCCGCCGTCATATCCGCCGTGACAGCCAAAGAGACACTTGCGGCACTTGACATTGACGATGACGGACTCGACGAGATGGACAAAAAAATCATGCAGACGCTGATCGAAAAGTTCGACGGCGGCCCGGTAGGCATTTCTTCGCTCGCCGTTTCCGTTGGCGAGGAGCAGGATACGATAGAGGAGGTCTACGAACCCTACCTGATACAGGCGGGATTTATTGCTCGAACGCCAAGGGGAAGGGTTGCGACAAGAAATGCCTATATGAAGTTTACCGGTTCATACCCGGGATCGCAGGAAGGAGGCTCTCTGTTTTCAGACACTCCAGGCTGAACAGGACTTGACCATGGACGTGTATAGCAAGAATTTACGACCAGAAGATTCAGTCCCATGAATGTATTTGTCCCCCGGGCGTTGTCAATCGTTCTTTTATGTGCAGCCGTTCTTTCCGGGTGTGCAAAGAGTGCCGTTACCGGCAAAGCTCTTCCTTTGTCAGCGCAGGATTCCCTTGCTCAAGTCTCAAAAGACCTGTATGTCAAGGGATCGCTCGCCGCAGCAAAGGGTGACTACGAAGAAGCTGTCGAAACATTCAGAAAGATTCCCGGACCGAGAATTGCTGCTGTATCGTTCTCGCTTTCAAAGGCATTTGTGGTGTTGGCCAAGCGGGATTCAGCAAGGTTTTATGCTGAAGAGGCGGTTGCCTTGAATCCATCCAACAGGTTTTACCGGCAGCTTCTTGCAGGAATCTATTTCGACATGAAGCGTTTTTCGGAAGCTGCCGGCCAGTTCGCGCTCCTTGCCGAACAGGAGTCGTCCAATACCCGAAACCTGTTTTATCTCGCTCATGCATATCTTGCGGATGAACAGTTTGAAAAATCGCTGGACACATTCTCGAGGATCCTGAAGCTCGATCCATCGAATGAGAATGCACAGGCCCAGGCGCTCTGGCTTGAACTCAAGCTGAAGCGCTACGGTGCAGCGATTCACAGCCTGGAAGGCATAATGGAAACCGATGGCAGCAATGACAAACTGCGATTGACCCTTGGCGAGCTCTATCTGCAATCCGGCAAACCCGGTAAGGCACTGGAAATATTCAGGGAAATAATCAGGGAGGACGCTTCTTTTGCTTTTGCATGGGTAGCTCTTTTCGAAGTGTACATCGAGCAGGGGGAGCAGGATACGTTTAAAAAAGAGATGGTACGGTTCTTTGCTGTTAACGAGATTCCTGTATCGAGGAAGCATGAAATAGTAAAGCTGTTCATGCACAGAGCCGAGAAAGATGAGTCCTACAGAAGGGCGGTAGAAACGATGGTGAACGAGCTTGTTGCGTCCCGGCCTGGTGATCCCCGGTCCTATGTTCTCAGGGGAATATCACGAAGGAACCTCAAACAGTATGAGCCGGCCAGGAAAGATTTCAGGAATGCGCTCGAACTGGACAGCGGGAATCTTCCTGCGTGGGAAGAAATGGCCTCGTCCTTTATGGACGAAGAGCGCTACACCGATGTCGTCGATGCGGTTGTACGTGCAAGGGATAACATCGGGGCTTTGTCACTGCGTCTCGATGTTCTTGACGGGTATGCCCTTTACAGGACAGGTGCCTATCTCAGGTCGGTCAAGGTCCTTGAGCGCATCGATAATGAAAAGGAAAAGAAACAGCCGTTGTGGCTTCTTGTTCAGGCCAATATCACGCGTGCAATGGCATATGACAAGCTGGGGAGGCCGTCCATGAGCATCGGTGCATACAGGGATGTCCTTGCAATCGATCCTGACAACCCCCTTGCTTTGAATAATCTTGCCTATCTCTATGCTGAAAGAGGGGAAAATCTTGACGAGGCGATGGTCTATGCAAAACAGGCTGTCGAAGCAGACCCTGATAATCCGGTATTTCTTGATACGTTAGGGTGGCTGTACTATAAAACCGGTGATTACAGCAAAGCGCTTGAGTATATCGAAAGGGCCCTGGAAAATGATCCCGATGAAGCGGAGATTTATGAACATCTCGCAGAGATCTACCGTGTATCGGGCAATCCCGTCAAGGCAAAGGAATACCAGGAAAAGGCGGAAAGGTTGAGGGGGAATAGTGAATAGTGATTCGTAAATCGTGAATGGTAGGATGAATAGTTCTGAGTTCTTGGTTCTAAGTTCTTAGTGAAGATAGCCCGTTAGCTGGAAGGCTGGATAGCTCGTTGGCTTGATGGCAGAACAAAAGACAGTGGGCAGTCTCTTCAGTGGGCAGTTGGCAAAATGTAGGGACGGGTTTTAAACCCGCCCGTACAGATTGTGAATAGCATCGGATGTTCGGTTCTTGTTCAAACAACTCAACACTTCAACAGCTTTCCTTCTTGACTATTAACTGTTTACCAGTCACAAGTCACTAAAAAAAGGGTGCGTTTTTTTGCGCACCCTTTTTGTTGGTTTCTGATCGGAATTCTTTTAGTCGTTCTCGAACTTTCTTGCTGCGAGATACTCGTACGTGGCGTAACGTTCTTCAACTTCCTGCTGGATTTCCTTGAAGTACGTTTTTGCCAGTTCAGGATGGCTTTTCTTGAGCATCCGGAAGCGGTTTTCCGTATTGAGAAACTCTTCGACAGGTATTTTCGGTTTCTTCGAGTCGAGAATCAAAGGATTCTTGCCTTCCTTCTTTCTTTCAGGGTTGTAGCGATACAAGAGCCAGTGTCCTGAATCAACGGCGAGTTTTTGCTGTTCCATACCCGTTGCCATATTGATTCCGTGGGCAATACAGTGAGAGTAAGCAATGATGATCGACGGACCGTCATACGCTTCGGCTTCTATAAAGGCTTTCAGCGTCTGTTCGTCCCTGGAGCCCATTGCAACGCTGGCTACATAGGCGTTGCCGTAGGTCATCGAAATCATGCCCAGATCTTTTTTGGTCATGGGCCTTCCGGCAGCGGCAAATTTCGCCACGGCAGCTTTCGGTGTCGCTTTCGATGCCTGACCGCCGGTGTTCGAGTAGACTTCGGTGTCGAGAACAATAAGGTTGACGTTCTGGCCGCTTGCGGTGATATGGTCAACGCCGCTGTACCCGATATCGTAGGCCCAGCCGTCACCACCGATGCCCCAGACGCTCTTCTTGGCCAGCATGTCGGCGATGGGCATAAGGTTTTTCGCTTCGACCCGGTCGATGGTTGCAAGCTTTTCCTTGAGAATTGCAATTCTCTCACGCTGCTCGAATATATCAGGCTCGGAATTCTGCTTTGCCTCGATAATCTCTTTTGCCAGGGTTTCGCCAATTTCTGAAGAGAGTGTCCTGACAAGTTCTTCTGCATACTCTTTCTGCTTGTCGATCGAGATTCTGAACCCGAGCGCGAACTCTGCCGTGTCTTCGAATAGAGAGTTTGACCAGGTTGGTCCACGGCCTTCGTCATTGGTGCAGAAAGGTGTTGTCGGAAGGTTGCCGCCGTAAATCGATGAACATCCGGTGGCATTGCCGAGCACAAGGCGGTCACCGAAGAGCTGGCTCATGAGCTTGACGTACTGTGTTTCGCCGCAGCCCGCACAGGCGCCCGAGAACTCAAAGAGAGGACGCTGGAGCTGCTGCTCTTTGACCAGTTTGAGGTTGATTTTTGAACGGTCGTATTCAGGAATACTGAGGAAATGCTCCCAGTTTTCTCTTTCAGGTTTACGCAATGGCAATTGAAGCCCCATGTTAAGCGCATGCCTTTCGGAGTTCTTTTTGTCTTTGCCCGGACAGATGTTGACACAAATTTCACAACCGGTACAGTCTTCTACAGACACCTGGATTGTGTATTTCTGACCGGCCCAGTTCTTTGCCTTTGCGTCAACATGCTTGAATGTTTCCGGAGCATTTTCGAGATGCTTCGGGTCATACACTTTCGAGCGGATCACCGAGTGAGGGCACATCATGGCACACTTTCCGCACTGGATACAGACATCCTCTTCCCATACCGGTACCTTTTCGGCCAGATTACGTTTTTCGTATTTCGCCGTACTGACCGGAAACGTGCCGTCATCGGGCATCTGGCTTACCGGAACGGAATCTCCTTCACCCAGAATGATTGTTGCAAGCGTGTCGCAGACAAATTCAGGGGCATCACCCGAGATCGGCGGGCGCATCTGAATGGTACTGTCAGCAGTGGTACCGATGGTGACTTCGTGAAGGTTCGAAAGTGAGTTTTCGACAGCCTGGATGTTCTGGTTG
>JANQMO010000063.1 GCA_028280025.1 Chlorobium sp. | reverse complement strand
GTTTGCCTTACCATTCTACACATTTCCTGATAATTTTCACCTACATTGCATTGATTTAGCCTGCATAATTCACGAGAGTTCGAAAACCTGAATTCCCTCCCGAAAGGTCATGCCGGACTTGATCCGGCATCCATAGAGAGGTTGTTTTGAATACTGGATTCCCGTGTCAAGCACGAGAATGACTGGAGAGGGAACGTTCCCATCCCTTTGGTGGATTATTCAGGTTAGGTTTCATACGCTCTGTTTACCCATTCAATAACACGTAATCGTTGATGAGCACCGCACGAAACATCGAGCTTGTTTCACCCGCCGGAGACAGCACATCACTGCAGGCCGCATTGCAGGCAGGCGCCGACGCCGTGTACTTCGGAGCCGAAGGCTTCAACATGCGGGCCGCAAGCAGAAACTTCACGATTGAAGATTTCCCCTCTGTCACCCGGCTCTGCGCCCGGTATGGAGCGAAAGCATATCTTGCCTTGAACACCCTTGTCTACGATGAAGAAGCCGGAACAGTTGCCAAAACAGTACAGGCAGCAAAAAACGCCGGAATACATGCCGTTATCTGCTGGGACATGTCGGTCATTCAAGCCTGCCGCAATGCCGGTATGCCCTTCCACATCTCGACCCAGGCATCGGTGAGCAATTACGAGGCCGCGGCTTTCTATGCCGATCTTGGAGCTTCGATGATCGTGCCCGCACGGGAACTCACCATCGAACAGGTTGGAAACCTGACAAAACAGATAGATGAAAACCGGCTCGACCTGAAGATTGAGTGTTTCGTTCACGGTGCAATGTGTGTCGCCGTCTCCGGCAGGTGCTTTCTTTCCCAGGATCTTTTCGGGCGCTCGGCCAACCGCGGAGAATGCCTTCAGCCCTGCAGAAGATCATACATGATCCGTGACGCTGAAGAAAACAATGAACTGGAAATAGGCTGTCATACGGTAATGAATCCCAAAGACCTCTGCACCATATCCTTTCTTGACAAGCTTCTCGATGCGGGTGTTGTCGGAATGAAAATAGAAGGCAGAAACAGAAGCCCTGAATATGTCGCTGTAACCACAGCCTGTTACCGTGAAGCGATTGACTACGTCCTGGAACGCCGTCACGAAGCCGGGTTCGAGACAGGGTTCGAGAATTTGACAAAGAAGCTGGAAAAAAATCTGGAAAAAGTCTATAACCGCGGCTTTTCAAAAGGCTTCTATTTCGGCCGTCCCTTGTCGGCCTGGGCGGAAACGTCCGGCTCGAAAGCGACAGAAAAAAAAGTCTATACCGGAACGGTCCTGAAATACTATCCCAAAGCCGGGGTTGCTGAAATTCTTGTCCACACGAGGGGGATACACGAAAACGAAAAACTGTCCATACAAGGCCCCAAAACCGGCCTTGTGGTCCTCGTCGCGGAATCGATGCGTGTTGACGACCGCCGATCCGCCGTTACCCGAAAAGGCGACGTCGTCACCATCTCCTGCAAACAGAAAGTCCGGAAAAACGACAAGGTTTATGTGTTGGAGAATATTTCGACAAATCGGGATTGACAGCTCGATCGCGAGACAGCCGAATTGCTTGATAGCAAAGGCTTTTCGTAACCGTTCACGGTTATCAGTTCACGGTTTACGGTTAACAGAAAATCGGGAAAGTACAAACAGGAGAGCATCATGGGGTCTTCTTTCGAAGATTTAGAAGTCTGGAAAAAATCATGTAGGTTGGCTGTGCGCCTTTATGAATTGTTGAAAGACTGCCGGGACTACGGGATGAAAGACCAAATGTTACGTTCCTCTGTATCTATACCGTCAAATATTGCAGAAGGAAGTGAAAGGCAGAGTATTCTAGATTTCCAAAGGTTTATAAATATAGCAAAAGGCTCTGCGGCGGAATTAAGAACACAGGTCTATATTTCTCGCGAGGTCGGCATATTACATGATTCGGATGCAAAAGAGATAATTCAGGAATTGAAGTCGATATCAAAAATGCTTCAAGCATTACATAAGTCATTGAAAAAGTGATAAACCGTTAACTGGAAACCGTGAACGGTTACGGTTTTTCCAGTACTTACTCGTAATCGAAGCTATGTAGCCTTCCAGTTGTCCAGCTATCATGCCGCACCAAAAAATTCAATGCCTTTTCTGTCAACTTTCTGTTACGGTGCATATCATATTTTTGAAGTGAACTTTTTTCATGTACATTTCCCGCAGTTGAAAACACCCTTGAACCGGAGCCTTACCGATGATCTATAAAGTTATTGCCAAACCGGAGTTCGAGAAATTCATCGACGCGCTCGTCAAAGCAAACCTTTCTTACGGACCGCAGCAGGTCGATACCGACAAAGACGGAAACCCGATCTATCAGTTCAAAGAAGTCAAAGCCGTCGGCGACATTGCCTTCGATTACACGGCAACCGCCTCTTCGGCAAAACACTTCCTGACACCATACAGGGAGACCCTTTCTCATTTCACCTTTGCAAACGGCGACTGGGAACAGGACATCTCCTACGATTCAAAACCCTTGGTCCTTATCGGTCTCAGACCCTGCGATATCAGCGCGATCAACATTCTCGACGACGTTCTGCTCAACGAGCATTTCCCTTCGCCTTACTACCTGGCCAGAAGAAAAAACACCTTTATCATCGGGATGGACCACCTGCCGCTTCCCGACTGTTTCTGCAAGTCCCTGAACCATCACACGGTAACGACGGGATTCAACCTTTTCTGTTCCGACATAGGCGACAAATACTACCTTTCGATCAACTCGTCCAAGGCCTACAACTACCTCAAGGAGTTCGACATCGCCGATCCGACCGACGAGGATGACTGCAAGCTGATCGATCGCCGAAAGCTGATCAAACAGAGTTTCAAAACCGACGTCGAGGTGACGGGACTGCCGAGTTTTCTCGACATTGAATTCGACTCCCCTATCTGGACCAAGTGGGGGGATAAATGCCTCAACTGCGGTACGTGCGCAATGGTCTGTCCGACCTGTTACTGCTACAACATGGAAGACCGCCCCGATATCGATCTCAAAGGGTCGTCACGGCAGAAACAGCTTTATTCCTGCAACCTTGTCGACTTCGCTGAAGTAGCCGGCGGGCATAACTTCAGACCCAAAAACGGCGACAGGCTGAAATACCGCTACTACCATCACTATCTCGGCTTTGCTGAAAATGACAACCAGCCTATCTGCGTCGGCTGCAACAGGTGCGGCAGAGCCTGTCTTGCCGACATAAACCCGAAAGATGTCATCAATGACCTCAGAATGGAGAAAGAATCATGCATGATATGCGTTTCGCCGTCCCCGGACAAGACGTAAACCGGGAACCGTTTGCCGACCAGGTTCCTGATTTCCACCACCGGTCCTCGCTTATGCAGACCGACAAGGGCTATAAATGCCGCATCACCAACATCGTACCGCTGACGGAAAACGAGAAACTTTTCCAGCTGAGGATACTCGACCCCGATGAAAGAAACATGTTCCGGTTCAGACCCGGACAGTTCCTCATGCTGCAGGTGCCGGGTTACGGGGAAGTGCCTATATCCATCTCCAGCTCCACGAGCAATAACGAACAGGTTGAGCTCTGCATAAGGAAAGCCGGACATGTAACCTCGGCGCTTTTTGAAGCACGCACGGGCGCCCGTGTCGCCATACGCGGCCCTTTCGGGTCGTCCTTTCCGATGGAGGAAATGCATGGCCGTCACATCATTCTCGTCGCGGGCGGGCTCGGTATCGCACCGCTCCGCGCACCGCTCTTCTGGATCAACGACCACAGGGACTGTTACGGCGACGTCCATATGCTCTACGGCACCAAAGAGCGTTCGCAGATGCTCTTCACCTACCAGTTCGAGGAATGGGAAAAGATCAACCACATCTCGATGCATACGATCGTCGAAAAAGCCACTCCCGACTGGAACGGCAGAACGGGCATGATCACGGAGCTTTTCGATGAGATAGAGATTGACCCCGACAATACCTACGCCATCGTATGCGGACCGCCGGTCATGTTCAAGTTTGTCTGTAACTATCTCGACAAACAGGGCATTCCGATGAACCGCATGTTCGTCTCACTCGAACGGCGCATGCACTGCGGAATGGGCAAATGCTGCCGCTGCATGGTCGGTTCGACGTTTACCTGCGTCGACGGACCGGTTTTCGATTACTGGTCGGTTATGAATCTTAAAGAAGCGATTTAAGGAGTCACTTGTGCAACATCTCGGATTCTCGCATAACAAAATAAAGATCGGCTCGTTTGATTTCACCTGCTGCGAAGGCTGCCAGCTGCAGCTCGCCAACCGTGAATCAACCCTGCCGGCATTCCTTGAACTCCTCGACATTCGAAACTTCAGGGAAATCTCGTCGGAAAAGCACGACGACTACGATATCGCCCTGGTGGAAGGAAGCATCACGAGGGAAGATGAAGTCGAACGCCTCAAAACCATACGCAGCAACGCAAAAGTACTGATCGCCTACGGTAGCTGCGCCTGTTTCGGCGGTGTCAACAGCCTTAAAAACCGGTTCCCTCTGGAAGAATCCGTCAAGGAGGTATACGGAGAAAAACAGATCGATACGCTCCCGGTCCGGAGAGTCAGCGATATCGTTCACGTTGATTTTTCCATCCCCGGCTGCCCTGTATCAAAAGAAGAAGTTGAGAGAATTGTTGTCAGCGTGGTAACCGGTTCGATGATCGGCCTCCCGAAATACCCGGTCTGCGTGGAGTGCAAGCAGAAGCTCAACACATGCCTGTTCGATCTCGGGGAAATCTGCCTCGGACCCATAACCAGGGCCGGATGCGACGCTGTCTGCACGACCGGTAAAACACCGTGCCTCGGGTGCCGCGGCCCTGCAGAAGACATCAACTTCACCTCGTTCACAGAGCTCGTAACCGAGAAACAGCTTCCCGTTGACGACATGAATGAAAAACTTGGATTTTATAACTGTTTCGAGGAATTCCGCCATGACAAAAGTTGACTGCAATATCGATGTCCATCACCTTACCAGGGTTGAAGGACACGGCAATATTCATATTACAATTCGAGATGGAAAACTGGTGGAGGCGACATGGGCTGTTGTCGAAACCCCGAGATTTTTCGAAATGATGGTCAGGGGCCTCAGCGCCGAAAGAGTGCCTTTTCTGACATCGAGGATTTGCGGCATCTGCTCGATCAGCCACTCGCTGGCGAGCATCAGGTCACTGGAGCGCGCCATGGATATCATCGTTCCTCCTGCCGCAGAGAGACTCCGCCTGCTTGCCATGCATGGCGAAACCCTGCAGAGCCATGCCCTGCACCTCTTCTTTCTTGCAATCCCCGACTTTGTCGATACCCCGAACGTACTGCCGCTCATCAAATCCCACCCGGCAATCGTCCAGTCCGGCCTGCGCCTTAAAGAAGCGGGTAACGCGATCAGTGCGCTCACAACCGGCAGATTCACCCATCCCGTCAGCCTGGTCCTCGGCGGCGTGAGCAAAGCCCCGGAGAAAAAAGCGCTGGCCGCACTCAAAGAGCAGCTCGAAGGAGTACTGCCGGACCTTGAGGCAACCGATGAATTCTGTGCAACCCTTACGATACCAGACTTCGTGAGAGAAACCGAATTTGTTTCCCTCTACAACGGCCGAACCTATCCGTTCATCGGCGGCGACCTGCTTTCGACAGACGGGGTGCAAAAAGACGAGAACGACTACCTCGCGATGACCAACGAGTACACCGAAGACTTCACGACCAGTAAACATACACGCCTGAGCAGGGACTCCTTTGCCGCCGGTGCTCTGGCACGCTTCAACAACAACCGGGCCTTCCTCCACCCGAAAGCAAAAGAAACCGCCGCGGCTTTCGGCCTTGAACCGGTCAACCACAACCCGTTCATGAACAACGTCGCCCAGCTTGTCGAGTGCCACCATATTGTTCATGACGCCATCGACATGATCGACACGCTTCTCGACGATCCGCTCAGCGAACTGAAAACACCATGGAAACCCAAAGCCGGAAAAGCAGCCGGTGCGGTCGAAGCACCCCGGGGTATTCTCTACCACTGCATGGAAACCGACGAAACCGGAAAAGTCGTCAAAGGCGATTGCATCATACCGACAACACAGAACAACGCCAATATCCACCTGGACCTCAAAGCGCTCGCCGCCCAGGCGCTCGGGGACGGAAAAAACGATAAGGAAATACAGCACCTCTGCGAAATGGCGGTCAGAAGCTACGATCCCTGCATCTCATGCTCGGTGCATTGATAGTGACAAGTAACGAGTGACGAGTGAAAAGAAAGGAGTAAGGAGTAGCGCGCTTCGCGCGCAGGAGTAGCTCACTTTGTTCGCAGGAGTAAGGAGAAGATGTTATTCAAAAGCATCAGAAATGGACAGATAATGCCGGCGGCTGTCTCAAAACCCAAGCTGAGACAGCCTCTCCTATTTTCAGTCACCATAGAGCAAACACCTTTAGAAAGTCATGCCGCCCCGTGAAATAGATGTTCGGATTTCACAGGGATGCGGCATCCATGCTGACTATGTCAGGAAAACAGATCCCCGGAAGAAGCCCGAGGATGACTGTCAAGAGAGAACTCGTAAGATTTTCGAGACAACCTCTTTTTTTGTGCCCTGTCATAACTTCCCTCATTCGATCAGACAGACATCCGGCCAACTGTGCGTTCCTGTTCAGATAAATCCCCTTTTTTATTGCAGCGATTTTTCAGTTATTTGCCTTATGAAGCACAAAAGCAGAATACTCCTACAATAATCCCAAATTTTCCAACCATGAAAAAAACCCTCTCAATCCTTTTGACGGCAATCCTTGTCATTGGCATGTCGTCAACTTCACTGGCGAGAAACTACTATGTTTCATTGTATGGCGGTGCGGCCTGGCCGGAAGACGCTTCGGCGTCGCTCCTTGAAAACAACAATGCCGATAACGAACTTGTATCGGCGCTGACGGAACTGCATTTCGATTCAGGCTTTGCCGGTACAGCCGCGATAGGCTGCGATCTGGGCGACTTCAGGCTGGAAGGCGAAATCGGCTACCAGCAGAATGCGGTCAATACGGTAATCTGGGATTTTGACCTTGACGATGACACCGATCTCTTCGACGAAGGAAACTACAAAATCGAGGAACCCGGCTTTGGTGACGTATCATTATCGACGATTATGTTCAACGGTTACTACGACATCCCTGTCAGTGATGCCGGTTTTGAGCTATTTCTAACCGGCGGTATAGGACTGGCTATCGCGCATTTCGACATGGTCGGACCTGGCCTGGAAGTCTATTACTCTGAATCTGATGATCCCGTCCAGAGTGCTTACCGGTCTGAATTCACCGAGACATCATGGGCCTGGCAGGTCGGCGCAGGCATCGGCATACCTCTTGGCAATAACGTCATGCTTGACGCGAGATACCGTTATTTGAGCACGGCAGACTTTACCACGAGGGATGACGACGAACTGTTCATCGATGAACCGATGAACATCTCCTTCAGCAATCATTCAGCTCTGCTCGGCCTCCGTGTAACCCTGTAAGCCGGTCGGAGAGGCAAGAAAACGAAAAACCATGAAAAAAGCCCTGCAGACAAATCGTTTGTCAGCAGGGCTTTTGGTCTATCTCTTTTTCACAATCAAGCTATCCAGCCTTTTTCTTACCCGATCTCTACCACCTCGATTGAAAAGGTCAGTTCCTGACCTGCGAGAGGGTGGTTGGCGTCGATGGTAATGAACGATTCGGTGACATCGGTTACCATGACGACTGCTGTCTGGCCGTTCTGCATGCTTACCTGGAGCTGCTGGCCAATACTGACCTCCATGTCTGCGGAAAGCTGCTCCTTGTTCACGTTTGTCACCAGTTCGTCGCTTCTCGGCCCGTATGCGTTTTCCGGACTGATCGTGGTATCGGTCGATTCACCCGGCTGCAGCCCCAGAACGGCCTGCTCGAAACCGGGGATAACCATACCCGCGCCAACGGTGAATTCGAGCGGTTCGCGTTCCGCCGAGGTGTCGAACACGCTTCCGTCACCCAGCCTGCCCGTATAATGTACCTTTACCGTATCCCCCTCTTTCACTCCTGCCATACATCCCCCTGTTTTATACAATGATTTCCGATTCCGAATCCGTCACGCATGCCCGGCCGATAACCCTCTGCAGCTCAAAAGACAATCAATGCGCTCGGGTCAAGGTATGGAAAAATAACCTGACATCATACTGATCCCGCGGCTGACAGCGTAAAAAAGAGATAAAAACTGTTGGCGATTCACAACACTATAATTATATTTATTATCGAGAGAGTACAGGCATGCATTACTGTAAGCAGCAAAACACCACAATCAAAACAATTCCTACAATGAAAAAAGCATTTTCGCTTCTCGTTGCGGCCCTCCTCGTCATGGGCTGGTCTGACGTTTCCAAGGCCGCAAGCAATTATTACGCCTCCGGCAACATCGGCCTCGTCTGGTTTGATGACGTTGAGTTTCATCCCATCGATCTCGATGATCAGGAAGAAAATGACGATTATATCAAAACACTGTTTGATTCCGGCATCACTCTTACCGGAGCTATTGGTTGCGACCTCGGTGACGTACGTGGAGAACTTGAAATGGGTTA
>JANQMO010000054.1 GCA_028280025.1 Chlorobium sp. | reverse complement strand
AGCAGTTTGATTCTGCTCTTTTTCGTCCAGTACTACAACGACGTTGTGCAGGCCTGGACGCACATGTTCCGGGAGTTTTATGGTTATAATCCTGTCAGGAAGGATTTCGTATTTAAGGTTCAGTGTTAACATAGTTTATCCATGGTTTATCATATCCTTTACATCTTTTTACAAAGCTAATAGAATACTGAGAAGTTTCAAAACAGCGGGGTGCGGGACGTTGTGAAAGCGCCGATGAAAACCGGTAGAGAGTAGAGAATGGAAGTTTCTTACATGAAAGGCTTAGCCAGCCATCATGGCCCCGAGTCATGCCTCGATCGCCAGCAATGTGATGGGGAAGCGTTGACAGGGGAAAGCGCAAGGGTTGCGGGACGCTGTTCCGTAAGTGAAATAAGTCTGTATATGATGCGTTAGTTGCTAGGTGTTTGGGGAGAAGTTCTTAGTTCTCGGTTCTAAGTTCTCAGTGGAGATAGCAATGAGTGCTGAGCAACGAGCAATGAGTGGAGGAAAAATCGTGAATGGTGAATGGTGGAAATGTAAGACCCATCACTATTTCAGGCTGAGATTTTTTGTGTTTCCATAGGCAGCTTGTTAAGAATGAGTTCCTTGAGGTTTATTTTTTCTGTGGCATTGTCAATATCGATACCAACGAGCGCACCTTTTTTATCATAATCAAGCACGATGCCTTCGGAAATTTCCCGACTGTCTGAGCTTTCTTTGTCTGATAATTCGATATAGAGCGAATCGGTGTCTGGATAGTAGTTAATTTTCATCTTTATATCTCCTGTCTGAGTTCTGCAGGTTGTTGGTCCGTATTCTGAAAAGTTGTCCCTCGACCTGACCGCGATGGCTGCTTTATGATATCTGAAGTCTTTTCATTAAGGTTGCAAGCTTTTCTGCAAAGAATTCATGACTCCACAGTTTAAGACTTTGTTGGTAAATATCTGGCAGGAAGGGCGCGACATCTTCGGCGGCTTTCTTCCAGTCGATGGAACGGAGCCTTTCGCTTAATGCGGTATTGAGCCAATCATGGTCGATATGTATGGACTTTCCTGACCAGGGGCCGTTTTGATGCAGTGCGTTTTCAAGCAGCGGAAGGTCTGGAATAACGTTTTGGGATAGGTACCAGTTGAAATCGAACCAGTCCCGACCCTTGATGTAAGGTCTGCAAAGCAGGGCATGAGTTTTGAGCGAGAAGTTGCTTGACAGCGTCTGGGCGCAGAGTTCGAAGTCGAGAGGAAAATCAAGATAATGATACTTGAATTCAGAGCCATCTGGCGGTTGGGTATCTATTTCGAGCTTGATCTTCAATTTGCGTTTGTTTTGACTACTGAAAAAAGAAAGGTTGAGCTGACCGGCAAAGGAATCATCTTTCAATATGGCCTGACGGACAGCCCTGTCCATATTACCCCGATCAGCAAGTTCGCAGCGGATACCGAATTCAGCCATAACCATTTCAAGAGTTTCAAAAAATGGATTCCATTGGAACTTCCTGTCCGGGGTACGCAGAATAAAGTCAAGGTCTTCTGAAAAACGAGGCAGTCCATGCAGGATACGCAGACAGGTGCCACCCTGAAAGGCGGCAACCGCAAAAAAGTCAGCACGCCATAAACCGTAAAGCGCTACTTCCTGCAGGATTTCCTTAAGGGCCTGCTCCTCCTGTCTTGCATCTGTGGTGGAATAACTCTCCAGTCGTTTGCGTAGAATATCGATCATTGGCTCAATTCCTCTTGCATGGCAGAGATACATCTGTCCATGCGTTTATGCTGATAGACTAGGCGTAACCGCTCAAAATTGCTTTTGTCAATTGAGGCGAGTTCGTACTCATCGATGCGCATTCCTTCGGTCAGACTCCTGAGGCCTTGATAATCAAGCTTGCGCAGGCAGAATATGTCGAGTAACGCCCGTAACGGCTGAGCTATCAGACAGCTCTGTCCACTATGAGTATCCCGATCGACGCCTTCCAGAAACCAGCCGGTGTTCAAAGCCAGCGGGAAATACAGGAATCGACCAAATTTCGGAATATCGAGAGACTGGCGTCGGCGATAAGGTGTGACTGACATCGTGATTTGTGTGGATTCCGGAATCCATCCATGATAGCTGAGCGCGGTTTCGAAAGAGATGTATGACCCCGGCAGCAGTGCCTGGGCCAGCACAAAGGGATGTACTTTGCCGTGCTGTACTGCCGATGAAAGTAAGTAACGGCCACGTCGCAAGCGCAGCAGGTCACCGCGATGCAAAGCCCGGTTAACCAGGTTGTAACGGCGTTGCGGAGTGCCATCGAGCAGGCGGGCCAATTGCGCTTCTGTGACTACGCGCTCGCCCAGCCCGGCCTTGGTAATGTGTTCGATCAGTGTTTCCATTAATGCAAGATACTTTCGTTTAGTGAAAGTTACAAACATTTGTTGATTGGTTGACCCGTCAGGAAAGGGGGGGAGAGGAAAAAAGTTCTCGGTTCTCAGTTCTCAGTTGAAAGCAATGAGTTGAATGGGGGGCGTTGGAAGTACTGAGTGCTGAGTTCTCAGTTCTGAGTGGGAAGAAAATGTGGGAAGGAAGAATGGGTATTGGGTATTCGGTGAAGAATCAAGAGACAAGAGAAGATGGTGGGATGGATGGAATGGGTATTGAAATAATGACGCATAATTGTTGTTGAGCGCATTTCTTTGATTTCACCCTGTTTTGTGCAATATTGTAGTTGTACTTCAATATTGCATGATTATGATTTCTCGTCGCCTTACATCAACGTTATATTCTCGTGCCAGGGATTATCCGGTAGTTACCATAACCGGGCCGAGGCAGTCCGGGAAAACAACGCTCTGCAGAAATGCGTTTCCGGAAAAGCCATATAGCAATCTGGAGCGTCCCGATATCAGGGATTTTGCAATACATGATCCTTCCGGTTATCTGGCGCAGTTCCCTGATGGTGCAATCCTGGACGAGATCCAGCGTGTTCCGGATTTGTTGTCCTGGATACAGGCAAGGGTTGACGACAATCGTCGTACAGGTGAATTTATTTTAACCGGTAGTCATCATTTTGATATACGTCAGCGTATCAGCCAGTCTCTTGCCGGTCGAACGGCGCTCTTGAACCTTCTTCCGCTGTCTATAAGCGAGTTGAAAGAAGCGGGCATGTCGATCGACGTCGACCGGCTTTTGCATGCAGGTGGTTATCCCAGAATTCATGCCGATAATCTCGATCCTTCAGTGATGCTCAGTGATTATTTCGCGACATATGTCGAGCGTGACTTACGTGAATTGGTTCAGCTACGGCATGTCCGGGAGTTTGAACGTTTTGTCAGGCTGGCAGCGGGGAGGGTCGGACAGTTGCTTAATCTGCATAGTCTTGCTTCTGATGTAGGCGTTTCAAGTCATACGGCAAAAGCATGGCTTGCTTTGCTGGAAGCTTCTTTTGTTGTTTTTGTATTGCCACCCTGGTTTGCAAATATTGGCAAGCGGCTTACCAAATCTCCTAAGCTCTATTTTTACGATGTGGGATTGGCGGCCTGGCTTATTGGGATTACCAGGGAATCTCACTTCGCGAGTCATCCCTTGCGAGGGCTGTTGTTTGAAAATCTTGTGATTCTGGAATTGCTCAAGGCTCGAATCAATTCCGGGTTGGGTGCTAATCTGCATTTTTACCGGGACAGCAGTGGACTGGAAGTCGATCTTCTTCTGGAGAGCGGTAATGACATTGTTCTTGCGGAAATTAAATCCACGCAAACAATCAACACTGAATTGTTCAGGCCATTGAAAAAAACAGCAGTGATACTTGGGAATCGTGTTACTGAAAAGTATCTGGTCTATGGTGGAAAGGAGAGACAAGAAAGGAGTGAATCGCACGTGGTGAGTTATGTGGATGCAGGCGAAGTTGGCTTACTTGAAGGCGACCGGAGGCCAGGATAGCGAATCGTGAATGGTGGGAATGTGGGGTGTATGAAAAAAGTTCTCGGTTCTCAGTTCTCAGTTGAAAGCAATGAGTTGAATGTGGGATGTGAGTGGTAGGGAATAGGAGTAGCGCACTTCGTGCGCAGGAGTAGCTCGCTCTGGCTCGCAGGAGTAAGGAGGAAGAAGAGAGGATTGGGGGACGGGAAACCGGAGGATGGTTTTTGTAAGTCCCTATTACTGTATGAAAAAAAAGGACCCGTATTCATGGCTTTTTCAGGCAATGGCATTGAGTCCTTTTCGCTGCACCAGAGAAAGGAGTTTTAAGGTAGGTCCGGCAGGTTTTTTCTGGTCGCGTTCCCACTGGCTGACCGAATCTTTTGATACGTTCAGGTACAGAGCAAATACCTTCTGACTCACTTCTTCGCGTTCGCGTAAGGCTCTGATGTCTTCTGCAGTGAACTCATGAACCGGTGTCAGGCAGGATTCGTCGAACCTGCGCATGGTCTGTTTGAGATGGACTGATGAATCGCCGCTAAAACATCGCTCTTATACGTCCGAGCTTTCTTTATGCCTTTTTTCATAACAATCAATGGGCGTTAATGCACCGGTTTTGATTAATTTATTGAGATTATCATCGGAAAGTAAAAACAATTCCTTCGCATAAGCCTTGAACTCACGAACCTCGACACTACTAATGTTGTCGCGCTCATTTTTGGCAAATCCATACACAAAGAACGCTTTGTCTCCTTGAAGGTAAAGAACGATGGTTCTGTACCCTCCAGACTTGCCTTCGTTCGGTCGGGCAACTCTCTGTTTAATGACCCTGCCGCCATAATCGGCATCAATTAAACCTTTTTCGGCCTCTTGCACCGCCTACCGGCAAATTTCATCAGTTGTTTTGAGCCCTTGTTGGGAGCCGTTTGATTCTGCTCTTTTTCGTCCAGTACTACAACGACGTTGTGCAGGCCTGGACGCACATGTTCCGGGAGTTTTATGGTTATAATCCTGTCGGGAAGGATTTCGTATTTAAGGTTCAGTGTTAACATAGTTTATCCATGATTTATCACTGTGAGACTAAGCGGATTTTTTGCTTCTGGGTTTCTGTGCCGGGATTCCATAAAGCATGCCTTCGGCACTGATATCCTCGTCAATATCCGGCCAGTGTATACCGATACCGTTACCGATGATTTCATAGTTATTTCTTTGCTCAATGGAGGCTTCAGATAGCCGCCAGGACCAAGCTAACGGAACACTTATGGTTCTTCCATCTTCAAGTCTCGCAGTAATTGAGTCGTCGGTTATTTCGACTGTTGCTATTCTTGGTTCAATATTGACTGCAGTGCTCATACCAGCATTTTTTAATCAGGCGGCTATGTGCCCGAATGAGTTTGTAAACCGTATTGAGTTCCTTTGAGGAGAACCCATTGTTTTTAGCCAGCGTAATAGGTTCTAACCAGAATTTACAAATTTTCTTTTCTCTGCTTACGTGAACATGTATCGGTTCATTACAATCAAAGCTAAAGAAAAAGAATCTAAATCCATTTGAAAGCTGCTTGATTGTAGGCATGTGTTGTTATCCAGCTTTCATTTTATTGTATAATGTTTTTCGAAGGCTATTCAGGCTTAACTCGTCTTATTAAAAGGTAGATACTCTGGAGCAATAAACAAAGCATGAACGCGTTGATCCGTAAGTCAAATAAGTCTGTAGAAGATGGTATTACGTGCGAAGATAGCATTCGGGAGCAAGGAGTAGCTCACTTCGTTTCGCAGGAGCCAGTGAATGGTGAATAGTGATTCGTGATTGGTAAGAAAAAGAGGACGGAGCCGCTGGGTGATGAGGGGAAGAATGTGAGATGTGAGAGGTGGGGTGTGGGTGTAGGAAAAAAGTTCTCGGTTCTCAGTTGAATGCAATGAGCAATGAGTGAAGAGGCAATGATCGTGAATAGTGAATGGGTGAAGATGGGAGGCAGGAGACTGGAGACTGGAAGAGAGGTGGGAAGAAGATGTGGGATGGAATCGGTATTGGGGTGCGCCGGGAGACCGGCAGGAGATAAAGGGTGCAAGTCCCTCCAGTGAAGGAGTAGCGACCCACACTGTCCCCGAGTCA
>JANQMO010000079.1 GCA_028280025.1 Chlorobium sp. | reverse complement strand
GCATGATCGGCAATCCCGAAGGGTTTCAATACATGCGGCTCTGTATCAGTTTTCATGCTTACCTGACAGGTGAGGGATAACCTCTCTACAAACACAGTAGAACAGATTGTTTTTAAAAAACTTACTATTATGGAGCATTTGTTGAAACGCTCAGTTTAGGATTGATTCACTTGCAGAGAATATGATTGGATATGACAATGCATAAAACGGTTCTCAACAATATCGTTCTGCTTGCGCTGGTCGTCGTGATCTCGGCGATATTTGTTTCCATGGTTGCCGATTTCCTTCTGGTGATCCTGATTGCCGCGATATTTGCAGGGCTTGCAATGCCGCTGTACCGGTGGTTCGAAAAACTGTTCAGGGGCAAAAAAAGCCTGAGCGCCACCATGACCCTGCTTGCTATCGCGATCAGCCTGATTTTTCCCCTGCTGGCCCTGCTTGGGATCGTTGCCGCACAGGCTATCAGGGTGAGCCGTTCTGTCGGCCCCTGGATAGAATCGCGGATCCAGGAGCCCGCCGCCCTCCCCGACATCATAGATTCATTGCCGTATTCGGATACGATTATCGAGTACAGCGACGAGATCCTGCAGCGCCTTGGAGAGCTTGTCGGCAAGCTGAGTTCTTTTCTTTTCGAGAACATCTCCTCCTTTACCCTGTCGACAGTGCATACGCTGTTCATGATGTTCGTTTTTTTCTATACCATGTTTTTTTTCCTGAGGGACGGAAGGTCGTTTCTCGAAAAGATTATCTATTACCTGCCTCTGAGTGAACGCGACCAGTCGAGAATGCTCGAGAAGTTCACCTCCGTTACCGGTGCTACGATTCGCGGTACATTTGTCATCGGTATCATTCAGGGCACCCTTGCCGGTTTTGCTTTATGGGTTGCGGGCATAGAGAGTGCTGTTTTCTGGGGGGCTGTTATGACGGTGCTTTCGATCATTCCGGTTATCGGTTCCGGACTTGTCTGGTTTCCGGCTGTCATCAACCTGTACGCAACGGGAGCGTATATGAGCGCTACCGGTCTGCTGTTGTTTTGCGGTCTGCTTGTCAGCAGCATCGACAACGTTCTCAGGCCGATACTTGTCGGGCGGGACACCAAAATGCACGAACTTCTGATTTTTTTCGGGACGTTTGGCGGCATCAGCCTGTTCGGTATAGCAGGCTTTATTGTCGGACCTGTCATTGCCGCGCTGTTTATTACAGTCTGGGAGATATACGGGGAGACATTCAACGAGTACCTCAAGTCGTTGAAAAGCACAGATGCTTCATGCAATGAAGGGGAGGAGTAGCTTGCGGGACGGTCTTAAGAAGCCGGAGCTGATGTTTAATTGAGACATATTATGGTGAAAGAGTTCAATGTATATCGCATCTGTATTGTTTTTCTGATAGTGGCGACCTCGTGTGTTCGGGGGTTTTCGCAAGCACGTGCCGGTACGGATACGGTAGCCGACAGCCTCGATTTCAATCAGGAAATCAACGCATATATCCTCAAGGATATGAGTACGTCGCGGGTTGTTATATCAAAAAAACCGTGGGTTCGGATTCAGCCGGCAAGCCTTACAAAGATACTGACAGCGATCATTGCCATTGAAAGCGGAAGACTTGGGGACGTGGTCGTGATCCCGGATCAGGCGACACAGGTGGAGCCGGCCAAAGCAGGGCTTGAATCCGGAGACAAGATACGTCTTGTTGACCTTGTCAAGGCAGCCATGGTCAGATCGAGCAATGATGCCGCCTTCGCGATCGCGATCCATCTGGGCGGCAGTATCGGAGGATTTGCCGACACGATGAACGTTCATGCGAAAAAAATCGGTATGGACCATTCGCACTTCACCAATCCTGCAGGGTATGACCGTGATATCTATGCCGGGCACTACTCTACGGCGGGTGATCTGATGAAGCTTACCGAGTACGCGATCGGCAACGAAATATTCAACCGTATTGCGGCGCTTGATTCCGTGTCGTTTTATGAGCGTGACACGAAAAAACAATATTCCCTCAAATCAAGCAACAAACTTCTTGAAACCTACCCCCCTGCTGTGGGCATCAAGACCGGATACACGCTCAAAGCAGGCAGATGCCTGATTGCGCGGGCACGAAAAGAGGGGATGGACCTTGTGCTCGTTATGCTCAAAGCCAGCAAAAAACGCTGGGAGCTTGCTGAAAAAATGTTTGAGCAGGCTTTCAGGGAGCGCGTGCGGGAGAGGGTTTCCTATCGTCCGGAAAGAACGCTGCATTCCAGGCCGCTGATCCTGAAAGGCAACGAACTTCAATAGATAAAGGCAAAGGTCAAAAGGAAAAAGGCAAAATGACAAAAGAAGAAAGATGGAGGGTTTTCGAGTGAGCGAAGGGGCGAAAAATATTCAGCCCCTTTCAATAGTAAAACACTCGACAATTCAACCAGCCAACCAGCTATCAGGCTAACCAGCTGTCCGGCCCTCAATTATTCACCCTCACCGCTTCTTCGGTTGAAAAGAAGAACGACGATTCTATCTGTGCGTTTTCGTCCGAGTCCGAACCGTGGACGATGTTTTCGCCTTTGCTGTCGGCATAGAGTTTGCGGACAGTGCCTTCAGCGGCTTCGGCAGGGTCGGTTGCGCCGATGAGTTTGCGGAAATCTTCAACCGCATTGTCTTTCTCGAGGATCATCGGCACGCATGGGCCTGAGGACATGAATTCGACAAGTTCACCATAGAAAGGCCTTTGGCGATGAACCGCGTAAAACTCGCCGGCTGTTTCCTTTGTAAGTTTTGTTTTTTTCATGGCGACAATACGAAAGCCTGCACGTTCGATCTTGTCGATGACAGCGCCGATGAGCTGTTTGCGGACACAGTCCGGCTTGAGGATGGTAAGTGTTCTGTTCATCAGGATGGTTGTTTTGTTAATGGCTGAGCATGGTGCGGGGAGGCGCACTGACGACACTCGTGTGCGAAGATACGTAATGTAGCAGGAATATAAAACCTGAAGTGAGCGGTTTCAACAAACGCTTAAGACTATCAGCGTACCTAAACTGAGCGTTTCAACAAATGCTCCATAATAGTAAGTTTTTTAAAAACAATCTGCTTTACTGTGTTTGTAGAGAGGTTATCCCTCACCTGTCAGGTAAGCATGAAAACTGATACAGAGCCGCATGTATTGAAACCCTTCGGGATTGCCGATCATGC
>JANQMO010000045.1 GCA_028280025.1 Chlorobium sp. | reverse complement strand
GACTGCTCATCGATATTTTGTCGTTCAACGAGCGTTCCATCAAAAAGGCGAGGGAGCCAGTGCCTCAACTCGCCCTATTTTAACCGGACAGTAGTGATAACAAGTATACGTTTTTTACCGGAAAAAACGAGGTTTGAAACGATCAGCCGATTCGGGCGATCCGGTCGGCGGCGGTGAAAATGATAAGGCAGACAGGTATAGTGTTTCAGCGTTCTGACGACGCCGGTGTCATTGTTGCCGCCGCAATCAGGATCACGGTGTTTGAGCAGCATGAGTATTTTCCGCTCGACCTGATCGTATGTCTCGGAGATGAAGGGCTTGAAACGTTGGCTGTGCAGAGCCGGTATTGTTGACAACTGCCGATGCTGCTGCCCGGATCGGGACATTGTCAGGGAGTATTGGACGAGGGATTTTTCTCTTGAAGCGGCAGATCAAGAACGGTCAGCGGCCAGGAAAAAAAAGTGCACTCGAGCTTTCGGCCCATTGCGATCGAGGCAATCATGTCGAGCTCGATCTCACTGTAGAATTTTCTTGCCGATGTCAGTCCGTCAAGCGCAAGGAGAGGAATGCCCTGCAGCATGGCTGTCAAAGGGACACCCGCAACAAGATCGATACCGCGATGACCATCGAGTCCCATGAATGTCTGCGCACCATGCATGCGGCTCTGTACGATTATCCTTGCCAGTTGTCCCGGAGAAAAATGGTGCATGCTTTGCGCCAGGAGGATAATGTCGCATTCACAGCCCTCATGGAAGTCCATTCCAAAAGCGTTGATTGTCTTGAACTGCACCGGAAGGCTTTTTTCTTCTGCCTGCTCGTTACAGTAATCGACATACTCGGGAACGATGTCGGAACCGGTTATCTCCGCCGGCAGTTCATGCTGCTTTACCTTTTTTGCGATCGCCAGAGCAAGTCCTCCGGCACCGCTTGCCAGTTCAAGGATTCTTGCGGGGCGGTGTTTTTGCCGGGCGATAGTGCGGATGGAGGGCTCTATGACGGAGATATATCCCGGGTAGAGCCTCATCATGGCATTCATCCTCTCGAGAGCAACGATCATTTCCAGCTTTTTTGCCGATGACATTGACGGGTTGTCCATATGCTCCTGTTCACCGGTGCGTATCGCCCTGTCTGTCAGTTCGGCAACCAGGAACAAACCCCCCAGTTGTTTCGAAACATTGAATCTTTCATCGAGAAACGCCCTGTGGCAGCGGTTAACGATGTCTTCAAGTTCTTCCTGTGTTTCCCAGCGCGGCGGGAAGGAGAGTTTCTCGCCGAGATTGTCGAGCGCTATACTTCCGGCTGTCTTGAGTTGCAGCATGAACAGTTCTGCTTTTTGTTTGTCTCCGGAGGAGACGCGGCTTACTCGACACAGGTAGTGGCGGTAAAGGTAAGACGCTTTCAATATATGCTTGCTCCCGATATTTCAGAAACCCGTCGAGGAACTCTGCCGGTTTGAGGCAATGCGGCAGGAGGGCTGAGGGATATCATGTATGTCGTCGATGAGCGGTCCGGGAAAGGAGACTGTTCAAATCAACGTTGTTGAAGAGGTCATTGCTGAAACGGAATACCGGAAACCAGGGGTGCGCCGATCAACGGCCGTTGAAAGCAATCGGGCATGGCAGGTAAGCAGCATGGTTCGGGCTGACAAAGCGGGTTTTCTGATAATCGTGTTACGTTCCTGTGAACACCGCCGGGCATCTTCGGCAAACGCCCTACATTTTCTGCTGGATTTGACTCTTCAACATTATTCTTGTAAAGGAACACGCTATGCCGGAATCACAATGGAAAATAGCGGTCGTATTTTTCAGCCTGTTTTTCCTGTCAATTGATTGTTCAGCAGCATCGGGAGAACAGGGAATACGCTGGTCGTTAGGTCCTGAAATCTATCATTCGGCGTATGAAGAGCCCGGGATCATGAAAGAGGAAGGCTTGATGTACGGTTTGAAAGGTACACTTGCATTGCGCCACGTTTTTCCAGGCCCGTTAACCATGCTTGGTGCGGAAGTATCGTATGCAAGGGGCGATCAGGACTACACGTCGGAGTTTACAGGAAATATCGATGATATCGAAACAGCGGTTTTCGAGGTAAGGGGGCTGCTCGGTCATGACGTTCATGTGCAGGATATTATCCTGACACCCTATACCGGTATAGGCTACCGCTGGAAAAAAGGTAATGCAGAAGGTCTTGTATCCACTGAAGGGGCGCTATACTACGACAGGGTATCGAACTACACCTATACCCCTCTGGGCATTGCTCTTCTTGCCGGCCTTGAAAACGGGTGGTCAATCGGTGCGAAACTCGAATACGATCTTTTCTGGGACGGTACGCAGAAAAGCATGCTCAGCGAACTTCACCCTTTGAACACTGACCTTGTCAACGATCAGGACGATGGTTACGGCATCAGGGCGTCCCTTTGTATTGCAAAAGAGCTTGACAAGAGGTTCCAAATCGTCGTCGAACCGTTCTGGCGCTACTGGGATATCGGCCAGTCGAAGCTGGGTGAATATGACGAGTATAACGATTTCTTCGGAAGGGCTGTGCGGATAACGGGATATGAGCCGGAAAACAGCACAAGCGAATATGGTGTGAACATACGCCTGCATTTCTGACCCCATTCATGGCTGCAGCCCTGCTTCATGTTTCATTGTTACATCGGGCGTTCTCGATAACCGATTTTAAAATTTAAGGTTACCGGATTCTCATTCATTCGCGGACTATTTGTTGCGTGATGTTAACAGTTCTGTAATACTCCCTCAATACCTGTAATATTCCCTCAATATTTCAATCGATATATTGCGTTGCGTTTTTTCTGAAAACGTCATTTCGCGGCTATTGCCCATAGTCGTATCCCGTGTTTCATACAGCAAAATCTTTAACCCTGACAATCTTTTCAAATCATGAAGAACACCAGAAAACACAGAAGCGCATTCCATACGATCATGGTATGCCTGATGATGTCGATGCTTGTCGTGTCGATATCCGGTTGTGACGAAGACGATGAAGTGGCTGATATTGTCAATGCTCCGGCAGCAACCGACAATGTTCCCAAGTATATTTTCTTTTTTATCGGCGACGGTATGGCAAGTCCGCAGGTCAATCTGACCCAGGCGGCACTTGATGATCCGCACTTCAGGCGAGTAAACGGTGCGATCACCCTTGGGGCTTTGAGTCTTGATCAGTTTCCGGTTGCCGGTATGGCAACGACTCATGCTGAGAACCAATATATCACCGGTTCGGCTGCTGCCGCAACGGCGCTTGCCTGCGGTGAAAAGACCACGATCGGTACCATTTCCATGAACCCCGCTCATACCCTTCCCTTCAAAACAATAGCGGAAATGGCTAAGGAAAAAGGTATGAAAGTCGGTATCGTTTCCAGCGTCAGTATCGATCATGCGACACCCGCCTGTTTCTATGCTCATGAGACGTCAAGGGGTAATTATTATGAAATTGCAAGCCAGATGGACGATAGCGGCTTCGATTATTTCGGTGGAGGCTATGTAAAAGAGAACGCTGCTGACATAGAAAACCAGATGGATGCAGCAGGATATACTCGCGTTAGCACGCTTGGCGGTCTGCGGGGGGTTCCGGTTGGGCAGAAATGCTGGGCCACAACCGATGTTTATGATGGTAAAGCGCTGAATTACGAGATCGACCGCATCGGCACCAGTGAGATTTCTCTCGCACAGTTCACCCAGGAAGGTATCAGGCTGCTTGACAATGACGACAAAGGTTTCTTCATGATGGTCGAGGCCGGAAAAGTCGACTGGGCATGCCATGCCAACGACGCGGTCAGCGCAACCCACGACATGGTCGCATTTGACGACGCGATCGCTATCGCGGTTGATTTTTATAACCAGCATCCTGACGAAACGCTGATCGTTGTGACAGGCGACCACGAATGCGGTGGTCTTACTCTTGGTTTTGCCGTTACGGGATATAAAAATACGTTTGAGTTGTTGAAGTATCAGAAGACATCATTCAAGAAATTTGATTACAGTGCTGCTGCTGATTTCGACCAGGCGCTTGCAATTATGACAGAAAAATTCGGTCTTGGCGACACGACATTGGATCCAGGACTGGAACTCACCGCCAGAGACAGCATCAGACTCGAAGATGCATATAACCGGAGTATGGGCGGGGCTCCTAGTCCTGATCCTACGGATGATTTCCTGAAATACGGCTGGTATGATCCATTCACCGTTACCATTACACATATCCTCAATGAAAAAGCAGGTATTGCCTGGACAAGCTATTCGCATACCGGTGTTCCTGTTCCTGTTTATGCCATGGGTGCCGGTGCAGACTTGTTCAGTGGTTCGTATGATAACACCGATGTAGCCAAGAAGATCATGACTGCAGCTGAACTCAAATGATCATCTGCGCAAAGTCCTGATTTATTTCTGAACAATTGCCGGGAGGGCCATTATCAAGCCCTTCCGGTTTTTTTATGTTATTGCCATATGAAAAAGATGCAATTCAAAAAGACCGATACACTTTTCACACTTTTCATCGTTTTCATTTCAGGGTTTTTATGGTTTCTTCCTACCGGTTTTGAAAAACCTGAACTGATGGAAAACACCGTTCATGAGCAGGCAAGGATTGTCAGTGTTGACAACAGCGATCTTAAAAGACATGGTCTTATTTTGACAGGGCAACAGCACTTGGTACTTGAGGTCGAAACCGGCCGGCACAAAGGAGAGATAACCGAAGGTTCCAATGTCCTGGTGGGGCAGATGAGCTATGACAAGCTGTTTCGTGAAGGTGACAGGGTTCTTGCCGTTCTCAAAACCGACGGAGATGCAGAAAGGATTATCAGCACCAGGGCGGCAGATCTTTACAGGCTCGATGTTGAACTTGTTCTGTTTGTTCTCTTTGGGCTATTTCTTGTCTGGTTTGCCCGCTGGACCGGATTTCGCGCACTGCTTTCGTTTGTTTTTACGGCGCTCGTTATCTGGAAAGTTCTGATTCCTCTCTTTCTCAAAGGTGTTCCAGCTCTGCCGGTTGCATTCCTGATTGTTTCTTCTACGACGTCGGTCATCATGCTGCTGATTACCGGTTTTACCCGGAAGGGAGCTGTCGCGCTTTCTGGCGCTATCAGCGGAGTTGCCATTACGGCAGTACTTGCTGTGCTCTTTGGGGCGTTGTTCCGGGTGCCTGGGACATCGAGGGATTTTGCCGAAATGATATTATATGCGGGCTTCTTTTCTCTCAATCTTACCGATATTTTTCTTTCAGGAATTTTCATATCTGCCGCCGGAGCGGTGATGGATATGGCCATGGACGTTGCGGCTTCACAAGCCGAGGTCGTTGAAAAGCATCCCGGCATAACCCGGAAGGAACTGATCATGTCCGGATTTCGTGTCGGGCAGGCCGTTGTCGGGACCATGACGACGACACTGCTCTTTGCCTATTCCGGCAGCTTTACCTTTGCCCTGATGTTTTTCATGGCTCAGGGTTCGCCCATGGGCTATATGTTTACGATGAACTACGTGGCAGCCGAAATACTGCTGACCCTGGTGGGAAGCTTCGGACTTGTCCTGGTTGCCCCGGCTACCGCTCTCCTGGGCGGTTTTATCTACAAGGCAGGTAAAGCCGGGAGCGTTTGAGGACTGTCAATCAATGTAATCGCTTTATAACGGGACCGTCCCGTGCATCGCGCGGGACGGCGAAGCCGGGAGAGCCTTTCTGAAAGAACATTACAGAAAGATGCCGCGCACGATGCTTCGTTATGTGGTTGAACGCTTTCTGGAGGACGAGAGGCAGCGGTTTCTCAAAGGGCGTGTTTAAGGGAAGGTTTTGGCTGCGGGCCTTGTTATTTCTTTATTGAGGTGTTAATATGTGATCAACTGTTCATCTGATGCTGCAAGAGTATGATGGAAACCAAAACGGATGTCTGCCAGGAGAAGTGTTTCCACCCGGCAAAGCTCGAAAAGGCCCGGAAGGCGATGATGCCGGATGAGGCTCTGGGAGATCTTGCCGATCTTTTCAAGGCACTCGGTGAACCGACCCGGGCGAAAATTCTCAATGCGCTCTATCATGTTGACCTGTGCGTGTGTGACCTGACCGTTCTTCTCGATATGACGCAATCGGCGATATCGCACCAGCTAAGGGTTTTACGGGCAGCCAAGATTGTCAGGTCCAGAAAAGAAGGAAAGAACGTGTATTATTCGCTCGATGACGAACATATACAGAAACTTATTCAGCTTGGCGCTGAACATGTGTTGGAAAAAGGAATTAAAAAGGGATAATTTTTTTTGTTTTACATATGAATATATTTTCATATGAGAATTTGTTATATATAATATGGTGTAACTGTCATGTCTGATTTATTTAACGCTCTTTATAAGGTACTTCTGGCATCCTGGGGTGTGCTCCTCGAGTCTGCTCCCTACGTTCTGCTCGGTTTTTTTGTGGCCGGATTGTTCAAGGCTTTTCTGCCGGGTGATTTTGTCACCAGACATCTGGGCGGCAATGGTATCGGAAGTATCGTCAAAGCGTCAGCAATCGGAATTCCGGTTCCTCTCTGCAGCTGCGGGGTTCTTCCCGCAGCCGCAGGATTGAAGCAGCAGGGGGCGGGCAAAGGTGCGGTAACATCGTTCCTGATATCGACTCCCGAAACCGGGGTGGATTCGATTGCGGTGACCTATGCGCTACTCGATCCGTTCATGACGGTGATACGGCCGGTCGTGTCTTTTTTTACCGCCGTTGCAGCCGGTATCTCTGTGTCTTTTTCTGAAATGATCGGAGGCGGGAAGAAAACCGAAAAAACAGCTTCTCCTGAAGAGGCCTGTTGTGAAACGTCTTGTTGTTGCAAAAAGGAAGAGGAAAAGAAAAAGACCACGGCTCAAAAGCTGAAAGAAGGAATGGTGTTTGCGTTTGGCGATCTGCTTAAGGATATCGGCAAGTGGCTTCTTGTCGGCATTATCCTGGCAGGTATTATTTCTGTTTTTGTCTCGCCTGAACTGATAAGCCGCTATATCGGAAACGAATATCTTTCGATGCTTTTCATGCTTGCGATCGCTGTTCCGCTTTATGTCTGCGCGACCGCATCGACACCGGTTGCAGCCGCTCTGGCACTGAAGGGTATATCTCCCGGTGCCGCCCTGGTTTTTCTTCTTGCCGGTCCTGCGACAAACGTCGCGTCACTGACGGTCGTCTCGAAAATTCTCGGCAGGAAAGCGGTAATTGTGTACCTTGCCGTTATTATCGTGATGTCATTTGGCGCAGGTATTCTGGTAAATTACCTCTATGGGGCCTTCGGATTCGATATAGCGAACTGGGTACAGATTGATGCTCACCGTGAGGGCGGGTTTATTGCAACGGGATCTTCGGTTCTTCTGCTGTTTCTCATTGCGCGAACCCTGATGCCGAAGAAAAAGCCTGATCATTCCTGAACGGTTTGTCCTGTTTGCCGATCAATGAATGACGGCGACGGTGATCTGCAACAGAGTCTTTTTTCTGAAACATGATACAGGCAATTCTCTGGGATAACGACGGGCTTCTTCTTGACAGCGAGACGGTTTTCTTTGAGCTTACCCGTTCTGTTTTTTCCGAATTTGGATATGAACTCACCGAAGAGTATTGGGGAATCGAATATCTCGGCAAGGCAAAACGAACCAGGGAGATCGCCCGCGAGTTCGGGATGACACCGGATCATGCCGACCGTCTCATTGCATTGCGCAATCGGAGGTTTTTCGAAGCTCTGCAGCATCCTCTTCCTCTGAGGCCGAAAGTTCGTGAGACCCTGGACCGCCTTTTTGGCAGTTTCAGGATGGCGGTAGTGACCGGCAGTCCCAGAGAGAAAGTCGAAATGATGCATTACTCGAGCGGACTCGACGGATATTTTGACCTCATTATAACCCATGATGATGTCGAGTGGACCAAGCCTCATCCAGAGCCTTACACGACGGCGCTCGAGCGGCTTGGACTCGAGCCCGAAAACGCCCTTGCCGTCGAGGATTCACAGAGAGGGCTCGAATCGGCTCATGCGGCTGGCATTGTCTGTATTGTCGTTCCGAACCACCTGACTCGAATACAGCAGTTTGAAAAGGCCCATGCTGTCGAGCCGGATGTGTCGGCTGTGCTGCGCTATCTCTCTATCGACCGCTGAGCTGCAGCTCTTCGGCCAGAAACTGTCCGGTATAGGAGTTTTTGCTGCCGATAACCTCTGAGAGAGACCCTTCCACGATTAGAGAGCCGCCTTCGTTTCCCCCTCCCGGGCCGAGATCGATAATCCAGTCGGCGTTTTTGATAATGTCGAGGTTGTGTTCGATGATGATCACGGTATTTCCCTTGTCGACAAGTCTCTGCAGCACATCGAGAAGGTGCTGGCAGTCCTGGAAATGCAGACCTGTTGTCGGTTCATCGAGGATGTAGAGGGTTTTACCGGTTTGCACCTTTGCCAGCTCCGCCGAGAGTTTGATGCGTTGAGCCTCACCTCCGGACAGAAGCGGTGATGCCTGCCCGAGTTTAATGTAGCCGAGTCCGACACTGAGCATGGTGGAGAGGATTCTTTGAATGCGGGGAAAGTCGGAAAAATACAAAGAGGCCTCTTCGACTGTCATATCCAGAACATCGGAGATCGATTTGCCGGCATATTTGACCTGCAGGGTTTCCCGGTTATACCGTTTTCCCTTGCAGGTATCACACCGCACGTAAACGTCAGGCAGAAAATTCATCTCGATTTTCTTCGTTCCCGCACCCTGGCAGGTTTCACAGCGTCCGCCTTTGACGTTGAAACTGAATCTGCCCGGTTTATAGCCTCGTATACGGGCTTCGGGGAGGCTGGAGAAAAACTCTCTGATGTAGGTAAATACACCGGTGTAGGTTGCAGGATTGGATCGGGGTGTTCTTCCTATCGGTGTCTGGTCTACATTGACAACCTTGTCGATCAGATCGAGTCCTTCTATCGAAAGGTAAGGGTGTGTATGAAGTTTCGAGCGGTAAAAATGCTTCGCAAGGATCGGGTAGAGGGTTTCGTTGATGAGCGTTGATTTGCCTGATCCGCTCACGCCGGTGATACAGATAAGCGAACCGAGCGGGAAATGCACGTCGATATTTTTCAGATTGTGCCCTGTGCACCCTTTCAGGGCCAGAAATCCGGAGCGTTCGGAATGTTTTCTCTTTTTCCGGCTCCGTACATCCTTTTTTCTTATCAGGTAATCGGCAGTCAATGAGCCGGAAGCAAGCTGTGAAGCATGTCCCTCTGCGACGATTTCGCCGCCATGTTCTCCTGCGCCGGGGCCGAGATCGATTATCCTGTCCGCCATGAGCATCGTGTCACGGTCGTGTTCGACCACGAGTACGGTATTGCCGATATCACGGAGATTCTGAAGCGAGCTGATCAGTTTCCGGTTGTCCCGCTGATGGAGTCCGATACTGGGTTCATCGAGCACATAGAGAACGCCGCTGAGTTGGGAGCCGAGTTGGGAGGCAAGCCTTATCCTTTGCGCCTCACCTCCGGAAAGAGTCTGTGAACCGCGGCTGAGGGTCAGGTAGTCAAGTCCCACGTTAAGGAGAAATTCAAGTCGTCTTGTTATTTCGTAGAGGATTGGTGTCGCGACAATGTTTTCTCTGTCAGAGAGCCTCGAAGGAAGATCGAGAAAAAAATCAAGCGCATCTGGCAGCGGAATCGACTCGATGTCATGAATGTTCCGGCCGTTTACCGTCACATTGAGGCTTTCCCTGCGAAGACGGGCGCCCCCGCAGGAAGGGCAGGTCTGTCTGGTCATGAAGCTGTCTGCCCATTCCCTGATTTTTGCGGACCCGGAATTTTTCTGAAGGTCTTCAACGTACGATATCGCGCCGGGAAAACTCTGCGGATAGATGTGATCCTTTCCGGCATAGGAGTAGATGACGTTGAATGTTCTGTCTGAACCATGCAGGAGAATCTTCATGGCCTCATCAGGGATGTTGGCTGCCGGTGTATCGAGGGTGAATCCATACTGTTTGGCGATTGCTTTGATAATCTGCCAGAGATTGCGTTTTCCAGGTTTTCCAAATGGTTCCAGCGCGCCCTGGTTCAGCGAAAGGGTTTTGTCCGAGATCATGAGAACCGGCGACAGATGTCTGATCTCGCCAAGGCCTTTACATTCAGGGCACGCGCCGTAAGGTGAATTGAAACTGAAATTGTTAGGAGCCGGGGTGTCGAGCGGCACCGTCCCGTCGCTGTAGGCGTATTTTGTACTGTAGAGCTGTTCCGGAACAGAACTTTCCATAGGTGCACAGATTACGGCCGATTTGTGTTCCGACATGCCGACAGCCAGTGAGAGAGACTGAAGCAGGCGCTGTTTTATTCCTTCCTGAACGACAAGTCTGTCAACGACAAGTTCGATGGTATGGCTTCTATATCGTTCGACCTGCATTCCCTTTTCCAGTTCCATGTATTTGCCGTCGATCCGTATCCGGAGATATCCTTTCTGGAGGAGTTTTGCGAAGAGTTCTCGATAATGGCCCTTGCGTCCGGTGACAAGGGGAGAAAGAATCTGGATTTTTGTGCCCTTTGGAAGGGAAAGAATAGTATCGGCAATGGACTCTTCAGATTGCTTCTTCAACTCCCGGCCGGTGAGGGGATCATGCAGCCGGCCTGTTTTTGCAAAAAGCAGGCGAATGAAATCGTGGATTTCGGTGATTGTCCCAACGGTCGAGCGCGGGGAACGGCTGGTGCTTTTCTGGTCGATGGATATGACCGGCGACAGCCCTTCGATCAAATCGACATCCGGACGTTCTATGTTGCCTATATACTGTCTCGCGTATGCCGACAGCGTTTCCATGAACCTGCGCTGGCCTTCTGCATAAATGGTGTCGAATGCGAGGCTTGATTTCCCCGACCCCGACAAACCTGTTATCACGACAAGCCTGTTGCGTGGAATGTCGAGAGAGATGTTTTTGAGGTTGTGTACTCTGGCGCCCCTTATACTGATCTGGTTGAATCCTGTCATGATAGGAGATGTGCACGATGCAAGAGGAGCTATATATCAAATACTTGTAAAGAAAACAAGGAATGGCATGCGCATTCCCTCAGAGGGCGGACAGAAAAGAAGCTGCACTATTTTCAATGCAGCTGCCGCCATATCCCTGGTGCTCCATGCGGTGCAATTATCGATTTCTGTGACGAGGAGCTTGATGCGGTACATGTTCCTGAGAGAATTGCTGAAGGTTTTACCGTACCTGGAAAGCGGCGAGTATCAGGGGAATATGCGGCAATTGCAGAAAAGTCGATTCGGCAGCGACTGCCGATTTCCATGCAAGCCTGCAGACAGATGACTTATACGGCACCGCTGCAACGTCGGTGCCGTATTTCGTGGTTCGGAATTCAGGACTGCAATGCTGCCCTTGCAGCGGCCATGCGTGCGACAGGAATCCTGAAGGGGCTGCATGATACGTAGTTCAGCCCTGTGGCGCTGCAGAATTCGATCGTGGGCGGATCTCCTCCCTGTTCACCGCAAATTCCGAGCTTGATATCTTTTTTGACATTTCTGGCGTCTTTTGCAGACCGCTTGACGAGATAGCCAACGCCGTCCAGGTCGATTGATTCGAACGGATTTTTTGGGAAGATATCCAGATCGTGGTACAGAGGCAGGTATTGACCGGAGTCGTCCCGGCTCATGCCAAGTCCCATCTGGGTCAGGTCATTGGTGCCGTAACTGAAGAAGTCGGCGACCCTTGCGATCTCCCCGGATGTGACCGCTGCCCTGGGTACCTCGATCATGGTGCCGACAAGATATTTGACTCCTGTTTCCTGCTCGGCCATGATACTTCTGGCTGTTTTATGGATGATTTCTGCGGTTATTTCCAGCTCCTTGACGGAACTGACGAGGGGGACCATGATTTCAGGTATGATATCATGACCCTCTTTTTTGATCCTGCAGGCAGCTTCAATGATTGCACGAACCTGCATTTCGGGGATTTCAGGATGAATGATCCCAAGCCTGCATCCGCGAAGACCGAGCATCGGGTTGGCCTCGTGAAGTGTTTCTATCCGGTGACGGACGTCATTGAGCGGCTTGTTGATTTTTTTTGCCAGATCAGCGATTTCTTCATCCGTGCCGGGAAGGAACTCATGAAGCGGCGGGTCGAGAAGCCTTATGGTGACGGGACGTGATCCCATTGCTTTGAAAATCCCATAGAAATCATCTCTCTGGTAAGGCAGGAGTTTCTCCAGCGCTGTTTTTCTGCCGGCATTGTCTTCGGCAAGAATCATTTCTCTCATCGCGTCGATACGGTTGCCGCCGAAGAACATATGCTCGGTCCGGCAGAGGCCTATACCTTCAGCACCGAGCGTGACTGCCAATTCCGCCTGTTCGGGCTGATCGGCGTTTGTCCTTACCTTGAGTTTGCGGTATTTATCCGACCATTGCATGATCTGGTTGAAAATCTGCCAGACCGGGGCATGTTCCGGTTCGAGCGTCTTTTCGGTCAGCACTTCGATCACCTCTGAGTTTCGTGTTGTCACAGAGCCGGCGATGACTTCACCTGTCGTGCCGTCCAGCGAGAGAGCGTCGCCTTCTTTCAAAACCGTGCCGCTTCCTTCAACCCTGAGTGTGCCGTCCTGGTAATTAATTTTGAGAGCGCCGCACCCGGCCACGCAGACCTTGCCCATCTGACGTGCAACAAGTGCAGCATGTGACGTCATTCCACCGCGTTCGGTCAGAATTCCCTCTGCTATGGACATTCCCTTGATATCCTCGGGAGATGTTTCTATTCTGACAAGTATGACCTGCTCGCCGCGGTTTCTGGCAGCCTGGGCATCGACGGCGTTGAAGTAGATATTTCCTGTAGCTGCTCCCGGTCCGGCGTTAAGACCGGTTGCCAGCAGTCTTCCTTCATCGATTGCTTTCTTTTTTTCAGAGAGATCGAAGACAGGGCGCAGCAGCTGGTTGAGCTGTTCGGGCTCAATTCTCAGCAGCGCTTCCTTTTCATCGATCAATCCCTCTTTGCACATGTCATAGGCAATTCTGATGGCAGCAAGACCTGTTCGTTTCCCGACACGGCATTGCAGCATATAAAGGCGGCCGTTTTCGATGGTGAACTCGATATCCATCATGTCGCGGTAATGTTGTTCGAGTCTGATGCGGATATCGTCAAGCTGCTGGTATATCCGGGGGTTCTCATCCCTGAGATGGCTGATTTGCAGCGGTGTTCTCGTGCCGGCAACAACATCCTCGCCCTGGGCGTTCATGAGATACTCGCCGTAGAACACGTTTTCTCCGGTTGCAGCGTCTCTGGTAAATGCTACGCCGGTTCCCGAACTGGCGCCGAGATTGCCGAAAACCATTGCCTGGACATTACATGCAGTCCCCCACCACGAGGGAATACTGTTGAGTTTCCTGTAGACAACGGCGCGGTCGTTGTTCCAGCTTCCGAAAACGGCGCTTATAGCCCCCCGCAGCTGTTCCATCGGGTCTTCAGGAAAAAGTGAGCATGTTTGTGACGCTATTGCCGCTTTGTATGCAGCGACGATATGCTTCAGGTCATCGGTGTCGAGTTCGGTGTCGAGGGTGACGCCCAGCTCTTTTTTTCTGGCGTCGAGAATTTCTTCAAAGGGATCCTGCTGTTTGCTGTCGGCAGGCTTCAGGCCGAGAACGACATCTCCGTACATTTGCACAAAACGGCGGTAGCAGTCCCATGCAAAGCGCGGATTGCCTGATTTCTTTGCCAGTCCCTCGACAGTGGTGTCATTGAGACCGAGATTGAGGATGGTATCCATCATTCCCGGCATTGAGGCCCTTGAGCCTGAACGGACCGAAAGCAGAAGGGGATTGTCTGCATCGCCGAACTTTTTTCCCAGTTGTTTCTCGAGCGCTTCAAGTGCACGGGGGACATCGTCTTCGAACAACCCCTCAGGGTAGGTTTTCCGGTGGTCGTAATAATAGGTGCAAACCTCGGTTGAAAGAGTAAATCCGGGAGGAACCGGGAGTCCTATGTTTGCCATTTCGGCAAGGTTTGCGCCTTTGCCGCCAAGCAGGTTTTTCATCGAGGCGTCACCATCTGCTGTGCCGCCTGAAAACATATAGATAAACTCTTTTTCCTGGACTTCGGAGGTGGTTTCACTGGGATTCGGCATGTGTCTGGAATGATATGTGGATTGTTGAAGGCATTGAAAAAATACGAAAACACGGTGTCCCGAAAAGAGGGAGGATGTATATTTTAACTCGTTTTAAATAATAAATAAAAAAAACGGTTGTTACATTGCTTCCTCTGCCGATGATTGTGATTTGTTTGGGAAAATGCTGAAAAAAGACGTAATGAGTGGCAAGTACAACATTTTTGTAACATGGATTTCGAACTGAGCCTTTTTTTCTTCCAGGTGCTGCGTATCGCCGTTCCCTATGTCCTGGTATCCGTCGGCGCCGTTTTTTCGGAACGGGGAGGGGTGATCAATCTGGCACTTGAAGGCCTTATTCTGGCGGGCGCTTTCGGTGCGGTCGTCGGTCAGCACTTTTCGGGTACCGGATCTGCGGCGGCAGGCGTACTGTGCGGGGTTCTCTGCGGCCTTGTTGTCACATTACTCTTCGCATTCATTACGGTTACCCTGAAAATCGACCAGATCGTGACAGGTATCGCAATAAACATTCTTGTCATGGGGGCAACACGGTTCGGCCTCAGTCTTCTTTTCGGCAGTTCCGTCAATTCCGAACGTATCGATGGTTTCTCCTCTTCATCGATACTTGTTGACCCGATATTTCTTTTTGCCGTGATTGCTGTGCCGACAGCCCATTACCTGCTTTTCAGGACGCCGTTCGGACTCAGGCTCCGTTCCGCCGGAGAGAATGCCGAGGCTGTCGATGCTGCAGGGGTCAAGGTGAGCCGGATGCGCTATGCCGGGGTACTGATTTCCGGCATCCTCGCGGCTCTGGGCGGTGTGTTTCTTGCATTCCAGCAACACAGTTTCACCGACAACATGTCGGCAGGCAGAGGATATATCGCTCTCGCGGCGATGATCATCGGGAAGTGGACCCCGTTAGGGGCAGCTTTGGCAGGAGTTCTGTTTTCATGGGCGGAATCGCTTGAAATCTGGCTCCAGACAGGATTTATTCCATCCCAGCTCGTTCAGGCTCTGCCCTACGTGCTCACGCTTCTCGTCCTTGCCGGGTTCGTCGGCAGGTCAAAGGCTCCCCGTGAAGTCGGGGTGCCTTATGAGAAGTGACAGGGATTGTTGATGTGTTGAAGTGTTGAATTGTTGATTTGTTTGAAGAAGTGGACGAAAGGACCAAAAGGACGTAAAGGACAAATCAATTTCCGTGCTCTTTTTAGACGCCGATCTCAATCATCCGGCCAACCACGGGCAACCATCCCGACATGTCGGGACCCCTACATTTTCTTGCCCGCCACCTACTGCCAACTGAAGACTGCCTACTATTTCTTTGCCATCCATCCATCGCGCCATCCAGCGCTGCCAACTTGTCACTTGTTACTTGTCTCTCGTCACTTCCTCCTATGCCAGCGCAATCACGGCGTTGACCAGTTTCTCTATGCCTTGAGCGACATCCTTGATGGTCGGTCCGAGCATGTATGCGGGAGTGCTGACTACTTTGCCGCCGTTGCTTGCGTGGATATTGTACACCGGGCATTTGACGTGGGCAGCACCGGTCAGCTCGATGTTGGTTGCTGCATCACGGTCATTGCCGATCGTCACTTCGACCTGTTCCTGTCCAAGAACCCTGGCGGCGATCACCGGTGCGATGCAGATGAAACCAAGCGGTTTCCCGGCGTTATAGAATGAACGGACCGCTTCGGCAACTTCCGGCAGCACGGTTAGCTCCGCGCCTTTGAACGCATAATCGGAAAGGTTCTTTGCTGCGCCGAAACCGCCCGGGAGGATCAGGGCGTCCAGTTCAAGGGAGTCGATTTCCTTGAGATTTTTAACGTCTCCCCTCGCGATACGTGCCGATTCAACGAGGACATTTCGGGTTTCCCCTTTCATTTCCTGGCCGGTCGCGTGGTTGATGACATGATGCTGGTTGATGTCGGGAGCGATGCAGACGGCATGTGCGCCGGCAACGTCTATGGCAAGAAGCGTCAGGACGGCTTCATGAATTTCCGACCCGTCCATTACACCGCATCCTGAGAGAATAACACCTATTTGTTTCATGTTGAAGAGGGTTCGCGTTAACGGAAGTATGAAATGAGGGCTGCAATGATGTTATAGATGATGAAAGCCCAGAAAAGCAGCAGCAAGAGTTTGATATTCATGGTGTGAGCCTTTTTACGATGTTAAAAAAAATCGGTTAGATTCTAAAATACACGCTATGACCTGCGGACACCGGAACCTGTGAAATGCAAAACAGTAGACTTTTTTTTCGATGGAACGATTGCAACATGAGGAGTTCACCAGCATTGTCTTTTTTACCGGTGCAGGCATGTCGGCCGAAAGCGGAGTGCCGACCTATCGCGGTAAGGGAGGCATCTGGAAGGATTATGATTATGAAGAATACGCCTGCCAGGAGGCGTTCGAACGGGACCCTGAAAAGGTGCTCGAATTCCACCGCATACGCCGCCGTTCGGTTCTTGACTGTCAGCCTCATGAAGGGCACAGAGTGATCGCGTCCATGCCGAATGCCCGGATCGTGACGCAGAATATCGACGGCATGCACCAGCGGGCAGGCTCAAAAGACGTCATCGAGCTGCACGGCAGTCTCTGGCGACTCCGCTGCCAGGAATGCGGCTTCAGGAAAGAAGATTTCGGAGAGGTTTACGAAAAAACGTGCAACGAGTGCGGCGGAAGGCTCAGGCCGGATATCGTCTGGTTCGGCGACATGCTCGATCCCCTCGTCATGCAGAATGCCTCGATACTCATCAAGAACTGCGACCTTTTTATAAGCATCGGCACATCAGGAACCGTCTGGCCTGCCGCGGGATACCCCGACCTGGCCAAAAAGTCCGGCGCATACTGTATCGAAATCAATCCCGAACCGTCCGGATTGGCAGCATATGACAGGATCATCGAAGGGATGGCGGGGGAGGTGTTGCCGGAGTTGTTCAGCGCAGGCTGAACAGTTGTTGATTTTTTATGTTCTCAAAGCTCTTGGAAATAGGACCTATAGGTCCCATAGGTCCTATAAGTCCTATAACGCAATCTCTCTTTCAGGGAAATATTTTATATGCCATTGCTGTATAATAAGCTGCTGAAATAATTATCTTGCTTGCTACATTTTCGTGTTTTTTTGTTTGGCGGACTGCTGCATCCGCCTAAGAAGTTTTCTATAAGAGGAAAAGGAGGATGTACCATGATTGCTGCCCGGGATAGTGTTCTTCTCATAATCGACGTGCAGGGAAAACTTGCGCAGATTGTTCATGAACCTGAAAAGGTTGTGCGGAATGTAGCGAAACTGATCAAGGCGGCGCAGGTGCTCGATGTTCCTGTTCTTTATACCGAGCAGTACCCGAAGGGCCTGGGGCATACCGTAGAGCCTCTGGAAAAACTGCTTGCCGATGGGGAGCCGGTCGAAAAAACTGCGTTCAGCTGCTGCGGAGAAGAGCAATTCATGGAGCGGCTCAGGGCATTGAAAAGAAATGAGGTGCTCGTTACAGGTGTCGAAACGCATGTCTGCGTCTACCAGACGGCCAACGAACTTCTCGAGTACGGCTACAACGTCCACCTTGTCGCCGATGCGGTTGCCTCGCGCACAGAGGAAAACAGGGAACTCGGAATTCGAGCCATAGAAAAGGCCGGGGCACTTCTGAAAAGCACTGAAATGGTGATTTTCGAACTGCTGCGCGTTGCCGAAGGAGAGCAATTCAAGGCGATTTCGAAGATTATTAAAGAAGATTGAGGAGGTTGTTGAACTGTTGAGTGGAGTTGTTGAATCGTTGATTTGTTTAACTGTTGAATTGTTTGGTACTCGGTATTCGGAGAGAATGATTGTTTTGTTGAGGTGTGACGATATCAGATACATTTGAGGGAATTATATAGGTCCTATAGGTCATATGAGTCCTATAGGACCTATAATAGTATCTGCAAATCTGCCACATTCCCACCATTCACGAATCACGATTCTTCTCCCCACTCTCTGCTCTTGCTACTGGCTCCTTGCTCCTCTCTTCCACTACACTATCGAGCATCCGCTCCAGCAGTTCCTGTCCTTCGAGTATCGTTATGCTGACAGGGAGGTAGAAACAGGGAACTTTTGCCATTGTTGGTAGGAGCGTTTCGTTGTCCCGGAACCGGTAATAATCTTTTTCGGTCGTCACAAGAGACAGGTTTTCCCGTTCAGCCTGCTCGACAAGCTTTTTTATCGCATGGTTCGGAAAGTCCGCGTGGTCGGGGAAAAACGCTTTCAGAGACACCTCCAGACCGCTCTCCCGCAGAGAGGTGATGAATCCTTCAGGTTGTCCTATTCCTGCAAGCGCGATGACTTTTCCGGGTGTCTGCCTGTCCGAATCGCCGATCGGGACCAGTTTTCCGGGACGCACCCCGGTTATGATCAGGGGTTTGCCTGTTTTTCGCAGTTTTTCTTCAAGTTCTGATACGTGCTGCCGGTCCTTGACCTTGCTCAGGACGAGAAGATGTGCACGGTTTATGCCGCGCACCGGTTCCCGCAGTCTTCCCCAGGGGAGAAGCTTGTCGTCGTAAAAGGGGGTCGTACTGCTGATGACAACGATATCGAGGTCGCGGTTGAGCCGGCGGTGCTGAAAAGCGTCGTCGAGCAGAACAACATCCGGGAGTTCCCCGGCAAACTGTTCGGCGATATAGTCGGCTCCCGCTTTCCTTTGTTCGGCGACGACCACAATGGTACCGGGATTGCCATGGGCAAGCATGGTGCACTCGTCCCCGGCGTCGCGCGCTCCCAGAAAGACCTGTTTGCCGTCCGATACCAGCCTGACGCCTTTTGTGTTTCGTTTGTAGCCGCGTGAGAGAATCGCGGGCTTCAGGCCGTTTCGGGAGTAGTGTTTGGCCGCAAAGTCAACCAAAGGCGTTTTTCCGGTTCCTCCTGCCGTGATATTGCCGATGGAAACCGTCGGGATGCCGGCGTTGTGGCTCTTGAAAAAGCCGAGGTCGTACAACCGGTTCCTGATATCGATGACTGTTCTATAAAACATGGCTGCAGCTTCAAGCATGATGTTTCCCGGTCCGGTCATCGGCAAGATGTTTCGAAAGCCGGTGCTCGTAAGCGGCAAGGTCTTCCTCGTTTTTCATTGCCGGAACCTCGATACGATGAAGCGTAAGGGTCACCCTGCTGAAAGGCAGCGGGATTTCGAAATGGTCCCAGCTTTTGAGCTCGATCGCGTTGCTGTACTGTATGGAAGCGAAAATGATCGGAATGCCGCGCTGGGATGCAAGGTGGAGGGTTCCGTACTTGAATGAGTGCAGCGGTCCGCGCGGACCGTCGGGGGTAACGGCGATTATGCCGTTCTTGTCGAGTTCCCGGTTCATTGCCTCTTTCACGCTGCCGCTTCCTCTCGAGCTCGATCCCCGGATAAGACAGAACCCAAGGCCATGGAGTGTACGCGAGAGGATTTCACCGTCTTTGGAAAGGCTGACAACAGCATGGATGTCGCGACGGGGAAACAGTTTTCGGGCAAGCAGCCATCCGTAGATCATTTTGCCATGCCAGAAAGCGAACAGGACGCTGCCGTCATTCCGTTCTTTTTCAATCGTCCGGTCATCGACGCTCACCTTGAGGGTCAGAACGAGGGTTTTGAGTATGCCGGGTAGAATGAGCCCGGAAAGCAATGGAAGAAGCGGCATACTCAGGACGGTTGATGATCTGTTCGTTCAAATCCCTGCAGCAGAACTGTGTAAACATCGGCAGGGTGTTTGTTACCGGAAATGTAGTAAAAGTCACCGTTATTTCGAGTCCGGGCGCTTCTGCCGCAGGAACCCGGTTTAAGTCACTGATGCCAACTGATTCACTTTGCCTCTCCAGGAGGAGCAGGGTTCAATTGAAGGAGATTTTTTTGTTTGTATTTTGTCCCGCCTGCCTTATATAGTTTGTTCGAACAAGCTTGATAACCACGTGAAACACATGTCATGAAGGTGTTGATTGTCGGCGGGGGCGGAAGAGAGCATGCCCTTGCCTGGGCAGCTGCCCGCAGTGAAAGAGTCACGAAAGTCTATGTCGCTCCCGGAAACGGCGGGACGGCAACCATGGGCGGCAAAGTGGAGAATGTCGGCTTCGATGCCACGGATGTCGAGGGCCTTCTCGGTTTTGCCCGTAGCGAGTCTCTGGGTCTCACGGTTATCGGGCCTGAACAACCTCTTGAAAAAGGTATCGTGGATGCCTTCAGCGGTGCCGGTCTGCCCGTGTTCGGACCGACCAGAAGGGCTGCGCAGCTCGAGACCAGCAAGGTTTTTGCAAAGGATTTCATGCGCCGCCACGCCATTCCGACCGCGTCGTACGAAGTGTTCAGGGAGTATGGTCCGGCAAAGGATTTTCTGGAGACGGCTTCGGTGTATCCCCAGGTTATCAAGGCAAGCGGCCTGGCTGCCGGAAAAGGTGTTATTGTTGCTGAAAACCGTGAGGAAGCATTGCAGGCGATTGACGACCTTTTCAACAGAAGGGTGTTTGGCGATGCTGCCGATGAAGTTGTCATCGAAGCCTTTCTGACAGGACAGGAAGCGAGCGTTTTTGCCGTCACCGACGGTACGTCTTACCGGTTTTTTCTGCCTTCACAGGACCATAAGCGTATCGGAGAGGATGATACAGGCAAAAACACCGGCGGTATGGGGGCGTATGCCCCCGCGCCTCTTGTCAGCGGAGAAGTTCTGAAAAAAGTCGAAGCGCGAATCGTTGTTCCTACCCTCGAAGGGATGAGGACGGAAGGGATGCCGTACAAAGGGTTTCTCTATATCGGCCTTATGATTGACCAAAGCGGTGAACCGTCGGTCGTCGAATACAATGCGCGTCTCGGGGACCCCGAAGCACAGGTTGTTCTGCCGCTCTTGGAAAGTGACCTGATTACTCTTCTCGAGGCATCTCTCCAGGGGGCGCTCGGTGATGCTCCCTTCAAAATGAAAGACGGTGCGGCAACCACCGTGGTTCTTGCTTCGGGAGGGTATCCGGGCAGTTACGTAAAAGGCAGGGAGATCGTCATGGACGAAAAGCTGAAAACATATGACGATGTCGTTCTTTTCCATGCCGGTACCACGTTCGACGGCACGACGCTCAGGACATCGGGCGGAAGAGTGCTTGCGGTCACGGCTACCGCACCGACCCTGAAAGAAAGCATCGACCGCGCTTATCTGGCGGCAGGGTACATCTCCTTTGACGGTATGTACTATCGTCGTGACATCGGGGCTAAGGCTTTCTCATGACTGACAGTATTTTCCATGCATTTGCCTCGAAGACAGTTTGAAATAATCCAGGAACAGGCGTTACGGGAACTTCCTTATGAATGCTGTGGTCTTCTTGCCGGGATTCGAAAGCCGGACAAGAAGGGCGGGTTCGAGAATATTGTCTATGAAGTCGCTCCCTGCGTCAATGTCCTCTACAGCGGACGCGAGCACGGTTTTGAGATCTCCTTTTCGGAATTTATCGAGGTCGAGCGTGAGGCTGCCAGCCTCGGGTATACAATTCTCGGCTCCTGCCACTCCCATATGGGTACAGCGGCGGTGCCGTCAAACAGCGACATCGATTTTGCCCGGCCCGGTGATTCCATGATCATCATCTCTGTTCAGCACCGGCAGCCGGCCGGCGTAACCGCGTGGTATCGGCGGGATGACAGGGGATTTCACCAGGAGACGATCAAGGTGGTGGAGTAGCGGCATTTTTTTTACATTACCATCGGTAAAGCTCATTTCAAGAAAGAATGAAATTCTGAATACAAGTGCCAAAACGGAAAGATATCAAGTCGATTCTGGTCATTGGTGCCGGGCCTATCGTGATCGGTCAGGCGTGTGAGTTCGATTATTCCGGTACCCAGGCCTGCAAGGCTCTCAAGGATGACGGTTACAGGGTTGTTCTGGTCAACAGCAACCCGGCAACCATCATGACCGATATCGAGTTTGCCGACAGTACCTACATAGAGCCGATAACACCAGACTATGTCCGGAAAATCATAGAGAAGGAAAAGCCTGACGCACTGCTCCCGACAATGGGAGGGCAGACCGCCCTGAACACGGCGGTAAGCCTTGCCGAGAGCGGTGTGCTTGAGCGCAACGGCGTTGAACTGATCGGCGCAAAGCTCAGGGCGATACGAAAAGCCGAGAACCGGGAGTTTTTCAGCGACGCAATGAAGAAGCTCGGGCTCGAGATGGCCAGGGGTTTCTTTGTTCGTAACGAGAAAGAAGCCAAGGAAGCGCTTGAGGAAATCGGTCTTCCCATCGTGATCCGTCCTTCGTTCACGCTTGGAGGGACAGGGGGTGGATTTGCCGAAACAAAGGCGGACTATTACGACGCGGTCAGGAGAGGTATTGCCGAGAGCCCTATCGGGGAAGTGCTCGTCGAAGAGTGCCTTATAGGCTGGAAGGAATTCGAGCTCGAGGTGATTCGTGACCTTGCCGACAACGTTATAATCGTCTGTTCCATTGAAAACGTCGATCCGATGGGTGTCCATACAGGCGACAGCATCACGGTTGCTCCTGCCCAGACGCTCTCGGATAAACAGTACCAGGAACTCAGGGATGCCTCGATCAAGATCATCCGTGAAATCGGGGTGGAAACCGGCGGGAGCAACATCCAGTTTGCCATCAACCCGGAAAACGGAAGGGTTATCGTTATCGAGATGAATCCCAGGGTGTCCCGCAGTTCGGCGCTTGCGTCGAAGGCAACAGGTTTCCCTATAGCCAAGGTGGCTGCAAAACTTGCGGTCGGTTACACGCTCGATGAAATCCAGAACGATATAACAAAGTCGACCCCTGCAAGTTTTGAACCGGTTATCGATTACTGTGTTGTCAAAGTGCCCCGATGGGATTTCGAAAAGTTCAAGAATGTCGATGCGCGGCTGGGTGTCCAGATGAAGTCTGTCGGAGAGGTCATGGCTTTCGGCAGGAACTTCCGTGAAGCGTTGCAGAAATCGCTGCGGGGTCTTGAGATCGGCCGGGGCGGTCTCGGATGTGACGGCAAGGATATGATGAACGTGGTCGATATGCCTCCTCACCAGAAAAAGTTCGCAAAGGAAGACCTTCTGGAAAAAATCAGGATTCCCAAGGCAGACAGGATTTTTTATCTCCGTTACGCTTTCCAGGCCGGTGCGACAGTAGAGGAAATTTCCCAGTCTACAGGGATCGATCCATGGTTCCTCGACAATATCCGGCAGATTGTCGAGTTTGAAAACGAATTGAGAGCCGCCGCCGGATCGGTGTCTTCATGAGTACCTGCCTGACCGACATACTTGCATACAAGAAAGGCGAGGTCGAGGCTCTGCGGCATGAACACCCTGAAGCCCGTTACCGGGACTGCCTGCGAGAGCTGCCGTCGCCGCGGGGATTCAAAAAGGCCCTGCAAGGGAACTCCGGACGTATTCGGCTGATTGCGGAAGTAAAAAAGGCTTCACCGTCAAGGGGGGTTCTGGTTGAAGATTTTCAGCCTCTCGATATAGCCGGGCGATATGCCGCTCTGGGGGCGGCAGCGTTTTCGGTTCTGACCGACCGGAATTTTTTTCAGGGGTCGAACGACTATCTTCAGCAGGTGAGCAGGGCATATGATCTGCCTGTTCTTCGAAAGGACTTCATCATCGACGAGTCCCAGATATACGAAACGAGGCTGATAGGAGCTGACGCACTCCTGCTTATCGTTGCGGCGCTCGACCCTTTTCAACTCAGGGATTATCTCGAGCTTTCAGGTGAGACAGGACTTGACGCGCTGGTCGAGGTGCATGATCGTGCGGAGCTTGATTGCGCACTGGGCGCCGGTGCTTCCCTTATCGGGATCAACAACCGCAACCTCAGGGATTTTACCGTCTCGCTTGAAACCTCTCTGCAACTCAGGCCGTTTATTCCGGAGGACGTTGTCGCCGTTGCCGAAAGCGGCCTGAAGCGTGCAAAGGATGTCGAGGTGATGCAGGAGGCATCGTTTGATGCCGTCCTGATCGGTGAAGGCCTTATCGGTCAGGAATTGCAGCAGTTTACCTGGAAGCAGATTTGATTATTTTTGCCGCTTCTGCCGGATTTTCAGCCTTGAAGAAAGCCGTTCCGGCAATCAGGGCATCGGCTCCCCTGGACACAAGATCTTCGGCATTGTCCACGGTCACCCCCCCGTCAACCGCGATCAGCATGTTCGGGTTGCGTTTGTTGCGCATTGCGTGAAGCTGCTCGACTTTTTCAAGGGAGGCTGGGATGAACTTCTGGCCTCCGAATCCCGGGTTGACCGACATGAGCAGAACAAGGTCGAGGTCCGGCATGATCGATTCAAGTGTCGAGACCGGCGTTGCCGGGTTGATCGAGACCCCTGCCTTTGCACCGAGACTCCTGATAAGTTGTATGCTTCTGTGAAGATGGGCGCAGGTTTCCTGATGGACCGTTACCTGGTGCGAACCGGCTTTTATGAAATCAGGGATGTAGGTGTCCGGATCCGATATCATGAGGTGGGTGTCGATGGTAAGGCCGGTGCACTGAGCCACAGCTTTGACGATGAACGGGCCGAACGATATGTTGGGGACAAAATGGCCGTCCATGACGTCGCAGTGGATCCAGTCTGCTCCTGCTTTTTCAGCGAGTGCAACAGATTCTGCAAGTTTCGTGAAGTCCGCCGAAAGAATTGACGGCGCAAGAAGAGTGGTTGTGTTTTGCATGATCGATGTGTATTGGCTGTCTGATTTGTGCTAAAATGCCTCCCCGATACCGAAGTTGAACGTGAAGTCCGCTATATCCCAGTTGCCTGCCTGCCACTTGTTGCTCATGGTGGGATCGTAGAGCTTGTATCCGAAATCGAAGCGGAACGGCCCTATCGGTGAACCGAGCCGGAGGCCTACACCCGCATCCCAGGCAAAATCGGTATAGAGGGATTTCAACGTCAGCGCATAGGGTCCGCTACGGTCCCATATGTTTCCGATATCGGTAAACACGGCAACGCCTGAGGGCTGGCCGAACAGTTTGAAGAATTTGACACGGTACTCGAGGTTCGCTTCGACTTTAATGTCAGCACCGAGGGTTGCCGATGCACTGCTCGGGTTGTCGGCAGGTCCAAGGGTGTTGAAGAGCCAGCCGCGCATACTGTTGGGTCCGCCGGCGTAAAATCGGCGATCGTCGGGAGTTGCGTCCGCCTTGCCGTAAGGGGTCATTGCGCCAAGAAAAATCCTGCCCGCAAGCTGTTGTGTTTCCGTGATATCCCGGCTGAAGGTGAACTGGCCGCTTGCTTTGACAAACTGCGAGTACGGAGTGCCCAGTATCTGGGGATCGTCATCGGTAAAGCCATTATAGCTTTTTGTGTCCAGATACTTGTCGATCAGATAGACAAGACCTCCGACTTCCTCGAAGCTTATATTCCAGGTATAGGTTGTTTTCCGGTCAGGATCATCCTGGTTTGAATCGTAGTACTGGAGACGGAATCCCTGGTTGAGATTGGTCTGCAGCAGGCTGTCAAGACTTCCGGCTACATCGGAGGGATCGGAAGGATCGACGCCGATATTTTCGGCAAGGTCTGTGATGAACAGCTCCCTGAAGCCGTCAAGAGAGTCTTTCTTGACCATTTCGAGCTCGAAGAAATCGAAATTCAATCGCGACGAGGGCGAGAGCTGCGCGTTGTAGCTCAGACGAAGCAGCCCTTTCTGGTTGTCAAGGAGGATCGGCAGCCGGGATCGGGAGTACTCCAGGGTTCCTGTATAGTAGTTTCCGGGATGCTTCGGAGCAGGTTTTGAGATGTTTGCCGATATGCCGAGCTCATAGGGGCGGTATTTTGTATAGAGGCTTTCATCGATGTTTTTCAACAGGTCGCTGGAGCTGCTGAGCTGCGTTCCGAAATCGGTTTTGAAGATGAGGTTTTCTCCTCCGCCAAAAAGGTTGCTGTTTTCAAAGGCGACGGCACCACCAAGAAAAAGGCTTCCGTAACGGTTATCGAAAAAGAGTCTCGGTTCGATCAGGTATCTGGGTTTCGGTTCAAGATGAAGAGAGGTGTAGAGTTTTCCTGCCCTGACCGAATCTTTTCTGATGAAGACCGAAGAAAAAACATTGGTCGATCCGAAATTCTGAAGCGTTTCTCTTTCCTTCGATTGCTGTGTGATGCTTCCTGATCGAACGGCTGTATAATTCCTGATGAGTTTGCGTGAGAGTTTGGGCCGTCCCTGAAACGTGATGCTCAGGGAGTCCTCTTTGAACGTTTCCCGAACCGGCAGGTTTTTGTTCCTGTCATGGACGAAAACCGCTACAGGGCCGTAGGAAAGCTTTTCAGGAAGGAATGTATGCACCTGCATCCCTGCAAGATTGGCGGTTGTGTCGATCTGGATGCGAATACTGTCTTCGTGCATGAATGAATAGCCGTATTCCCTGAAAAAATTAACGGTTCTGTCCCTTTCATCGATCAGGTGGTCAACGGTGAAGATCGAATCCTTTTTCAGAACGGTGTCGTCGAGATATTGTTTTTTCAGTTCGGCGTCAAGAGCGTCAAGCCCTGTATGGCTTATGGTATCGATCCTCGCGGGTGTGTTTTCCGTGATGGTGATGCTGAGGGATATCCTGTTCTTTTTGTCAGGTTCGGAGAGCTCTGCGTCAACTGTGGCGAGAAAATATCCTTTGAAGGTATACAGCTTTCTGATCAGGGCGAGATCGCGGGAGAACAGTACTTCGTTGAATGGTTCTTTTTTTGAGGTGGAAATGATATCCAGGATTTCGTCCTTGCTGATGACCTTGTTCCCGGATATCGAAATGCGTTTGACGACAACCGGCTGGGCTGTATCGGCATTGTCTTCAGTCCTGGCTATGCACGATGCAGGTCGATAGTACTGGGCGAGAATCGCAAGGAGAAGAAATGCCGCGCAAAGCTGGTAAAATGCTGTATGTGAAAAAAAAACACGTTTCGTGTCAGTCTCCTAGTTTATGGGTTCTTCATCCCCATAGCAGAAATCTTCGTCTGTAGGATAGTCAGGCCAGATTTCTTCAAGGCTTTCATATAATTCGTCGCTGTCAGGCAGGTCGGTCAGGTTGTCGATGACAGCCTGGGGCGCCCCGGTACGATTCGCGAAGTCAATCAGTTCATTTTTTGTCGCGGGCCATGGTGCATCGGCAATATACCTTGCAAGGTCCAGGTTCCAGAACATACGGTATCAGGTGTTAATTCAGGTTTTTTGTTACAGGCATAATGCTTGCTGCAAACAGGCGTAGGAGATAGGTGAACGTAACCGGTTCGGCGGCCGGAATCATGAACGGCGACGGCATCTTTTCGATTTCACAGAAAGAACGAACGGTGTACTTCCGGTTTTCCGGGTAAGAATGCAGTCATACAGGCCGTCTTTCAATAAATTTCGAAAATATAAAAAAAGTTTTGTGTTCGTCAATACCGGCATACGCTATCAGTGAGCGTCCAGCCAGTTTTTTCCTGTTCCGGTTTCCACGTCGACCGGGACACTGCAAAGTCCGCATTCTTTCGCCGCTGTTTTCATGCAGTCGGTAACGATTGAAGTGAGAGACTCCTTTTCTTGTTCGGTGGTCTCGAAAACAAGTTCATCATGGACCTGCAGGAGCATCATGGACTGGAGACCGCGGCTCTTTATTTCCGCTGCCGTAAGGCTCATGGCGCACTTGATGATGTCGGCGGCCGTGCCCTGGACAGGAGTGTTCATTGCAGCCCGTTCTGCGGCCATTCTGATGTTGCGGTTCTTGCTGTTGATGGTATCGATATACCGCCGTCTTCCGATCAGCGTGGTGACATACCCTTTCTCGGCGGCACCGCTGATTATCTGTTTCAGGGCATTGAAGAGGTCGGGGTATTTCGATGTGTATGTTTCTATGATGGATTTGGCTTCCTTTTGAGGGATATTCAGTCTTTGCGCCAGCCCGAACGGCTGAAGGCCGTAGAGAATACCGAAATTGACTTCCTTTGCCTTGCGTCTCATGTCAGGGGTTATGTTCTCTGTGTCGAACACGGTTCTTGCCGTTGCAGAATGGATGTCTTCTCCTTTTTGGAATGCTGACAGAAGCTGGGGGTCCTGTGATATCTCTGCCGCGATGCGGAGCTCGATCTGGGAATAGTCGGCTGAAAGCAGAAAGTTCCCGGGGTCTGAAGGGACGAAGGCTTTCCGGATTTCCCTGCCGAGCGGTGTGCGTATCGGGATATTCTGCAGGTTGGGATTTGACGACGAGAGCCTGCCTGTTGCGGTAATGTGCTGATTGAAGCTGGTATGCAGCCTGCCGCTTACCGGGCTGAGCATTTTCGGGAGCGCATCGATATAGGTGGTTTTGAGTTTATGCAGGCTCCTGTATGCCAGTATGTCTTGTGCAATCGGATGGAGAAGGGAGAGCTCTTCCAGAACCCTGACATTGGTCGAGTAACCGGTCTTGGTTGTTTTTTTGGCCGGAAGACCGAGTACATTGAACAGGATGTCTGCAAGCTGTTTGGGCGAGTCGATATTGAATGTTGTTCCGGCAGTGTCATGGATTCGTTCCGTGAGCTCTTCAAGTTCACGATTGACCGTTTCCGACGTCCGTTCAAGCTGGGCCGTGTCAAGGGCGATCCCGCGGTATTCCATGTCTGCAAGCACTTCCACAAGAGGAAACTCGATGTCGCGGCACAGTCTGTTCAGCTCGGGGTTTTTGTCGAGTATGCCGATCTGGTTCTGACGGAGCCTGAATGCGATGTCGGCGTCCTGGCATGCATAGGCAGTCAGCGAGTCAAGAGGGACGTCTCGTATCGGGATGGCTTTTTTTCCTGTTCCTGTCAGGTCACTGTATTTGGTTGTCCTGACGTTCAGGAGTTTTTCAGCGAGGTCGTCAAGGTTGTGTTTTTCCTCGGGATTGATGACGTAGCTGGCGATCATGGTATCGAAGGCTACCGGAGAAAGGCGTACCCCGTAGTTTTTCAGGACAAGGATGTCATATTTGAGGTTTTGTCCTGTTTTTCCAATAGCGGGGTTTTCAAGTACCTGCCTGAGTATGGAAAGGGCGTTTTCGGGCGTGAGTCCTGATTTCGAACAGTGGATAAACCATGCCTCATTCGGTTCCCAGCTGAACGACATGCCGACAAGTTCCGCCTCGAGCGTGTTGAGGCTGGTTGTTTCGGTATCGAAGGCAAAGCCAGCCAGGCTCGTGAGTTTTTTTTCGAGTTCCTCTACGCCGTCAGCGTCGTCGACAAGGCGGTATGCCGTCTTGTCGGCTGTTACGTGCGTGAGGTCAGGGTTATTGCCGCTCTTGTTTCCGGACGGTTGAACATCGGGAAATATCCGGGGAATCCGCGCCGCTGCGCTTTTCATTTCCAGGGTGTCGAGCAGTCCGAACAGTTTGTCGCCGTCGGGAGCCGTGCAGGCAAGGTCGTCTAGGGCAGGTTCAAGGGAAAGGTCTGTTCTGACGGTGACAAGTTCCCTGACAAGTTCACGTCTGGTCTCGAATTCTTTCAGGCTCGTTCTTGATGCAGGCGGGAGGTCATCGAGATGCTTGAGGAGTTCATCGAGACCGCCGTATGTGTTGATCAGTCTGGAGGCTGTTTTGGGGCCTATTCCTTTTGCTCCCGGAATATTGTCCGAACTGTCGCCGGTAAGCATGAGAAAATCGACAAAACGGTCAGGGTCAATACCGAACTTTTCTTTGATTTCATGGCGTCCGAACAGTTCCAGCTCATTTTGTTTTTTGCCTGGCTTGAGGATGGTAACCCCGTCATGAACGAGCTGGGCGAGGTCCTTGTCGGGCGTGACAATGAAAATCTCGCAGGCAGTTTCGAATTGTTTTGCGGCAGTGGCGATCAGGTCGTCCGCCTCAAATCCCGGTTGTTTAAGGAGCGGTATCCTCATCGCATCAATGAGGCTGATAATGAAATCGAGCTGCGTGATGAGGTCTTCAGGCGGCTCGGGCCTGTTTGCCTTGTATGGTTCGTAGAGTTTGTGACGGAATGTTTTTTCGGCGCTGTCGAGAGCGACGGCGAGGTAATCGGGACGGTATGCTTCATGGATTTTCAAAAGCGTCATCAGAAATCCATAGGTGGCCCCCGTCGGGACGCCCTTGCTTGTGACCATTCCTGTTCTTTGCAGGGCGAAAAACGACCGGTACACCAGTGCCATACCATCGAGCAGGAACAGGGTCGGTTTGTCTCCGGATCCTTTCGTTCGTTCTCGATCCGGTGATGCGGTCATATCGAATGTCAGTTGAAACTGACCGTTGTCAGGCAACGACACCATAGCTGCCCAGTACTTTGACCATTGTTGCAAATTCCCTGAGATGGGTCAGGGCGTTAATGACGCCGGGGTCGTCCAGGTGGCCTATGAAATCGACGTAAAAGAAGTATTCGAAGGCTTTCATCCTCGACGGGCGTGACTCGATTTTTGTCAAATCGATGTTTCGAAGCGCGAATGTCGCAAGCGCCTTGAAAAGGGAGCCTTGTTCGTTCGGGAGGGCGAACACAATGGAGGTTTTCTGTCTGCTTGTATCCGGCTTTTCCCTGAGTTCGACGGCGTGGTCCATCTTTTCATGGACAATGCAGAAAAACCGGGTGATATTCCATGTTTCGTCGGCAAGATTTTCGAGGAATATCTTCAGACCGTAAAGCTCTCCGGCCCGTTTCGATGCAATAGCGAAATCCTGCGGCCTGCCGTTGTCTGCGATCATTTTTGCGCTCCCGGCGGTATCGTACGCTACTTCAGGTTTGAGGTTGCGGTGTGCGGAAAAGAAATTGCGGCACTGAGCGAGGGCCTGAGGGTGGGAGAACACCGTTCCGTTGACGTCGAGCGATGCGTCAGAAAGGCCGAGCAGACAGTGTTCGACAGTCACGAACGTTTCAGCGGCGATCGTTACGGGGTGCTGCATCAGGAGGTCGTAGTTGTGATGTATGCTTCCCCCAAGAGAGTTCTCGATGGGTATCACCGCGCAGGCTACTTTTTGCTGCTCAACGGCGTGAAACGCTTTGTCAAATGTCTCGAATGGTGCCGGTTCTCCAAAACGAAGAGCGGCTATTTCACTGTATGCGCCAGGTTCTCCCTGGTATGCGACCAGCCGGTTTGCCATTGTTTTTTCTGGTGATTAATTTGAACCTAAATTGAGCGATTGTCGAGCATGCTTTTCAGGACCATGTGGTCCCGGTGCGCATATGTCGCTCAGCTTAGGTTAAACCTAAACTGAGCGTTTCAACAAATGCTCAATAAGAGTAAGGTTATAAATAACAGTCCTTTATACTGTTCAGCAGGTGTGATTATTCGTCACCTGTCGGGAGCAGGAAAAAACAGATAAAGAACCGCATTTGTTGAAACCCTTCGGGATTGTCGATCATGCCGCATCTGCTTCGTTACAGGGAACTTGCGGTAGATCACTACAGCGGCATTCCCTGTGCCTTGCATCTACGACATGCTCGACAATCACTCAATTTAGGTTAAAGAAAATAAATCTATTATCATAAACGGTCAGCGGAACTGAATGATTGCCGGGGAGACCGTTATTGTCAGGTCTCGCATTGTACCGGCAGTCTGCATGCATGAAGTTTCCCGCAGACGTCACATCTGCCGGGATGCATTGTTCATTGAAAAAGTAACCGATATCAATCAGCGAATTTACGTATGTCTGGACATAGTAAATGGTCAACGATCAAAAGAAAAAAAGCTGCAACGGACCAGAAAAGGGGAAATTTGTTCACAAAACTTGTTCGTGAAATTACCATTGCAGCGAAAACCGGAGGCGGTGATCCCACGGGAAATCCCCGTTTGAGACTTGCCGTCGATACGGCAAGGGCCAATTCCATGCCTCTTGACAATATTCAGCGGGCCATAAAAAAGGGGACCGGTGAAATTGAAGGTGTCACTTACGAAGAAATTACCTACGAAGGGTACGGACCGGGCGGTATTGCGATTATTATTGAAACAGCAACGGATAATCGGAACCGGACCGTTGCCGACATACGTCATATCATGAACCGCCATAACGGTTCGCTTGGTGAGAACGGCAGTGTCAGCTGGATGTTTCAGAGAAAGGGCAGTATCGATGTGGCGAAATCAGGAACGGATGAGGAATCTGTTATGGAAGTTCTCCTCGATGCAGGTCTCGAGGAACTGGACAGTGATGACGAGAATTATTTCAACGTCATCGTCGATGTCAAGGATCTCGAAACGGCAAAGCAGGCACTCGATACTGCCGGCATATCCTATGCCAATGCAAAGATGGACATGATTCCGGACAGCTATGTCGAGCCGGCGCCGGAAGAAACCGCCAAGGCCATGAAGTTGATCGACGCGCTCGAAAACTGTGATGATGTACAGGTTGTTTACAGTAATCTGGAGATCGGTGAAGAGGCAATGAGAAGCTTCGATTCCTGATGCTGTCTTACCTGATTGTTTTTCTGCCGCTCTGAAGAGCGGGAATTGAACGAATACCCAATGTAGTGTCATGATTGTCATCGGGGTGGATCCTGGAAGTGTCAGGACCGGTTACGGTATTGTCAGGGGAAGGGAAGGAGCCTTCGAACTGATCGACTGCGGGATTATCAGGCTCAGTTCCCGCCAGGGAATACCGGAAAGAATCAAGCGCATTTATGATGAGCTTGACACGCTGATCAGTGTGAACAGGCCGCAGAGGCTTGCGCTTGAAACCGCTTATGTGAACCGCAATCCCCAGTCGGCACTCAAGCTCGGCCAGGTCAGGGGAGCTGTTGTCGCCCTGGCAATGAACAGGGGCGTCGCACTGACCGAATACGCTCCCCGAAAAGTAAAACAGGTTCTGACCGGCAGAGGTGGGGCGAGCAAGGAGCAGGTGTCCTACATGGCCCGGCATTTTCTCGAAATCGAGGAACCTCTCCGTCCGTACGATATTTCAGATGCGCTCGGTATCGCACTCTGTGACCTTCTCTGTGAAGGGCACGTGCTGCCGAACGTGAACGGCAGCAGGGGGCATAAGTCAGCGGGCCGGAGCTGGTCCGAGTTTGTCAGGGAGAATCCCGATAGTGTTATATAGAGGTTTTCAGAGCAAAACGGAACACAAGCTGTGAAAGGGCATATCGTCAATCTTCCAAACTTTCTGAGCATTCTTCGAATCCTGCTCATCCCTTTTTTTATCTACTATTTTGAAAGGGGAGATATATGGATTGCCAATGCAATCCTTGTTATTGCTGTTCTGAGCGACTGGTTCGACGGCCAGACAGCCCGCTGGACCAATGAAGTATCGGATATGGGGAAAATTCTCGATCCCCTTGCCGACAAGATATGCCTCGCTGCGGTTGCCGTGTATTTTATGGTGATCGGTGAGTTGCCTGTGTGGTTCGTCGTGTTTGTGGTTTTCAGGGATCTTTTGATATTTCTCGGCGCCGCCTACGTCAAGCATCGGCACCAGGTGATCACGACATCGCTCTGGCCCGGCAAGTGGGCGGTAGGATTTGTTTCCATGATGTTTTTCAGCATGGTCTGGCCGAATCCCTTTTTTGACCGTTACCCGGTACAAGAGATGTTTATGTACCTCTCCGTGATTTTGCTGCTGTATTCGTTCATGCAATATGTCGTGCGGTTCCTGCGCATTCATCGCGGAGAAGAAGCGGGACTTGAATCCTGAACGCAAAGGTTTGCCGCTTGTTCAGGTGGATTTTTTCATGACCGTTGCCATGAGTGACGCTTCGCAGACCAGATCGCCGCGGACATATGCTTTTGCGTCGAACTGGCACACATTCCGTCTCCGGCTTTTCATGACGGCTTCTATTACCAATGCATCACCCGGAACGACCGGCTTGCGGAACCTGGCTTTATCAATCCCCATGAAGTAGACCTGCATGTTGTTGATGTTGTCGTTGCCGTTCAGCATCATAATGCCTCCAGTCTGTGCCATCGCTTCGACAATGAGAACGCCCGGCATGATGGGATTGCCGGGGAAATGTCCCTGGAAAAACTCTTCGTTCATCGTGACGTTCTTGACCGAGACGATTTTTTCGTCCAGTTTGAACTCGACGATCTTGTCGATGAGAAGAAACGGGTAGCGGTGAGGCAGGATTTGCTGAATTGCGTTGCTGTCGAAAATTACACCGGATTTTTTTTCATGCTGGAACTTGCGGGTAAGCTGGTTACGGTCGGCATATTTTTTCAGCTCCTTGACAAATTCGACATTTGAGGCGTGTCCGGGACGTGCTGCAAGTACCTGTGCTTTAAGCGGCATGCCAAGCAGCGCGATATCGCCGATAAGGTCAAGCAGTTTATGGCGGGCGGGTTCGTTCTTGAAACGAAGTTCCCGGTTATTGAGTATGCCGTTGTTGCCGAGCGCAAGCGCTGAACTGTCGATGCCGATTTTTTCGGCCAGAAGGTCAAGTTCCTTTTCGGACAGTTTTTTATCGACGATGACGATCGCATTATCGATGTTGCCTCCCTTGATGATGCCCGCATTGGCCAGAGCTTCGACTTCACTCAGGAAACAGAAGGTACGGCAGGGAGCGAAATCGCTCAGAAACTCTTTTTCGAGGTCGAACAGGCCCGAATGCTGTGAGCCCAGCGCCGGATTTTTGTAATCGACCATAACTGTTGTTCTGAAGCCGTCCAGCGGGAGGGCGACAATATCGACATTTTTTTCGGGATCATGGAACTCGATTGTTTCATCGATGACAAGGTAATTTCTCGGTTCATCCTGCTTGACAATGCCCGCCGATTCAATGGCTTCGGCAAAGTCGGCAGCGCTGCCGTCCATGACCGGCGGTTCCGGGCCGTTCATTTCGATGCGGCAGTTGTCAATCTGCATGCCGTAGAGGGCCGCCAGTACGTGTTCGGTGGTATAGACCCTGTTGCCTTCATATTCGATAGTGGTGCCTCTGTTGACGTCGACGACATAATCGATCAGGGCAGGTATTTCAGGACAGTTTTCGATATCTGTTCTTATGAAGCGGTATCCGTAGTTGGCGGGTGCAGGTTTGAAGGTGATCATGCACTCATGGCCGGTATGCAGCCCGGTGCCGTAAAGGGCGATTTCTTTTTCAAGCGTTCTCTGGTAAGCGAGCATTTCCTGTAGGATGATCCGGCTGGCAGAGCAGGCCGGGAATAGGTGAAAATATGATACAACGTCAAAAAAGGGCAGTCTGAAACAAACCCTTTTGTTTCAGGTGCCCGAACACGATCCGTAAGATAATAAAGCACAAGCACCAATCAAATATTTAGGGAAGAAGGAGTAGAGGAGCCAGGAGTAAGGAGTGAGCGAGAAGAATGTTAGATGTGGGATGTGGGGTGTGGGATGAAAGAAGTTCTCAGTTCTTGGTTCTTAGTGAAGATAGCTCGTTGGCTGGATGGCGGGACAAAAGACAGTGGGCAGTCTTCAGTGGCTAGTTGGCAGGATGTAGGGGCGGGTTTGAAACCCGCCTGTATGGATTTTGAATGGTATGGGGTGTATTGACTGCAGATAATATTATAGGTCCTATAGGACTCATATGACCTATAGGACCTATATAACTTCTTCAAATGTATCTGCTATCGTTATACCTTAAAAAACAATCATTCTCTCCGAATACCGAATACCGAATACCGATTACCTTTTGCCTTATCCTATCTCTCATGTTGCTTCGTTCATCCGACAAACTATCTTCCCCTATTCACGATTCACCATTCACGATTCACGATTCATCTGCAGATGCTCCCTGAAATGCTTGCGGGCCATGTCGAGGAGCTGCGGATGGGTTGCTCCCGTTCCTGCGATGATGCTGTGGTGGTTACCGATCGCACTGTCTCCGTTGAAGCCCGTGACAATGCCTCCGGCTTCCCTCACCAGCAGAACGCCTGCTGAATAGTCCCATGGAAAGAGCTTGTATTCCCAGAATGCGTCGAAACGTCCGCACGCGGTATAGGCGAGGTCGATTGCGGCCGACCCTGCTCTTCGTATGCCTGCCGATCCGTGGATCACCTCCCTGAGCATCGAAACGTATGCGTCGAGATAATGATACTCCTTGAACGGAAGGCCGGTTGCAATCAGGAAATGTTCCGGGTCCAGTCGGCTCGATACCCGGATTGGGTTGCCGTTGAGAAATGCCCCTTTTCCTTTTTCGGCGGTAAACAGTTCGTCAAGTACGGGTTGATAGACCACGCCTGTCATAAGATCGCCGTCAGGGCCGGAGAGTGCGATGCTTATGGAAAAGACAGGAAAGGAATGGATGAAATTCAATGTCCCGTCAAGCGGGTCGACGATCCACTGTCTTCCGGAACTGCCGCTTGTGACATAACCTTCCTCGCAGAGCATGCTGTCCTGCGGAAACGCCCTGCTGATTTCAGAAGCAATGCAGTTTTCGCATGCCTTGTCGACGTCGGTTACGAAATCCTTGTAATCCTTGGGCTGTATCTCCGTCTGGTTGAGCGATCCGAAACTCTGCAGAGCGAGGCTCCCGGCCTTTTTTGCCGCAGATATTGCTGTATCGAGTTCTCCCTTCATGATGTGCTGTTTTGTTGCATGGCATGTTGACTGTGCTTCGGGCGATGCAATATACGGTAAGCCCTTGCGATTATCGAGTATCATTGCTATGGCTTTTATCTTCTTCAAACTTATTTCGCTATTTTATTTTTGGTTATAAGAATCTCTCGGGCAGTGTATTCCAAAAAACCAGAATGTTTCCCTATGAGCATCAACCCGCTCCTCCTCATTGCCTGTATTGCGCTTTGCATGCTTGTCGGTTTTGCAGGCAGCGTGTTTACCCCTGAACAGGGATCCGAATGGTATTATTCTGTTTTGAACAAACCTTCATGGAACCCGCCTGACTGGCTTTTTGCTCCTGTGTGGACGGCTCTTTTTGTTCTCATGGGGATTGCGCTTTCAATGGTTTTGAAGGAAGGCCTGGACAAGCCGGCGGTTATAGCGGCTGTTATTGTTTTCGGTGTTCAGCTCGCGTTGAATTTCGGGTGGTCAGCGATGTTTTTCGGTCTTCAGTCGCCTTTCTGGGGATATCTTGAAATAGCCCTGCTCTGGATATCGATCGTTCTGACAATGGTACTTTTTGCCGCTGCAGCAAAGACTGCTGCCTATCTCCTGATTCCGTATTTGCTCTGGGTGAGCTTTGCCGCATACCTGACGTTCACGATCTGGAAACTGAATTCCTGAACGTTTGCAGAATTTTATTGGGGAGGAACTGTATGTCTGTGCACAAAAGGACGGTCCGGATCATTGCCGGATGGGTACTCCTCTTTATGCTGGCAGCACCTGCAGGCATAGCTGCTGATACTGAGACCAGGGTGTTTCACGGCAACAAGCAAAGCAAGGTCTTCCACCGGCAAGGGTGCCGGTATTACGACTGTTCGAAATGTACGGCTGTATTTTCAAGCAGGGCGAAGGCTGTTGGGGCGGGGTATAGGCCTTGCAAGATATGTAAGCCGTAAGATTGCGTGTATAACGACTCTTTTTTACCGGATTTCAGAGAATAGGACTTATAGGACCTATACGTCCTATAGGTCCTATTTACAAAGTCTTTCAGGTCAACTCGCAACTATAACACCTCAACAATTCCCCCGAGCTTACAGGATGCTGTCTCCTTTGGGCAATATTCCGTACCGTTCGATGAAGTCGCGTTTCAGGACATCCATTATCGTGACATTGCAGCGTTTGCCGTTCCGGTAGGCCAGTTCCCTGAGTGTTCCCCGGTTCGTGAAGCAGCAGTTTTCATAGAGCCGGATGGCCTGTTTGTTGGGTGACTCGACCATCAGTGCAACAACATGAAGGTCGAGCACATTAAATGCAAAATCAAGGAGCGTTACCATGGCGTCCCTGCCGTATCCTTTTCCCCTCAGCGACGGTTTGAAGATGCAGAATGATCCGACAAAGGCGTGACGGCTTATCCAGCTGATCGATTCGAGATTGATGATCCCGATAAGTTCTTTGGTGGTACAGCATTCCTCTATGCCGAAAAAGAACTCGCTTCTTTCCCGGAATTGATGCTCTTTTGATTCGATGAATGCAATGATCTCCTTCTGCGATGAGGGAAGTGGAGAAGGGAGATATTGCCGGAGCTCATAGTTGTTCCAGTGCGAAAAAAAAGTATCGGCATCGGATGTTTCGAGCCTTCTCAGCCTTGTATGTTGTCCGCTGAACATATTTTTGTCGATTCAGATGCTGCTACTCTTCATCTTCCTGTTCCCTGAGCTGCTCCAGAACGCCGAAATCTTCGAGGGTTGTGACGTCCCCTTTGATTTCCTTGGTTGATGCGAGCTCACGGAGGAGGCGCCGCATGATCTTGCCGCTTCTGGTTTTCGGCAGTCCCTCGGCCCACCGGATTTCATCCGGTTTTGCGATAGGCCCGATCTCCTTGGTGACATGGTTGCGGAGCTCGTCGCGGAGCTTCATGTCACCGACGTATTCGTCCTTGAGCGTTACGAATGCGATAAGCGCATTGCCCTTGATTTCGTCGGGGCGGCTGACAACCGCCGCTTCTGCAACAGCCTCGTGAGCGACAAGGGCGCTTTCGACTTCGCTGGTTCCAAGGCGGTGTCCCGATACGTTGACGACATCGTCAACACGGCCCATGATCCAGATGTAGCCGTCTTCATCCTTGCGGGCACCGTCACCGGTAAAGTACATGTCCTTGAACTCCGACCAGTAGGTCTTTTCGTAGCGGTTGTTATCGCCGTAAATAGTGCGGAGCATGGACGGCCAGGGTTTTTTGACGACCAGGAAACCTCCTTCGTTGGCTTTGCAGGACTTGCCGTCCTTGTGGACGACATCGACCATGATGCCGGGAAGCGGGCGAGTTGCTGTTCCGGGTTTGGTCGGCGTAGCTCCGGGGAGCGGCGATACCATGATGCCGCCGGTCTCGGTCTGCCACCAGGTATCGACAATCGGGCATTTTTCGTTACCGACCACGGTGTGGTACCACATCCATGCTTCCGGATTGATAGGTTCGCCGACCGTGCCGAGAAGGCGGAGCGAGGTCAGGTCATGCTTGGTCACCCATTCGTCGCCGGCACGGATGAATGCACGGATAGCCGTTGGGGCGGTATAGAGGATCGTGATTTTGTGGCGGCTGATGATGTCCCAGAAACGGTCCCACTGCGGATAGTTCGGAGCACCTTCGTACATGAAAACTGTTGCGCCGTTGAGCAGCGGGCCGTAGACCATGTAACTGTGCCCCGTGATCCAGCCCACATCGGCCGTGCAGAAGTAGATATCCTCATCCTTGATATCAAAGACCTGCTTGAACGAATTTGCAGTATGGACCATGTATCCTCCTGTTGTGTGGAGGATCCCCTTCGGTTTTCCGGTTGAACCGCTGGTGTAGAGAATAAAGAGCGGATGCTCGGCATCGACGAATTCAGGATCGTTCTGGTCGTGTGCCAGTCCCATGAGGTCATGCCACCAGTGATCCATGCCGTCATGCATATGAACTTTTTCGTCGGTGACTTTCAGGACAATCACGCTTCGGATGGAAGGAGTGTTGACGATCGCTTCATCGACGATATCCTTCAGGTTGATCGTTTTTCCGCGCCGTCTTGTTCCATCGGAACAGATAACGAGTTTTGCACGGGAGTCGTTGATGCGTTCGGTGACAGCGTGTGCGGAGAAACCGGCAAAAATGACGTTGTGAACCGCTCCTACGCGTGCGCAGGCAAGTACTGCTATAGCGAGCTCGGGAACCATGCCCATGTATATGGCGACCCTGTCGCCCGGTTTGATGCCTGCAATTTTCAGGACATTGGCAAACTTGCTGACCTGGCGGTGAAGTTCACCGTAGGTCAAAACACGCTGTTCGCCTTCTTCGCCCTCCCACATAATGGCAGCCTTGTTTTTTCTCCAGCTGTTGACATGCCGGTCAAGGGCATTGTAACTGATATTCGTGGCGGCGCCTGAAAACCATTTTGCGTAAGGGCAGTTCCATTCCAGAACCTTATCCCATTTTTTCTCCCAGTGGAAATTTTCCGCAACACCTGCCCAGTATTTTTCAGGATCTTTTGCTGCTTTCGCGTAGAGCTTTTCATACTCTTCCATGGAAGAGATATGGGCGCTTTCCGAGAACTCCGGGGAAGGGGGAAACGTGCGTTTTTCAGTCAGCACTGAACTGATTTCTTCCTTGGATGATGTGCTCCGTTTCGATTGTTTTTTTTCCTTTGCCATTGTACCGGGTTTTAGGTTGACAAAAAAGGACTACCCCATTACATGGTTTATGATGCGGACATGGTGGCGGTCAGAGATAAGGCGATAAGGCATGATGCCGGACTGAAAGAAATGAGATGTGACAGGCTTCAAAAGGGATACCCCAGAATACGTTTTCAAACGGTTGCCAAGAAACGGCATAAACCGGTATAATACAAAAAAAAGGTGCCAGCAGGCAAGTCCATTGCCGGAAAAGGTTATGCTTCGGCATCGTGAGGATTTTATGCCGGTTTGACAACCAGATTGACGAGTCGTCCGGGGACCACGATCTCTTTTACCACGGTCATATCCTGGAGGAATTTCTGAACGGTCTCTTCGTTTCGCGCATGTTCCAGCAGTATTTCTTTTGGTGAATCGGCCGGGACGGTCACGGTTCCTCTCAGTTTTCCATTCACCTGAATCGCGATGGTGACTTCTTCATCGGCGGCAAGTCCGGGATCGAATTCCGGCCACGAGGCCGATGCAATGCTTTCATTATGGCCGAGGGCTTCCCACAGTTCTTCACAGATGTGCGGGGCATAGGGTGAAAGCAGCAGCAGGAGGGTTTCAACGGCGGTTTTGCTTCTGCATTCAGCTTTGTGAAGCTCATTGACCAGGACCATCATTTCTGCGATCGCCGTGTTGAATTTCAGTTGTCCTGTATCTTCGGTAACCTTTTTGATCGTTTTGTGCACCGTCCTCTGCAGCTTGTCGGAGAGCGGGCTGTCGCTGACGGTAACGGGCGCACCGGGTTCCGGATAGACCAGACGCCAGACTCGTGCAAGAAAGCGGCTGATCCCTTCGATCCCATGAGTGTTCCACGGTTTCACCTGTTCGAGCGGTCCGAGAAACATCTCATACAAGCGGATGGCATCGGCACCGTAGGTGTTGAGGACATGGTCGGCAGGTATGACGTTCCCTCGGGATTTTGACATTTTCTCGTTGTCTTCACCGAGGATCATACCCTGGTTGAAGAGTTTCTGGAACGGCTCTTTTGTTGAGACCGCGCCGATATCGTAAAGCACCTTATGCCAGAAGCGGGCATAAAGAAGGTGCAGCACGGCATGTTCCGCGCCGCCGACATAGAGGTCGACGTTCATCCAGTACCGTTCTTTTTCCGGATCGACAAGCGTTTCGGTGTTTGCGGGGTCGATAAAGCGCAGGTAGTACCAGCAGCTTCCCGCCCATTGCGGCATGGTATTGGTTTCCCTCCTGAACGCGCCGTTTTCATCGGCTCCATACAGCCAGTCCTTGACATTGGCAAGCGGGGATTCGCCGGTAGTTGTCGGCTGATACGCCTCGATATCGGGCAGGGTCAGGGGCAGATCGGTTTCGGGGCGGAGGATGCCGTCGTCATAATGCTTGACCGGTATCGGTTCTCCCCAGTAGCGCTGCCGGCTGAATATCCAGTCGCGAAGCTTGTAGTTGACTTTTCTTTTTCCTTTGCCTTTTTTCTCGATCCAGTCGGCCATGACGCCAAAAGCCTTGTCGAACGGGAGACCGTCGAGGCTGATTTCGTCATTTGAAGAATTGACACAGCGACTGTCCTTTTCTTCGAAAACAGCTTCGTTGACATCGTGCGGACTTTTGATCACTTCGATGATCGGCAGGCCGAACTGTTTGGCGAACTCCCAGTCACGGCTGTCGTGGGCCGGGACCGACATGATCGCTCCGGTTCCGTAACTGACAAGCACAAAATCCGATATCCAGACAGGCAATGCTTGTCCATTGGCTGGGTTGACCGCATAGGAGCCGGTAAAAACACCTGTTTTTTCTTTCTGCAGTCCTGTCCGTTCAAGTTCCGTTTTCAGCTTCGCTTTTTCGATATACTCCTTGACGGCAACAAGCTCTTGTGCTGTCGCCAGTTTTTCGGCAAGCGGGTGCTCGGGCGAGACGACCAGGTATGTTGCTCCGAACAGCGTATCCGGGCGGGTCGTGTAGACCTTTATTGCAGTGTTGTGGCATGGAAGCTCGAAGTCGATCTCAACACCTTCCGAGCGACCTATCCAGTTGCGCTGCATCTGCTTGACGTTTTCAGGCCAGTCAACTTCGTCGAGATCCTCGAGCAGCCTTTCGGCGTATTCGGTGATTTTCAGGACCCATTGGCGGAGTGGCTTGCGCACGACGGTCAGTCCGTCAGCGATTTTTTCATCAACCTCTTCGTTGGCAAGAACGGTTTTCAGCTCTTCGCACCAGTTGACGTCGACTTCGCTCATGTACGCAAGGCCGCGGTCGAGCATCTGAAGGAATATCCACTGGGTCCAGGTGAAATATGCGGGATCGGTTGTGTTGATTTCGCGGCTCCAGTCATAGGAAAAGCCCATACTGCAGAGCGTTTCCTTGAAGCCGGCGACATTTTTTTCCGTTATGACTTTCGGGTGTGTTCCTGTCTTGATGGCAAACTGTTCGGCCGGGAGTCCGAACGCGTCCCAGCCCATCGGGTGCAGGACATTGTATCCCAGGCTGCGTTTGTGGCGGGCGACAATATCGGTGGCGGTATAGCCTTCGAGATGGCCGACGTGCAGTCCCGAGCCGCTGGGGTAGGGAAACATGTCAAGAACATAAAACTTGGGCTTGCCGGTGTGTTCTTCAGTACGGAATGTCTGATGTTTCTTCCAGAATACCTGCCATTTTTTTTCTATGGATTGAAAATCGTAACGCATGTTCCGGGTTCAATGGTTGAAAAAGTGAACGGTTGAGGTCAAAAAAAAGAAAAACAGGGACAAAGAAAAAGCTGCGCGGCAATATCCGCGCAGCTTGTTGTTTTCAGGGTGTGCTGTATGGCTTTTTACCGTGAATGGCAATCATACTATTGACTGCTTGGCTGTTCCTGTGATTCCGATCCGTTTCCCGACTCTGCGGGCATGTCGAGCAGGGCTTTGATGGATAACGCGTAGCGTGTTTTACCTGTCCTGGGATCTTTACGGATGTCGATCAGCTTGACCTTTATCCGGTCACCCGGTTTGAGGTAGTCGCTGACTTTTGCAACCCGTTCCCTGGCGATCTCTGAAATGTGCACAAGCCCGTCGGTTTTCGGCAGGAACTCAACAAAAGCGCCCAGTTCTTCCCGTACATCCCTCACCTTGCCGGAATAGACGAGGCCGACTTCGGGTTTTGAAATAAGGGTCTTGATCGTTTCAACAGCGGCGGAAGCGCATTCACCGTCCGGTGCAGCTATTGTAACTGTTCCGTCGTCTTCGACATTGATTTCAGCTCCGGTTTCTTCAGTGATGCTCCTGATGGTTTCCCCGCCTTTGCCGATGATCATGCCGATGGCGTCCACCGGAACCTGAATGGTGGAGAGACGGGGGGCGTATTTGCCGATTTCCGTTCTCGGACCTGCAATGGCTTCCGTCATTTTGTCAAGGATATGCAAACGTCCTTTTTTTGACTGTTCGAGGGCCTCTTCGAGAATATGGTAGTCGAGACCGTCTATTTTAATATCCATCTGGCATGCCGTGATACCGTCTTGTGTGCCGGCCACCTTGAAGTCCATATCGCCAAGGTGATCTTCGTTGCCGAGAATATCGGAAAGAACCGCATATTTGTCACCTTCCTTGATAAGGCCCATTGCGATGCCGGATACAGGTCTCTTGAGCGGCACACCGCCGTCCATTGCGGCCAGAGTGCCGCCGCACACCGATGCCATCGATGAAGAACCGTTCGATTCAAGGATTTCCGATACGATACGGATGGTGTAAGGGAATTCGTTATCCGGCGGCACTACTTTCTTGACGGCTCTTTCTGCAAGGTTGCCATGGCCGATCTCCCGGCGTCCGACGCCTCCGACACGGCCTGTTTCACCTACCGAAAACGGCGGGAAATTATAGTGGAGCATGAACCGTTTTTCCGTATCGTCAAGCAGTGTATCGATCATTTGCGCATCTTTCTTCGTGCCCAGCGTCAGAGCGACAAGAGACTGTGTTTCTCCTCTTGTGAAAAGAGCGGAACCATGAGCCCTCGGGATGAGCCCGAGTTCGATACTGATCGGCCTTACTTCGTCGAGCGCTCTGCCGTCAAGCCTTTTTGCGTCATCGAGGATCATATGACGCATCACTTTCTTTTCGATGTCGTGGACATGTTCGGAAATGACATGCTCGTTCAGATAGATCGATTTTGACGGATCGGCCGCAATGTCATCTGCAGTGATTTCCTGTTTGTAGCGGCTGAGAACCTCGTCGACAGCAGAACTGTAGATGGCTGCAGTTTTTTCCGCCCTTTCTTCTTTTGCAAGAGGCATATAGGCGATATCCCTGAGCCTGTCCTCGCATGCCGTTCTGATGCTTTCTTTCAGGTCTTCCGGCAGGGTTACCGGTTTGAAAGATCGTTTCGGTTTTGCAACTTCAGCGGCTATTTCGTCCTGCAGGGAACAGATTTTTTTAATCGCTTCATGTCCGAAACGGATGGCATCGAGCATTTCTGCTTCGGATATTTCGTTCATTTCGCCTTCAAGCATACAGATGGTGTCGACCGTTCCGCCGATCGAGATATCGATATCGCTCCTGGAGAGTTCGTTGATGTTCGGATTGATGACAAACTCGCCGTTGATTCTTCCGACACGCACTTCCGACATCGAGCTTGAAAATGGAATGTCGGATACCATGACTGCTGCGGAAGCCGCGATACCTCCGAGAACGTCGGCATCGTTCAACTGGTCTGAAGAGATGACGGAGATGATGATCTGTGTATCCTGGTAGTAACCGTCGGGGAAGAGTGGGCGAAGGGCTCGGTCGATAAGGCGGGCGGAAAGGACCTCTTTTTCTGAGGGCCTGCTTTCGCGCTTGATGAACCCGCCGGGAAACTTGCCGGCAGCGTAATATTTTTCACGGTACTCGACCTGAAGAGGGAAAAAATCCTGGTTCGGCGGCGGCGGGGTTTTTTCAGATACAACGGTGGCGAGAACCATGGTCTCGCCCATGCTGACGACAACGGCCCCGTCAGCCTGTTTGGCCATTTTTCCGGTTTCGATCGTGATTGCTTTTCCGCTTTCAAGTTCGATTTCTTTTCGTATAAACATGGAGTGAACTTCAGTTGTTAGTTGAGATAGAAAGTCGTTTGTCACATCAGCCATTGAAAGGGCCGGTTCACAAGAGAACGAACCATTAGTGACTGCAATTTTTCAATATACGATATTTCGTGAATTAGTTTTGATCATATATCTCTGTCTTTATACTCCAGCAAGACGGATGGTTCGGGCGGCTCACTTTGCCGGTTCGATGATGCAGTTGTCGATAAGCCTCGTTGCGCCGATTCGAACAGCAAGCAGCAGGCGGTAGCGGCCGTTTTTTTCCAGCCGCTCGACCTCGGTAAACGTTTCATCATTCACAATGCACACGTAATCGATGGTCGCATCGGGAGCTGATTCGATGACCGATGTTACCTCTTCAATAATTGCGTTCGCTTCACTTGTTCCGTTTTTCACGATGTCCCCGGCTTTGAGGATACTTTTGTAAAGAACCGCAGCCTGACTGCGTTCATCCGATGACAGGTAAACGTTGCGCGAACTTGTTGCCAGGCCATCCTGTTCCCTCATTATCGGGACTTCGATGATTTTTGTATCGATATTGAAATCCTCGACCATACGGCGGATGACGGCAAGCTGCTGTGCATCTTTTTCTCCGAAAACGGCAATATGCGCTTTTGAGATCATCATGAGTTTCAGGACAGCTGTTGCCATACCGTTGAAATGGCCGGGTCTTGTTTGCCCCTCGAACTGCTCGGCAATGCCGCCGGTGAGCACCCTGGTCTGGAATCCGTCGGGGTACATATGTTCCACGTCAGGAGAAAAAAGGTAGTCCACGCCGGCCGCTTTTGCCATTGCGGCGTCTTTTTCAAAAGGTCTCGGGTAACGGTGAAAATCTTCATCGGGTCCGAACTGGCGGGGATTGACAAATATCGTAAGGATAACGGTGCCCGCTTTCTCCTTTGCGATTTTTATGAGTCTCAGGTGCCCGTCATGCAGGGCTCCCATGGTCATGACAACGGCGATAAGCTGGTGGCGGAGCCGGAGCCGCTCGGCAATATGCTGCATTTCCGCCGGATTGTTGATTATCTGCATGGTCTATGAGCGTTGATTGATGGATGACGTTGACTTTTCATTCCTGTTCCGGAATCTGTGCCGCCGATTTTTTTCCGGCGGGAGATACAACCACTACAAATTCTCCCTTTATTTTTGTTTGAGTGAAATGCCTGCACAGTTCAGAAGGGCTTCCGCAAAGGAACTCCTCATACATTTTTGTCAGTTCACGCGCGATAAATACGCTGGCTCCGGGAAAATATTCCTCCGTTTCCTGCAGCAGTTTCAGAATACGGAAAGGCGACTCATAGAAGACAACCGTGCTTTGAAGAGAAGCAAGGAACTCCAGCTTGCTTTTCCGGCCTTTTTTATGCGGCAGAAAGCCGGCAAAAAAAAAGTTGTGGACTGGCAGCGGGCATACTGACAATGCTGCAGTCACCGCGCTGGGTCCGGGCACGGGAATGACCTGTATATCGCTCTCATACGCTGCACGAACCAACGCATAGCCGGGATCGCTGATCGCAGGTGTTCCTGCATCGGTGATCACTGCGACATCGAGCCCGCCGTCGAGCCGGTCGAGAATTCCCTGGATAGCCTTATTTTCGTTGAATGCATGGTAACTGACGAGCTTTTGGCCGGTGATGCCGAAATGCCGGAGCAGTATCGATGTACGCCTTGTATCTTCGCAGGCGATTATGTTGACCGATTTCAGCGTATCGAGTGCGCGGAGCGTGATGTCCTGGAGGTTGCCCAGCGGGGTTGCAACAATATAGAGCGTTCCGGTGTCAGAAATGTCATCCATGGCGGCGTGAGGCCCTGAGTTGTTTTGTATGTGTTGCATTGTCTATATACATAGTAATTTCTATAGAGCCATTTACAATGTAATATTGTTAGCTTTTCTGGATCAGTGATGTTCGCGGATTGTTCATACTTGTTTGAATGAAACTCATCAAAGGAGGAACATGCGATGGAAGACCAGGATGCATACCGGAGGGCAAAAAAACGGGTCGAGGCCAGATTGGGATTTTATATTCATCTGGCGGTTTATCTTGTTGTCAATGCGGCCCTGATATTCATCAATATGAGCGCATCTCCCGAATATCCATGGTTTGGATGGCCGATGTTCGGATGGGGGATCGGTCTGTTTTTCCACGGTATGGGAGTCTTTGTTTTTACAGGGGGAGATGCCATAAAGGAAAAGATGATCGAAAAGGAAATGAAGCGGGAGGCGTCAAGGAAACGGTGAATATGATCCCTCTGTGGGTTCCGGCATGTGAAAATCCTGTATATTCCCCATTCCTGACAGGACATAAGACAGAAAATCGAGGTTTACAGCGTGGAAAAGAACGGCAAGGATAGAGCGCCTGAGGATTCATTGTTGAAGGTGCGCCATCTCGAAGTGGCTTTCCCTTCACGGAAAGGGGGAAAGAAGGCGCTTGTTCGAGCAGTCAACGGTGTTTCGTTCGACGTGAGGAAGGGGGAGACACTCGGTCTTGTCGGCGAATCGGGCTGCGGCAAGACAACGCTTGGCCGTGCTCTCTTAAGGTTGACGCCTGTTCCTGTCAAGGGGGAAATATGGTATGACGGTGAAGCGATACACACCGCGGGCAGCAATGCCTTTCGCAGTCTCCGCGGTCAAATGCAGATGATCTTCCAGGATCCGTTCAGTTCTCTGAACCCGAGGATGACCATCGGCCAGATGCTCAGTGAGGTGCTCACGGTTCACAAGGTCGTGCCGCGCGGCGATGTGAAAAAGAAAATTGAGGAACTTCTCGATATTGTCGGTCTGAGCAGAGAGTATGCAGGTAGATACCCGCACGAGTTTTCCGGGGGGCAGCGTCAGAGAATCGGTATCGCCAGAGCTCTTGCCGTCAATCCAAGGCTCATTGTCTGCGATGAACCGGTGTCGGCTCTGGATGTGTCGATCCAGTCGCAGATCATCAACCTGCTCAACGATCTGCAGGACGAGTTTGGTCTGACCTACATTTTCATTGCCCATGATCTTTCAGTCGTCAAACATATTTCCGACCGGGTGGCCGTGATGTATCTGGGAAAAATTGTCGAGATCGCCGGTTCGGACGAACTGTATGAGAATCCCGGTCATCCATATACAAAAGCGTTGATGTCGGCTATCCCGCTGCCGGAGCTTGACGGGAAAAAGGAACGGATACTGCTCAAAGGCGACCTGCCCGGACCGCTCGACCTTCCCGGCGGCTGCAGTTTTCATCCACGATGCCCTGAAGTGATGGAGCGCTGCAGATCGATTGAACCGGCTCTCGAACCGTTCTGCAGGAAAAGCGGTCATGAGGTAAGCTGTCTTTTGTATGACTGAAGAAGATTGTTGAATTGTTGAGTTGTTTATTTGTTGAGTTGTTGATCCTTTGCCATATAGTATTGGCAAGGTGGTTTTTTTCGGAATGAGATTGTATCGCTCCGTTAAAGGGAATAGTGTTGAGGGTGTCTTTCGATAATCGAGGAATGAAAACGTAATCTGATGGCAAAGAAAAAGATAGGGGCGGGTAAGATAGGTTGTGCAGTTGTGCTGCTGTTTTTTCTCATCTGCGCGGTCGGTGTCTACCGGCTCTACACGGCACAGAAACATCTTCCCGAATCGTTTGTTTTGAAGATAGATATCCACGGGGATGTTCCGGAGGCTTCCGACACTGCTTACAGCCTGCCTTTTGAGCGAACAGAGCGGAAGCTGTCCCTTCAGGACATACTTTTTCTGCTCAAGAGGGCGGCAACCGATAACCGGGTGAGCTTTGTTCTGCTCGATATCAACGGTGTCAACATGGCTTCATCGGCGGTTCAACAGATTCAGCAGGCTGTTGAACAGACAAGAACCCGCGGCACAAAGGTTCATGCATTTCTGCGCAACGCGGGCGACAAGGATGTCTGGCTTGCGTCATCCTGTGATTCGGTAACGGCCGAGAGGGGAAACCATCTCTTGCTCGACGGTCTGAAAGCCGAGATGCTGTTTTATACGGGAACGTTCGAGAAGATCGGGGTTACATTCCAGGCTGCCCAGTGGAGCGAATGGAAAAGCGGTATCGAACCTTTTACAAGAATGGAAGCAAGTCCTCAATACCGGCAAAGTATCGGTATGCTGCTTGACAGAACGTATGCGGCCTATACCGGGGATGTTACAGAAAAGAGAGGGATCGCTCCCGAGACGTATCGTGCCGTTATTGATAATCTGTCAGTCCTGTCGGCTGAACAGGCAAAGCAATACAACATTGTCGACGCGGTCAGCGGTCATTGGGAATATCTCGAGAGAATCAGAAGCACCTTGAAGCCGGAGGGGGAGTACCGCAAAGAGGATGATGTTGTTGTCAGCGGTGAGCGCTACAGGAATGCGGTCAACTGGCCTTACGATACTGAAACGGATGATCGTATCGCAGTCATTACGGCGTCAGGTTTGATCGTGCGTTCGGCAGACACAATGCTTTCGGTTTCGGACCGGAATTTCGATGAAGAGACGCTTCGGCGTTCAATCAAGGCAGCGCTTGACGACCGGAGTGTCAGGGCGATCGTTCTTCGTATCGACAGTCCCGGAGGGGATGCGCTTGCGGCGGAAAATATGCTGCAGATGCTCGATTCGGCAAGGGTCAAAAAGCCCGTTGTCGCATCGATGTCGACTGTCGCCGCATCGGGCGGGTATATGATCGCCCTGGCTGCCGACAGTATCTTTGCCGAACCACTGACGGTAACGGGATCAGTAGGAGTGTATGCGCTCAAGCCGGAAATCAGCGGTCTTCAGGAAAAGATCGGCTTGAAACGGGATGTGATTACCAGGGGGAAAAACGCCGATGCCTTTACGCTTTTCAAGCCGCTCGACGAAGCGGGAATGGCAAAATTCATGGAGACGACCGGCCGGATATACAAAGATTTTCTCGGGAGGGTGGCCGAATCGAGGAATATGTCGGCTGAAGCTGTAGAAGCTGTGGCCGGGGGAAGGATATGGATGGGACAGGCGGCAGTTGAAAACGGCCTCGTGGACAGGATCGGCGGCCTTGATGACGCGATACGTGCAGCTGCGTTATTGGCCGGTATTGAAGCGTCAGTGGTTCCGGGGCTCCGGTTTTATCCCGAATCTCAGGGCCTCATGGAATATCTCTTTGGACAAAAGCCGGGAGTGGGTGCCCGATTTACCGCGAACAATATCGCTCCGGAAAGCCTTGCCGGGCGGTCGCTTCAGATGCTTGACCTGCTGATGCGGCTTGAACGTCAGCCGGGTGGAGCGTATCGCATGGCCATGATTCCCTATGACCTTCGAATCGAATAACAAACCCGGAACACGCAGCGGAATGCTTTCAGATCGTTACTCGAGAAGGGAGTTTCTTGCCAGGGCAGGCAGGTATTCATCCCTCTCGTTGATGGCGTTGTTTTTCGGGTGTGATGTCGCGCAAATCACCAGGGACGAACATGAGCGAACGGCGCTGGTCTACGCGACAAAGTATGGGGCGACAAAGGAAACCGCAGGCTGGATCCGGAACGGATTGGCTTTTCCCGTCGATCTTGTCGATATCGAGCAGGTATCATTTGCCGATCTCCTTGACGGTTATGACCGGTTTATTGTCGGTTCCGGCGTCTGGACCGGCGGTGTGCACAAAAGAGTACTCGAATTCCTCGAAACCGGAAGTGAGCGGTTGAATGGGAAGGTGACTGCAACCTTTATTGTCTGCGGTACGGATGGAAGCAAAGAATCAGGGAAAAAGAGGATAGATGGATACTTCAGAACATTGCATACGTCGCTGGAAACAAAACCTGCCCTGAGCAGGTCTTTCGGCGGCAGGGTCATCGTCGAGCAGCTGACCGAAGAGGACCGCGAGGCGCTCACGAGATTTTACAGGATGTATCTGCACCGGGAACTCAAAAGCTGGGACAGGACGGAGCCTTCAACAGCAGAATACTTTGGTGCCGAGCTCAAAAAAGTGCTTGAGAAGAATGTGTGCGCTTTTTCCTGAAACGCATAACTCTCGCCCTTTACGATTCGCTTGAGCGTCTTTGGACAAACAAGCGTACGGAGCGTTTTATCGCAAACATCCTGATCATGGTGTTTCTTGGATCGATCAGCCTGATCGAACTGAACCGGAACGGGTGACTGCCGGAAGAATTTTCATCCCACCTGCCCAAAAGCTTCAGGGGCGTTCAGCGTATCGGCTGCGTGTGGGAGACTGGAGAGTGATTTATGAAATCAACAATGAAGAGTTGCAAATTCTTGTCATAAAAATTGTTCCTCGCGGGAAGGTGTATCGATGACTGTACAGGTGATAAAACAGGATGGCAAGCCCGAATGGGCCGTTGTTCCGTATCAGAAATATCTGGAACTTCTGGAAAAGGCGGAGATGCTTCAGGATGTTCAGGACTATGACAGCGCAAAGATGGCGCTGGAAAAGGGCAAAGAAGAGCTGTTGCCGGAATCTTTCGTCAATGAACTGCTTGAAGGAGGCAATCCGGCGAAGGTATGGCGCGAGCACCGGGGGTTGACACAAAAGAAACTCGCCGGTGCTGCTGGAATCAGTGTCCCTTATCTTTCACAACTCGAAACCGGCAAGAGAAAGGGATCGCTTGAAAGTTTACTCCGCAATTGCCACCGTCCTCAGTGTGACGCTCGATGATATTGCTTAACAATCTCAAGGTTCTTGCCAATGAACGTGATGTGCCATACCAATCGTTGCATATGAAAACAGTTTACAATTCGGTTTCATCTATTTCGGCAACCTTCATCAGGTGTTTTACCAAACCAATCTTGAGAGGTTTGTTGCCATGAACCGGAACAGAAATTCGAAAAGTTGTTCCTGCTTTTGCATAAATGTGGTGGCTGCCGTTGATTCGTTTTAACTGCCATCCCTTGGTTTCAAGAAGACGGCAAAACCTTTTGCCACTCACAGTTTTCAAACCGCTATCTCCAGCACCTTGTCTTTATCTGATACAACAATATCCTGAATATCAACAGACAGACAGCCCTCAACTGCTTCATAAATATTGCTCAACAGTTCATCAAAAGTATCCCCTTGTGTTGTACAGCCGGGAATGGACGGTACCTCAGCCCAGTATCCCCCCTCTTCTGCTTCATGTATTACTACCTTTAATTTCATAATGTTCCTTCATTTATTTTGCATGTAAGAAACGGATAAAATCAGGCTTCCCTATCTTCTGTGTCGTTCGATTTTTTGTCTGACTGAAACCAGAATCGGGAGCTCTTGTGACCTTTACATGCTTTTAAGTATACTCATGACACTTCAAAAAATAAGTAATTTTGTTCAAGATCAGGAAGTTTTTGCAAGCCGAATAAAAGAGGTTTTCCTGATTTCCGATTACGGGTACGATTACCGCTTCGCTGAGTAGGGTTACGATTACCGGCGAAGATTTATACAGCAACTCAACAATTCAACACCTCAACAACTCTTCTAATAATTCCAAAAGTCCCTGTCAAGATTCCTCTGCAGTACCGTCTGTATGAGGACTTCATTTTTTTTTTAGCTGATCGGCATTCAGGGATTATAAACACCGGAGTTACATGCTAAATACCGGGTTTGATTCGGGGACTGAAAATATTCTTTTCTTTGGTGATCCCAACCTGGGGGAAGAAGGGTTCGGCCTGTTTGAGGGTTTTTTCCCCAACGCCAAGCGGCTGATCTGGAAAAAAGGAACGGACAAAACCGAGGCGAGAAAAAACCTGCACTCGCAAAGCGGGCTTTTTACTGTCTCATTCTACAACGATTTCATTTTCTCTCGTGACGACTTCGATTTTCTCGGCCTGCCGCTCAATCTGCATCCCTCTCTGCCTTCTCTCCAAGGGATCGGGTATGATCATCTTCCATTGATCGAAAACCATGAAGAGCACGGGGTCACCCTTCATTTTCTGAACCGCCCTTCACATCACAAGCTTGACATCAGGCGGGATGTCGATTCCGGCAGAATAATCAGAGCCAGGAAGCGGACGCTGAGTCCCGATACGACCTATGGTCATATCAGGAGGCTTAATCAGCAGATCGCTCTTGAAATGCTTGCCGAACTCTGTGAGCAAATGCTTGCATGGGGAAGTGTCGAAACAGCCCGCCGTGAACTGAATGCCGAAGCGGATGAGAACAACCTTGTCTGGGCGGAACGATACGTGGACTCTTCAACTCTCCAGAAGATGCTCGAAGCGCTGAAAACATCCGATCCCGATCACCGGGTGTTCGTGAAGGAGCCGGTGTTGTGCTCAAATAAAGAGCCATCTCTCAATGGGCTTTTTTAGCGTCTTTTTATCGTTTTTACTCTTCGTAACAATAAAATCAGGATACTATCGGCACGTGGCATGAGCAAGAAAGAGAGGAGTATTTATGCAGAACAAGAAAAAAACGATTCCAAAATTCAAAAGTGAAGCTGAAGAACAGGAATTCTGGGCAACCCATGATTCAACGGAATACGTTGACTGGGATACTGCAGGCAAGGTGTTGTTTCCAGACCTGAAGCCGACAATGAAAACCATTTCACTTCGCCTGCCCGAATCGATGCTCTACAACCTCAAGGTTCTTGCAAACAAGCGTGATGTGCCATACCAGTCACTGCTCAAAATGTTCCTGAAAGAGCGCCTCGACAAGGAGTTGCAGAAAACATGACAAATGCAGCCTGCAAGTCAGCGTAATGGCTTTTTTAGCTCGCTACTTTTTGTGGGCTTTTATCGCTATTAGGATGTCCCCTACTCAGAACTTATAGTAAATCCCCAGTCAAGAAATTCGACTGGGGATTTGTTTTCAGTAGTGTCCGGTAAAAAATAAAAAAGGTCTGAAAACTCTTGAGAAACGGTGATATTAAAAGTGACCAAACCTTTTCTATCAGCTGTATTCAAAAG
>JANQMO010000043.1 GCA_028280025.1 Chlorobium sp. | reverse complement strand
GAGTCATGCCGCACTTGATGCGGCATCCATACTGACTTTGGCGGGAAGATGGATCCCCGGAAGAAGCCCGAGGATGACTATAAAAAGACAAAATGTATGGCTTATGAGACAGCCTTCTACAGGTCTTACATAACAACTCTTCACTCAACACTTCAACAGTTCAACAAATCAACAATTCAACACCTCAACAGTTCAACAATTCAACCTCCCCTCTACTCATACCTCAGCGAATCGGCCGGATCGAGACGGGACGCCGTTACTGCGGGGGCAAGACCCGAAATAATGCCGGTCAGCACCGATACCACCAGGCTGATCAGCACGAGGAGCAGCGAGAAACGGACCGGAAAGTCCGGGAAGAGCTTTTCTATTCCGGCGGTAATCGACAGAGCGATAAAAAGTCCGACGATCCCTCCGAGAAGACAGATGGTTACCGACTCGATCAGGAACTGAATCAATATGGTTCTTCTTTTTGCTCCAAGCGCTTTTCTCAGCCCGATCTCCCTTGTCCGTTCCTTGACACTCACAAAGGTTATGTTCATGATGCCGATCGCTCCTACGAAAAGAGACAGCCCGGTTATGAATATCCCCGCCACGGCAATGCCGTTTTTTATGGGATCGATCTGTCCCTTGAACGCTTTTTGTTCGTTAATGGCAAAATTATCCTCTTTCTGCGGCGGGAGTCTGCGCAGTCTGCGCATGAGCCCCCGTATTTCTTCCTTCGCATCCGATACGGATGCATTGGCATTGATTTTGACGCGCAGCGTTACATAGCCCTTGTTTCCGTATACCTTTGTGAAAGAGGCCAGCGGTATGATGATCTGGTTGTCGAAACTGAAAAGGCCAAGAAATTTCCCCTGTTTTTTAAAGACGCCGATAACCCGGAATTTCCGGTTGCGGAGCTTTATTTCTTTCCCGAGAGGGGAACTGTCGGGGAAAAGACCGGTCGCAACATCATCGCCTATCACACAGACCATCGTGCCGCTTTCCGATTCATGGGGGAGGAAAAACCGCCCTTCCGCAAGGTCGCCTGAAGCGGTTCGGAGGTAATCGGCGTTTGTGCCGAGGGCAAAGACCTGCTGCATGTTTCTTTCCTTGTAGCTCGCCGAAGCCCTGTAGGTTGACATCTGGGGGACGGCTGTTTCGAGCGCTGACTCGGGATTGTCCGCAATGATCCGGTTGATGTGCCTTGCATAGTCAGTTTTCAGGTCGGGACGGTTTCTGAAGCGCCACCACTGGCCCATGGTCGCCCATTCTCCTTTCTGAACATACATGACGTCGTAGCCGATCATCGCAAGGCTTTTTTCGAAACTGGCGTCGATGCCGCTGATAGCGGTTCCCATCATGGTGATGGAAACGATGCCGATGATGACACCGAGTGCCGTAAGAGATGAGCGGACTGTATTACTCCTGATCTGGTCGATGGCGATCAGGAAACTCTCGCATGTTTCATGCCAGAAACGTTTCATGATATGCGGTTTCCCGTGTCGCTCTCGACTTTTCCGTCACGCAAACGTATGATGCGGCGTGTATGGCGTGCGATGTCCTCCTCGTGGGTGATCAGGACGATGGTGTTGCCGGCAGCGGACAGGTCGTCGAATATTCCCATGATCTCACCGCTTGTCGTTGTGTCGAGATTGCCTGTCGGTTCGTCTGCAAGAATGAGAGACGGATTGTTGACCAGCGCCCGGGCAATCGCGACCCTCTGTATCTGTCCTCCGGACAGCTCTGAAGGTTTATGGCTCACCCGGTCACCCAGACCGACCATGTCAAGTACTTTCAATGCGCGTTCGCTGCGCTCTTCAGGTCCGATCCCGGCGTAGATCAGCGGCAGCTCCACGTTTCGTATGCAATTGAGGCGCGGGAGGAGGTTGAACGTCTGAAAAACAAACCCGATCTCCCGGTTCCGGATGCGGGCAAGCTCATCGTCATCCATGTCTGCAACGTTTTTTCCGTTGAGCTCGTATCTGCCTGATGACGGCGTGTCGAGGCAGCCGATTATATTCATCAGGGTTGATTTCCCGCTGCCTGACGGACCCATGATGGCGACATATTCGTTACGCCGGAAGGTCAGGCTGATCGTGTCAAGTGCCCTGACCTGTTCTTTTCCCATTGCATAGAACCTGCAGAGCTTTTCCATTCTGATAACGGTATCGCTCATCCGGTGTTATTTGTTTTTAACCGTTACCCTGCTTCCGTCCTGAAGAACCCGCGTGATAGCCGTGTAACTTCCTGAAACGACACGTTCACCTTCCTGTACTCCTTTTTCCACCACAATATGGGTATTGTCGGTCGTACCGGTGTCCACCGGGCGGAAGCCGGCCACTCCTTTTCTGACGATAAAAACACCCTGACGGTCGTCATTCAGGAGGCCTTTCGAAGCCATACCGTTTTCGGAGCCCTCTGCCGGCGCGGCTTCTCTCAGCGTAACGCTCTGAATCGGTACGACGAGTGCATCCGGCACGCGTTCTGTTTCTATATCGGCAGTTGCGCTCATTCCAGGTTTGAGAAGGCGGCTGTGATTGAGAATGCGGATTTTGACCGAAAAGTTCGTGACTTCCTCCTGGGTTCCTTCGGCCTCGGTGATCGCCGAGTTCGAGATTTCCCGCACAATGCCGTCGAACGTTCTTTTTCCGAAAGCATCGACAGTGACGATCACCTTGTCGCCCTTGTCGACATTGACGATATCGTTTTCATTGACTTCGACTTCAACCTGCATGCTGTCGAGGTTTGCAACCCTGAGTACATCGGTTCCCTGGAACTGGCCGGTGCCGACAACCCTTTCGCCGCTTTTGCTGTTCAGTTCTATGATCGTGCCGCGGATCGGACTGGTAACAGTGGTTTTTTCGAGCTGTTCCAGCGACTGGTCAAGCAGGCTCTGGTTCTGCTTTATCGTGAACCGGGATGCTTCATAAGAAGCTCTTGCCGCTTCGGCGTTGGTTTTGGCGGTCAGGAAATCGGTATCGGAGATCAGGCGGTCCTTGTGGAGCATTTCGGCTTTGCGGAAATCGTCTTCAGCCTTGAGTTTTCTGGCCCTTGATTCAAGACTTTGTGATTTTGAAAGGTTAAACCGTGCCCGGTTCTGCTCAACCTGATTGATATAGACATCAGGCTCTATTTTGAACAGCAGGGCTCCTTTTTCGACCGTTTCACCCTCTCTTACGGGCAATGCTATGATTTCGCCCGAGACATCCGGTGATATGGTGACTTCAAGTTCAGGTTCAATCTTGCCGGTTGCTGTGACATAGTGAATGACCTCTTTACGGAAAATCTCCTCGGTGGAAACCTCGACAGGTTTGTTCCTGGTGGTCAACCATACCGCGAGTCCTGCAGCAGCTATGAGGAACAGCGCTGCGGCCAGAAGGATTCTCTGTCGTTGTTTCTTTTTCCGATCTTTTTGCATCATGGCTTCAAGGCTCTTTCTTCATTCCACGGCAAGGGTTCCCGTGGCAAAATCAAGGATGTTTTTCTGCAGGGCGAGATTGTATGTCGCCTGTGTATATTCCGAACGGGCGCCTACAAGGGAAGCTTTGGCGGCATTTGCCTCGACAAAGCTCGCTGCACCGAGGTCATATTTTTTTTTGACGGTTTCATATGCTTTTTCCGCCGCTTTCAATCCCTTTTCAGCAGTTTCTATCTGTTTGAATGCAGCCAGGTAATTGTCGGAGGCAAGCTGGATATCGATAGCGATGTCATGTTCGAGGTCGGCGGTATCGAGGCCCTGCTCTATGTAGCCTGTTTTTGCCTGCTCGACGTTGTAGCGGGTGATGAAGCCGTCGAAAAGCGGCCAGTTCAAGGTGAGGCCGAGAGAGTATGACGGCAGGTCTGAAAGCTGTTCGGATACCGGAGGAAATGGCTGACCGGAAGGGTAGCCGTCGCCTGTAACGGAATAGTATGGATACGCCAGGGTGCTCAGACTGAAAGCGAGATCAATCGAAGGGTATCGGGCCGACCTGGCGCCGGTAACTCCCCATTGTGCTGCTTCCAGGAGAAGACGCGAGCTTTGCAGATCCCTGCGTTGTTGTTTGCCGAGAGTGACGAGACTGTCGCGGTCAACCTGGCGGGGAAGGGCGGCAAGAGCCTGTTGAGGGATATCCTGGACCACGATTTTCTTGTTCGGATCAAGACGCAGTTTTCTCAGAAGTTCAAGACGGCTGCCGCGGAGGTTGTTTTCTGACTGTATGACCGAAAGCTCATTGTTTGCAGTCTCGGCCTGCTGCTGGTAGAAATCTGTTACCGGTTTGAGCCCGATCTCATACTGGCGGCGCGTAAGCTTGAGCTGGTCCCTGGACGATGAGAGGTTTTCCCTTGCGATGGTGAGCAGTTGTGTATCGAGCAGAACCTGGTAGTACGATTGGGTGACATCATAGGCGATAACCTGACGGGCACGTTCGAGTGTCAGGCCCGATGCTTCCCGGAGTTTCATGGAGGAGCGCAATGCGGCGTAATCCTTGAAGCCGTTGAAGAGGTTCAGTGAAGTGGTGAGTGCAAGATCGATACGTTCGGTTTGTGTTGTACTGACGGTTTCGTTTTCAGGGTCCGCGTAGGTCCTTGCTGCGGAAAGAGGGGTGTACCCGGCTGAAACCGATACTTTCGGAAGGAACTGGCCGTAGCTCTTCAAAAGGTCGGTTCCCTGGAGCATGTAGGCCTGTTCGGCTTTTTTAACCGAAGAGGCGTTTTCGAGGGCGATCCCGATGCACTGTTCCAGCGTCAGAATATGTTTCGTTGTGTCTGCTCCGGAAAGCCTGCCGGGGAAAAGGGCAGTCAGGAAGAGTGCAGCAAGGGAGCAAAATGTCTTTATTCGGAGCGAAAAATGTATCACCGTTCTCAACACAAGTTATCCGAGTCGTAATGCCGGGGTAATATACGCCTATTCTTCCGCATCCAATACGGCGTGTCAGTAGTGTCCGGTAAAAAATAAAAAAGGTCTGAAAACTCTTGAGAAACGGTGATATTAAAAGTGACCAAACCTTTTCTATCAGCTGTATTCAAAAG